>NZ_BAAAWD010000007.1:0-1006517 GCF_039534895.1 Streptosporangium longisporum | reverse complement strand
CGCCGGTGTCTCCGTCCTCGCCTTCGACGGCATTGAGCCCGTTCGAGCTGGGCTGCGTGGTCGAGGTGTTCGGCATCCCGCCGCCCGGAACTGCGCGTGCCCTGGTACGAGCTCGCGGTCTGCGCCGAGAGCCCCGCCCGACCTGCGGGTCGTGGGCGGATTCACCATGCGGGTGAGCACGGTCTCACGTAACTGGCCGAGGCCGGCACCGTGATCGTCCCCGGGGTGCGGACGTCCGGGACGAGGTGTCCCGCGGGTGGTCGCGGCCCTGCGCCGGGCCCACGAGCGGGGCGCGCGCGTCGTGTCGATCTGCTCGGGAGCCGTTCGCGCTGGCCGCCGCCGGCTGCTGACGACAGGGAGGCGACGAACCCACTGGAGGTACGCCGAGGAGCTCGCTCCAGCAGAGGTTCCCCCGGGTGCGGGTGGACCCGGACGTGCATCTACGTCGACGGCGAGGACGTGCGACCAGCGCGGGCAGCGCGGCCGGGCTGGACTGCTGATCCACCTGGTCCGCAAGGACCACGGGCGGGCGTGGCCAACGAGGTCGCCCGCAGGCTCGTCATCCCTCCGCACCGGAGGGCGGGCAGGCCCAGTTCATCCAGGCGCGGTCGCGCGCGGTACGCGAGGGTGCGCCGGGACGGCCGCGATGACCTGGGCGCTGGACCATCTCGCCGAACCCATCACGATCGCCGTCCTCAGCGGAGGTGTCGCGCGTGTCACACAGCGCACGTCATAAGGCATTTCAAGCGGCAGACCCGGGACGAGCCCGACTGCGATGGGTGATCTCCAGCGGGTGGCGGCCTAGCCTGACGACTGCTGAGTCGCACCTCCGCCGCTCCGTGGAGGTAGCATCGCCTCCGCCGTGGGCTTCGACAGCCCGGCGACCTTTCGCCCATCACATTTCACCCGCGCGATGCGCACACTGCTCGGCCTACCGGAGAGCGTTCCGCACCCCGGCCGGACCCGCCCCCTCGGGACCGTGAGATCACACTCCCGCCCGATGACACACCAATGAACCGAATTCCGGTTTGCGGGAAATTAAGACGCTTAGCGATATCATTATTACAATGAGCCCCATTGCGATTTATGTAGCGATTCATGTTTTCGTACGGCAAAGCGCGGTGCACCGTTCACCTAAGTGTCTTCACCGGATTCGAGCAGCACTTCTCGCACTCTTCACACCGAACACCTCAAGAATGGCCGCGTCGCGTTTTCTCTGAATACAGACAGGAGAGAGAAGGCACGTGTCTACTTTCATGCAACGGACCTTTGCGGGCGGCCGCGCTCAGCCGGGGCCGTCCTTCTTCTGCACTCCCCTGTTCCAGTTTCGGCCGATTCGCAGATTCCCGCCTCGGCCCAGGCCCGCCATGGCGGAATCAGCCCCACCAAGAGCGCTGCGGACCCGTGCCTCCTGCAGCTCGCCGCCATTTGCACGAATCTCTGTCCCGGTGGCTCCGGTGGTTCGCGTCCACCAGCGCGGCTCCGGTAGTCCGCGTCAGCGACGTGGTGGCCACCGGAACGATCATTCACAAGGCGGCACGCCCGACCTCGACCGACGGAACTACATCCCTGCTGTGCAGGTGGCTCGGTCTGCCGAGTTTCCTGTGCAAGCTTCCCGACGGGCTCCGCGGGCCCGCCGGCCCGAGGGGACCCGCCGGTCCTGCCGGACCTGAAGGACCCGCAGGCCCCGAGGGGCCGCAGGACCCGCGGGTGCTGACGGTCTTCCCGGACCGGAGGGTCCCGCCGGACCTCCCGGACCGGCAGGCGCCGACGGCCTTCCCCGGCCCGGCCGGAGCTGACGGTCTTCCTGGTCCCGAGGGCCCCGCCGGGCCTCCCGGACCGAAGGACCTTCCGGCCCGGCAGGCGCCGACGGTCTTCCCGGACCGGCCGGAGCCGACGGCCGTTCCCGGCCCCGAGGGTCCCGCCGGACCTCCCGGACCGGCCGGAGCCGACGGCCTTCCCGGTCCCGAGGGTCCCGCAGGGCCTCCCGGACCCGCGGGTGCCGACGGTCTTCCCGGTCTCGATGGCCCCGCAGGACCGCCCGGACCCGAAGGACCTCCCGGACCGGCAGGCGCAGACGGCCTTCCCGGCCCTGAGGGCCCCGCCGGACCTCCCGGACCCGCGGGAGCCGACGGCCTCATCGGACCCGCCGGTCCTTCCCGGACCGGAGGGTCCCGCCGGACCTCCCGGACCGGCCGGAGCCGACGGTCTCCCCGGAGCGGAGGGCCCGCTGGGCCTCCCGGACCGGCAGGAGCCGACGGCCTTCCCGGCCCCGCCGGAGCTGACGGCCTTCCCGGCCCCGAGGGTCCCGCAGGACCTCCCGGACCGGCAGGCGCAGACGGTCTCCCGGGCCCGGCAGGAGCTGACGGCCTTCCCGGCCCGGAGGGACCCGCCGGACCTCCCGGACCCGCGGGAGCCGACGGCCTCCCGGGCCCCGCCGGAGCTGACGGCCTTCCGGGCCCCGCCGGAGCTGACGGCCTTCCCGGCCCGGAGGGACCCGCCGGACCTCCCGGACCCGCGGGAGCCGACGGCCTCCCGGGCCCCGCCGGGGCTGACGGCCTTCCGGGCCCCGCTGGGGCTGACGGCCTTCCGGGCCCCGCTGGGGCTGACGGCCTTCCCGGACCGGAGGGACCCGCAGGGCCTCCCGGACCGGCAGGCGCAGACGGCCTCCCCGGCCCGGCAGGAGCCGACGGCCTCCCCGGCCCGGCAGGAGCTGACGGCCTCCCCGGCCCCGAGGGACCCGCCGGACCTCCCGGACCCGCGGGAGCCGACGGCCTCCCCGGCCCGGCAGGAGCCGACGGCCTTCCCGGCCCCGCCGGAGCAGACGGTCCTCCCGGGCCGGCAGGCCCCGAAGGACCCGCCGGACCCGAAGGACCGGCAGGCGCGGACGGCCTTCCCGGACCGGAGGGACCCGAAGGACCGGAAGGCCCCACCGGGCCTGAAGGACCCGAAGGCCCCGCCGGACCGCCTGGAGCCGGAACCGTCAGCGGACCGGTCGACACCGTCCGCGTGACCCCCATCCAGGTCGTCGCGACTCCGGTGTACGGCACCTCGGTCATCGGCGTCCCGGTCCTGGGCGCCTCCATGGGGATCGGTAGCTCCATGGGGATCGGGGCCATGGGGATCTGCACCCCGGTGAAGATCTGCTGAGGTTCTCCCAGAACTTCATGGAAGCAGGCCGATCGGCGCGTCACGAGCCGAGGGATCGTTCCGGGGTTCTCCATCACCGGAGAACGGGTCGCCGGAACGACCGGACGGGCGAGTGACGGCCGGGTGAAAGCGGAGAGGTGCGGGGCATCGTCGCCCCGCACCTCTCCCTTTGCTCTCCGCCCCGTGTCGTCCGGGCTCGCCCCTCTTCGCGCCCGTCGCCTCCACCCCGTCCCCGTCCTCGTCCCCGGCCCCGAAGATCCGGACGAAGATCGAACCCGGCGATCCGTCCCAGGGGCCGCCCCGGAACGCCACCGGCCCCTTTCCCCTTTGATCCGCCCCTTTTCGCCCTACGCCTTCACCCACGAAACGTCGTCGCCCCGCACGGCACACCGTCCCGCGAAATCCACCGCTTCACGAACCGGCTTCACGAATCGGCGGCGCCGGGCGGAGGACGCGGAAACCCGCGACGGTCGTACCGATATGTCCCCTGGACAGGACCGCATTTTCCTACAACATTGGTGGGGTATCGGTTCCGGCCTCGAAGAGGAGTTCACCGTGCCGCTCATCCAGCCCGATCCCACCTTCTATCCCTCCGCCCGCGAGGCCATGCTGGCGCCTCGGGAGGGACTGGCCTACGTCGCCCTGTTGGACACGACCGGCGAGGAACGGCCCGACGGGCTCGCCACGATCGACCTCTCCGACGGTTCGATCGTCGATGTGCACGACATGTCCGTCCCCGGTGACGAGCTCCATCACTTCGGGTGGAACGTGTGCAGCGCGGCCCTGTGCCCGTACGCGCCGCATCCGCACGTGGAAAGGCGTTACCTGGTCCTTCCGGGGCTCCGGTCCAGCAGGATCTACGTCTTCGACGTCAAGGACGACCCCCGGCGTCCCAAGCTCGTCAAGACGATCGAGCCGGAGACGATCTTCAAGAAGACCGGTTACAGCCGCCCCCACACCGTGCACTGCGGCACCGACGCCATCTACGTCAGCGCGCTCGGCAACGTGGACGGCGACGCGCCCGGCGGCGTGTTCACGCTCGACCACGACACCTTCGAACCGCAGGGCCGCTGGGAGGCCGACCGCGGGCCGCAACGGCTGCACTACGACTTCTGGTGGCACCTGGGACACGACACCATGATCACCAGTGAGTGGGCCACCCCCAACCAGATCGAGCCCGGCCCGTCGCTGGAGCTGCTCACCGGCCGCGGGTACGGCCACCGGCTGCACGTGTGGGACCTGACCAAACGCAGGCACCTCCAGGAGATCGACCTGGGCGACCGCCACCAGATGGCGCTGGAGTTGCGGCCCGCGCACGACCCGACCAGGACCTACGGGTTCGTCAACACGGTGGTCGACGTCGAGGACCTGTCGTCCAACATCTTCACCTGGTACCTGGAGGACGGCGTCTGGAAGGCCCGCAAGACGATCACGATCCCGGCCGAACCCGCCGACCCCGAGCTGCTGCCGGAGCCGCTCAAGCAGTTCGGCGCGGTACCGCCGCTGGTCAGCGACATCTCGCTGACCCTCGACGACCGCATCCTGCTCGTCTCGGCCTGGGGCACCGGAGAGCTCAGGGCGTACGACGTCTCCGACCCGTTCGCCCCCCGGCAGACCGGCTCGGTCAGGATCGGCGGGATCGTCCGGCGCGACGCCCATCCGGCCGCCCCGGACCGGGCGCTGAACGGGGGCCCGCAGATGGTCGAGGCCAGCAGGGACGGGCGACGGGTCTATTTCACCAACTCGCTCTACCGCTCCTGGGACGACGTCTTCTACCCCGACGGCATCTCCGGCTGGATGGCGAAGGTGGACGTCGCCGACGACGGCTCGCTCACCCTCGACCCGGGCTTCTTCACCGACTTCGCCGCGGACGGCCGTCGCGCGCACCAGATCCGCCTGCAGGGCGGCGACTCCTCCTCCGACTCCTACTGCTTCCCCTGACCCTCACCCCGCCCCCTCCCCACCCCGGGTCCCGCTGTCCCCTCCCCCGTTTCCGCCCCCGAGTCCCGTCCGCTCCCGGCCGCATCCGAGCCCGTCACCGGTCCCGGCCGTCTTCTCGTCCTGTGAGGCGCGTCCGATGGATCTGACCCCCCTGCTCGTCGTGGCCGGGCTCGGCGCCTTCCACGGCCTGAACCCGGCCATGGGCTGGCTCTTCGCGGTCGCGCTCGGCCTGCAGGAGCGCTCGCGCGCGGGCGTGCTGCGCGCGCTCCCGCCGATCGTGCTCGGTCACGCCGCCTCGGTGCTGGTCACGCTGGGGCTGGTGTCGGCCGCACGGCTCGCCGCCCCGCCGAAGGCGGTCTCGTACGGCGTGGCGGCCCTGGTGTGCGGGTTCGGCGTCTGGCGGCTGCTGAGGCGGCATCACCCCCGCAGGGTGGGCATGAAGGTGAACGGCCCGCAGCTCGCCGGGTGGTCGTTCCTGATGGCCACCGCCCACGGCGCGGGCCTGATGGTGCTCCCGGTCACCCTGGGCGCGGGAACCGGGCACGACGGGCACGGAGCCCACGGAGCCCACGGGGGGCACGGGGCTCACGGAGGCCAGGGCGAGCACGGTGCCGCCGCGCTGGCCTCGCAGACCCTGCTGGCGACGGGGGTGCACACGGTGGCGATGCTGGTCACGACCACCGTCCTGGCCCTGCTCGTCTACGAGCGGCTGGGGGTGGCGGTGCTGCGCAGGGCGTGGTTCAACCTCGATCTCGCCTGGGCCGTCGCCCTCATCGGCGCGGGCGCCTTCGCCGCGTTCGGCTGACGCCCCCGGCCAGGTGAACCGCCCGGACACCGGCGACGTCCCGGATATGCGAACCACCCGGACACCACCGACGTCCCGGACGCGTGAACCACCCGGCCGCCGCATACGTTGCACAGGCATGCGCCGACTGTTACCCGCACTGCTGGCCGTCGCCGCCCTCTCGGCATGCGCCATGTCCAAGCCCAGCCTGATCACCGCGAAGGGGGTGAAGCGGCTGGTCCCCACGAACCCCCCGGTCGCGGAGACCGTACGCGGCCTGACGGCCTTCGGGCACTCACTGCTCACGACCGCCGCGTCCGGAAGACCCAACGTCGTCCTGTCGCCCCTGAGCATCGCCCACGCGTTCGGCATGGCGAGGGCCGGGGCCGCCGGAACCACCGCCGACGAGCTCGACAGGGTCTTCGGCTTCCCCTTCGAAGGGCCGCACATCTCGCTCAACGCGCTCACCCGGCAGATCGTCACGACCGACGACCCGCCTCCCGTCCCCGGCCCGGACGAGGAGCGGGACGCCCAGGACGGCACGCCACGTCCCCCGGTCGTGGGCATCGCCGGCGGGCTGTTCGTCCAGGAGGGGCTGAGCGTCAAGCCGGACTTCCTGCGCACGCTCGCCGAGCAGTACGGCACGGGCGCGCACCAGGTCGACTTCACCGGGGACGCCACCGGGGTCATCGACGCCTGGGCCGAGGAACGGACGGCCGGGCGGATCACGAAGGTGTTCGACCGGCTGGACCCGCGGACCAAGCTGGTCATCGCGGGTGCCCTCTACCTCAAGGCCGACTGGGCGACGCCGTTCACCGACCCGCCCGAGGACGACGCCGCCTTCACCCGCGCGGACGGGACGACCGTGCGCGTCGCCCTGATGCGCCGCGACGGCGCCGTCCCGTACGTGGCGGGATCGGGCTGGCAGGCCGTGGAGCTGCGTTACGCCGGTGACGAGCTGGCCATGTGGGTCCTCGTGCCGGCCGCGGGCGCCGCCCCCGCGAGCCTGCTCTCCCCCGCGGTGCTGGCCGAGGTGGCCTCCGGCCTCCGGGAACGGCCGGTACGGCTGGCCATGCCGCGCTGGGACCTCTCCACCACCGTGGAGCTCGCGGAGCCGCTCGGGACGCTGGGGCTGCGCGGGTCCGACTACTCCGGGATCGTCGACGGCGCCACGCTCTCCCAGGCGGTCCATCGCGCCACCGTCACGGTGGACGAGTGGGGGACCGAGGCCGCCGCCGTCACCGGTCTCGCCTTCCCGGTGATGGCACCGGCCCCGCCCGACGTCGAGGTCCGCGCCGACCGTCCGTTCGCGTTCGCGATCGTGCACCGGCCGACGCTGACCCCGCTCTTTCTCGGCCAGGTCGGTGACCCGTCCGCCCGGGACTGACCCGGCCGCCCGACAGTGATCCGGCCGGCCGGGAGTGAGGCGGTGCCGCCTTGGAGTGAGGCGGTCCCGTCCGGCTCAGCCGGAGAAGGTCAGCAGGCCCGCGTCCACCACGGCCCGGCCGAAGACGCGGGCCTGCTCGGCCAGGCGGGCCAGTTCCTCGTCGGAGAGCGCGGCGTAGGCGGGCAGCGCCAGCTCGTCGGTACGGTCCTCGATCCGCTGCCGGAGCGCCCTGCCCTCGTCGGTGAGCTCCTCGCCGTCCATCAGGCCGCGCTCGCGCATCCCCTCGGCGGCGGCCTCCCACTCCTCCTCGGGCCACTCGCGGCTGAACTTGAGGAAGATCGTGGGCATCTGGCCCGTCGCGCCGTGCAGGACCAGCGCGTCCAGCGGGCCGACGCCCTCGGTCAGCAGGGCCGCCACGTGGGCGTCCCCGCGGAACTCGCGCAGCAGCGTCTGGGCGTGCCAGAGCTTCAGCAGCGGCTCGGACGGCCAGGGCAGCGTCGCGTGCGCGGCGAACAGCGGGCGTCCCTGGGGATGCTCGCAGGCCCGCAGCGCCGCGCGGGCGGCCAGCTCCGCGGTCTCGTCCAGGATGTCGATCTCGTGGATCCCGGCCCGGCGCAGTGCCGCGTCCGCGGCCTCCAGGCGGGCGCCGAGGATCTTCTCCGGGGTCGTCACCTGCCAGACGGCCGGGATGTGGCGCCGGACGAGCCCGGGGTGGAAGTTGTAGAAGGTCGCGATGACCAGCTCGGCGGAGGCGGTGCCGAAGGCCGCCGCCCGGGAGGCGAAGTAACCGGCGCGCCCCTCCACGCCCAGCGCGGCGTAGCGCTCGGTGGCCTCGGGAACGAAGTAGATCATCCCGTGCAGGGGCTCCAGGCGCCGCCAGGCTTGACGGGCGAACTGGACGTCGGTCATCTCATGCCTCCGAGCGATGGGCGGAACGGGTCGTCGTGCCCGGCCGGAGCCCGGGGCCGTCCGGCCCGCGCCGGACGAGGCCGGCGACCTCGTCCCGCGCCCGCGGGCACACCCCCGTTGACCGACCGGCCGGTATCGAGCAACTTATGCCTACCCGCCGGTAGCCGTCAACGAGGTCGCACCACGAAGACCCCCCAGCCGAGATGGCGCCTTCCGTACTCGACGTGCGAGCGCCGGCAGCGCTCCAGGAAGTCGCGCACCCCCTCGACGTCGGGGTCGCCGGGGTTGTCGCGGAGCCAGTCGCTCAGCGTCCACCACTGGCTCGCCACGTAGCGGTCCCAGCTGTCCCCGTCGGCGAGGACCATCTCCAGTACCTCGACCCCGGCGGCCTCGAACCTGTCGATCGTGCCCGCCAGCGAGGTGAAGTCCTCGCGGCCGAAGCCGAACGCCTCGTAGGCGCCCTCGGGAGGCTCGGAGTTCCAGTACGGCTCCCCGACGAGGAGGATCCCGCCCGCGCGCAGTGCGGGGAGCATCAGCTCGACCGTGCCGGCCAGGCCGTTCCCGATCCAGGTCGCCCCCAGGCAGGAGACGACGTCGAACGCGCCGCGCTCGGCCCGGTAGGCCGCGGCGTCGCCCTTCTCCAGGCGCACCCGGCCGGCCACCCCGAGTTCCTCGGCCCTGGCGCGCCCGGCGGCGAGGAAGACGTCGCTGATGTCGACCCCGACCCCCTCGATCCCGTACGCGAGGGACCACCGGCAGAGCATCTCCGCCTTGCCGCAGCACAGGTCGAGCAGGCGATGCCCCGGCCGGAGCCGGGCGATCTCCCCCAGCAGCGCCAGCTTGTCGTGGGTGAACGGGTTGAGGATGCGGTGCCCGCCCTCGGCGATCTCGTGAAAGCGCAGTGACATGGCCGCCATGCTTTCCCCGTATGCGACCGCGGGACAACCGGTTATCCGCGGGTCGTCACCGGTCCCGTCCGAAGAGGGTCAGGTCCGGGTGGTCACCAGGTCGCTCAGGCGGCGGAGGTCCTCCTGGTACTTGCGCCTGAGCGCGCGGCGCAGCAGGGGCGCGCGCAGGCGGTGCAGGCCGGAGAGCCCGACCCTGAGCCGCAGGGTCACCCGGCACCGGTCCTCGGCCAGCGGCACGACCGACCTCTCCCCCTCGGCGTCGATCCCCGAGGTCATCCGCCAGGCGAACTCCGTGCCCGGGACCACCCGGGTCACCTGGCCGCCGGTGCGGTAGGCGCGGCCGTGGAAGCTGATGACCTCGTCGGTGGTGGTACCCGGCACGACCGGGCCCGGGGGGTCCGGTGCCATGGTGGTCACGCCCGCGCGCCAGCGGGGGTCCTGGCCGAAGTCGGCGATGATCCGCCATATCTCGGCCGCGGGGTGCGCTATGTCGACCGACACGCGAAACTCGATCACGGCGCGTACACGACCCCCGTCAGGCGCCCCGGCCCCGTCCGGAGCCGTCGCCGGGCGGCGCCGCCGGGCGAGCGGGGAGCGGACGACCGGACCCGCCGGGGACGGCCGCGGATCCCGCCCGTCCCGGACGGGCCGTGGTGGTCACCGCCCCGCGCGCCGGGGACGCCGGCGTGCGTCCGGCGACCACCGGTCATCGGCCCGTTCGCTTCCATCACGCGAAAATATCGACAAACCGTACCGAATGCGTATTTGTTATGAATATTAGTGAAAAGAGGGGATCTGCCAGCGCGACCAGGGCGCCCGGGAACGCCGCCGTCACACGCGCCGGATCCTCATGCTTCCCGGGAGGGCCGATCGCTCAGGAGCGCGTGGCGTCGGCGGGCTCGCCGGTGCTCGTCGTGACCTCCGGGTTCCCCGAGGTGTCCGTGGACGCGGGGACGCGGATCGTGATGCCGGCCGGTACCACCTTGGCCTTGAGCTCGGTGACGGTGCCCTTGGCGCCGCCGTCCAGCTCGTAGGTCATGGGAGCGCCGAGCTTGGCGGTTATCTTGCGCGCCCGGGTCATCCGGACGAACGGCGAGTCGTCGGACCTGCCGGTCGTCATCCGGCCGAGCACCCGTGCCCACTGGATCGGCCCCTTCGCGGTGGTCACGCCGACCTCCAGCCACCCGTCGTCGGGGCGCGCGTCGTCGAACGCCTCGATCCCACCCGTGATGGTGCCGACGTTGCCGAGCAGCAGGCAGCTCGCCTCGCCCTCGAACCACGGCACCCCGTCGATCCTGACGTCCATGTGCACGAGCTCGCCGCGGATGTGGCGCAGGCCCGTCCACACGTAGGCGGCGCGTCCCAGGCGGTCCTTGAGACCCCGGTCCGCGTCCTTGATCATCGCCGCGTCGAACCCGACCCCGGCCATCACCGCGAAGTGCTCGCCGTTGACCTTCCCCAGGTCGAGCTTGCGGCTCTCGCCGTGGAAGGCGATGTGCACGGCCTTGGGCAGGTCCTCCGGAATGCCGAGGTTCTGCGCGAAGAGGTTGGCCGTCCCCGCGGGCAGGATGCCGATCGTCACGCCGGACTCCGCGAGCGCGTCCACGCAGCGCTGCACCATGCCGTCGCCGCCCCACACCAGGACCAGGTCGGCACCTTCCTTGAGGGCCTTGCGCGCCTGCTTCGGGGCCTTCTTGCTCTTGGGCACCTCGTACCAGAGCAGCTCGCCGACACCCTCGTCGGCGAGCAACCTGCGCAACTCGTCCAGGCCTCCGCCGAACGTCTTGCGCTGATGGGCGACCACCGCCACTGTGCCGACCTTCTGCTTCCGGGGGACCATCTGACCTCCTGTAGCACCACGTCGGATACGTTCTCGGCTGCCCTCACCCCTGGGGGGCAAACATCGCCTCAGCTCGCCGAACAGGCCAGAAGCCGCCTGAGCATGTCCCGCAGGAGCAGGCGGTCGTCTCCGGAGAGCGCGAACAGACAGACCGCCTGCGCGTGGCCACGCGACCAGAGTACGTCCCTCCTGCGCGTGCCCTCCTCGGTGAGCACCAGGCGTTTGACCCGGCGGTCGGAGGGGTCGGGCCTGCGGGTGACCAGGCCGCGACGTTCCAGGCCGTCGACGATGCCGGTCACGTTCGACGCCTCACAGGACAGCCAGTCGGCCAGCTCGCGCATCGGGACGGGGTCCCGCAGACGGGCCAGCGCCAGCGCCTGGGCGGGGGGAAGGTCCAGCTCCGCCGCGGTCGCGTTGAACTGCGCGCGCAGGCGTCCCGCGACCTGGCCGACCAGCTCGGTCAGCTCGGCCACGACGGGATCGGCATCGGCGCTCATGCCCCGATCGTACCTTCCCCTTCAGAATGTTGATTGTTGACATTCTTAACCTCTTGACGCAAAGCATGCCGACGGGATTCCCTCCCCCGGAGTCCCCGGGCACGGCTTTCGAACCGACTCGGGTGAGGCACCGAAGTCCTTGAACGGCCCTTCAATCGGTCCGGCTCGCGCGCGCCTTCTCGAAAGCACGCCTTCTGCACGAAACCCTCGTCGGCGACCCGCTCGACGATCGGCCCGGCGGCCACGACGGCCGGGAAACGACGAGATCCCGTCCGATCGAGGTGATCGGACGGGATCTCGTGAACCGCCTTCGGGCCGCTGCGAGAGCGGCTCGACGTGGAGCTATGGGGATTCGAACCCCAGACCTCCTCCATGCCATGGAGGCGCGCTACCAGCTGCGCCATAGCCCCTTGCGACGCAGATGAAATCCTAACCGATCGCCGGCACCTCTCGCGCCAGCATTCCGGAGACCAGGGCGATGGCGGCGGACCCGACGGCGCTCGCGGTGATGATGGCGAAGGAGATCACGTACGCGCTCCGGGACGGGACGGAGGTCCCGGCGATGGTGATCGAGGTGAGCAGGGCGGAGGTCGCGGCGCCCGAGACGCTGCCGCCGATGGAGCGGACCAGGGAGTTGATCCCGCTGGCGATGCCGCTCTCGTGCATCGGCACGTGCTGGACGGCGAGCGCCCCCAGCGCGGCGTAGGCGATGCCGAGGCCCAGGCCCTGCACGGCGTTGGAGCCGATCAGGTGGGACACCGAGTCGTTGAAGAGGGTGAACCAGCCGAATCCGACCGCGCACAGGCTCGCGCCGAGGGCCAGGGAGTAGGCGGGACCGAGCCGGCCGGACAGGCGGCCGGCCATGAAGGAGGCGAGCAGCATGGTCACGGTGCTGGGCAGCGCGTAGATGCCGACGTCCAGCACGGAGCCGCCGAACCCGTACCCGGCGGAGGAGGGCGTCTGGACGAAGCTGGAGATCAGCGTGAACGAGCCGAACATGGCGAAGCCCAGGAGCAGCGAGGCCAGGTTCGCGGGCAGCGAGCGCGGGCCGACGAGCAGGTGGAGGCGGACCATCGGGGCGCGGAGCCGCAGCTGGCTGTAGACCCACGCGGCGCAGACGGCGACCGCGCCGGCGAACAGCCCCAGGACGGTTCCCGACCCCCAGCCCCAGTCGTTGCCCTTGGAGATGGCCAGCAGCAGGCAGACCAGCCAGAGGGACAGCAGGCCCGCGCCGACGAGATCGGGACGGCCGCCGGCGCCTTTCCCGGTGTCGTGGGCGCTCAGCGCGATGAGGACGATCGCGGCCACGGCGAGACCGGCGGTGATCCAGAAGACCGGGTGGTGGTCGGGGGTCCGGTCGGCGATCAGGCCGGTGACGATCATACCGAGGCTGCCGCCGACGCCCATGGTGGCGCTGACCACCCCGATGGCCGTCATGACCCTGGTGGCCGGGAAGCTGTCCTTGATCATGCCGATGGCCAGCGGGATCAGCGCCGCGGACGCGCCCTGCAGGGCCCGCCCGGCGATCAGGACGGGCAGGGAGGCCGACAGCGCGCAGATCACCGACCCCAGCACGAGCAGGCCCACGGTGAACAGGATCATGCGCTTCTTGCCGTACATGTCGCCCAGGCGTGAGAGCAGCGGGGTGGCGACCGCGGCGGCCAGCAGCGAGGCGGTGAAGACCCAGGTCACCTCGGCGACCGAGACGCCGAAGGTGATCATCAGCCTGGGCAGCAGCGGGATGACCACGGTCTGCTGGACCGAGACGACCATCCCGGCCGCCGAGAGCGCCACCAGGGTCGGCCAGAGACGCCTCCCCTGCCGCACGGCACCCGGTTCGGCGAGGGTCGTTCCGGTCACTGCGTGCTCCTTCGCTGCCGACGTCCGTCCTGAAATGGTAGAGCGTTGCGGTAAACAGACGTTTACCCGGGTCGTGTCACACCCGGGCGCCGTGATACGTCTATGTCGCCATGAGCGTTGAGCGTTTCGAGGAGCACCGGGACCTGCTGACCGGGGTCTCCTACCGGATCCTGGGCAGCCTGACCGACGCCGAGGACGTCGTCCAGGAGGCGTGGCTGCGCTGGTCGGAGGCGGACGTCTCCCTGGTGGAGAACGACCGGGCCTACCTCGTCAGGGTGGTGACGCGCCTGGCGATCGACCGGTTGCGCCGGCTCAAGGCCAGGCGGGAGTCCTACGTGGGGTCGTGGCTGCCGGAGCTGGTGGTGACCCCGGACGTGGCCGAGCACGTGGAGCTGGCCGGCTCGGTGGAGCTGGCGCTGCTCGTGGTGCTGGAGACCCTCTCCCCGCTGGAGCGGGCGGTGTTCGTGCTGCGCGAGGCGTTCGGCCTGTCGTACGCGGAGATCGGCGAGGTGATCGGCCGCGGCGAGGCCGCGACCCGGCAGCTCGCCCGGCGCGGCAGGGAGCACGTCCGGGAGGGCAGGCCCAGGTTCGAGGTGGATCACCGGTTGCGGCGCAGGCTCACCGAGCGGTTCGCCCAGGCGGCCATGGGCGGCGACCTGGGGGCACTGGCCTCGATGTTCGCCGAGGACGCGTCGCTGGTCAGCGACGGCGGCGGCAAGGCCAGGGCCCCGCTCCGGGTCATCACGGGCGCGGGCAGGGTGCTGCGCTTCCTGACCGCGATCGCCACCGAGGAGGGGGCGCGGAGGTTCCTGGAGAGCGTGGGCGCCGAACCCGGCGACGGCTTCGACGTGGAGATCGCCGACGTGAACGGCGCGCCGGCCCTGCTGGCGCGGGTGGGCGGGCGTCCGGCCGCGGTGTTCTCCCTGGACGTCGTGGACGGCCTGATCAGGACCGTCTTCCTGGTGGCCAACCCGGACAAGCTCGCCCGGCTGTGACGTCCCGGTGCGCCGGGGCACGGGAGCGGGGGGTGGCGATGACGCTCCCCGCTCCCGGCATGCCGTCGTACGGGATCACGACCTGGACCGCGCGACCGCGACCGGAACCGAGACCGGACCGGGATCGCGCGGCCGGAACCGTGACCGGGCCCCGGACCGGGATCGCGCGACCGGGACCGGAGACGAGGACGAGGACGAGGGTGACGGCGGGATGCGGTGTCACGAACGCACCCTCCCGATGCGTCCTGGGGGCATGACACGACAGACACGAGAGATCAGCATCGTGGGCGGGGGCCTGGCCGGGCTCACCGCCGCCATCGCGTGCGCCGAGGCGGGCGCGCGGGTCACCCTCCACGAGGCCCACCGGCAGCTGGGCGGCCGGGCTCGCAGCACCGACGGCCCGTACGTCGCCAACGACGGCACCCACGTCTTCTACTCCGACGGCGAGCCGTGGAAGTGGCTGGTGGCCAGGGGTCTGGTCCAGCCGTACGCCAGGCTCCCCCTCCGCGCGCTGGCCAGGTCCAGGTTCCGGCACGGCGGCCGGCTCGGCGGACCGCCGCTGTCGCTGGTGAGGGCACTGGCCAGGCGCCGCCTGCGGGCTCCGGTCGACGAGGACTTCGCCGCCTGGGCCGGCCGGCGCTTCGGGCAGGAGGGCATGCGCGCCGCCGCCGGGCTGGTCGGTGTGATCACCTACGACGGGAACCCCGGGCGGCTGTCCGCGGCGTTCGTCTGGGAGCGGGTGCTGCGGGCCGCCGCGCCGACGTTTCCGGCACCGCGCTACGTCACCGGCGGCTGGGGGCGGGTGGTCGACCGGATGGCGATCCACGCGCGCGGCCTGGGCGTGCGGATCGAGACCGGTTCGCGGGTGGACGCCCTGCCCGAGGACACCCCGGTGATCGTGGCGACCTCGCTGGACGCCGCCAGGACCCTGCTCGGGGACGGGTCGCTGCGCTGGGAGAGCGGCAGGGCCGTCCTGCTCGACCTCGGCCTGCGCGCGAGCTCCGACGACCTCTTCCTGGTCTCCGACCTGGACGAGGGCGGTTTCCTGGAGCGGTACAGCCTGCCCGACCCCTCGCTCGCCCCGGCGGGCCACTCCCTGTGCCAGCTCCAGATGCCCCTGCGGGAGGGCGAGAACAAGGACGGGGCGATCGCGCGGGCGGAGCGGGTGGCCGACCTGGGGCTTCCCGGGTGGCGGGAGCGGACGACCTGGCGGCGGGAGGCCGTCTGCAACGGCCGCACCGGCGCCCTGGACCTGCCGGGGACGAGCTGGCGGGACCGGCCGGCGATCGACCGGGGGGACGGCGTCTGGCTGGCGGGCGACTCGGTGGCCGCTCCGGGCCTGCTCAGCGAGGTCTCCTCGAACAGCGCGCTGGCCGCCGCGGCCTCGGCGCTGCGGGCGGTGGGCCGGGAACCGTCCCGGGACGTGCCTCAGCCCGTCCCGGGCCGGGGGCGGCGCGCGTAGGCGCGGGCCGCGCGGGCACGGTCGCCGCAACGGGTCGAGCACCAGTGGCGGCGGCCGTACCGCAGCAGGTAGCGGTTGCAGGGGGTGGAGGCGCAGGCGATGAGGCGTTCGGCGTCGGGACCGGTGAGCAGGTCCGCGGCGTCGGCGGCGAGCACCGCGAGGGCGTGCTCGACGATCTGGGTGAGGGGGTGGGAGGGGGCGCGGTACAGGCCGCGGGCGGGGTCCCAGTGCAGCAGGGAGGCGGCGGGTGCCCGGGTGAGCGCCTCGTTGACGGCGGTGAGGGCCTCACCGGGGGCGGGCAGCCCGCCGGCCCGCGCGGCGAACAGCTCCCTGATCCGGTCGCGCAGCGGCCGCAGCTGTCCCGCGCACAGCTCCTGCAGCCCGATCCCGGCCGGGGCGAGGTCGCGTTCGGCGAGCCAGCGGCCGACGGCTTCGGGGGTGTCGAGGAGATCGACGCACCGCCCGCCGGGCAGGGCGATGACGGTGTTGGCCACGTCGAGGGCGAGATGCCGCTCGGCTCCCGGAGCGGGAGGCAGGACGGGCGTGGCGGTCACGGTCTCCTTCATACCTCTCATGGTACGGATTGCATTCATCCGTGAGAAGCGGCTACCGTTCCTCACGGATAAACCCCTTCTCATCCGTGAGGTGTTCCGTCATGACCGCTACCGGCACGATCGACCGGCAGGTTCCCGTCCGCGTCTTCGGGGGGCCGACCGCCCTCATCGAGTACGGCGGCCTGAGATTCCTCACCGATCCGACCTTCGACCCTCCCGGCGACTACCCCAGGGCCGGCCGGCCGCTGCTGACCAAGACCGCGCCTCCCGCGACCACCCCGGCGGACCTGGGCCCCGTCGACGTGGTCCTGCTCTCCCACGACGAGCACCCCGACAACCTCGACGACTCCGGACGGGCCCTGCTGGGCGACGTCCCGGTCGTCCTCACCACCCCGAGCGGCGCCGGACGCCTGGGCGGTGACGCCCGGGGGCTCGCACCGTGGGCCTCCGTCGAGCTGCGCCGCCCCGACGGCGGCACCGTGACCGTGACGGGCGCGCCCGCCCTGCACGGCCCCGAGGGGGCCGAGGCGGTCACCGGCGAGGTCGTCGGGTTCGTCCTGACCGCGGCCGGCCTGCCCACGGTCTACGTCAGCGGCGACAACGCCTCGCTGGAACTGGTCGGGCAGATCGCCGGGCGGTTCGGCCCGGTGGACACGGCCGTCCTGTTCGCCGGGGCCCCCCGCATCCCCGGCGTCCTCGACGGCGCGCTGCTCGTCCTCGACAGCGTCCAGGCCGCCGAGGCGGCGAGGATCCTCGGCGCGCGCCGGGTGGTCCCGGTGCACTTCGACAGCTGGACCCACTTCACCGAGGGCCGCGACGCCCTGGTGGACGCCTTCGCCGCCGCGGGCCTGACCGACCGCCTGCGACTGGACTGAGCGGACGCCACGGGGCACCGGGTCACGCCGCGCCGGATCGCCCGGGGATCCCGGACGGCCTGCGGCCCGCGGATCCCGTGCCGCGGGTCCCGTACCACCGGAGCGGCCCGGGACCCCTCCCCGGGCCGCGGGCCCTTCCGGCGTCCGGCGTCCGGCGTCCGGCGCCTGGTGTCCGGTGTCCGGTGTCCTCAGCGGGTGGCGAGGGCGCCCTCGTCCTCCAGGTGACCCGGGCGGCCGGCGTACCAGCCCGCCACGAGCTGCGCGGCGACCACCGCGAACAGCAGCAGGAACGGCATCGTCCAGCCGCCGCTCGACTCGTGCAGGATGCCGACCACCAGGGGCCCGGCTCCCGCGATGAGGTAGCCGGTGCTCTGCCCGAAGGCGGAGAGCGCGGCCGTCGCCTCGGGGGTGCGGGTGCGCATGGCGAGCATGGTCAGCGCGAGCGGGAACGACCCCATGCCGATGCCGACCAGGCTCGCGAAGATCCAGGCCGTGGACGACGGCGCGAGCCACAGCCCCGCGAAGCCCACCGTGTAGAAGAGCACGAAGGCGACCACCACGGGCCGCTGGTCGGTGAACCGGGAGGCGATCGCGGGCACGAAGAGCGACACCGGGATGCCGATCGCGGTGAAGACGCCCAGCACCAGCCCCGCCTGCGCGGTGGTGTAGCCGCCGTCGATCAGGATCTTGGGCAGGAAGCCGAACATGATGTAGGCGACCATGCTCTGCGTGCCGAAGTAGGCGGCGACCGCCCAGGCCAGCCTGCTGCGGAGCAGGGCACGGGCGCCGGTCCCGCCGTCCGCGCCGTGCCGCTCGGGCTCCCTGCGCGAGAGCGCGAACCACGGAACGGCGGCGATGGCGGCGAGCGCTCCCCACACGCCCAGCGCGACGTGCCAGTTCCCGTCGGCGGCCCGCTCGATGGGGACGGTCGCGGCGGCGGCGAGCATCGTGCCCACCGCGAGGGCGGTGGTGTAGACGGTGGTCATGGTCCCGGCCCTGCCGGGGAAGTGACGCTTGATCAGGCTGGGGATGAGCACGTTGCCCACGGCTCCGCCCGACAGCGCCAGCGCGCTGGCGTAGAGGAACACCTCGGCCGAGCCGACCATCGACCGGATCAGCAGGCCGGTGCCGAGCACGATGAGGGAGAGCAGCAGCAGGCGGTGCTCGCCGATCCTCCTGGCCAGCGCAGGGGTCACCGCGCCGACCGAGGCGAAGATGAGCACGGGCAGCGTGGTGAGCAGGCCGACCCCGACGGCGGTCATGCCGAGGGCGGAGGTGATCTGGTCGAGGACCGGCCCGACGCTCGTGACGGCGGTGCGCAGGTTGAGCGCCGCGAGGATGATCCCCAGCACGAGCAGCCAGGCGAGGGAGCCGTTCGTGCCGGTGGTACGGCCCCTGGTCTGATGGGTGAGCACGCTCATGCGGGTTCCAGTCCTCCTTGGTGGTTTCGTCCAATCGTAGGATGATTGGCTGACCACGACTGTAACAGGACTAAAACCTGCGTTTGTTCCTGACCGGCGGGGCCGGCGGCAATCGCTGACAACATGAAAGCCGGGCCACGCTCCCCTTTACAGGGCGTGACCCGGCTCTCTCACGCACGGCACGGACCTCGGCTCCGAGGCCCGGAACCCGGACGGCCCGGGCGCCGGATGCCTTGGCACCGGCACCGGGCGGGTCGGGAACGCGTCAGATACGCGGACCGGGGGTGGGCGGCGGCTCCTCGCCGAGACCGCGACCGGCACCCGGGAGCGGCGTGCTGCCGGGGGGCGGGAGCGCGGAGTCCGGCGGGTAGGTGTCCCCGCCCACCGTGCGCGGCGGGGCGGGCTCGTCGAAGCCCGCGACGCCACCGCCGGTGGAGCCGAGACCCGAGCCGCCGGTCAGGCCACCCTCGTCGGCGCGCTCGTGCGGGCCGGGCACCTCACCGCGCCAGGCGCCGGTCTCGCCGCCACGCGACTCGATGAACGTCTTGAAACGCTCCATGTCGCCACGGATGCGCAGCTTGACGAGCTGAAGCCAGTCGCCCACGGTCTCGACGAACCCCTCGGGGTCGTAGTCGAGCTGGAGCGTGACCCGGGTGGTGTCCGGGCCGAGGCGGTGGAAGGTCACCACGCCGGCCTGGTGCGGCCGCTCCACGGACTTCCACGCCACCCGCTCGTCAGGGTGCTGCTCGGTGATCTCCGCCTCGAACTCCCGGTGGACCCCGGCGATCTCCACGACCCACGCGGTGCGCGTTTCGCTCAGCTGCTTGATCGACTCGACGCCTTCCATGAACTCAGGAAAGCTCTCGAACTGGGTCCACTGGTTGTACGCGGTCCGGATGGGAACGTTGACGTCAACGGACTGTTCAATCGTGCTCATGACCGTGCCTCCCTTGTGGTTTGGTCGGTTCGAGGGCAAAGCTGCCCAGGTGGGAGAGGCTCTAACTAGCGGCGTCGTAAAAGCCAGTAGATCCCCAGCAAGGGCAGCACAAATGGGATGAACAGGTAGCCGCTTCCGTAACCCGACCAGACGGTGGCCCGGGGGAACGCCTCGGGGTCGACCATGCCGAGGGTGCCCACGACGAGCACCCCGGCCAGCTCGATCCCGCAGGCGACCAGCGCGAGCGTCCTGTTCCCCATGGCCAGCGCCACGGTGAGCACGAGGTAGACGGCCGCGGCGAACGCCGACAGCGCGTAGGCCAGCGGCGCCTCGTCGAACCGCGTCGCGATCTGCACGCCGGCGCGGGCCCCGGCCGCCAGGGCGAACACCCCGTAGACCGCCACCAGCACGCGCCCGGGGCCGGTGCCGATCGCCGGTTCGCTCATACCAGGCCCTGCCAGATCTGGAGCAGCCGGCCGACCATCCCGGGGATCGCGAAACCGGCCACCGCGATCACCGCGGATCCCCAGCGCGAGCGCTCCGCGTACCCCAGGAAGAGCGCCACCGGCGGGATCAGCACGGTGGCGGCGAGGTAGCCGATGACGGTGGCCGTCCCGGGGGGGCCCTCGCCCCGCGCCAGCGCGGCGGCCACCACCCCGGCCTGGACGATCAGGCCGAGCTCCAGCAGCGCGAGCGCGCCCGGCAGCACCCTTCCCATCGGCCTGTCGCGCATGGTGTTCACCAGGGCCCACAGCCCGATCACCAGTGACAGCACGATCAGGCCCGTCGCGAGCGGCCCGATCATCGAGACCTCGCGGAGCCCGCGGAACACGCGGGAATCGGGGAGTCGGAGAACATGAGCAGCAGGGTACTGCCCGGCCCGGTCGCCCCCCGCTCCGCGCCACGTACTCTGGGCCGGTGGACAGGATCATGGTCAGCGCCTGCCTGATGGGGCGCAGGGTGCGGTACGACGGGGCGGCCAAGACCAGCGAGGACGCGCTGCTGGCCGCCTGGCGGCGGCAGGGACGGCTGGTGGCGTTCTGCCCCGAGGTCGAGGGCGGGCTGCCCGTCCCGCGCCCGGCCGCGGAGATCGAGGGCGGAGCCGGGGGCGGGGCGGTGCTCGACGGCACGGCCCGGGTGCTGACGGCCGGGGGCGAGGACGTCACGGCGGCCTTCGTGGCCGGTGCGCGGGCGGCGCTGGAGGCCGCCCGTTCCTGTGGCGCGCGGGTGGCGATCCTCAAGGAGGGCAGCCCCTCCTGCGGCAGCCTGACCATCCACGACGGCGCCTTCGCCGGAGGGCGGGTGCCGGGTCACGGCGTCACCACCGCCCTGCTGGAGCGGAACGGGATCGCGGTCTTCGGCGAGGGACGTGTCGCCGAGGCCGCCGCGTACCTGCGCGAGCACGGTGAGGGCGGCGGCCCCGGTGACGGTGACGTCAGGGGGTGACGTCAGGGGGTGACGTCGGACGCGGACGGGTGCGGTGACGTCAGGAGATGTCGACCCTGAAGACGCGGTCGGAGCCCGCGGGCTCGCCCCCGTTGGCGTCGGCGTTGGTCGTGGTCAGCCAGAGCCGGTTCGCTCCCGGCACCGCGACCACGGTGCGCAGCCGGCCGTAGGTGCCCACGTAGTAGGCGACCGGCGTGCCGGTGGCCTCCCCCGCCTCCAGCGGGATCCGCCAGAGCCGCTCACCGCGCAGCGCCGCCATGTAGACCGCGTCGCCGACCACCGCGACGGCGCTGGGCGAGGCGGTGCTCACCGGCCACTGGCGCTTGGGGTTCTCCATGCCGGCCACGGAGCAGTTCCCCTCGCAGGTGGGCCAGCCGTAGTTGAGTCCCGGCTTGATCAGGTTGAGCTCGTCGAACTGGCTGTTGCCGAACTCCGCCTGCCACAGCCGTCCCCGCGAGTCCCAGGCGATGCCCTGCGGGTTGCGGTGGCCGTAGCTGTAGACGAGCGTGCCGAACGGGTTGCCGGGGGCGGGCTGCCCCGCGGTGGTCATCCGGAGGATCTTGCCGGCGAGCGAGTCGCGGTTCTGCGCGTTGGCGGTGACCTGCGCGTCACCGGTGGTGGCGTACAGGTACCCGTCGGGGCCGAAGGCCAGCCGGCCGCCGTTGTGGTAGCGGTTCTTGGGGATGTTCCGCACCAGGGCCGTGTAGCCGCCCAGCGAGGTGCCGTCGTAGGTCATCCGGGCGATCCGGTTGCCCTCCGAGGCGGTGTGGAAGAAGTAGACGTACCGGTTGCTCGCCCAGTTCGGGTCCACCGCGACCCCGAGCAGGCCGCCCTCGCCGCCGGTGCCCATCGTCTCGGGCACGGTGCCGACCAGCGTCCTGGCGCCCGAGAGCGAGGTGCGGTAGACGCGGAAGCTGTCGCGTTCGGTGACCAGCGCGTTCTGCCCGTCCGGCAGCCAGGCCACGCCCCACGGGACCGTCCAGCCGGTGGAGATCTGGGTGATGCCCGACGGCACCCCGCCCCCGCACGCCGCGGTGGTGAAGGTGACGGTCCCGCTCTGCGCGGAGACGTTGCCCGCGGCGTCCCGGGCCACCACGTGCAGCGAGTACGGGCTGGAGCAGGCCAGGCCGGTGACCGTGACGGAGGTGGCCGGGGGGGAGCCGGTGACGGTCGCGTAGACGGTGCCGCCGCTGCGCACCTCGTAGGAGGTCACGCCGGTGTCGTCGGACGAGGCGGTCCAGCTCAGGGTCGCCGTGGTGGCGGTGACGGCGGACCGGGTCAGGCCGGACGGCGCGGTCGGGGGCGCGGTGTCCGACGAGGCGGTCTCCAGGTCGAGGTGGTCGAGGTTGGGGTTGCCTGCGGCCGTGGCCGCGGTCACCCGGATCGTGTTGGCGCCGGCCCGCAGCGTGACCGTGAGCGTGCTGGTCGCCCAGGTGCTCCAGGCGCCGGTCGGGCCGAACGCGCGGGCCGCGGAGACCACCGCGCCGTTGACGGAGACGTCGCCGGGCCGATTCCCCGTGGAGCCGTTGGCGTAGCGCAGCGCCACGGTCGCGGTGCCCGCGCTCGCCGCCTGGACCGTCCACTCGACGTAGGAGCCCGCGGCGTTGTCACCGTTGACGAAGCCCGAGCCGGAGTAGCCGGCGTGGTTGGACTCGACCACTCCCTGGGAGACGCGGGCGCTCTCGGCCTCGTAGCGGGTCGCCGCGTCCGCCGGGGTCGCCGTCGCGACGGCCGCCGTCAGCGCCAGGGCCGTCGCGACAAGACCACCGAGCGCCTTCCGCGGCCTGTATCCCTCTGATCTCATGAGTCTCCTTGACGTGAGGTTCCGGGGGCGACCCGCACTCCACGGCAGCATGCGGCCGGTGGCACCGGGGCATTGTTAACGCTCACAAGTACGGGTCGCGTACCGCTCGATCCTCCGGGCCGTCTCGCCGGGCCCGCCTGCCACCGGGCCGGCGCCGGGTTCCACCGGATTGCCGCCCAGTGTCGTCCTGACGGAAGTGATCGTCAAGATTGGACTGGAAATGTCAGGAAAAATAGTGAATCTTTCATCCCTGTCCAGATCGTGTCCCCGGGTCGCCCGCCCGTCAGGCGCCGACGAGAGGGGCGGTCCCGCTCCGGGCCCCGTATTACAGTGACGCGATGGGGAACGCGATCACACTCGACAGGGCCCGGTGGCTGGGCTTCAGGTGGCGGGGACACGGCCTGGACCGCCGGCCGCGCGAGGGGACGCTCGACGACCTGCTGCTGCTGGGATTCCAGGACGGCCGGCAGGCCGACGCCAGGCGGGCGCTGATCCAGCGCACAGGCACCGTCGGGTCGGTGAGCGTCGCCGAGGCCGTCTCCCCCGGCGGGCCCCTGGTGAGCATGTGGTCGGTACGCGGGGCACCGCACGCGCACCGCCTGGCCGACCTGGACCTCCTGCGCGACGCCCTCGCCCCCCGGGAGTCGGACGAGGGCGGAGCCGCCTGGGTCCGGGCGGTCGACGAGGTGGCCGCCGCGCTGAGCGCCGTGGTGACCGGCCCGACACCGAAGCCGGAGGCGAGCCGCGAGGTGAACGGCCGCGTACCGGCCTCGCTGGTGAACCGGTGCGAGCGCTGCGACGCCGACCACGTCCCCGACGCGCTGTTCCGCGCCGGCGGATGCCGGGCACGGCTCGTCGTCGGCCCCGGCGACCAGCGCGTGACCATGCTGTACCCGGCCCCGGACGCCCCGCGGGGAGAGCGGCAGGAGCGACGGGACCGGGACGGCGACCCGCGCCTGACGCTGCTGCGGGCCTACCTGCGGGTGAACGGCCCGGCCTCCAGGGCCCTGTTCCGCGACTGGATGGGAAGCGGCACCGCAGCCGTCGCCGGCCTGTGGAAGGATCTCGGCGAGGACCTGGTCCGGGTACGGGTCGGCGACCGGCCCTACGACCTGCCCGAGGCGCTCCTGGACGAGGTGGGACGGGCACCCGCCCCCGAGGGGGTCGTCCTCGTCCCGCCGCACGACCCCTACCTGCGCCAGGCCGACCGGAACCTGCTCGTCCCCGACGCCGACCGGCGCCGGCAGGTGTGGCGGGCCCTTTCCGGGCCGGGGGCGCTGCTCGTCGACGGCGAGGTGGCCGGCACCTGGCGCTACCGCCGCCAGGAGCGCGAGCTGACGGTCACCCTCTTCGAGAGCCTGGCACCCGCGCGCCGCGCCGAGGCCGAGAACAGTGCCCGCCTCGTCGCCGAGGCCACCGGCGACGAGACGCCGAAGGTCGTCTGGGACTGAGACGCGGCGCGTCCCGTTAGTACTCCCACAGATCGGTGCGGCCCTCGGCGCCGATGCAGAAGACCGCCGAACCGTGTTCCCCCCGGACCAGGTCGACCCGGATCCATCCGGGGGCCGAGGCGACCTTGGCCTCGTAGCCCGCCCTGGGCGCGGCGGTGACGAGACGGCAGACACCGTTCTCGATGGCGAACGAGACGGACCCGCCCTTGACGTTCATCACGCGCAGGTTCTCGGTCGAGACCGACCGGGTCCTGGTGGTCTCGGGACCGGCTCCGGCGCGCGGCGACGCCGTGGCCGCCCGGGTGGCGCGGGACACCGGGGGCGAGGCCGTCGGTGCCGTCGGTGCCCTCGACGTCCCGGGACGCGGTTCGGCCCGCCGCGTCCGCTCCGGCGCCGCGTCGCTCCCCGACGGGGAGCGGGCCGGGCGTGGCCGGGCGGTCCGGCTCGCGGACGAGGCCGGACGCGGCTCCGGGGTCCGGCCGGAGGCCGAGGACGGCGTGGTCACGGGCCACGACCCGGTCGGCGCCCCCGGCGGGGGTTCCGCCGCGCCGGTGCGGCCGATGGCGGCGTTGAGCGGCTCGACGCCCGCGTCCTCGAAGACCTCGCCGCGCAGCACGTCGCGGACGCCGAACCAGGCGACCGACACCGCCAGGACCGTGGCGACGCACCACACCGCGATGAACCCCAGCGTCTGCCGCATGTCGTGAATTATTACGTCATATGTCCCACTCTTCACTACCGTTACACGCATGGCGACGGTCCTGGTGGTCGAAGATGACGAGTACGTACGATCCGCGATCATTCAAGAGCTCAGCAGGCGCCGGCACGCGGTGCGCAGCGCCGGACGTGCCCTGGACGCCCTGCGGGAGATCTCCCAGAACCCGCCGGACGCGGTGATCCTCGACCTCGGGCTGCCCGACCTGGACGGGGCCGAGGCGCTCAAGATGGTCCGCAGCGTGTCCAGCGTCCCGGTCATCGTGGCCACCGCCAGGGACGACGAGGCGGAGATCGTCCGCCTTCTCCAGGCGGGCGCGGACGACTACCTGGTCAAGCCCTTCTCCGGTGACCACCTCAACGCCCGGCTGGACGCCGTGCTGCGCCGCGCGCGCAGCGCCACCCCTCCCGCGGTGCTGCGCGTCGGCACGCTCGCCGTGGACGTGAACCGGCGCGAGGCCACCCTGGAGGGGAGCCCGCTCACCCTGACCCGGCGCGAGTTCGACCTGCTGGCCTACCTGACCGCCCGCGCCGACCGGGTGGTCTCCCGCAAGGAGCTGCTCACCGAGGTCTGGCAGCAGTCCTACGGGGACGACCAGACGATCGACGTCCACCTGTCCTGGCTGCGCCGCAAGCTCGGCGAGAGCGCCTCCGCCCCCCGCTACCTGCACACCGTACGCGGCGTCGGGGTCATGCTGACCACGCCGACATGAGGCGGACCCTGGCGCTGCTCACCGTCGCGGGGACCTCGATGGTGGCCCTGGCCTTCCTCATCCCGCTCGGGCTGGTGGTCAGGGAGATCGCCCACGACCGGGCCATGGCCCAGGCCGAACGGCAGGCGTCCGCCCTCGTCCCCGTGCTGGCCATCACCGTCGACCCGGCCCGGCTGACCCACGCGCTGCTCAGCACCGGCGCGCGGGACCGGATCGGGGTCCATCTGCCGGACGGCGGCTCGGCCGGAACCGTCAGGGCACCCGCCGCCACCGTGGCCTCGGCCTCCCGGCTGACCCGGGCCGTCACCGCGGAGCTGGGCTCCGGCCGCCTGCTGCTGCGTCCCGTCGCCCTGGACGGCGGCCGGACGGTGGTCGTCGAGGTCTTCGTCCCGCCAGGCGACCTCACCCGGGGCGTCACCGCCTCGTGGGCGGTGCTGAGCGGGGTGGCGGCGGCCCTGGTGGCCGGCTCCCTGCTGGTCGGCGACCGCCTGGGGGTACGGGTGGTGCGCTCGGCCCGGCGGCTGGGCCGGGCGGCCGGCGCGCTGGGCGCGGGAGACCTCAGCGTCCGCATCGAACCCGAGGGACCTCCCGAGCTGGTCGCCGCCGGTGAGGCGTTCAACAGCATGGCCGACCGCGTGGTCCAGCTGCTGGCCGCGGAACGGGAGATGGCCGCCGACCTGTCGCACCGGCTGCGCACGCCCCTGGCGGCCCTGCGGCTCACCCTGGAACACCTGGGACCGGAGGCCGAGGAGAGCAGGAACGCGCTCGGCCGCCTGGAGGCCGAGGTGGACCAGATCATCGCCACCGCCAGGCAGCCCTCCCGCGCCCCGGAGCTCGTCCACTGCGACGCCGCCGAGGTGCTCCGCGAGCGGCTGACCTTCTGGTCCGCGCTGGCCGAGGACCAGCGGCGGCCCTGGGAGCTGATCGGCGCCACGGCCCCCGCCCGGGTCCCGGTCGCGGCCACCGAGCTCGGCGCCGTGCTGGACGCCCTGCTCGGCAACGTCTTCCGGCACACCCCCGAGGGCGCCGGGTTCACGGTCACCCTGCACCAGGGCACCGGGACCGTCGGCGTGCTCATCGCCGACGCCGGGCCCGGGATCGGCGACCCCGAGGCCGCCCTGCGGCGCGGGGCCAGCGGCGCGGGGTCCACCGGGCTCGGCCTGGACATCGCCCGCAGGCTCGCCGAGTCCACGGGCGGCTCGCTGCGCATCGACGCCTCCTCCATGGGCGGCGCCAGGGTCCAGCTCTGGTTCCGTACCGACCGGCACGAACGCCGGTCCGGGCGGGTCCGCACCCGCCGTGAGCGCGGGTGACCCACGGCGGGCGGCCGGCGTTGATTTAGATCATGGGTAAGCCCACCTTAAGCACACCTAAAAGGGGCTTTTTCCGCATCCCGTATGCGCGATCGTGGGGGAACCGCGAGCGCCTCGCCCGCATCCGCGGTCCCCGGCCCGCCGCGTCGTGCCGGCCACGCGTTCAGACGGAGGACACGTGGCCGGTTCGAAGCGGCGGGCCGGGGGTGTTCTTCACGTCTCCCGCGGGCGTCACGGGCCCGGGCCGCGACGGCTGCGACGGCTGCGACGGCTGCGACGGAGAGAACCACGAGAGAGGCGGGCCCGGGAGAACGAGAAACCGCCCCCCGCCTCACGCGTACGCGCGGGCGGAGGGCGGCCGAGGGTGGAGCTATGGGGATTCGAACCCCAGACCTCCTCCATGCCATGGAGGCGCGCTACCAGCTGCGCCATAGCCCCTGGTCACCGCTGCGAGTCATCTCGTCGCGGCGCTCGGGAAGCATACAAGGACCCCGCCGTGTTCACCTAATCGACGGCCGGGCGGCCCGCGACGGCCCCGCGACGGCCTTCGTGCGTACGCCGGGAGCGGCGGACCCTCCCCCGGCGTCACCATCGGCACCACCCGCCACGGCGGACCCGGCGAGCCCGGCGGTAGAGGCCGGGCCGCGACGGGCTCATCCCCGGACGGTGGTCCCGGGATCGTCCTCGGTGGCCTCGGGGCTGTCGTCGCTCCTGACCGGCTCCGGGAGGGTTCCGGCGTTGTGCTCCATCAGGCGCCAGCCCTTGCGGGACTGCTCCAGCACCGACCACGAGCAGTTCCCCAGGCCGCCCAGGGCGGGCCAGAGCTCCTCGGGCAGGTTCATCAGCATGGCGATGCCGAGCCGGATCGCCGCCCCGTGCGAGACGACCACGAGCAGGTCGTCGGGGCCGAGCTCGGCCGCCCAGCGGCGTACGGACGTCGACACCCTCGTCGCGACGTCGGCGACCGCCTCGCCGCCCGGTGCCTCCCAGGCGACGAACTCCCGGGGCCACTTCTCGGAGATCTCCTCCCGGGTGAGCCCCTCCCACTCACCGCCTCCCCGTTCGCGCAGCTCCTTGTCGACCCTGACCTCCAGCCCGGTGACCCGGGCCAGTGCCGAGGCGGTGTC
This sequence comes from Streptosporangium longisporum, assembly GCF_039534895.1. NCBI lineage: Bacteria > Bacillati > Actinomycetota > Actinomycetes > Streptosporangiales > Streptosporangiaceae > Streptosporangium > Streptosporangium longisporum. The sequence goes on along the minus strand of NZ_BAAAWD010000007.1, from coordinate 978,429 downwards.
GAAGGCCCGCTGGAGGTCGGAGGAGACGATCATGCTGGGACGCAGCGCCGCGAGCAGCGAGGCCGCGCGGGCGGCCTGCGCGACCCCGGTCTCGTCGAGCGGGATGTCGGTGTGCCCCTGGAACCGGTGCTCGACGTTCCACAGCGTCTGACCGTGCCTGAGGCAGACGACACGGGGGCTCACTCAGCTACCGTCCCGCGGGCGCGCTGGGCGGCGACCTGGGTGACGCTGTCCGGCAGCGAGATGGAGGGGCAGTCCTTCCACAGGCGCTCCAGCGCGTAGAAGGTGCGGTCCTCCTCGTGCTGGACGTGCACGACGATGTCGATGTAGTCCAGCAGGACCCAGCGGCCCTCGCGCTCGCCCTCGCGGCGGACGGGCTTGACGTCGGCCTCGATCCGCAGCCGGTCCTCGATCTCGTCGACGATGGCGCGGACCTGGCGGTCGTTGGTGGCGGAGCAGAGCACGAACGCGTCGGTGATGACGAGCTGGTCGCTCACGTCGTAGGCCAGGATGTCATCGGCCAGTTTGTCCGCCGCCGCCTCAGCGGCGAGCCTGACGAGCTGGACGGATCTGTCGGTTGCTGTCACGGTGTGGGTCAGTCCTCCTGCTAGTCGGCGCTGTCACCTATCAGGGTGCCCGATCGGGTGCTCCTTGAAGAGCCACAGTTCGAACAACGCCCGTCGTACGCCGCCCGATTCCGCGCGGCGGGCGGATCGGCGGCCCGATCGGGTTCGTCTTCCGCGGCCGGGGCCGCGCTTGCCGGTCCGGGATGGCCGGGATGATCCGGAGGTTCGACGGTCACACCGGGTGAGCTGCGGATACCCGTACCACGCAAACTTCTCGAATCATAGCGAATCTTCACGAAACACGCTCCGCCCATGGCATCTCCGAGGAGGGACGAACTCCCGTCCCACCCGTCCCGGGCACCGGGACGGGCCCACGGGCCATCGCCGTCACGTCCCACCGGCGCCGTGTCTCCCGCCGGGCACGTCGAGGGGTGCCCCCTGTCCTCGACGAGGGATCTCGTCGTTCACGGACCGGCCCCGTGCCGGGGCCACCGCGCCTCGCGCCTTTCACCCCGGGGCATTCGCCGACTCGTTTTCCGGATGACTGGAAGAATGGCCTGGATTTAGTAGAATCGCCTCAAATTTGCAAGATCGGCGTTCGATGGGGAGAAAAGTGCGCGCACCTGTCGCTGGCGCCGTGGCCGATCTGTTGAGGCAGGCGGGAATCGACTCCACAGACCTTCTTTCCGCGGTAAATTCCCATTTGCGGTCCGATCTTAATGTGCCGAACGCCCCCACCCCTGCGGGGCACATGTTGCGGGTGGTCGAGCGGACGCTCGCCGCGGAGGGCGGGGCGTACGCGCTGCAGACCTCGGTGCGCTATTTGCTGGGCGCCTCGACGCCGGTGATCGAGCGTCTCAGAAAGCTGCTCGGCTCCGCGGATCCGGTGATGGAGCCGGACGCGGAGGAGACGATCGTCAGGCTGTTACGCGCCTGCCAGTTGACCGGGTTGCGCCACCTCTACTACGAGGTGACCGACAGCGGAGGACGCTATCTTCCGCCGCACCTCACCACGGCGTTGCAGATCTACGACTTCCTCCGCGACTCCAACGCCCGTCCCGGGGCCCTCCCGCCCGTCCTGCTGTTCGTGGTGGAGCTGTACCTGCGGCTGGTCCACCAGGAACCTGGCCAGGATCCGCAACTGTCCTTCGACCTCCACCGCTGGATCGACGCGCAGGGCGCGAGGTTCCATCGCAACGGCGACGAGGAGGCGGCCCGCAGGCTCGAACAGCTGATGAAGAGCTCACCTTCCTTCCAGACCCGGACCGACTTTCCCGTCTACCTCGTCATAGAGATCTCCCCCCTTCCGGTCTCCGACGACGGGCGCGACCTGCACCGGATCGTCCACTGGTCGCAGGCCGACCAGCCGGGCTGGAATCCGGTACGCGGCCCTGAGGTGGAGCTGCCGCTCGAGGAGATCCCCCCCTACGTGGAGGAGCTCGTCGAGCGGACCGAGGAGACCCGGAGCAACACCCGGGGTGGACCGCTGCTGCTGGAGTTCCTGCTTTCCGAGGAGTTGCTGGACCTGGCCGTCGAGCGCTGGCCCAGGCGGACCGGCGGTCTGCTGCCGCCCCGGCCGCTCGGCGCGGACTACGAGGTGGTGCTGCGAAGCGACGAGCACCTGCGCCCGCGGAGCAGGCACAGGCACTGGCACCAGCGTTGGGACCAGGTCGTCCGCGAGGAGGGCACGGTGTACTTCGTCCCGGTCGAGGCCGTCGCGCCGGGGATGATGCACGCGGAGCTCCTGCGCGGCGAGCGGCTGGTCGCCTGCGTACTGTCGATCCCCCCGAGAGACTCCCGGGGGCGGGTCCAGCTCGCGGCGGCGATCGATGCCGGATTACCTATTGTCCTATGGTGTAGAGACATCAGGATGAATGCGGACTTTCGGCGGATGGCGGCCGATTTCCTCCATCCGCGAGGTCTCAGACAACTTCCGACCGGCATGCACGCGCTGCGTTCTGCGGAACCTGGATATGACGTGGCATTGCTGTGGGATGATCCCACCAGGCCCATGCCCCGAGCGCCACGGTTGAGGTCACCGGCCTAGGAAATCGGCTTGGTCAGGCTTGCATCGAAGGCAAGACAAGGGGATCCTTAACAAGAGGCCTATTGAAGACTGCCCGAATCATGCGTCCAAGTGAGGAAGCTCCACTAATGAGCGTGGAAAAGCCACATGGGGACGATGGGCTCACGATGATTCCCCGTGGCTGGCATCTTTACCGGGGCACCGGCCGACCGCGTGATGACATTCCCTTTCACCAGGCACTTCCGCCACCGCCCCCATGGCGCACCTTCGACGGTGGTCCTCCGCTCGATCCTCCACCGGAGGATCCGGCCGACCTCGAGCGCAGACTGGGCCATATCGGTTTCCTGGCACGATCCGTTCCGGCCCCGGGCGAGGTCATCGCGGTGAACGCCGCCCTGTGCCTGCGGCGTCCGCTCCTCGTCACCGGCCCGCCCGGGGTGGGCAAGTCGACCCTCGCCTACGCGGTGACACGGGAACTGCGCCTCGGTCCCGTGCTGCGCTGGCCCATCAACAGCCGCAGCACCCTGCGCTCAGGGCTGTACGAGTACGACGCCGTGGCCCGCGTCCAGGACGCGCGGCTGGAGGGGGCCGAGCCCGACATCGGCGACTACGTGCAGCTCGGCGCCCTCGGCACGGCCTTGCTGCCCTACGAGCAACCCCGCGTCCTGCTGGTCGACGAATTCGACAAGGGCGACCTCGACCTGGCCAACGACCTGCTGGACACGTTCGAGGAGGGTTCGTACCAGATCCGCGAGCTCTTCCGTGCCCGTGCCCGGGAGCCCGAGGTCGTCGTGCACACGGCCGACGCGGGGGGAACCGCGCGGATCCGGAACGGCCGGGTCCAGTGCCGGACCTTCCCCTTCATCGTCATCACCAGCAACGGTGAGCGCGAGTTCCCCCCGGCCTTCCTGCGCCGGTGCATCCGGCTGGAGATGTCCCAGCCCAGCAGGGACCGGCTGGCCGACCTGGCGGTGGCGCACTTCGCCGAGCGGGCGGAGCCGTACAAGGACCGGCTGATCCAGACGTTCCTGGAATACCGCGACCGCAACCCGGTGGCGGCCGACCAGTTGCTCAACGCCCTCCATCTCGCCATCCACAGCGCGGAGGACGTCCGCCAGGACCGCACCTGGAAGCAGGTGCTCGACGTGGTGCTGCGCCGCCTCGACGCGGCGGGCACGGAGTGAGCACGCCGGCGTCCCCCACGACGGCCGGCGCCGGCGCGTCGACCTGGCAGGAGGCCGCCGAACTGCTCTGGCTCGCCGCGCTGGTCACGGCCCACGCCATGGACGAGGAGGGGTTCCCGGCGTCGCGGTCACCGTCGTCGCAGCCGCCGTCTCCGGCGGCCGACCCGGTGAGAGCCACCGGTGACACGGCGGGACCCTCGCCCACCGCGGCCGCCGACATGCCGTTCGGTGCCGTGACGAGCCCCTCACCGCCGGGCCCGTCGATCGGCGGGAGCGATCCGGGCGAGTCCGGGCGCCTGCTCGTGACCGGCCCCCGGCGGCGTGACCTGCCCAGGGCCATGCGCGCCTTCCGCGCTCTCGTGGACTCCCCCTTCGGGGAGCCCGAGCTGGACGAGGAGGCCACGGCGGACCAGGCGGCCTACGACGATCTGTGGTTGCCGGTGGTGAGACCGCCGCGCGAACGCCGGCTTAGCTTGGACATAGTGATCGACGACAGCCGCTTCGCGTTGCTCCAGCGGGAGACGGCCGAGACGTTCGCCGCCGCCTTCGAGGACGTCGCGGCCTTCCGTCTGATCCACAGGCACCTCCTCGACACCGACCGTGCCGACACGAACGCGTTGCGGCTGCGAACGGGGCCGCACGACAGGACGGGCCGGCCCGCGACCGTCCTGTCGGCGCCGGGAGGCAACGGAAGACGACTGATCGTCGTCCTGACCGACGGCGTGGGCGACGCCTGGCACAACGGAGCGGCTCACCGTCTGCTGGCACACTGGGGAGGGCACAGCGCGGTCTGCGTGGTGCACCTGCTGCCCGCGCGACTGTGGGAGCGCACCGGGATCACGCCGGTCAGGGTCGAACTCCGCGCACCCGGCGTGGCGGCGGCGACCGGTGACTACCACGCGTCCCCTCCCTCGGGCACGGTGCCCACGCCGGTCATAGGGACGACTCGCGCTCAGGTGACGATGTGGGCCGGCTTCGTGATGGGCAGGCTCGCCCGCTGGCGCGCCGCGGTCGTGCCCTGCCCCTCCGACGAGGACGAACGGCCGGAACCGGACGATCAGCGAACGGACCTCTCGGCCGAGGAGCGCGTGCGCGTTTTCCGCCTGCGCGCCTCCTCGAACGCCTTCGAGCTCGCCGTGCACCTGGCCTCGGTTCCGCTCGTGTCGTCGGTGATGCGGCTGGTCCAGCGCCGGCTCGTACCCGAGGCGACCGAGGCCGACCTGGCCGAACTGCTGGGCAGCGGCCTGATCCGGCGGGTGAACGCCTCCGCCGGCCCGTTCGACATCCCCTACGACTTCCTCGACGGTGTGCGGGAGGAACTGCTGCGGGCGGGCCGCCGCTCGGACACGGCTCAGGTCCTGCTCACCGCCTTCGAGCATCTCGGTCCCGAGATGAGCGAACTACGCGTCCTGTACGAGGTGGTCGTCTCCCCGTCCGGCACCCGCGTACCGGACCTCCCGCCCGACCTCGAACCGATCGTGCGCCCGGTCGCCTCCGCGCTCGAGGCGATGGCGGGGCCCTACTCCGCGCCGGCTCGTTCCCTCCGCGCGGCGCTACACCCGGAAGGGCCGAAAAATTCCGGCCATGCGATTTCTTCCGAACAGGAGGGCCACGTGCCGGCCGCATACCCGCACCTCGTCAAGGAACCGCAGCCGCACGACCCTTTTGGAGTGACCATCAATATGAGCTCGGTAAAGTCGGCCCCTGCCCGGCAGGCCAACCAGCCGCCGCCGGTCTGGAACGTCCCACAGAAGAACCCCAATTTCACCGGCCGCGAGACCGTGCTCAATCGATTGCACGAGCGCCTGTCCGCGGGAACCACCGCGGTACTGCCCGAGGCCCTGCACGGCCTCGGCGGTGTCGGGAAATCCCAGATCGCCATTGAATACTGTTATATCCATCAACAGGATTACGATCTCATCTGGTGGATTCCCGCGGAACGCCTGACCATGGTCAGGCAGGCGTTCGTGGATCTGGCGGTTCATCTCGACCTGAACGTCACCGACCCCAACGTGGCGGTGCCGGCGGTGAGGGAGGCGCTGCGGCTCGGCCGGCCCTACGGCAACTGGTTGCTGGTCTTCGACAACGCCGAGGACGTGGACGAGGTCAGGAAGTTCTTCCCGCCCAACGGGCCGGGGAAGATCATGGTGACCTCCCGCTCACGGGACTGGTTCGACCACGCGACCCCGCTGGAGGTGGACGTCTTCACGCGGGAGGAGAGCCGGGAGCTGCTCCGACGGCGCAGGCCGGAGCTGACGGAGGCGGACGCCGACGCAATCGCCGAACGCCTGGGGGACCTGCCGCTCGCGATCGAGCAGGCGGCCGTATGGCTGGCCGAGACGGGCATGCCGGTCTCGGAGTACCTCCAGCTCTTCGACGCCGAGCGGAACGAGCTGCTGCACGTGGAGGGCGCCGAGGTGCCGGTGGCCGCCGCCTGGAACGTCTCGTTCGCACGCCTGCAGGAAAGTCATCCGGCGGCCCTCCAACTGCTTCGGGTCTGCGCCTTCCTCGCGCCCGAGCCCATTCCCCGGACGCTGCTCGCCAGCAGTCGCGACCTGGAGGGACCGGCCGAACTGCTCGAGGCGCTCCGCGACCCCATCGCCTTGGGGCGGGCCATGCGCGCCATCAACCAGTACGCCCTGGCCAAGATGGACTACCGGAACAACACGATCGCCCTTCACCGGCTGGTCCAGCGGGTGGTGACCAGCCAGTTGCCGGAGCGGGAGGCCTCCCTCCTGCGTCACTGCGGTCATCTCCTCCTCGCCAACGCCGACCCCCAGCAACCCGGCAACCGCACGCGATGGCCCGAGTACCAGGCGCTGTTCCCGCACGTGATCGCCTCCAGGCTGGAGGAGTGTCCCGACCCGTGGGCCCGGCAGTTGCTGCTCAACCTCATCGACTACCTCTACTTGTGGGGGGACAACAAGGGATTTCTCCACCTCGCCCGCAGGGTGGTGGAGGCATGGGGAGGGAGCCTCGGGGCGGAGCACGACTTGACCCTCGCGGCCGAGCTCCGCCTGGGACGGGCGTTGCGCCTGCGGGCCGAGTTCGAGGCGGCCTACCGGCACCACCTGCACGCCCGCGACGCGCTGCTCGAACGCCTCGGTCCCGAGCATGAACGCACGCTCGAGGCACAGGGCTATCTGGGCGCCGACCTGCGCTACCTGGGGCGGTTCGGTGAGGCGCTGGAGATCGACCGTAAGGCCTACGAGGCCCTGTCACGGCTCTTCGGCCCGGACGATCTGCTGACCCTGGAACAGGCCCACCTGCTGGCCATCGACTACCGGCTGACCGGGGACCCGTGGAGGGCGAGGGATCTGGACGAGGAGACCCTGCGCCGCAAGGAGGAGGTCATGGGCTCCGACGCCCTCACCACCCTCAGCTCCCGCGCCGCGTTGGCGATCGACGAGATGGAGTGCGGACGCTACCAGACGGCGTTCGAGCTCCAGAAGTTCCACACCGGCGAGATGCGCCGGCGCTACGGCAACTCCCACCCGGGCACCATGGAGGGCATCGCCCTGCTGTCGGTCATGAGCCGCAAGGCCGGACACCACGAGGACGCGTTGGAGCTGTCGAAGGAGGCGATCTCGCTGTTCCTCGCCCGCTACGGGGAGAAGTTCCAGGTGACGGTGGCCGTCTCCATGAACCACGCCATCAACCTGCGCCACGTCGGCCGGATCGCCGAATCGGTCGAACTCGGGCGGCGGGCCCGGGAGCTCTACGAGGAGATCTTCGGCCCGGAGCACCCGAACACGCCGACCGCCGACGTCAACATCGCCGTGAGCCTGCGGCTCGCCGGTCAGGCGGAGGAGGCCCGGAAGCTCGACCAGGCGGCCCTGGAGACCCTGACGAGGGTGCTCGGGCCCGACCACCCCAGGACCCTGGTCTGCGCGATCAACCTGGCCAGCGACCTCTTCGCCCTGGAGCGGTACGACGAGGCGCTGGAACGGGACCGGCAGACGTTGGAGCGGATACGGCGGGTGCTCCGCCACGACCATCCGAACACGCTGACGTGCGCGTTCAACCTGAGCCTCGATCTGCGCGCGACGGGCGGCACACAGGAGGCGGACGAGTTGCTCGCCTCGACCCTGGCGGGTTACCGGAGAACCTTCGGGGAGGGTCACCCGGGCTTTCTCGATGCCGTCAAGGGAAATCGCGCGAACTGCGATATATATCCTATCGGTCTATAAGAAGATCTATTAACATCAAAGAAGTCGTACGGTTGCCGATGCGTTCCACTGCGGACCTGGAGTACTGCGACGTGAACGAGAGCGTGGATTCTCTCTGGCGCAAAAGTTCGTGGAGCGACGGGCAGGGAGCATGCGTGGCCGTGGCGAACCTCGGATCGCATTGCGCCGTCAAGGACACCAAGGACCCCCACGAAGCATGCTTCGTGGTGTCCACGAATTCCTGGGAAGCCTTCGTGGCGGCCGTGAAACGAGGAGAGTTCGACAACCAGGTGGGACGTGCAGCGCGCCGGCGGCACGTCCCACCGCTCAGATCGCTCGACTCTTGACGGCGCCGACGAAGGCCGCCCACGAGTTCCGCGTGAACGTCAGGTGCGGGCCGACGGGGTTCTTCGAGTCGCGAACCCCGACCTGCCGGTCCAGCCGGGCCACCTCCACACACGTGCCGAGGTTCTGCTCGGTGCTGTAGCTGCTCTTGCGCCATACGGGCGACTGGGACATGGACTGCTCCTCTCCTTGATAGCGTAGAGTGATCGCTCGACTACTCTATCGGGTGAGGGTGTCCACCACGTCGGCAGGACTCTTGGGCGACCGACCTGCGCCCAGCACGATTCCGTCATAAACTACGGATATGGTGCATATCAAACCAAAGGCGACAGAATTCGACCTGTCATCCATTGTCTGGATACGCGGAACGAGCGACCAGCAGATCGACGATCCCGTGGAAGTGGCGTTCGTAGGTGAGAACATCCTCATGCGCAACGGGGGCACCGACAACAGCACGGTTCTCGTCTTCACCCGGGCCGAATGGGACGCGTTCGTCGCTGGCGCGGTCGACGGCGAGTTCGACCAGTAAACCCCGCGGGAAGCGCTAGGGAGCCTGGGCGCAGAATTCACTCAGAAGCGTGGCCAACGCCCGCACCGGTTCGGAGTCACCCTCCAGGCGCCGCAGGACCTCTAGGAGCCGCTCCAGCCCGTCTGGATACCTGAAGCACACATCGGCCAGGCTGAGGACCGCCTGGCGGGTCCGGGGGTCGCGCTTCACCCGCCCGGCGATCGCGGGGCCCAGAAGCTGCAGGACGTCGTCACGGTCGGACGGCGTCTGGAGGGACGGCACCCGCTCCAGCGCCTCGGCGACGTCGAGCAGGGTGAGCGGGCTCGCGGCGGGGCGGGCGGGGGCGAGGTGCTCCAGCAGCGCACGCAGGTAGGCGGCCGCCGCGAGCGAGGCGGCAGGTTGCCACGCGTCCGACTTGGCGGCGTCGCCGTAGTCGCTGACGCCTCGTACGACCAGGCAGCCGGCGCCGTTCAACGCCGCGCTCTGCGCCACGCCGGCACCCTCCATCTCGAGCGCCAGCAGACCGTCCTGGCGGGCGATCTCGTCACGTCTGGCGGCGCTGCGGAGCAACTCGTCACCGCTGCCGATCTTCCCGTGGAACACCCGCGGCTCCCCCGGGGCCGGGCGTCGGTAGGCGGCCGACGGCAGGCCGACGGCCCCGGCCCAGTGTGGCCCGCCGCTCAGGGCCAGCGCGCGCACCTCATTGACCGCCCGTAGCAGCAGTGGCGACGCCGGAAGGGCGGGACCTCGGAGCGCGCCACCCGTCTCGGTGATCCGGCGATGCGCGTAGTGGACCACCCCTCCGGTGGCCACCACGACGTCGCCGAGCCGTACGTCCCGCTCCGGATCTCCGGGACACGGCACGCCGAGCGCTATCCCGCACATCACCAAAGCCCGTACCTGCGGAAAACTGCGCATCAAATGGGCACACGCGTCGGCGGCGGGGACATTACTCGTCGTGGCCAGGCAGGTGACCACCACGCCTCCTCCCAGCTCACCGACGGCGTACCGATTGGGATCGCCGGGCGGTGAGACGTTTTGGAGGGGTCCCAGGGCATGTCGCGCGGCGACGAATTCCACGGAAAGAGCGGTGATGACGCCTATCATGGTAAGTGCTCCATGCAGAACATCGGGTTTTCCACCATAGACCGCATGCGTCTCGGCGGCACACGATATGTCCTGCGAAGGAGATTCATGTGCGGGAGCTCATTATCGGCGTCGTCAGTTCGCTCATCGCCACCGGCCTTACGGTGACCGCCGGGTGGTTCGGACTGTCGTGGCCGAGAAAGTTGTTGCTGCGGCTGTCGTCCCGCGTATCGGGGCTCGGGGTCGTACGCGCCTACAAGAAGCAGTCGGCGGCCAATAACGATCTCGCGGCCGATCTGCGCTCGGCCCGCTGGATCAAGGCGCTGGTCGGCCGGGGCAACGAGCTGACCCGCGACAGCTTCCAGGACGTGTGGCGGCAGCGGCACACGCGGCTGCGATCGGTGCACATCCTGCTGCCCGATCCAGCGGATCCCGGAGGCTGGCTCCGGAGCCGGGAGGAGGAGATGCGGCCGGTCGATCCGGGCTTCGAACCCGGCCTGCTCGCCAAACAGGTGTCGGCCAACGTCGATTATCTCTCGGCGGTGATCTCCGCCAACCCGAAGGTGGAGATGCGCCTCTTCGACGCTCCCCACACCTGCCGGGCGATCATCACTGATCGTTTCGCCTACTTCACCCCCTATTTAACCGGCACACACGGACGCAACTCGCCCTGTTTCGTGTTCGGGAACGGCAGCGTGATGTACGACCACCTGCTCCGGACCTTCGAAAACCTGTGGGGTGCCGGGCGCTGAGAGGTCACGTCAAAACCCCGCTCAGCCCTCCAGGCGCCGGTAGAGGCCCCTCTTGTTGATGTACTGGACGATCCCGTCGGGGACGAGGTACCAGATCGGCTCCCCCGAGGCCACCCGGGTGCGGCACTCCGAGGAGGAGATGGCCAGCGCGGGGATCTCCACCAGGCTCACCTTGCCGTGCGGCAGGCCCGGGTCGTGCAGCACGTGACCGGGCCGGGTGGCGCCCACGAAATGGGCGATGGTGAACAGCTCGTCGACGTTGTGCCAGCTCAGGATCTGGGCGAGGGCGTCGGCACCGGTGATGAAGAACAGGTCGACGTCGGGTCCCCAGGCCTCGGAGATCTCCCGGAGGGTGTCGATGGTGAAGGTCGGGCCGGGCCGGTCGATGTCGACGCGGCTCACCGAGAAGCGCGGGTTGGAGGCGGTCGCGATGACCGTCATCAGGTAGCGGTCCTCGGCGGCCGAGACGGTCCTGTCGGCCTTCTGCCACGGTTTCCCGGTCGGCACGAAGACCACCTCGTCGAGATCGAAGTGGTGGGCGACCTCACTGGCCGCGACCAGGTGACCGTGGTGGATGGGGTCGAAGGTGCCGCCCATGACCCCCAGGCGCCGCCGTGTCCCACCGGTAGCCGCGTTCATCATGAAACGGACCATACGCGCAAGCCACACACGGCTTTTAATCACCCCCCGCGCAGGGCAGGCGAGGCCGACGTAGCATGCCGGGCATGACCACCACCCCGGATCGCAACCGCGTGCAGCTCCCCGGCATCAGCTCACGTGCCTACGAACATCCCGCCGACAGGTCCGCGCTGGTCGCCCTCCGGTCGCTCAGCGGGTTCGACACGGTGCTCAAGCAGATGTCCGGCCTGGTCAGCGAGCGCCGCCTGCGCCTGATCTACCTCGCCTCGGCCGTACGGACCAGTGACACGCAGTTCCGAGCACTGCACGACATGGGCCGCGACGCGGCCTACACGCTCGACCTGCACCGCATTCCCGAGGTCTACGTCCAGCAGAGCCCGCTGGTGCAGGCGAAGGCGATCGGCTTCGACGACCCGTTCATCGTCGTCACGACCGGCCTCCTCGACCTGATGGACTCCGAGGAGCAGCGCTTCGCCATCGGCCACGAGACCGCCCACATCCTGTCGGGCCACGCGGTGTACCGCACCATGCTCGACATCCTCACCCGCCTGGCCAGCCGGGTCGCCTGGATCCCGCTCGGCTACATCGGCCTGCGCGCGATCGTGGCCGGCCTGGAGGAGTGGCACCGCAAGTCCGAGCTCTCCGCCGACCGTGGCGGCCTGCTCTGCGGCCAGGACCCGGACGCCGCGATGCGCGCCCTGATGAAGCTCGCCGGAGGCTCGCGCCTGCACGAGATGAACGTCGAGGCCTTCCTGGACCAGGCCCGGGAGTACGACACCGCGGGCGACGTCCGTGACGGCCTGCTCAAGGTCCTCAACCTGCTGGGCACCACCCACCCGTTCGCCGTCTCCCGGGTCGCCGAGCTCGACAAGTGGAGCCGCGGCGGGGAGTACACCAGGATCGTCGGCGGCGAGTACCCTCGCCGCGCCGACGACTCCAACGCGAAGATCTCCGAGGAGATCAAGGCCGCCGCGCGTTCCTACCGGGAATCGTGGTCGCAGTCGCAGGACCCGTTCATCGGTGTCCTGCGTGACGTGGCCGAAGGTGCCGTCAACGCCGGGGAGCGCATCTTCAACCGCTTCTCCCGCCGCGATGGAAATTAACGGAGGGTGCCACCGAAGGGGTCCGGGGATCGTCACCCGGGCCCTTTTTCCTGACCTCCCCCGTCCGCCCGCGCCGCCGCCCTGAGCACGCCCGGCGGCGCAGACCGGGGCCTGAGGAAAACGCGGCCCGCCCGGTTCGGGGCCGGGACGGCGGAAACGCGGCCCACCCGGCGCACGCGTCCGCCCGGCCGGTTCACGCGACGGACCACGGCGGAACACCGGAAGGAACACCGGAAAAGAATCCCTTTACCCGCTGTGGTGCCGAGCATTACCCCTACCATCGTTTCTCATGAGAATTCGCATGATCATCGCTATGGCCGGGGCGGCCGCGATGCTCCTGACGGGCACGGCGCACGCCTACCCGATCAAGGACTCCACCCTGACGGAGAACTCCCTGTACGGCTCCGGCAGGCTCGCGGACTCCACCTGCACCGAACCGCCGATCAAGGACGGTTCCCGCGCCCAGGCCAAGCGGTACATCTGGGCCGTCGTCGGCTGCCTGGACACCGCGTGGGAGGGACACCTCACGGCCGCGGGGATCTCGTTCGGCAAGCCGAAGGTCGTGTTCTTCGACAAGCTGCCGAAGAAGTACTGCGGCCACACGCTGGAGACCGAGCCGGGATCGTACGCCATGTACTGCCTCCAGGCGCGAACGATCATGATCCGCCTCGGCCGGGACTGGCTGGAGGGCACCGACGACCTCTGGATGCTGCACGCCACGGCCGCGCTGTACGGAAGCCACGTGATGGGCCTGACGGGCATCGTCACGGCGTACGACAAGGCGCCGTACAGGAACAAGAGCGAGCTGCACGAGCAGAACCGCCGCTACAGCCTGCAGAGCGACTGCCTGGGCGCCGTGTTCGTCCGGAGCGTCCAGGACTCCATCGGCCGCGGCAGCCGGGACTGGAAGAAGCTGACGAGCGTCCTGAAGGTCAGCGGCGACCAGAAGGGCGAGGAGCGGACCTTCGGCAAGGGCTCCACCCGGGTGGCCTGGTCGGCCCGCGGTCACGCCGCCGCCGACCCGGGCGCCTGCAACACCTGGAGCGCCGCCTCCTCCAAGGTCTCCTAGAGCTTTCCGGTCCCGGCCGTCCCACAGGGCCCGGATCCGGCCTCCCGGATCCGGGCCCGCTTTCCTACACCAGCAGGGCGATCGCCTGTACGGCCGCGGAGCACAGGGCGACGAACCCGCCCAGCACGGCCAGCGCGCGGAGCCCCTCCTTGCGCAGCTCGACCAGCTCGGCCCCGATCCGTTCGATCTCCCGGCCGAGCACGCCGCCGCAGACGACACCGAACACCACCCCGGCCAGGGCGACCGGCGCGGGGACCTCCCACCAGTGCGGCGGCAGCGAGCCGCCGAAGGTCAGCCAGAGCGCCGCCCCGGCCAGGGCCGCCGCGGGCAGCCCCGGCCACACCAGGGCGGTCAGCAGCGAACCGGCGAGGACGAACGGGAAACCCGCCACCCGCAGCGCGGCCCGGGCCCGGGCCGACCGGCGTCTCCTGACCAGCCGGTGCCCGACCCAGAGCGTACGGGCCAGCGTGGTGAACAGGGCGGTCACGGCGAAGGTGGCCACCGGCCACAGGACCGTGGCCACGACGCACGGCACCGCCAGGACCGCCAGCAGGAGCAGCGCCGCGTTACCCGCGGGCAGCGGCCCGGACCCGCCCCGCGCTCCGGTCTCCCCGGCCGCCTTCTCCGGGCGGTTCCTCACCGGCCCGCGCCGGACGGTCCCGGTGCCCGCGGGGGGGCCGGCGCCCGGGACGCGCGCCTTCGGCCGGGGCGGCCCGCTCGGCGCGCGCGCTCTCCGCGGCGGTGCCCCCGCCCGGACCGCGAGGTCTCCGGGACCGGCCCCCGCCCGGCGCGCGGAGGATCGGACACGGAGCCCCGGCCCGTACGCGAGGTCTCGGGGACCGAGCCCCGGCCGGCACGCGCGCTCTCCTGCGCCTGGCCCCGCCCGGCCCGGGCGGTCTCACCGGTTCCGGGGGCACGGCCGCTCCGGGCGATCTCCCCGGCCGCGGCGGAGGCGGGCCGCCCGCCCGCGGGGCTCTCCCCGTTCGCGGGGAGCCCTCGCCCCGTCCGGGGCGTGTCGTCGGCCGCGGGCGCCTGTCCCGGACGGCCGCTCCGGGGCGCGCCGTCGGCACCGGCGACGGGACGCGTGGGCCGGACGGGCCCGGACGGGCCGTCCGCGAGGGCGGAGGGCCTCCCCCTGCCCCGTCCCGTCCTGGGCGGCCGGTCGCCCGCGGCGGTGTCGCCCCTGGCCCCGGCCCGTGCTCCCTGCCTCCCGGCCGCCGGTCCCGTCCTGCGGGACGCCTCCGGGGCCACCCGGACGAGACGGCCGAGACGGCCGCACAGCTGGGCCGCGGTGGGCCGCTTGGCGGGTTCGCGGTGCAGGGCCGCGCGGATCAGGGGGAGCAGCGCGGCCGGGACGCCCTCCAGGTCGGCCTGCCCGTTGAGGATCGCGTACATCTGCGCCTCGACCGTGCCCCGGCCGAAGGTGGGGCGCCCGGTCGCGGCGAAGGCCACGGTGGCCGCCCAGGCGTGCACGTCGGCGGGCTCGCCCACCGGCTCGTCGGCGAACAGCTCGGGGGCGGCATAACCGGGGGTGCCGAGGAAGGTGCCGGTCAGCGTCAGCCGGGTGGCGTCCAGCACGTGGGCGATGCCGAAGTCGATGAGCACCGGCTCGTCGTCCTCACCGACCAGCACGTTGGCGGGTTTGAGGTCGCGGTGGACCACCCCGGCCGCGTGGATGATCGACAGGGCGGTGGCCAGGCCGTGCGCGAGCGTGAGCAGCCCGCCGCCCTCCAGGGGACCGGCGCGGCGCACCCGCTCCAGGAGGGTCTCGCCCTCGATGTACTCCATGACCAGGTAGGGACGCTCCCCCTCGAGGTCGGCGTCCACGACGCGGGCCACGTAGGGGCTCTCGACCCTGCGGAGCGCGCGGACCTCCCGCTCCAGCCGTATACGGGCCTCGAAGTCGGCGTCGACCATGTCGTGGAGGACCTTGAGCGCGACGCTGTCGCCCCGGCGCCCGGAGGCGAGGTAGACCTCGCCCATGCCACCGCGGCCGAGACGCTCCAGCAACGTGTACGGACCGACCCGCCCGAGACGACCCACGTGACCTCCTGCGTCGGCCACATGGGTCAGGGACCGCTGCGCCTATCGGGTCGCTCGCTCGTGCTCGCTTCCCTGCTCTCCAGCCATAGGAGACCACACCATAGCGGGCGAGAGCGACGTTTTCCCGGCGGCACGCCGGAGTCGTGAAAAGTGTCCCGTCGCCGGGACGCGCCCGTCCCGTCGTGGCGCGGGCCCCCGTACGGCCGGATCCGCGCCCCCCTCCCCCGCGCGGCCGGACAACCGGGACACCCCGGAGCAGATCATGTGAAACGCCTCAGGGGCCGTCCTGCGGCCGGTGGACCGGGTCCTCCAGCAGGCTGTCGAGCCCGGCCGTGGGCTCGGCCGAGAGGTCACGCCGCCTGCTCCGGCGCCAGGTGACATGGCCGCGGCTCTCCAGGACCAGCAGCACCCGATCAGCCCCAAAAAGAACAAGAGCTATAAATAGGAATGCAACTCCGATTTCCATGGAGTCCAGTCAAACCATAAGCTATGCCGATTACCCGGAGCGACACACCATAGCAACGAGTAATCACGCCGGGTCGCGTGAGCTCTCACCGAGCGCCCGTCACACCCTGGGGGCGGCCCCCGCCGCCCGCCCGCCGGACCGGCCGGACCGTCTCCCGGCGTCCCGGCGGCACCCGGGCCGCCGGGAGACCACACCCGACCGGCCTGCCGGACGGCCGGTCGCGTCGCGACTATCGGGAACAGGCCTCGGTCGAGGCCAGGACCGTGCCCTGCGCGGTGCGCAGCTGGCCCTCACCGGTGTAGACCCACTTGGTGGAGGTCAGCTCCGGCAGGCCCATCGGGCCGCGCGCGTGCAGCTTCTGCGTGGAGATGCCGATCTCCGCGCCGAACCCGAACTCCCCGCCGTCGGTGAACCGGGTGGAGGCGTTGACCGCCACCGCCGCGGAGTCGACCAGGGAGACGAACCTGCGCGCCGCGCCGACCGAGCGGGTCACGATCGCCTCGGTGTGCGCCGAGCCGTACCTCCTGATGTGCGCGACCGCCTCCTCCAGGGAGTCGACCACGGCGGCGGCGATGTCCAGCGACAGGTACTCCGTCCGGAAGTCCTCTTCCCCGGCCGCCACCACGTCGCCGTAGGCCGCGATCCGGTCGTCCCCGTGCACCGTCACGCCCTCGGCGGCCAGCGCGGCCAGCGCCCGCGGCACGAAGGCGTCGGCGACGGCCGCGTGCACCAGCAGCGTCTCGGCGGCGTTGCACACCGAGGGCCGCTGGACCTTGGAGTTGAGCAGGATCTGCACGGCGAGCTCGACGTCGGCGTCCGCGTCGACGTAGACGTGGCAGTTGCCCACGCCGGTCTCGATCACCGGGACCGTGGACTCCTCCACCACCGAGTTGATCAGCGACGCGCCGCCGCGCGGGATCAGCACGTCCACCAGGCCGCGGGCCCGCATGAGCTCCTTGGCCGAGTCGCGGGACGTCCCCGGGACCAGCTGGACCGTCCCGGCCGGCACCTCGGTGCCCGCCAGCGCCTCCTGCATGACCCTCACCAGCACCGTGTTGGACTCGTACGCGCTGGACGAGCCGCGCAGCAGGGTGGCGTTGCCGCTCTTCAGGCAGAGCGCCGCCGCGTCCACGGTCACGTTGGGACGGCCCTCGTAGATGATGCCGATCACTCCCAGCGGGACCCGCACCTGGCGCAGCTCCAGCCCGTTGGGCAGGGTGTTGCCCCGGACCACCTCGCCCACCGGGTCGGGCAGGTCGGCCACCTGGCGGACCGCCTCGGCGATCGAGGCGATCCTGGCGTCGTCCAGGCGGAGACGGTCGACCATGTACTCGGACACGCCGTTCTCGACCGCCCGGCGCACGTCGAGCGCGTTGGCCTCGACGATCTCCGCGGACGCGGCCACCAGCGCGTCGGCGATCACCCGGAGCGCGGCGTCCTTCGGCGCCCTCGGCAGCGGGGCCAGCTCGGCGGCGGCCTCTTTGGCCGCCAGGGCCACCTTCAGGAAGTCCTCGGACATTTCGCGCTCCAAAAGAACTAGTTGTGGGTTTCCAGTATGACGATGTCGTCGCGGTGGATCAGCTCTCGCTCGTACTCCGGGCCCATGCTGGCCGCCAGCTCCCGGGTGGAGCGGCCGAGCAGGCCGGGGATCTCGGCCGCGTCGAAGTTGACCAGGCCGCGCGCGACCACCCGGCCGCGCGGCCCGCACAGGTCCACCGGGTCACCGGCCGCGAACTCGCCCTCGACACCGGTCACCCCGGCGGGCAGCAGCGACATGCGCCGGCCCACCACGGCCTCGACCGCGCCGGAGTCCAGGTGGAGCCGGCCCCGGCCGGTGGTGGCGTGGGCCAGCCAGAGCAGGCGGGTGCCCGGGTGGCGCCCGCCCGGGTGGAAGTAGGTGCCGACGTCGGTCCCGGCCAGGGCCTGGGCCGCGTGCGCGGCCGCGGTCAGCACCACGGGGACCCCCGCGCCGGTGGCGATCGTGGCGGCCTGCACCTTGGTGACCATGCCGCCGGTGCCGACCGCTCCCCCCTTGCCGAGCTCGACCCCGACCAGGTCGGCGGGCCCGCGCACGTCGGTGAGCCTGCGGGCCCCCGGACGGCGGGGATCGCCGTCGTAGAGGGCGTCCACGTCCGACAGCAGCACCAGCGCGTCGGCTCGGGTCAGGTGGGCGACCAGCGCGGCGAGCCGGTCGTTGTCGCCGAAGCGGATCTCGTCGGTGGCCACGGTGTCGTTCTCGTTGACCACCGGGACGATGCCCAGTTCCAGCAGCCGGGCCAGCGTGCGCTCGGCGTTGACGTGGTGCGAGCGGCGCATCATGTCGTCGGCCGTCAGCAGCACCTGGCCGACGCGCAGGCCGTACCGGGCGAAGGAGGAGGTGTAGCGGGCCACCAGCACGCCCTGGCCGACCGAGGCGGCGGCCTGCTGGGTCGCCAGGTCCCGCGGGCGCGCCGACAGCCCCAGCGGGCCCAGTCCGGCCGCGATCGCCCCCGAGGAGACCAGCACGATCTGGGTCCCCGCCCCCCGCCGGGCGGCCAGCACGTCGACCAGGGCGTCCACCCGGTCGACGTCGATCATTCCCTGCGGGGTGGTGAGCGAGGACGAACCCACCTTCACGACCAGGCGTGCGGCCGTACGGATCCGTTCGCGCGCAGCGTCCACGACGGGCACCTTTCGACGACGATCACCGTCCACGACGGTCACCGGAGAGAGCGGCACTGACAGGGGCGGCATCGGGGAGCGGTCACTGCCCGCCGAGCCGGTTGTCCGAGCCACGCGGCCCCTGGCGCACGGCCTCGGCGTTGAGCGTCGGCTGCCAGTCGAAGATGTACCCGTTCTCCATGGAACCGATGATCACCTCGGCCCCGGCCTTGGCGCCGGCCTTGGTGAGCTCCTCCTCCACGCCGAGCCGCTCCAGCCGGTCGGCCAGGTACCCCACGGCCTCGTCGTTGGTGAAGTCGGTCTGGCGGATCCACCGCTCCGGCTTGACCCCGGTGACCTGGAAGGTGTCGTCGTCGATCCGGCGGACCGCGAAGCCGGTGTCGCCGTGCTGCTTGGGCCTGATCACCAGGCGGGTCGGCTCGGGCACGGGGGCGGCGGCCCTGGCCGCGGCGACCATCTCGCCCATGGCGTAGGTCAGCTCCTTGAGGCCCTCGTGGGTGGCCGCGGAGATCGAGAAGACCCGCAGGCCGCGCTCGACGAGCATCGGCGTGACGATCTCGGCCAGCTCCCGGGCGTCGGGCACGTCGGACTTGTTGAGCACCGCCAGCCGCGGCCGGTCCTCCAGCTTCCCGTACGCGGCCAGCTCGGCCTCGATCACCTCGTAGTCGCTGATCGGGTCGCGTCCCGGCTCCATGGTGGCGCAGTCGATCACGTGCACCAGCGTGTTGCACCGCTCGACGTGGCGCAGGAACTCGTGCCCCAGCCCCTTGCCCTGCGAGGCGCCGGGGATCAGGCCGGGCACGTCGGCGACCGTGAAGATCGTGTCGCCCGCGGTGACCACCCCGAGGTTGGGCACCAGCGTGGTGAACGGATAGTCGGCGATCTTGGGGCGGGCCGCGGAGAGCGCGGCGATCAGGGAGGACTTGCCCGCACTGGGGAAGCCGACCAGCGCCACGTCGGCGACGCTCTTCATCTCCAGCATCACGTCGAGCTCGTCGCCGGGCTCGCCCAGCAGCGCGAACCCGGGGGCCTTGCGCTTGGCCGAGGCCAGCGCGGCGTTGCCGAGCCCGCCGTGGCCGCCCTCGGCGATCACGTAGCGGGTGCCCACCCCGATGAGGTCGATCATGACCTCACCGGTGACGGCGTCCTTGACCACGGTGCCGTCCGGCACCGGGATGACGATGTCGCCGCCGTTGGCGCCGTCGCGGTTGGAGCCGCCCCCCTGCTTGCCGTTCTCGGCCTTGCGGTGCGGGCGGTGGTGGTACTCCAGGAGCGTCGCGGTGTTGGCGGCGACCTCCAGGATCACGTTGCCGCCACGGCCGCCGTTGCCTCCGTCCGGCCCTCCCAGGGGCTTGAACTTCTCCCGATGCACAGAGGCACAGCCGTTCCCCCCGTCACCGGCCTTGATGTGCAGGACCACCTGGTCCACAAAGTCCGGCATGCTGTTTTCTACCCCTATCTACGGCAATTTCCTGAAAACGCGAACAGGGGCGGACCGCTGTATGCGATCCACCCCTGCCGTGAACGTCTTTCGGCGCGAATCTACTCCGCGGCCGGAACGGTGACCGGAACGATGCTCACCGCGCGGCGTCCGCGCTTGACGCCGAACAGCACGTGGCCAGCGGCCAGTGCGAACAGCGTGTCGTCACTGCCACGGCCGACGTTGTCGCCGGGGTGGAAGTGGGTGCCGCGCTGACGGACGATGATCTCGCCGGCGTTGACCAGCTGACCGCCGAAGCGCTTCACACCGAGTCGCTGGGCGTTGGAGTCGCGGCCGTTCCGAGTGGACGACGCGCCCTTCTTGTGTGCCATCTCGCAAAACTCCCGAAACTCAGGCCTGGTCGATGCCGGTGATCTTCACCTGGGTGTACCGCTGGCGGTGACCCTGGCGCTTCTTGTACCCCGACTTGTTCTTGTACTTCAGGATCCGGATCTTCGGACCCTTGGTCTCACCGAGAATCTCGGCGGCGACCGTGAACTTGCCCGCCTCGGTGGTCACGTCGCCGTCGTTGACGACGAGGACCGTCGGCAGCGAAACCGTGGAACCGACCTCGCCGGCGACCTTGTCCACCTCAAGGACGTCACCGACGGAGACCTTCTGCTGCCTGCCGCCGCAACGAACGATCGCGTACACCGCGGAACCCTTCTTTGACTGCTTGCTCGCTGGATGCTGCGCCCCGCATCCGGCTGTGGTCGTTGATGACGTACCGGGTAGGCGCGCGAACAGGGCGCGCCATGAGCGCACCGGTTCACCAGAGTACCGGATTCACGGTGTCCTGGTCGAACCGGGCGGAACGTCGGGGGTGCCGGCCTCAGGTCCCGTCCCGCGGGATCTCCGCCCGCGACGACCGGCCCGGTGACGCCCTCCGGGGTGGTGCGGAGGCCCGTGACATGTCACGAACCCCTCACCGCCCCGCGGGAACCACCTGGCCGGACCTCGTCGCGGCGAGATCTCCGGACGGGACCTACTCGGCCGGCCTGGCCTTGCGGGAGCGTCTCCGCCCCCGGCCAGAAGCCTGCGCTGCCTGACCGTCCTCGTTCTGGACGCCGTCAAGCGCATCGGTCACCGTATCACGGCCCGACTGGTCACCGGCCGCCACCGCGTGGTTACCGTCCTTGCCGAGCTTCTCGGACACGGCCTTCTCCACCGCCATCTTGCCCTGGGTGCCGCGCGGCTCGGGCTTGGCCTCGACCGGCTCGGTCGAGACGTGCAGGCCACGGCCGTTGCAGCACTCACAGACGGTGGAGAACGCCTCCAGCAGGCCCTGGCCGACCCGCTTGCGCGTCATCTGCACCAGGCCCAGCGAGGTGACCTCGGCGACCTGGTGCTTGGTACGGTCGCGGGCCAGGCACTCCAGCAGCCGCCGCAGCACCAGGTCCCGGTTGTTCTCCAGCACCATGTCGATGAAGTCGATCACGATGATGCCGCCGATGTCGCGGAGCCGGAGCTGGCGGACGATCTCCTCGGCCGCCTCCAGGTTGTTGCGGGTGACCGTCTCCTCCAGGTTGCCGCCCTGGCCGGTGAACTTGCCGGTGTTGACGTCGACCACGGTCATGGCCTCGGTCCGGTCGATCACCAGGGAGCCGCCGCTGGGCAGCCAGACCTTGCGCTCCATCGCCTTGGCGATCTGCTCGTCGATCCGGTAGGCCGCGAAGACGTCGCCGTTCTCCTCCCACCGGCTGAGCCGGTCGGCCAGGTGCGGGGCGACGTAGCGGACGTACTCGTCGACGGTCTCCCAGACGTCCTCACCGGCCACGACGAGCGAGGCGAAGTCCTCGTTGAACACGTCGCGGACCACCCGGACGGTCAGGTCCGGCTCGGAGGAGAGCAGCTCCGGCGCGCTGGCCGACTTGGCCTTGCGCTGGATGTTCTCCCACTGCGCCGAGAGCCTGGCCACGTCGCGGGCGAGCTCCTCCTCGGAGGCGCCCTCGGCGGCCGTGCGGACGATGACGCCCGCGTTCTCCGGCATGACCTTCTTCAGGATGCTCTTGAGGCGGGTGCGCTCCTTGTCGGGGAGCTTGCGGCTGATCCCGGTCATCGAGCCGTCGGGCACGTAGACCAGGTAGCGTCCCGGCAGGCTGATCTGGCTGGTCAGCCGGGCGCCCTTGTGCCCCATGGGGTCCTTGGTGACCTGCACCAGCACCGACTGGCCCGACTTCAGCGCCACCTCGATCCGCTTGGGCTGGCCCTCCAGCCCGGCGGTGTCGAAGTTCACCTCTCCGGCGTACAGGACCGCGTTGCGGCCCTTGCCGATGTCGACGAACGCCGCCTCCATGCTCGGCAGCACGTTCTGCACCTTGCCGAGGTAGACGTTGCCCACGTACGACTGGCTCGCCTCGCGGTTGACGTAGTGCTCGACGAGGACGTTGTCCTCCAGCACCGCGATCTGGGTGCGGCCACCGGTACGGCGGACCACCATCATGCGCTCGACCGACTCCCGGCGGGCCAGGAACTCCGACTCGGTGATGATCGGCGGACGCCTGCGGCCCAGCTCGCGCCCCTCGCGGCGGCGCTGCTTCTTGGCCTCCAGGCGGGTGGAGCCACGCACGCTCTGCACCTCGTCCACCGAGGTGCTGCGCCCGGCGCGGGGGGCGCGGATGCGCACCACCGTGTTGGGCGGGTCGTCCGGCACCTCGGCGACCTCGTCGGTGCCCCTGCGGCGCCTGCGGCGGCGCCGGCGCGAACTGCCGCTCTCGTTCTCGTCGTCTGCGTCGGCCTCGGAGCGGTCCTCGTCGGCCTGCTCGGCCTCGGTCTCCTCGCCCTCGTCCAGGTCGCGCGTCTTGCCGCGGCCCCGGCCGCCCCGGCGACGCCTGCGGCGGCGGCCTCCGGCGTCGTCGTCGCCCTCGTCCAGGTCGTCGTCCTCGGGCTCCTCGGCCTCGGTCACGGCCTCGGCGGGCTCGGGCTCGACCGGCGGCGCGGGCGGCTGGACGGGGGCGGGACGCGCGGGGGCCTGCGCGGCGAGCTGCGGGTCGGGGGCCTGGAACAGCGGCTGGAACACCGCGGCGGGCGCCTGGAAGGTCACCGAGGGCACCTCGGAACGTTCCTGGGAGGTCAGCCCGAAGGGGTTCGCGAACAGGCCGGGCCTGGGCTCCTCGATGACGTCCTCACCGTCGGGCTCGTCGTCGAACGGCTCCTCGACGGGCAGCTCCAGCAGCAGCGCCGCCTCGTCCTCCTCCGCCTCGGCAGGGGTCACGTCCTCGTCCCGCGCCGTCACCGGCTCCGGGCTCGGCTCGGCGGCCGCAGGGGCGGCGCGGGACGGGGCCGGCTCGGAGAAGGCGGGCTCGGCCGCGGCCTCCTGCACGACGGCCTTCTTGCGCGAGCGGGTACGCCGGGCCGGGGCGGCGGGCGGCTGCTCGTCCTGAGGCTGCTCGACGGACGGCTCGGGAGCGGCCACGGCCGGCGTCAGGGACTCGGCGGGGCCCGTGGGCCCGGCGATCACCGGGTCGACGTCCTGGACGGGCTCGGCGACCGGCTCGGCCGTCTTCTTGGCGCGGCTGCGGCGCGTGGTGGTGGTCGTACCGTCGGCCGCGGCGGCCCTGCGCCTGGTGGCGCGCTTGGGCGCCTCCGGGGCCACGGGCTCCGCGGCCTGCTCGGGCGCTGTGGGCTCCGTGTTTGCGGCGGGCCCGGCGGGCTCGTCGTCCACCGGCCGGGCGGTCACCGGCTCGGGCGCCTCGGCGGCCGGAGAAGGCGCCTCGGCAGCCGGGGAAGGCGGCTCGGCGGCGGGCGCGAGGGCCCCGGCCGCAGGCGGTGCGGTGGTCCGTGCCGCGGGGGCCGGTTCCGGCTCCTCCGGCGGAGGTCCCGCGGGCCGGCTCGCGGCCCTGCGGCGGACCGGCCGCGGCTGATCTGTCGTGGTGTTCCCGCCGGGGCCGCTGGCCCCGGTCTCGGGCTCGTTCTCGAGCATGCGGACGCTCTCCCGTTCAGCTCCCGGGCACGTCTCCGCGCCGCGCGGGAGCTCTCGTCTCTCACTGTCCGCCAGGCCAGGGGCCCGGCGCCAAGTCCTATGTGTGGCCGTCGACGTGCCTGCCCACCGGTTCCGCTTCGCCGCCGCGCGTGGTGTCGCGGTCCAGGCCGAGCGGGTCGGCGGGCTCACCGGTGTGAACGTCGAGCGGGCCCTGCGCCAGCCTGGTCACCTCGGGGGGCACCGGCGGCGCGAAGTCAGCCACAAGACGCAGTCCAGTGAGAACGTCGTCGGGTCGTACGGCAGGAGTTGCGTGCCGTACAACCATGCGAAGTATGACACATGGCTGACCGGACGCCTGACCTGCTGTTGTCTCATTTCCCTCAAATACCGCAAGGCTCAGCACGGCCTCGCGGGCGTCGAAGCGTCGCATCCCCTTCTTGGTAAGGCGTTCGAC
The DNA here is from genome assembly GCF_039534895.1 of Streptosporangium longisporum. Taxonomy (NCBI): domain Bacteria; kingdom Bacillati; phylum Actinomycetota; class Actinomycetes; order Streptosporangiales; family Streptosporangiaceae; genus Streptosporangium; species Streptosporangium longisporum. The sequence goes on along the minus strand of NZ_BAAAWD010000007.1, from coordinate 953,956 downwards.
CTCGACCTGATCGGCGGAGAGGAATTTCCCGGCCGCCGCCTCGGCGAGCGCGGGATCGGCTCCCGGCAGCCGCAGTTCCCACGCCGAGCACTCCATCCGGTCGGCCAGGCTCGTGCTCCCCGCCTCGACGACGTCGAGCACGTCGAGACCGTCGGGCAGCGAGGTGTCCAGGGCGATCCTGAGCCGCTCGGGGTCGCACTCGCGCGTGACGCTGATCTCCAGGTACTCGGCCTCGCTGGCGACACCGGTGGGGGCGGCCCCTCCCACGTAGGAGATCTTCGGATGGGGTGAGAAACCCGCGCTGAACGCCACCGGGACGTCGGCCCGCCGGACGGCTCTTTCGAGCGCCCTGGAGATGTCGCGGTGGCTGGTGAAACGCAGGCGGCCACGCTTGGCGTAGCGCACGCGAAGGCGCTGCACCACGGGCGCGGGCGGCGGCCCGTCGGGAGCTGGTTTCAGGGCGGTGTCGTCCTTCCCGGGTCGTGGTCGTCGTTCTCGGGCGGGCGGTGCTCACGCACCGCCTGCCTCAGACAACCGTGAGTGGCAGCAGCTTCTTCCCGGTGGGCCCGATCTGGATCTCGGTGCCCATCGTGGGGCAGACGCCGCAGTCGTAACAGGGCGTCCACCGGCAGTCCTCGACCTCGACGTCGTTGACCGCGTCCTGCCAGTCCTGCCAGAGCCATTCGCGGTCGAGACCGGCGTCGAGGTGGTCCCAGGGAAGCACCTCGTTCTCGCCGCGCTCGCGCGTGGTGTACCAGTCGACGTCCACCCCGGTCTTCTCGGCGGCGTCCATCCAGCGCTGGTAGGAGAAGTGCTCGCTCCAGCCGTCGAACCGGCCGCCGTCCTCCCACACCGCGCGGATGACCTCGCCGATGCGCCGGTCACCGCGGGAGAGCAGGCCCTCCACGATCGAGGGCTTGCCGTCGTGGTAGCGGATGCCGATGGCGCGGCCGTACTCGCGGTCGCCGCGCAGCGCCTCCCTCAGCGCCCGCAGCCTGCGGTCGACCGTCTCGTGGTCGGCCTGACCGGCCCACTGGAACGGCGTGTGCGGCTTGGGCACGAACCCGCCGATGGAGACCGTGCAGCGCACGTCGCGCGACCCGGTGGCCTCGCGGCCCGCCTTGATGACCTTCCTGGCCAGGTCGGCGATGCCCAGGACGTCGGCGTCCTCCTCGGTCGGCAGGCCGCACATGAAGTAGAGCTTCACCTGCCGCCAGCCCTGGGTGTAGGCCGTGGTGACGGTCCGGATCAGGTCCTCCTCGGTGACCATCTTGTTGATCACCTTGCGCATCCGCTCCGAGCCGCCCTCCGGGGCGAACGTCAGGCCGGAACGGCGCCCGCCGCGGGAGAACTCGTTCGCCAGGTCGATGTTGAAGGCGTCCACCCGGGTGGAGGGCAGCGAGAGCGAGGTGTTGGTGCCCTCGTAGCGGTCCGCCAGCCCCTTGGCCACCTCGCCGATCTCGGAGTGGTCCGCCGACGACAGCGACAGCAGGCCGACCTCGTTGAAGCCGGACGCCTTCACGCCCGCCTCGACCATGTCGCCGATCGTGGTGATCGACCGCTCCCGCACCGGGCGGGTGATCATGCCGGCCTGGCAGAACCGGCAGCCGCGGGTGCAGCCGCGGAAGATCTCCACGCTGAACCGCTCGTGCACGGTCTCGGCCAGCGGGACCAGCGGCTTCTTCGGGTACGGCCACTCGTCCAGGTCCATGACCGTGTGCTTGTGGATCCGCCACGGCACGCCGGGCCTGTTGGGCGCCACGCGCTGGATGCGGCCGTCGGGGTGGTAGTCGACGTCGTAGAACCTGGGCACGTAGACCCCGCCGGACTCGGCCAGCCGCATCAGCAGCCCGTCCCGGCCGCCGGGCGAGCCCTCGGTCTTCCACTCCCGGATGACCTCGGTGATCGCGATGGCGATCTGCTCCCCGTCGCCCAGCACGGCGGCGTCGAGGAACTCGGCGATCGGCTCGGGGTTGAACGCCGCGTGGCCACCGGCCAGCACGATCGGGTCCTCGTCGCCCCGGTCGGCCGCCCTCAGCGGGATGCCGGCCAGGTCCAGCGCGGTCAGCATGTTGGTGTAGCCGAGCTCGGTGGAGAACGACAGCCCGAGCACGTCGAACGCCCGTACCGGCCGGTGCGCGTCGACCGTGAACTGGGGCACGCCCTCGGAGCGCATCAGCGCCTCCAGGTCCGGCCAGACCGCGTAGGTCCGCTCGGCCAGTGTCTCCGGCAGCTCGTTGAGGATCTCGTAGAGGATCTGGACGCCCTGGTTGGGCAGCCCGACCTCGTAGGCGTCCGGATACATCAGCGCCCAGCGGACCGTGGTCTCGTCCCAGTCCTTGACGGTCGAGTTGAGCTCACCTCCGACGTACTGGATCGGCTTCTGCACCCTGGGCAGGAGCGCTTCCAGGCGGGGAAACAGCGACTCGACAGACATGTGGTCAAGAATATCCGCCTCCGAGGGGTGCACCAGGCGTCCGGCACCGCCCGGGGCCTTTCCGCACCCCCGATGTCCGTCCGGGCCGGGCCCCGGCGCCCGCCCGGACGAGGGACGGGGGCGGCCGATCCGGACGGCCGCGCGACGCCCCGCGGGACGATCCCGGCGACCGGAAGGACCATCGGGACCACCGGGACCACCGGGACCACCGGGACCACCGGGACCACCGGGACTACGACGAATGCCCGCGCCGCTGGATCGCCTGGAGCAGCCCGAAGGCGATCATGTTCGCGAAGGTGGCGGTACCGCCGTAGGAGACGAACGGCAGGGGCAGGCCGGTGATCGGCATGATCCCGATCGTCATCCCGATGTTGACGAACGTCTGGAAGGCCAGCCAGCAGACGATCGCCCCGCCCACCAGCATGCCGAACCTGTCGTCGCACTCGCGGGCGATCCGCGCCCCGCGCAGCAGGATCACTCCCAGCAGCGCCACCACGGTGACCGAGCCGAGGAAGCCGAACTCCTCCCCCGCCACCGTGAAGATGAAGTCGGTGTGCTGCTCGGGCACGAAGCGGCCGGTGGTCTGGCCTCCCCCGAACAGTCCCTTGCCGAGCACCTCCCCCGACCCGATCGCGATCAGCGACTGGGTGCTGTTGTAGCCGACCCCGCGCGGGTCCACCGACGGGTTGAGGAACGCGGTGAACCTGGCGATCTGGTAGGGCTCCAGCACGTCGAGGAACCACGCCGCGGCCCCGGCCCCGGCCACCGCCAGGCCCAGCCCGGCGATCCAGCGCTTGCGCACCCCGGCCACCACGATCGTGCCGGCCGTGATCACCCCGATGACCATCGTGGTGCCCAGGTCGGGCTGGAGCATCACCAGCGCCATCGTGCAGGCCGCCACCACCAGCGAGACCACCACGTACGGCCCCTGGGGCCGCTCGGTGCCCTTGGCCCGCCGGGTCAGCAGCATCGCCAGCATCAGCGCCAGGCCGAGCTTGGCGAACTCCGACGGCTGGAACGCGAACCCGCCGCCGAGCATGATCCACGAGTGGGCGCCGTTCACGGTGCTGCCGAGCGGCGTGAGCACCAGGCACAGTCCGACCAGCGTCACCCCGTACACCAGCGGCGCGAAGGCCCGCAGCGCCCGGTGGTCCACCATCGCGGTCCCGGCGGCCAGCACGGCCCCGATGACGAGGTTGAGGACGTGCTTCTTGACCAGGCCGGTGGATCCGGCCGCCCAGGTCCTGGTCGACGACCAGACCAGCATCGTGCCGATCACCGCCAGCGCGGTGACGGCCACCAGCATCAGCCCGTCCGTCCGTCTCAGCGAGGAGGCCGCCGCCACCGTCCGCCCGGCCAGGGACGTCCGTGCCGGCGCCCTCCTGGTCACCGGCGCGACACCCGCGCGGCTCACCCCGTCCTCCCCGCGGGCGTCGCCCCGGCGCACGTCGTGCCGGTGGACGTCCCTCCGGTGGACGTCACCCCGGCGGGTGCCACCTCGGCGGGCGTCCCCCCGGTGGAGATCACCCCGGTGGAGATCACCCCGGCGGGCGTCACCGCGCCACCGTCCCGTCCCGCGCGATCACCGGAAGCCTGCTCGCCGGACGCCCGCCCGGCAGGATGGGAGGACCGGCCGTCTTCCCGTCCGGTGAGAACCCGTAGATGCCCTCGTAGATCTTCCGCACTGCCGGGGCCGCGGTCTGGCCGCCCATGCCTCCCTGGGACACCATGACGACGATCACGAACCGGGGCTTGTCCGTCGGGGCGAACGAGGCGAACCACGACGTGTCGGCCTTGCCGTAGACCTCGGCGGTGCCGGTCTTGCCACCGACCTTGACCTTGTCCATGGGAAACCCGGAGAAGGCCCCGGCCGCGGTGCCGTCGGAGGCGACCTCGCTCAGCGCCCCCTTGATGTAGGCCCGCTCCTTCGGCGAGAGCGGCAACCTGCCCGTCACCGGCACCTTGATCTCCTTGACCTTGGTGCCGTCGGGACGCACCAGCGCCCAGCCCACCCGCGGGCTGCGCAGCCTGCCGTCGCCGACCAGCGCCGTGTAGGCCGCCGCCAGCTGCAGCGGCGTCACCAGCACGTCCCCCTGCCCGATGGAGAAGTTCGCGGCGTCCCCGGGACGCAGCTGGAACCCCTCCAGGCAGTTCTCGTACGCCAGCCGCTTGAGGAAGGCCGCCCTGCTGGGGCTCTTCCCGGCCACCTCCGGGTAACCGGTCTTGGCCCGCTTGCAGTTGGTCTCCTTGGTCGCCGCCCAGATGGTCTTCTTCCAGGCCCGGTCGGGGATGCGTCCCGGCGACTCGCCCGGCAGGTCGATGCCGGTGGGACGGCCGAACCCGTAGGCGCGGGCCATGCCGGCCATCGGCTCCTTGGGCCTGCCCCTGGGGTTGAGCCCGCCGTCGCGCAGCCACTGCTCGTAGGCCGCCCGGTAGAAGATCGTGTCGCAGGACTTCACCAGCGCCATGTGCAGGGTGAGCGACCCCAGGGCGATGCCCCGGAAGTTGTTGAACGGCCGGTCGCCCACCATGAACGACCCCGGGCAGTCGTAGCGGCCGTGCAGCGGGTAGCCGTCCTTGAGCATCGCGGCCACCGACGACACCTTGAACGTCGAACCAGGCGCGAACTCGCCCTTGATGGCCCGCGACACCAGCGGTTTGCCCGCCTTGCCCGACAGCAGCCGCTGGTACTCGCCCTCGGAGATGCCCCCCGTCCAGACCGCCGGGTCGTACGTCGGCGCGCTGGCCAGCGCGAGCACCCGGCTCGTCCTGGCGTCCAGCACCACCGCCGCCGCGCCGTCGGCCCTGGGGGCGCCCTTCATCGCCTCGCGCAGCGCCTTCTCCGCCACCGACTGCACCCTGGCGTCGATACTGGTGATCAGCGTGTCCCCCGGCACCGGCGGCACGTTCCGCTCCACGCCCATCACCTTGCCGAGCCGGTCGACCTGCACCCGCCGTGTCCCCGGCGTCCCCCGCAGCGGCACGTCGTAGACCGACTCCAGCCCGTCCCTGCCCACCAGGTCCACCCCGGAGAACGCCTGCCTGCGCCCGCCCTTGCGCTCCATCTCCTCCTGCGTGATCGGCTGCAGGTAGCCCAGCGCCTGCGCGCCGGCGCCCTTGCGCGGGTACTGCCGCACGGCCTGCACCTCGGCGGTCACCCCGGGGAACATCTCCTGCCGCTCCAGGATCTGCAGCGCCTCGCGGGTGGTGACGTCGGCGTCGATCGGGATCGGCTGGAAGGGCGAACCGGGCCAGCACGGCCGGGCCACGCCGGGGCCGCACGCCCTGATCCGCTCGCGCAGCTCGTCGGGACGGCGGCCGAGCACCGCGGCCAGCCTCTGCAGCACCGCCTGGCCGTTGCCCTCCATCCGGTTCAGCCGGGTCCGGTCGACCGAGACCACCAGCGTGGTCCGGTTGCGTACCAGCGGACGGCCCGACGCGTCGAGGATCTGCCCCCGTACCGCCGGGACCACCACGTCACGCGTGCGCGTCTCGGTCGCGGCGGTCACGTACTCCGCCCCCCGCACCACCTGCACCTGCCAGAGCCGCACCGCGAGCACCGCCAGCATCGACGCCACCAGCACCTGCACCACGACCAGCCGTCCCCGCATCAACCCCATGTCCGCCCCTTCCCACCCGCCTCACCCAGGACCCCGACCCCCGGCGCCTCTCACGCCCGGCTCCGCATCACGTACGCGCGCAGATGGACCGGCTGCGGCTCCGGCCCGCGGACCAGCCTGCGCACCGCCCAGACCACCGGCGGCGCGGCGAGCATGGTGTAGACGACCGTCTGCGGCAACACCGTCGCCAGCAGCGACAGGTCGCTCCTGGGATCCCCCAGCAGGGCACCCGTCACCATGGCGATCGCCGGCCCCGCGGCCGCGCAGGCCAGCGCCACGAGCGGCTCCGCGCCCGGACGGCCCCGCGCCGCGCGTCCCGCCACGGATCCGACGATGCAGAACACCAGCGCGTTGTGCCCGAACAGGTGCGCCACCGGCGGCAGGACGTCGCTCACCAGACCGGTGACGAACCCCGCGACGGCACCGGGGACGGCACCGGGGACGGCACCGCGGGCCAGCGCGTACCCCACCACGGCGAGCAGGACCAGGTCCGGCGCGGCGTGCCCGGGCAGCGGGAGCAGGTTGACGACGCTGACCTGGGCCACCATGATCCCCAGGACCAGCACCGCGAACGCCACCGTGCGGCCCATCGATCACACCCCCTCCCGCCGCACGCGGCGGGTGTCCGCCTTACGCGGCCCCGAGGGCGGGGGCGGCGGGACCACCGCGTCACGCGCGGGACGCTCCGGCGCCCCCACCACCACGCCGACCACCTCGAGCGCGGTCAGATCGGCGTACGGCCGCGCGTACGCGATGCGGGTCAGCTCACCCGGCGTGGCCTCCACCCGCTCGATCACCCCGATCGGCACCCCCGCCACGTACGGCACGCCCCGGTGGGAGCCGAAGCTCACGATCCGGTGCCCGGGGGTGATCGGCGCGGTCGAGTCCAGCAACCGGAACCGGACCAGCCTCCCGCTCTCCCCGACCCCGTGCACCACCCCGATCTCGTTGCTGCCCTCCAGCCGGGCCCCGGCCGCCGAGGCGGCGTCGCTCAGCAGGACCACGGTGGAGGTGGCCGAGCCCGTCCGGACGACCCTGCCGACCAGGCCGTCGGCGTTCAGCACGGTCATCTCCGTACGCACCCCGTCGGCGCGTCCCACGTCGAGTTCGACCGCCTCCTCGAACCCCGGCGCCCCCCGCCGGGCGATCACCTGGGCGGGCAGGATCCGGTATCCACCGGTCCCGGCGACGGCGAGCAACCGGCGCAACTCCTCCGAACGCCTCCGGTCGAGGCTCTGCGACATCAGGTCGCGCCTGAGCCGCTGGTTCTCCGCCTGCAGCCGCTCGATCCGGTCCTGCGCCGAGAACGCGCCGGTCATCGTCTCGAAGAATCCGCCGACCGGCCGCACGATCCCGGCCCCCGCGCTCTCCAGGGAGCCGAACACCGCCGTCCCGGCCCCGCGGAGCGGATCGAACGGCGACCGTTCCGCCGAACGGTGGTCGACGGTCACGAGCACCAGCGCGGCCGCCAGCAACAGCCCCAGGTTGATGCGTGCCCGGCGGGTGTCCTTCATCAGTGCCGCGGCTCGGGGACCAGCACCTGCTGCAGGGCGTCGAAGTCCTCCACGCACTTGCCCGACCCCAGCGCCACGGAGTCGAGGGCGTTGTCGACGAGGTGGATCGGCATGCCGGTCTCGGCCTTCAGCCGCTCGTCCATGCCCTTCAGCAGCGCTCCGCCCCCGGTGAGGGCGATCCCGCGGTCCATGAGGTCTCCGGAGAGCTCCGGCGGGCACTTGTCGAGCGTGGTCTTCACCGCGTCGACGATCGCGTTCAGCGACTCCTCGATGGCCTTGCGGATCTCGGCGGCCGACACCACGATCGTCTTCGGCAGGCCGCTGACCAGGTCACGGCCCCGGATCTCGGCGTGGCTCTCCTCGGGCAGCGCGCAGGCGGAGCCGATCGCCATCTTGATCTCCTCGGCGGTCCGCTCGCCCAGCATGAGCGAGTGCTCCTTCTTCGCGAAGGCGATGATCGCGTGGTCGAGCTCGTCGCCGCCCACCCGGATCGACTGGCTGGTCACCACACCGCCCATCGAGATGATCGCCACCTCGGTGGTACCGCCGCCGATGTCGACCACCATGTTGCCGGTGGGCTCGTGCACCGGCAGGCCCGCGCCGATCGCGGCGGCCATGGGCTCCTCGATGATGTAGACCCGGCGCGCTCCCGCCTGGTACCCGGCCTCCTTGACCGCCCGCTGCTCGACCCCGGTGATCCCGCTCGGCACCGCGATGATGATGCGCGGCTTGGCGAAGTGACGGCGCTTGTGCACCCGCTGGATGAAGTAGCGCAGCATGCGCTCGGTGACGTCGAAGTCGGCGATGACGCCGTCCTTGAGCGGGCGGATGGCGACGATGTTGCCCGGTGTGCGGCCGATCATCCGCTTGGCCTCGATGCCAACGGCCACGATCTTCCCGGTCGTGGTGTTGATCGCCACGACGGACGGCTCGTTGAGCACGATCCCGCGGCCGCGCACGTAGACGAGGGTGTTCGCGGTGCCGAGGTCGACCGCCATGTCACGGCCCAGGAAAGCAAGATTGCTGCCCATGAGGAAGGCTGGCCTCCTTCCGTCAGGTGGTCGGCGAAAACTACGGAACGCACTCGAATCGTAACGTGATGTACCCACCCTTGAGCGCAATGAGCCGGCCTGCCCCGGCAAAATTCTTAAGCTCGCGGAACGCGGCGGGCCCCGCCGTCCGGAAGGACGGCGGGGCCCGGCGGGCACGACGAGGACGGACGCTCAGAAGCGGTCCGGGAAGAAGATCTTGATCTCCCTGGCGGCGGACTCCGGGGAGTCGGAGCCGTGCACGACGTTCTCGCCGATCTCCAGGGCGTGGTCCCCGCGGATCGTGCCGGGGGCGGACTTGACCGGGTCGGTCAGGCCCGCGAGGGAGCGGAACGCCTCGATGGCGCGCGGGCCCTCGAGGACCAGCGCCACCAGCGGGCCGGAGGTGATGAACTCCACCAGCTCGCCGAAGAACGGCCGCTCGGAGTGCTCGGCGTAGTGCGCCTTGGCGGTCTCGACGTCCAGGGTGCGCAGCTCCATCGCCACGACCTTCAGGCCCTTGCGCTCGATACGGGCGATCACGTCGCCGACGAGGCCGCGTGCCACACCGTCGGGCTTGATCAGGACTAGGGTGCGCTCGGACACTGACGTTCTCCTTTGAACATGCGTGAATCGCCGACTGCGATGAATGCGCGAAGTTTACCGTCCCGGGCGCGTTTCCCCGCGGTCGGCCGGATCACCCCCGGGCCGGGCCGTTCCCGGGCCCGTCCTCCGGCGAGGGCGCCGGTGGCGGCACCACGACCGGCGGCGTGGCGACCTCCCCGGGGTCGGTCTCCCGCCCGGGATCGCACTCCGACTCCCGTCCGGGATCACGCCCGGGGTCGTGGGCGGGCTCGCGGTCCGGCTCGCGCCAGGGCCTGGCCCTGCCGCTCTCCCCCGCCCCGCCCCCGGCCGCGGCCGTCGATCCGCGTTCCGGTTCCGTACGGAACGGCTCCGGCCGCGACGGCACCGGGGAGTCCGCGGCGCCGGAACGCGGCCACACCACCGAGGGTGCCGCCCGCTCCGTCCGGACGGGCGGCCCGGACGCCGTGGCCCCCGGCCGTCCGCCGCCCATCGGATCGGCCTCTCCCGCCGGGGAGGGCACCAGGCCGGAGGCGGGCCCCGCCGGGCGTGCCGCGACCTCGGCGTCCCGGCCCGGATCCTCCTGGGCTCCCGGCCGCACCCGCGCCAGGACCGCGCCAAGCACGATCACCGCGAGCACCAGGCCACCCCCGATCAGTGCCCACAGATGCAGCGCGTCCACGAACCCGTCGACCAGCGCCTGCGGGGTGGTCGCCTGCTTCAGGACCGGCTCCAGCCGGGTCACCTGGACCCCGCTGCCCAGCAGGAAGCCCGCGAGCACCGCCGGGAAGAACAGCGAGAGCGCCGTCAGCGCCGCCCCCTCGTCACAGGAGCGCAGCGCGGCGGTGAGCGCCACCGAGGCGCCGACCGCGAGCAGCACGAAGGGGAGGATCAGCGTGAACCCCGCCGAGGCCGGCAGGAAGAGCCGTACCGCGCACAGGCCCGCGACCAGCACCCCCAGCCCGCCCGCGGTGAGCACGGGCACGGCCGAGGCGGCGGCCCGGTTCACCAGCACCGCCGAGAGCAGGGCCGCCACCGCGGCGATCGCGAAGGCGGGCCAGAGACCGGACAGCCCCGGCCCGCCCAGCCCGCCGAGCTCGACGTAGGTGGTCTGGGCGGCGGTCGGCAGGAGGACGACGCCGACCGCGATCATCGCGTAGGCCGGCGCGCGCTGCACCGTGCCCTTCGACGTCCCCCAGGAGGCCAGGACCAGCAGCACCAGGACCGAGGCCAGGGCCGCCAGCACCACCAGGCCGGCCGGCCAGTCGAACGTGCTGCCCAGCGCCAGGGCCGCGACGCCCGCGGCGGGCACCACCGCCCAGAGCGTGCGCCCGCCTCCGGACAGGACCGGCTCGGGCGTGGCCCCCTCGCCCTCCCTCAGCCAGAGCACGAGGTAGAGCGCGGCCAGCGCGAGCGCGACCCCGGTGAGCATCGGGTACGGCTGGAGCGTGACACGCCAGGAGTCGACCTGGTCGAGGGGCCAGAGCGCGAGCGCCTGGGCGGCCAGCAGGCCGGCCGCCAGCGCGGCCCCCCACACGGCCCTCAGAAGCGGCGAGCGCCCCCAGACGGCCATCAGCGTTGCGGGGACCAGCAGGCCCGCGCCGACGCCGTGCAGGACCCGCAGGGCCCCCACCGGCACCGTCGACCCGGCGTACCCGCCGGCGGCGTCGGCGAAGGCCAGCACCGCCAGCCCCGCGACCACCATCGGGGCCGCCCTCATCCTGCGGAGGACCACCGCCGCGACCGGCACGGTCAGGACCATCGCGGGCAGCGCCAGCCCGTGCGCCCGGATCATCTCTATCTGCGAGACGTCCGGGGGCAGCAGGGCCGCGACCACCGAGATGGTGTTGGGAATGGCGACGATCGCCAGTGGCAGCGTCATCGCGACGAGCAGCCCGAGCACGACGTCGAGCATCGGGGAGACACGGAGCGCGCGCACCAGGCCCGTGGGCCCGGCTGCCACCGCCCGCGTCGGCTGGATGGGAGGGACGGCCATGTTGGCCGACTTTAGCGAGAAGTCACGCCCTCGACACGGCGAGCGACGAATATCGCCGTGATCCACAACGCGGCGAAGATCGTTCCGAGCAGGAACATGGTCGGGACCATCAGGCCCGAGGCGATGGCGAGCACCTGGACCACACTGCCCAGCACGTACGCGAAAGGCCGCTTGAGCAGGCCGATGACCACCACGCACAGCACCGCCAGGCCGAGGCCGACGGTGGCCGCGACCGCCGGTGCGACGCCCTGGACGTTGATGGCCACCGGCGTGAACAGCCCGACGACTATCGCCTCCATGCCGAGCACGCTGGCGCACAGGCGCCTCATCCCCGGAGTGACCGTGATCATCTCTCGCTCCCGCCTGATCGCACCGGCCGGACCGCGCCCGGCGGTTCCGGGTCTCTTCCGTTCCCGATCACCGTGACTCCTCGGCCTTGAGCAGGAGGCGCGCGTCTCCGGCGGTGACCACGGACCCGGTGATCAGCACCCCGGCCCCGCTGAACTCCCCCAGCGCGTCGGCGATGCCGATCGCCCGGTCGATCGCGTTGTCCAGCCGCTCGATCTGGTACACCCGGTCGAGACCGAAGATCTCCTCGGCCAGGGCGGCGAGCTCGTCCACGTCCATGGACCGGGGTGAGGAGTTCCGGGTCACCACGATCTCGTCCATCAGCGGCTCCAGCAGCTCCAGCATGCTCTGGACGTCCTTGTCCTCGAACACCGCCAGCACGCCGATGAGCTTCTCGAAGTCGAACGACTCCTGCACCGCGTCCAGGCTGGCCTGCATGCCCGCGGGATTGTGCGACGCGTCGACGATCACCGTGGGCCCCCTGCGCACCACCTCCAGCCTGCCCGGGGAGCGGACCCCCAGGAACGCCTGCCGTACCAGCTCGGCGTCGAGAGGCTCGTCCCCGCCGGTCAGCGCCTCGGCCGCGGCCAGCGCGCAGGCCGCGTTGCCCGCCTGGTGGGCGCCGTACAGGGGGAGCAGGATGTCGTCGTAGGTGCCCTTGAGGCCCTTGAGCCGGAGCAGCTGCCCGCCGATGGCGAGTTCGCGGTTCAGCACCCCGAACTCCAGCCCCTCGCGCGCCACGGTGGCCCCGACCCCGGCGGCCTGCCGCATCAGCACCCCGGCCGCGGGCACCTGCTGCTGGGCGAGCACCGCGACCGCGCCGGGCTTGATGATGCCGGCCTTCTCCCCCGCGATGGTCTCGACGTCGGGGCCCAGGTAGTCCATGTGGTCGAGCGAGATGGGGGTGATGACCGCGACGGCGCCGTCGGCGACGTTGGTGGCGTCGGTGATGCCGCCCATGCCGGTCTCGATGACCGCGACGTCCACCGGCGCGTCCGCGAAGGCGGCGAACGCCATCGCGGTGAGGGTCTCGAAGAAGGAGAGCCGCCTGCCCTGGGCGTCGACCATCTCCAGGTACGGCACGATGTCCTCGTAGACCTCGACGAAGCGCTCCTCGCTCAGCGGGGCACCGTCCACGCAGATGCGCTCGCGCATGGAGACGAGGTGAGGGCTGGTGAAACGGCCGACGCGCAGGTTGCGCTCGCGCAGGAGCGCCTCGATCATGCGGGTCGTGGTCGACTTGCCGTTCGTGCCGGCCACGTGCACCACGGGGTAGGAGTGCTGAGGGGAGCCGAGCAGGTCCACGAGCGCGGCGATCCGGTCGAGGCCGGGCTCGAAGTTCCATTCGACGCCACGCTGCATGATCGCTTGTTCAACGGCTCGGTAGTCCACGTCCCCAGCCTACTGACCTTTCCCTCACGTCCCGGACCGGCCCGCGAGGCGGGGAAACGTGCCCGTCACCCGGTGCACCCCGGAAATGCGAAGGCCCCCACCAATGGTGGGGGCCTTCAAAAAGATTGTCCGGCGGTGACCTACTCTCCCACACCGTCCCCGGTGCAGTACCATCGGCGCTGAAGAGCTTAACTTCCGGGTTCGGAATGTAACCGGGTGTTTCCCCTTCGCCATAACCGCCGTAACCCTATGAAACACACAAACCAGAACACTGGTTGTTGTCTCAGAATTGCCTAGTGGACGCGAGCATGTTGCTTTGTGGTCAAGTCCTCGGCCTATTAGTACTGGTCAGCTCCACACATTACTGCGCTTCCACTTCCAGCCTATCAACCCGGTCGTCTCCCGGGAGCCTTACCCACTCTCGTGGTGGGAGACCTCATCTCAAGGCGAGCTTCCCGCTTAGATGCTTTCAGCGGTTATCCCTTCCGAACGTAGCCAACCAGCCGTGCTCCTGGCGGAACAACTGGCACACCAGAGGTTCGTCCGTCCCGGTCCTCTCGTACTAGGGACAGCTCCTTTCAAGTCTCCTGCGCGCGCAGCGGATAGGGACCGAACTGTCTCGCGACGTTCTAAACCCAGCTCGCGTACCGCTTTAATGGGCGAACAGCCCAACCCTTGGGACCTACTCCAGCCCCAGGATGCGACGAGCCGACATCGAGGTGCCAAACCATCCCGTCGATATGGACTCTTGGGGAAGATCAGCCTGTTATCCCCGGGGTACCTTTTAGCCGTTGAGCGACGGCGCTTCCACATGCCACCGCCGGATCACTAGTCCCAGCTTTCGCTCCTGCTCGACCCGTCGGTCTCACAGTCAAGCTCCCTTGTGCACTTACACTCGACACCTGATTGCCAACCAGGCTGAGGGAACCTTTGGGCGCCTCCGTTACTCTTTAGGAGGCAACCGCCCCAGTTAAACTACCCACCAGACACTGTCCCTGATCCGGATCACGGACCGAAGTTAGACGTTCAAAACGACCAGAGTGGTATTTCACCAATGACTCCACCACCACTAGCGTGACAGCTTCACAGTCTCCCACCTATCCTACACAAGACGTTCCAAACGCCAATGTCAAGCTATAGTGAAGGTCCCGGGGTCTTTCCGTCCTGCTGCGCGTAACGAGCATCTTTACTCGTAGTGCAATTTCGCCGGGTCTGCGGTTGAGACAGCGGGGAAGTCGTTACGCCATTCGTGCAGGTCGGAACTTACCCGACAAGGAATTTCGCTACCTTAGGATGGTTATAGTTACCACCGCCGTTTACTGGCGCTTAAGTTCTCAGCTTCGCTGCTCCGAAGAACAACTAACCGGTCCCCTTAACGTTCCAGCACCGGGCAGGCGTCAGTCCGTATACATCGTCTTACGACTTCGCACGGACCTGTGTTTTTAGTAAACAGTCGCTTCCCCCTGGCCTCTGCGACCCCCACCAGCTCACACAGCAAGTGTGATCACCAGCGAAGGCCCCCCTTCTCCCGAAGTTACGGGGGCAATTTGCCGAGTTCCTTAACCACAGTTCACCCGATCGCCTTAGTATTCTCTACCTGACCACCTGAGTCGGTTTAGGGTACGGGCCGCCACGACACTCACTAGAGGCTTTTCTCGGCAGCATAGGATCACCCACTTCGCCACAATCGGCTCGGCATCACATCTCAGGATATACGAACCGCGGATTTGCCTACGGTTCTCCCTACATGCTTACCCCAGGACAACCATCGCCTGGGCTGGGCTACCTTCCTGCGTCACCCCATCGCTTACCTACTACCAGTTCAGGCCAGGCGTTCAGCCTCACCCCAAGCCCGAAGGCCAACGGGGGACTTAAGGACCCTTAGTATCACTGGATTCAGTATTGGCGCATCGTAGCGGGTACGGGAATATCAACCCGTTGTCCATCGACTACGCCTGTCGGCCTCGCCTTAGGTCCCGACTTACCCTGGGCGGATTAGCCTGCCCCAGGAACCCTTGGTCATCCGGCGCAGAAGTTTCTCACTTCTGATTCGCTACTCATGCCTGCATTCTCACTCGCACGGCCTCCACAGCTGGATCACTCCGCTGCTTCCCCGGCCGCACGACGCTCCCCTACCCATCCACACACCTCAACCACGAAGGCTCAGTTAATATGTGAATGCCACGACTTCGGCGGTGTACTTGAGCCCCGCTACATTGTCGGCGCGGAATCACTTGACCAGTGAGCTATTACGCACTCTTTCAAGGGTGGCTGCTTCTAAGCCAACCTCCTGGTTGTCACTGCGACTCCACATCCTTTCCCACTTAGCACACGCTTAGGGGCCTTAGTCGGTGGTCTGGGCTGTTTCCCTCTCGACTACGGAGCTTATCCCCCGCAGTCTCACTGCCACGCTCTCACTTACCGGCATTCGGAGTTTGGCTGACGTCAGTAACCTTGTCGGGCCCATTAGCCATCCAGTGCTCTACCTCCGGCAAGAAACACGCGACGCTGCACCTAAATGCATTTCGGGGAGAACCAGCTATCACGGAGTTTGATTGGCCTTTCACCCCTAAACACAGGTCATCCCCCAGGTTTTCAACCCTGGTGGGTTCGGTCCTCCACGCGGTCTTACCCGCGCTTCAACCTGCCCATGCCTAGATCACTCCGCTTCGGGTCTACAGCATGCGACTCAAACGCCCTCTTCAGACTCGCTTTCGCTACGGCTCCCCCACACGGGTTAACCTCGCCACACACCATAACTCGCAGGCTCATTCTTCAAAAGGCACGCAGTCACATCACAAACACTCCGAAAAGTGTTTACGCTCCTACGGCTTGTAGGCACACGGTTTCAGGTACTATTTCACGACCCCTCACCGGGGCGCTTTTCACCTTTCCCTCACGGTACTTGTTCACTATCGGTCATCAGGGAGTATTTAGGCTTACCAGGTGGTCCTGGCAGATTCACACAGGATTTCTCGGGCCCCGTGCTACTTGGGATCCCCTCCAACAGTCCAACCAATTTCGCCTACCCGACTCTCACGGTCTACGGCGCCACTTCCCAGAAGCTTCGACTATCAGTTGGATTTCTTACTGTTCACGGTCTCGGCAGAAACCGTAAGAGGGTCCCACAACCCCGTAAACGCAACGCCTGCCGGCTATCACACGCCTACGGTTTAGCCTGATCCGCTTTCGCTCACCACTACTCACGGAATCACTATTTGTTTTCTCTTCCTACGGGTACTGAGATGTTTCACTTCCCCGCGTTACCACCAACCGCCCTATACATTCAGGCGGAGGCAACACCACATGACTGGTGCTAGGTTTCCCCATTCGGACATCCCCGGATCAAAGTCTGGTTGGCGACTCCCCGGGGCTTAACGCAGCCTCCCACGTCCTTCATCGGCTCCTGATGCCAAGGCATCCACCGTGTGCCCTAAAAAACTTGGCCACAAAGATGCTCGCGTCCACTATGCAAATCTCAAACAACAAACAGCAACCTCTCGAACCTGCCACCAACACCCCTCACGACACGCGTGACGAGCTGGTCTGGCAGATGATCGGTCCTGCATGAGGGTCAAACAGACAGCAAGCCCGCCTCAGCGGGCCCACCTGGTGTCCGTTTCCTCAGGACCCAACAGTGTGTTCGCCCCAGCCCGACCCCTGACCCGACGTTCCCACTCCCCACGGCCGAAGCCGGGGGCGGTACTGATCGGTCAGCGATCACGCTGAACCGAGTAGCCAGTGCTCCACTAATGAGCGCGCCGAGCGTGAGACGTTCGCTCACGAACACGACATGGACCCCCACGATCCCAGAGGATCGGTGGAAGGGCCGGTGCTCCTTAGAAAGGAGGTGATCCAGCCGCACCTTCCGGTACGGCTACCTTGTTACGACTTCGTCCCAATCGCCAGCCCCACCTTCGACCGCTCCCCCCAGACAAGCTGGTTGGGCCACGGGCTTCGGGTGTTGCCGACTTTCGTGACGTGACGGGCGGTGTGTACAAGGCCCGGGAACGTATTCACCGCAGCGTTGCTGATCTGCGATTACTAGCGACTCCGACTTCATGGGGTCGAGTTGCAGACCCCAATCCGAACTGAGACCGGCTTTTAGGGATTCGCTCCACCTTGCGGTATCGCAACCCTCTGTACCGGCCATTGTAGCATGTTTGCAGCCCAAGACATAAGGGGCATGATGACTTGACGTCGTCCCCACCTTCCTCCGAGTTGACCCCGGCAGTCTCCAATGAGTCCCCAACCACCCCGAAGGATGTTGCTGGCAACATTGAACAAGGGTTGCGCTCGTTGCGGGACTTAACCCAACATCTCACGACACGAGCTGACGACAGCCATGCACCACCTGTCACCCAGTCCGAAGAGGGCTCCATCTCTGAAGCTTTCCGGGCGATGTCAAGCCTTGGTAAGGTTCTTCGCGTTGCGTCGAATTAAGCAACATGCTCCGCCGCTTGTGCGGGCCCCCGTCAATTCCTTTGAGTTTTAGCCTTGCGGCCGTACTCCCCAGGCGGGGCGCTTAATGCGTTAGCTACGGCGCGGAAACCGTGGAAGGTCCCCACACCTAGCGCCCAACGTTTACAGCGTGGACTACCAGGGTATCTAATCCTGTTCGCTCCCCACGCTTTCGCTCCTCAGCGTCAGGTAAGGCCCAGAGAACCGCCTTCGCCACCGGTGTTCCTCCTGATATCTGCGCATTTCACCGCTACACCAGGAATTCCGTTCTCCCCTACCTACCTCTAGCCAGCCCGTATCGAATGCAGACCTGGAGTTAAGCCCCAAGCTTTCACACCCGACGTGACAAGCCACCTACGAGCTCTTTACGCCCAATAATTCCGGACAACGCTTGCGCCCTACGTATTACCGCGGCTGCTGGCACGTAGTTAGCCGGCGCTTCTTCTGCAGGTACACGTCAACTTCGTCCCTGCTGAAAGAGGTTTACAACCCGAAGGCCGTCATCCCCCACGCGGCGTCGCTGCGTCAGGCTTTCGCCCATTGCGCAATATTCCCCACTGCTGCCTCCCGTAGGAGTCTGGGCCGTGTCTCAGTCCCAGTGTGGCCGGTCGCCCTCTCAGGCCGGCTACCCGTCGTCGCCTTGGTAGGCCATTACCCCACCAACAAGCTGATAGGCCGCGAGTCCATCCCCAACCGAAAAAACTTTCCACACACCATCGATGCCGACATGTGTCATATCCGGTATTAGACCCAGTTTCCCGGGCTTATCCCAGAGTCAGGGGCAGGTTACTCACGTGTTACTCACCCGTTCGCCGCTCGAGTACCCCGAAGGGCCTTTCCGCTCGACTTGCATGTGTTAAGCACGCCGCCAGCGTTCGTCCTGAGCCAGGATCAAACTCTCCAAACAATGTCTGAACAGTCCTTACCCGGCTGAAAGCCCACCACCATCCCCAAAACACAAGGCCCGGGAACGCGATGGATGTTCAACCAAAGGAATCCGTCCCCCACCCCGCAAAAGGGTGGTTAGGACAGGGTTGTGCTTCATGCACTGGCTTTTAACACACTGTTGAGTTCTCAAGAAACGGACGCGTACACCCGGCCACTCGGACCCGTTCGGGCCGACCGCCAGGGGCGTTCCATTTCGTACTACCATTCTAGTGAATCCGCGTGATTCGTGTCAAACTGTCGGTTTTCCCGACCCTCGACCCGAACCCGTCGCCACCACTAGGATGTCGACCGCCCTGCTTCCAGGGCAACCCCTCTAACTTACTCCAACATCCGGTCGATGTCCAGCAAAACTGGCATGTCCGATTTGTCGGATCTTTTTAGGGGGCTGCAGGGGCTCGCCCTGCATGAAGAACATTACCAGCCGTCCAGGGCTCCCCGGGCCATCTTCCCGGTAACGAGTAGGTCTTCCCTGGGCTCCCACACCTCAAACACGAGAACCCGGAGTCAAGAGACTCCGGGTTCCCCGCGCATCCATCACCGTCCGGCACGCGTACCGGCCGACGTCGAAAGCCGTATCCGGCGGGCTCAGCCCGCCGGCAGCGCGGCCAGCTGGGCGAGCAGCCGGGTGATGTCCTGATTGGCCTGGGCCGCACGGGAGCGGACCTTGGTCACCACGTCATCGGGCGCCTTGGCCATGAACTGCTCGTTGCCGAGCTTGGCCGCGACCTGGGCGGCCTCCTTGCGCGCCACCGCGAGGTCCTTCTCCAGGCGCTTGCGCTCGGCGGCCACATCGATCGTGCCCGCCGTGTCGATCTCCACCGCGATCCCGGCCACGTCGAGCCGGGCGGTGGCGGCGAACGACTCCGACGGCTGGTCGAGCCTGAGCAGCGACCGGATCGCCCCCTCGTGCGAGGCCAGCGCGGTCCCGGCGAGCGAAAGCCGGGCCGCGACCCGCTGTCCCGGCTTGAGACCCTGGTCGGATCGGAACCGGCGCACCTCGGTGATCATTCCCTGCACGGCGAGGATCTCCTGCACGGCCGAGGGGTCACGGAGCGACTCCTGCACCGTCGGCCACTGTGCGACCACGATCGACTCGCCCCCGGTGACCGCGCGCCACAGCTCCTCCGTCACGAACGGCACCAGCGGGTGGAGCAGGCGGAGCAACGCGTCGAAGACGTGGCCCAGCACGATGCGGGTGTGCTCCTGGCCGGAGGCGATCTGGATCTTGGCGAGCTCCACGTACCAGTCGCAGACCTCGTCCCAGGCGAAGTGGTAGAGAAGATCGGAGACCTTGGCGAACTCGAAGTCCTCGAAGGCCGCGTCCACCGAGGTGATGACCTCCTGGAGCCGGGAGAGGATCCACCGGTCGGCCGCGGTGAGCTCCTCGGTCGGGAGCTCGCCGGTCACCGCCCCGTTCATCAGCGCGAAGCGGGTGGCGTTCCAGATCTTGTTGCAGAAGTTCCGCGATCCTCCGGCCCATTCCTCGCTGATCGCCACGTCGGAGCCGGGGTTGGCGCCGCGCAGCAGCGTGAAGCGGGTGGCGTCGGCGCCGAAGCGCTCGATCCAGTCGAGCGGGTCGACGACGTTGCCGAACGACTTCGACATCTTCTTGCCGAACTGGTCGCGGACCATGCCGTGCAGCGCCACGGTCCGGAACGGCGGCTCGCCGTCCATCGCGTAGATGCCGAACATCATCATCCGGGCGACCCAGAAGAACAGGATGTCGTAGCCGGTCACCAGGACGGTGGTCGGGTAGAACTTCGCCAGCTCGGGTGTCTTGTCGGGCCATCCCAGCGTGGAGAACGGCCACAGTCCCGAGGAGAACCAGGTGTCCAGGACGTCGGGGTCCTGCACGTAGCCCTCGGGCGCCTGCTCGTCCGGGCCGACGCAGACGACCTCTCCCTCGGGGCCGTACCAGACCGGGATGCGGTGGCCCCACCACAGCTGCCGGGAGATGCACCAGTCGTGCATGTCGTCCACCCAGTCGAAGTAGCGCTTGGCCAGCTCCGGCGGATGGATCCTCGTCCGGCCGTCCCGCACCGCGTCGCCCGCCGCCTTCGCCAGGGGCGAGACGTTGACGAACCACTGCAGGGAGAGCCTGGGCTCGACCACGGTCTTGCACCGCGAGCAGTGCCCGACCGAGTGCAGGTAGGGGCGCTTCTCCGCGACGATCCGGCCCTGCTCGCGCAGCGCGGCCACCACGGCCGGCCTGGC
Source organism: Streptosporangium longisporum (assembly GCF_039534895.1). Lineage (NCBI taxonomy): Bacteria > Bacillati > Actinomycetota > Actinomycetes > Streptosporangiales > Streptosporangiaceae > Streptosporangium > Streptosporangium longisporum. Next base: position 933,416 of record NZ_BAAAWD010000007.1, on the reverse strand, counting down.
CTCGAAGCGGTCGAGTCCCTCGAACGGGCCGTGAGCGGTGATCACTCCCCGCTCGTCCATGACCGTCAGGGAGGGCAGCGAGTGGCGGCGGCCGATCTCGAAGTCGTTCGGGTCGTGCGCCGGGGTGACCTTGACCGCACCGGTACCGAAGGCGGGGTCGACGTGCTCGTCCGCCACGATCGGGATCCGGCGTCCGGTGAGCGGCAGCTCCACCTCCCGGCCGATCAGGTGCGCGTAGCGCTCGTCGGAGGGGTGCACGGCCACGGCGGTGTCGCCGAGCATCGTCTCGGCCCGGGTGGTGGCGACCACGATGGAGTCGTCGCCCTCGCCGTAGCGGATCGAGACCAGCTCGCCCTCGTCCTCGCTGTGCTCGACCTCGATGTCGGAGAGCGCGGTCAGGCAGCGCGGGCACCAGTTGATGATCCGCTCGGCCCGGTAGATGAGCCCGTCGTCGAAGAGCCTCTTGAAGATCGTCTGAACGGCACGGGAGAGGCCGGGGTCCATGGTGAAGCGCTCACGCGACCAGTCCACGCCGTCGCCCAGCTTCTTCATCTGGTCGAGGATCCGGCCGCCGGACTCCTCCTTCCACTGCCAGACGCGCTCGACGAACGCCTCGCGGCCGAGGTCGTGCCGGGAGAGGCCGTCCTTGGCGAGCTCACGCTCGACCACGTTCTGGGTGGCGATACCGGCGTGGTCCATGCCGGGCAGCCAGAGCGTCTCCTGCCCGCGCATACGGGCACGGCGGGTCAGCGCATCCTGGACGGAATGGTCGAGGGCGTGGCCGATGTGCAGGACGCCGGTCACGTTCGGCGGGGGCAGGACGATGGTGTACGGCTCGCGCTCGCTGCTCGGGTCGGCGGTGAAGTATCCCTCCGATACCCAGCGCTCGTAGCTCCGGGTCTCCACGTCGGCGGGTGCGTACTGGGTGGGCAGCTCTGGCGTCGTCACGATGCCCAAGTCTAGGGATGTCCGCGGGTCCCGTGTCCCGCGGATCGCGCTTCTCGCCCTCCCCCGGCCACCGGGCGGCGCGCGGCCGGTGCCGGCACCGAAAAGCCGTTTCCGGCACCGAAAAGACCGGCGCCCCCCACGGAGGACCCGTGGGGGGCGCCGGTCGTGCGAGCCTCACGGGCTCGCGGGAACGCCTAGGCCGACTTCTCGCGCGGCGGGCGCTGCTGCTTGCTGAGCTGGTCACGCGGTACGAGCGTGGGATTGACGTGCTCCAGGACCGACTCGCGAGTGATCACGACGCGGGCCACGTCCTGCCGGGAGGGCACCTCGTACATGACCGAGAGCAGGACCTCCTCCAGGATCGCCCGCAGGCCACGGGCTCCGGTGCCCCGCAGGATCGCCTGGTCGGCGATGGCCTCCAGCGCGTCGTCGGTGAACTCGAGTTCGACGTTGTCGAGCTCGAAGAGGCGACGGTACTGCTTGACCAGGGCGTTGCGGGGCTCGGTGAGGATCTGGATGAGCGCCTCGCGGTCGAGGTTGTGAACACTCGTGATCACCGGGAGGCGGCCGACGAACTCGGGGATCATGCCGAACTTCAGCAGGTCCTCCGGCATCACGTCCTTGAAGATGTCGGAGCTGTCGACATCCTCCTTGGAGCGGATGATCGCGTTGAAGCCGATGCCCTTGCGGCCGACCCTGGACTCGATGATCTTCTCCAGGCCCGCGAAGGCGCCACCGCAGATGAACAGCACGTTGGTGGTGTCGATCTGGATGAACTCCTGGTGCGGGTGCTTACGCCCGCCCTGGGGCGGAACGCTCGCGGTCGTGCCCTCCAGGATCTTGAGCAGGGCCTGCTGCACGCCCTCCCCGGAGACGTCCCGGGTGATCGACGGGTTCTCGCTCTTACGAGCGATCTTGTCGACCTCGTCGATGTAGATGATGCCGGTCTCGGCCTTCTTGACGTCGTAGTCGGCGGCCTGGATCAGCTTGAGCAGTATGTTCTCGACGTCCTCGCCCACGTAGCCCGCCTCCGTCAGGGCGGTGGCGTCGGCGATGGCGAACGGAACGTTCAGCATCTTCGCCAACGTCTGGGCGAGCAGTGTCTTGCCGGAACCGGTCGGGCCCAGGAGCAGGATGTTGGACTTGGCCAGTTCGAGGCCGTCGTCACGCCCGCGCTCTCCGGACTGCACCCGCTTGTAGTGGTTGTAGACCGCCACGGAGAGAGCCTTCTTCGCCTGGTCCTGACCGATGACGTAGGCGTCGAGGAATTCGTAGATCTCCCTCGGCTTGGGAAGGCTGTCCCACTTGAGTTCGGAGGACTCGCTGAGCTCCTCCTCGATGATCTCGTTACAGAGATCGATGCACTCGTCGCAGATGTATACGCCGGGTCCGGCGATGAGCTTCTTGACCTGCTTCTGGCTCTTCCCGCAGAAAGAGCACTTCAGCAGGTCTCCCCCGTCGCCGATGCGTGCCACCCCAGATACTCCTTTGCGTGGGACCGCCCTGGCTGCCGCGGTCCGTTTCTTCCGATCGGCCCGATACCCGATGGAAAAGTCATCCCGCTTAGGTTTCGACGTTACCGTCTTCTGAGCCCTCAGTGAGCCCCCTAGCGGCGAGTCGCACCGGAACGTGCCGGATTCGGCACGGTTCCGGTGCGCTGTGCCTCGTCAGGAGGCTACGGCCTTGGCAAGTTTCTTACGGGACGGGATGATGTCGTCGATCAACCCGTACTCCTTGGCCTCCACGGCGTCAAGGATCTTGTCCCGCTCGATGTCCTTGCGGACCGCCTCCGGTGCCCTGCCCGAGTGCTGAGCGATGATCATTTCCATCTGAGCGCGCATCCTCAGGATCTCACGCGCCTGGATCTCGATGTCGCTTCCCTGGCCGCCGCCCTCGGTGGAGGGCTGGTGGATCAGCATCCGGGCGTTCGGCAGGGCGAACCTCTTGCCCGGCGTGCCGCCGGCCAGCAGGACCGCCGCGGCCGAGGCCGCCTGGCCCAGGCAGACCGTCTGGATCTCCGGCCGGACGAACTGCATCGTGTCGTAGATCGCCGTCATGGCGGTGAACGAGCCACCCGGCGAGTTGATGTAGATGCTGATGTCACGGTCGGGGTCGAGCGACTCCAGCGTCAGCAGCTGGGCCATGACGTCGTTGGCCGAGGCGTCGTCCACCTGCACCCCGAGGAAGATGATGCGATCCTCGAACAGCTTGGCGTACGGGTTCATCTCCCGCATGCCGTAGGACGTGCGCTCGGTGAACGACGGAAGAACGTAGCGGCCGTTGATGTCTCCCGGCCGGATCAACTCACTCACCTTGTGCCCCTTCAGGAGACGGCGCCCGTGGAGGGCACCTGCCGAGCGCTGCGCACGACCTGATCGATGAAGCCGTAGTCCTTGGCCTCCTCGGCCGTGAACCAGCGGTCCCGGTCGGAGTCGGCCTCGATCTGCTCCAGGTTCTGGCCGGTGTGGAAGGCGATCCGCTCGGCGAGGGTCTTCTTCACGTAGAGCATCTGCTCGGCCTGGATGGCGATGTCGGCGGCGGTACCGCCGATGCCACCGGACGGCTGGTGCATCATGATCCGCGCGTGCGGCAGGGCGTAGCGCTTGCCCCGCTCACCGGCGCAGAGGAGGAACTGGCCCATCGAAGCGGCCAGGCCCATCGCGACCGTGCACACGTCGTTGGGTACGTACTCCATCATGTCGTAGATCGCCATACCGGCGGTCACGGAACCGCCCGGCGAGTTGATGTAGAGCCAGATGTCGCGTTCTGAATCGTCCGCGGCGAGCAGGAGCAGCTCGGCGCAGATCCGGTTGGCGATCTCGTCGTTGACCTGGGTGCCCAGCACGATGATGCGCTCACGCAGCAGCCGCTGGTAGAGCTGGTCTTCGAGCCTGAACGAGCCGGTCGGCTGGCTCATCGACTCGGGCCCGGAGCCGGTCGGCTGGTAGAAGGTCGGCGGGCTGGTCACAGCGTCACCTTCCGATGCGTCGTAATCGATTGGCTTTGCCTGTGACCTTAACCCGCGCCGCCTACCGGACATGCCTCCTCAACGCGCTGTTCGCTGACGGCGCATGCTGGGCGCGCCCTCCCGCGCACGTCCGCGGGCCCGTGCCCGCCGCCCCGGAGGAGGTTTCCGGACGTGGTCCGCCCGGCGTGTCGCACCTCGTCGCACCTCGCGGAGACACGCGGAGATCTTCCGGAGTCCGCGGAGGCCGCACCGGGGGAACCGGGAGACGTCGGAAGACGACCGGGGCACGCGGGACACCGGGGGAACGGGGTGTGGACCCGTCGCGGGGAGCGGCAGGAGACGTTCGGCGCGACCCCCGGGCACGGACGCGGCCCTCGGAAGGGTCCACGCGTCCGTCCGGCCCACGACGGACGGCATGGCCCTGGCAGGAGCGGCAAAGCCCTTGTGGGAGCAGAAGGGTCCGGTAGGAGCAGCAGGCCCCGTGGGGGCGGAAGAGCCCGACAGGGACGAGCAGAGCCCCGGTGGGAGCCGGCTGGGCCTTGGAGAGGCGGAAAGGCCGGACAAGAGCGGCAGGGCTCCGGTGGGAGCGGAAGGGCCCGGTGAGAGCGGAAGAGCCCGCACCCGGCGCCGGAGGGCTCCACGGACCCGTGGCGCGAGCGGTGAAAGGCGCCCCGGCATGACCGTGGCGCCCCTGCCGCAGAACACGGCGGGGGCGCCACGGGCGACGTGCGTACCGGTCCGGGGCTACTTCGCCTCGGCCTTGTCCTCGCTCTTGTCCTCGGCCTCGGCCTCGTCGGCCTGGCCGGGCTCCTCACCGTTGATCTCGGTGTAGATGGCCTTGAGGTCGACCTCGTTGCCGGCCTCGTCGATCACCTTGGCGGCGTCGCCGATGACGCTCTTGGCCTTGTCCCGGACGATCTCGACCATGGCCAGCGTGAGCTGGTCGTTGTCGGCCAGGTGCTGGGCCAGCGTGTTGGGGGCGACGTTCATCTGCATGGCGCGGCGCACCACGAAGTTGGTGAGCTCCTGCTCGCTGACGCCGAGCTCCTCGCTCTTGACGATCTTGTCGAGGACGAAGCCCGTCTTGAGGGCCTTGGCCGCGCTCTCGTCGAACTCGGCGAAGCGCTCCTCCTCGGTGGTCTGGTAGAGGCGGAAGTACGCCTCCTTGCTCAGGCCACTGTCGGCGATCTGGTGCTCGAGGTTGTGCCTGCGGTTGTCGACCTCGGCCTTGAGGGCGCTCTCGGGCAGCGGGATGTCGATCTTGCCGAGCAGCGTGTCGAGCGCGTTCTCCCGGGCCTGGACGACCTGGTCGATGAGCTTGTTGCGGCGCGCCTGCTCGCGGATGCTGTCCTTGAGCTCGTCCAGGGTGTCGAACTCGCTGGCGAGCTGGGCGAACTCGTCGTCCAGCTCGGGGAGGACCTTCTCCTTGACGTTCTTGACCGTGATGGTGACCACGGCCTCCTCGCCGGCGTTCTCGCCGCCGACCAGGTTGGTGGTGAACTCCTTGGTGTCACCGGCCGACAGGCCGACCAGGGCGTCGTCCAGGCCCTGCAGCACCGAGCCGGCGCCGACCTCGTAGGAGACGTCGTTGGCCTGCTGCTCCTCGATGTTGACACCGTCGATCGCGGCGGCCAGGTCCATCACCACGAAGTCGCCCGCGGCCGCGGGACGCTCGACACCGGTCAGGGTGGCGAAGCGCTGGCGCAGGCCGTCCAGCTGGGCGTCGATGTCGGCGTCGGAGACCTCGGCGACCGGGACGGTCACCTCGAGGCCCTGGTAGTCGGGGACCTCGAAGTCGGGGCGGATGTCCACCTCGGCGGTGAACTCGACCTGCTGGCCGTCCTCGATCTTGGTGACCTCGATCTCCGGCTGGCTGACCGGGAAGATGTCGCTCTCGTCGACGGCCCGGCCGTACAGCTTGGGCACCGCGTCGTTGAGCGTCTCCTCCAGCACCACGGCGCGGCCGAACCGCTGCTCGATGATGCGGGCCGGAACCTTGCCGGGGCGGAACCCGGGGACGCGCACCTGCTGCGCGACCTTCTTGTACGCCGCCTGCAGGCTCTCGCCGAGCTCCTCGAACGGCACCTCGACGGTAAGCCTCACCCGGGTCGGGCTGAGCTCCTCCACAGCGGTCTTCACGGGGTCGTCTCCTTGATCAAGCTTCGAGTGATCGCGGGCGCGTCAAGTCGTAACGGCTACCGCGGCAAGCTCGCGCGCCGCGCCCACATGAGCGGCACCTGGCACAGGCCGAGGAGACATGCGAGATGAGGGCATGCTCCACTGCGGCGGGTGTTCAGCGCCGCTGGCCAGTCTAGGGCAGAGCGGCACCGGGGAGCGACCGATGACCGCTCAGTCCTCCTTGATGATCCGCCGCAGGATGTCGTTGGTCTCCCCGGGGGTGGTACTGACCGCGCACAGGCGTTCCATGACCTCGCTGTAGCGGTCGACGTCCTCGCGTTTGTCCAGGTAGAGGGCACTGGCCAGCTGCTCGACGTAGACGACGTCCGGCAGCTCGCTGTCGTTGAAGCGCAGGATGCTGAAGGCGCCGCCCTCGGCGCTGTGGCCGCCGAAGCTGAAGGGCATCACCTGGATCGTGATGTTGGGCTTGCGCATCAGTTCGAGAAGGTGCTCCAGCTGGGCCCGCATGACGTCCGCGCCGCCGATGGGGCGCCGCAGGGCGGCCTCGTCGATGACGGCCCAGAAGAACGGCCCGCCGGGCCGTTCGAGCACCTGCTGGCGCTCCAGTCTCAGGTCCACGCGGCGGGCGATCTCCTCGGGGGAGACGCCGGCGCTGCCCGCGGTGATCACCGAGCGGGCGTACTCCTTGGTCTGCAGCAGACCCGGGACGAACTGCACCTCGTAGGTGCGGATCCTGGAGGCGGCCTCCTCCAGGCCCACGTAGGTCTGGAACCAGGAGGGGAGCAGGTCGTTGAACCGGTGCCACCAGCCGGGCTCGTTGGCCCTCAGCAGCAGGTCCATCACCGCGGATCGGGCGTGTTCGTCCTCCACCCCGTAAAAGGTGAGCAGATCGGCCACGTCCCGTTCCCTGAGACCGACCCGGCCCAGCTCCATCCTGCTGATCTTGGATTCGGAGCCGCGGATCAGATGGCCCGCCTCCTCGCGTGAGAGCCCCTTGGCCTCACGCAGGCGACGCAGCTGGGAGCCCAAGAGGATACGCAGAGCTGTGGGACCTGATCCCGGTTGAACCTGCGTCACTTCGCCTCCCTCTGTACTTGGGCCAGCGCACACAGTGTCACTACTTCCGGCCGCGATGACAAGGTCTCAACACCCTGCCTAATTCGCCAAGTCGGCGACCAAACCGCTCATGCGGCTGCACATTGCAACTGCACGTGCATTTGGGTCTTGCAGCGGACCTGCCGGTGACCCATGATGGCCTAGTGCATATTGGGCTTATGGTGCACAACCTCTGAAAACTCTCAAGTGGTACGGAGACTCACGATGACAGCGGGAGGTACCGGCAGGATGGTGGAGGAGCCAAAATCGGCTGCCGACTACCTGCAGGCGACCCGCGAGGTCGGCTTCGACGAGCTGCTCGTGGCCAATCACTCCGGCGCCACCGCGTGCCCGCTGCCACGGCAGGCCGACTCGGTGAAGACCGCCCGGGACGTGACCCGCTCCACCCTGCACGACTGGGGGCTGGAGGAGCTCAGTGATGACGCAGCGCTAGTGGTTTCGGAACTCGTCACCAACGCGGTCCGTTACGCGCTGTGCCCGAACGGTCAGCCCGAGGCCACACCGATCACCCTGGTGCTGCTCCGCCTCTCGCCCCACGTGCTGCTGGCCGTGACCGACCCGAGCAACGAGGTCCCCACCCCCAAGGAGCCCGACTTCATCTCGGAGAACGGCCGGGGGCTCTACATCGTGGAGACCTACAGCCAGAGCTGGGGCTGGGACCACCTCAACCGCGGCGGCAAGGCCGTCTGGGCCTTCTTCAGCGCCCGCCACTGACGTCACCGGCCCGTTCGCCACCGCCCCGTCACCGCCCCGGCCGCGCTCACCCGCGTACGACGCGGGATCCCGTACGAGACCCGCGCGGCACGTCCCGCACTCCCTGGAGAACGGCCTTGCGGCCCGCACCCTCGCACGTGCCCGGACGCCCTCGCCTGACCCCGGACGCCTTGCCTGACCCCGGACGTCCTCGCACGACCCCGGACGCTTCTCACGCGCGACCCGGAGGTGTCCGGAAAGACGAGAGCCGGGCACCGGTGAGACCGGTGCCCGGCATACGTCGGGGTGAAACAGGATTTGAACCTGCGGCCCCTGCTCCCAAAAGCAGGTGCGCTACCAAACTGCGCCACACCCCGAGTAGGTCGAGTGCGCGCACGCTCCGGATCTCCGGTACGATTACGCCCTGACGAACGGATGAAGTCTAGACCAGACCGACGCCGGCTCGCGCGGACGTAGCTCAATGGTAGAGCCCCAGTCTTCCAAACTGGCTACGCGGGTTCGATTCCCGTCGTCCGCTCCGAATGGCAAGAGGCCAGGTCAGTCGCTATACGACTGATCTGGCCTTTTGGATTTCACGTGTTCACACCGGTCTTCCACGCCATCCGGACGCCGTCGATTTTCTTTTTCTCTTCGTGTTCCCGACACCACTTCACGGGATGACGCCGCGTATTTCGTCCCGGCCCAGGGTGTTCACGACCCGGACGAGCCGACGTGCCGACGCGCCGGACCGTGCCCGGTGGCCCGCGCTCCGGATGGCGGGTCATGACGACGGGTACGGGACGCCCTCGGTGCCCCTCCCGGGCTCCCCCACCCCATCCGACGCTCGGCCACGGGTGGGATAAGGTGGGTGTTGGTCCAGAGACGCGGCCGCCTTCTCGTCATGCCCATGAAGGTGAACGCCTAGTGCTCTTGATCATCGACCCCCGTCTCGACCTCCCCCATGGCCTCCGGATCGTCGGCGGCCCGTACTGTGGCGAGAGGGGTTCTCGATGAAGCTGTCGGTGCGCTTGGTCACCACGCGCCAGGATGCCGCGGTGGTCGCCCTTCAGGGTGAACTCGACCTCAACAGCGCCGTCCTGCTGGACGCGGTTCTGCTCCCACTGCCCGGCCAGGGCGTCCGCCATGTCATCGTGGCCGCCGACCGGCTGCGTTTCTGCGACGTGTGCGGTCTGCGGGTGCTGATCAGCATGCACACGATCATGGCCGCCACGGGCGGTTCCCTGGTCGTCGCCGAGCCCGCGCCCGTGCTACGGCGGCTGATCACGCTGATGCGCGACCCGGAGTCGGACCGGCCCGCTCCCGCGATCAGGGTGTACGCCACCGTCGACCAGGCCGTACGCGACGTGATCGGCCTGCCGGACCCCTCCCTGGCCACCAGCGGCCCTTCCTAGCCGTCCGGTCGCGGGCCGCACCGCCAGGTGTGCCCCCACGACGGGCCCGGCCCATGTCCGGCCCGCCCTCGACACTCGCCCGTGCGTCCCGCCGGCGTTCACCGCCCGCACCCTGAGGCCGATACAGGAGCCTGCATGACCCCACTGTCGATCACGGTCACCGATCACGACACCTGCTCGGTGATCACACTGGTCGGCGAGCTCGACCGTCTCTCGGCCGATCGGCTGCGCCGGACGGTCGAACGGCTGGTCGACCGGGGCCGTACCCGTCTCATCGCGGACGTCGCCGAGCTGACCTTCTGCGACTCGGTCGGCGTGTGGGCCCTGCTGGAATGTCACCATCACGCCGCCACGATGGACGGGTGGCTGCGTGTGGCCTTCGTCCACGGGACGCTCAAACGGATCCTGCAGATCATCGGGACGACCAGGGCCCAGCCCTCCACCACCGACCTGATAGTGCTGATGGACCGCTAGCCGCCCGCGTCCCCGCGGGAGCGGCTCGACACGGCACCGGTGGCCCTTCCCGCGCCGTGGCGAGGCGGAGCCGGCCCCGTTCTCCCGACGTTCTTTTCCGTCATATCTCCATCGGGCCCGGCACACCCCTAAAGTCCTACTCTGTGTGGAAATATCAACCGATCTCTGTTAAACACGAGGATCGCAGTAGATCATTCTTTACAATCCTCCATACCAGCAGTCAAAGTGCCCTGGAGGGAACGTGTCGGAGTTCGACGGCGTCATCGTAGGCGGGGGCCATAACGGCCTCACGTGTGCCGCCTACCTCGCGAAGGCGGGGTTGTCGGTCGCGGTCGTCGAGCGCAACGACGTCGCGGGTGGCGGTTGCAGCACCCAGGAGCTCACGCTCCCCGGCTTCCGGCACAACACCCACAGCAGCTACCACTTCCTGGAGGAGGGGCCGGTTCCCGGCGACCTGGAGCTCCGGCGCCACGGCCTGCGCTACGTCTACCCCGAGACCCAGCACGCCACGATCTTCCGGGACGGGCGGGCGATCACGGTCTACACCGACCCCAAGCGCACCGCCGAGTCCTTCGCCCGGTTCTCCAAGGCCGACGCCGACCGCTGGCTGGAGCTGTACGAGCGCTACGCCGAGGCGGCCAGGGGCCTGATGAACGGCTTCCTGTACTCGGCCCCGCTCCCGCCGCCGGTGCTCGCCGAACGGCTCGGCGGTGACCTCGGCCGCGACCTGCTGAGCTACATGCCGCTGTCGCTGTACGAGGCCGTCGACAGGAACTTCGAGAGCGACCAGGTCAGGGTGCTGTTCAAGTCCTTCCTGCACGCCATCTCCATCGAGAACGTGCCCGGCACCGGCGGCTTCCTCCCCCGGCTGCTGTCGCGCATCGCCCGGCTCGGCGTACCGGTGGGCGGTGCCGCGAACGTGGCGAGCGCGCTGCGGGCCGTCATCGAGGAGCACGGCGGCACCGTGCTGACCGGCTCGCACGTCGAGCGGATCCTCGTCGACGACGGGCGGGCCACCGGGGTGCGGCTGGCGGGTGGCGACGTCCTGAGCGCCCGCCGGTTCGTGGCCAGCGCGGTGGACGCCCCGCAGACCGTGCGGCTGGCCGGGCCGGAGAACTTCGGCGAGGAGATCGTCTCCAAGATCGAGGGGTACCGGTGGGCCGGGCACAGCCTGGTCACCCTGCACCTGGCGCTGGAGGAGGCGCCGCGCTACCGGGCCGCCGAGTTCGAGCCCGACGTGGACCGGGCGTTCCTCGTCGTGCTGGGCGCCGACGACAGCGAGCAGCTGGGCCGCACGTTCGACCGGATCCACGAGGGCCGGCTTCCCGACCGGCTGGCCGGCAACGGCGCCTGCCCCTCGTTGTTCGACCCCTCGTACGCGCCGGACGGCAAACACGTGGCGTTCTGGTGGCCATGGGCCCCCTACGACCTCGACGGCGACCCGGCGAACTGGGACGCGCAGCGGGAGGAGGTCGGGGAACGGCTGCTGGCCGAGTGGGCCGAGTACGCCCCCAACCTCGCCCGGGGCGCCGTGCTGGGCAGCCGGGTGTTCTCCCCCCTCGACATCGAGCGGCACTGCGTCAACATGGTGCGCGGCAGCCACCACGTGGGCGCCTACGAGCCCTCCCAGCTGGGCGGCAACCGCCCGGTCCCGGAGATGGGGCGCTACCGCACCCCCGTCGACGGCCTCTACCTGTGCGGCGCCAGCAGTCACCCGGGCGGTTCGGTCTCCGCGGCCCCCGGGTACAACGGCGCCAACGCCATCGCAGAAGACCTCGAACTGGCCACCTGGTGGACGCCGGTTCCCGCACCCCGGTGGAGCGAGTGAAGTCCCGTTTCGTCACCAAGGATCCCGCTACGCCAGGCTTCAGGATGGGCAGCCCCGCATCCATGCACGAGCAGCTCTCGCTGCTCAACGCCGCCAGCAAGCGGATCGGCAGCACGCTGGACATGTTCGAGACCGGCAGGGAGCTGATGGACGTCGCCGTGCCGCGCTTCGCGGACGCGGCCGGCATCCTCGTCCAGGACCGGCTGGTGACCGAGGGGGAGTTCCCGCAGCAGAGCACCGACGGCTCGGCGCTGGTGCGCCGGATCGCGGTCGGCGTGGCCGACCCCTCCCCCGACGAGTACGCCAAGGCGTTCCCGGTGGACGAGGTCGCCGTCTACGAGGCGTGGACGCCGTACGCCCGGTGCATGGCCACCGGCAACCCGATCCTCTACCCCCGGCTGGGACGCCGGACGGCCGAGGAGATCGGGCGGTTCTGGAAGCGCGACTCGGTCTCCAAGGTGCTGGAGGACAGCTCCTTCCTGGTGGTCCCGCTGAAGGCGCGCGGCCGGGTGCTCGGCTTCGTGATCTTCACGCGGCGGCCCAGCAGCCAGCCCTTCGACGAGCAGGACGTGAACCTGGCCGAGGAGCTCGCGGCCAGGACCGCGGTCTGCCTCGACAACGCCAGGCTCTACAACCGGGAGCGGCGTACCGCGCTGACCCTGCAGAGCAGCCTGCTGCCGGTCGACCTCTCCCAGCCGCTGGGCCTGACGATCGCCTCGCGCTACCTGCCCGCCAGCGACCTGGTCGGCGTGGGCGGCGACTGGTACGACGTGATCCCGCTGCCCGGCTGCCGGGTCGCCCTGGTCGTCGGCGACGTGATGGGGCACGGCATCAGGGCCGCGGCCACCATGGGCCAGCTCCGCACGGCCGCGCGTACCCTGGCCAGCCTGGACCTGAGCCCGGCCGACGTACTGTTCCGGCTCAACCTGATGAGCCAGGACCTGGACGCCAGCCAGATCGCCACCTGCGTGTACGCCACCTACGACCCGGTCACCCGGCGCTGCGCCATGGCCTGCGCCGGGCACGTCCCGCCGATCCTGGTGCGGCCAGGCGGCGAGACCGAGCTGCTGGAGCTGCCCCCCGGTCTCCCCCTGGGCATCGGCAACGAACCGGCCGAGATGCGGGAGTTCACGCTCCCCGACGGCACGGTGCTCGCCTTCTACACCGACGGCCTGGTGGAGAGCCGCGAGCGGGACATCGAGGAGGGCATCAGCGCCCTGCGCGGGCTGCTGGCCAGCCAGAACCACGACCTGGAAGAGGTCTGCAACCTCACGATCAGCGCCCAGCGGCCGGGACACGAGCGCGACGACATCGCGCTGCTGCTGGCCAGGGTCTCGGAGCTGACCGAGAAGGAGTTCGTCGAGGTGTCGATGCCGGCCGACCGGCGCTCGGCCTCGCAGGCCCGGCGCTTCGTACGGACCACGCTGGAGGACTGGGGCCTCTCCTCGCTCTGCGACAACACCGAGCTCATGGTCAGCGAGCTGGTGGCCAACGCGGTCGAGCACGGTCAGGGCGAGGTCGAGCTGCGGCTGCTGCGCGGGCCCACCCTGGTCTGCGAGGTGTCCGACACCTCCTCGTCCGTACCGGTGATGCGGGAGGCGTCCACCACCAGCGACACCGGGCGCGGCCTGCACCTGATCAACTGGCTCGCGCACCGCTGGGGCTCCCGCCTCACCGCGAAGGGCAAGATCGTCTGGATCGAGCAGCGGCTGCCCTGACCCGTCCGCGCGAAGCTCCGCGGACTCGGAAAGCTCGAAGCGGTCCCCGGCCGGGACGATCCCGGCCGGGTGCCGTGGCGTCCGGGGCCGTGCCCACCGGTGACCCGCGATGCCCCCGGTGCCCACCGGTGACCCCGGGTGACTCGGGAGGGCCGCCCGGTGCTCGCCGGCACGTGCCGGCGAGCACCGGTCCACGCGGTACCGGGGCCGTGCCGGTCATGCCCGTTGACGCGGATGACTACTGGCGGCCCAGAGGTTACGGTCAGGGGAAGGGCACGGCGCGGCCGGGAGGACATCGGGAGGCATGATGACCATCGACGTACCCGAGGCCTACGGTCGCGCGCTGGACGCCTTCGGCGCGCTCGTCCACCGGATCGCTCCCGGCCAGTGGGAGACCCCCACGCCCTGCGTCGACTGGGACGTGCGGGCGCTGGTCAACCACGTGGTCGGCGAGAGCCTGTGGGCTCCGGAGCTGCTGGCCGGGCGGACCTCCGCCGAGGTCGGCGACGCCTTCGACGGCGACCTGCTCGGCGACGACCCCATCAAGGCGTTCGACACCTCGGCCGTGGCCGCCGTCCAGGCGGTGACCGCCCGCGGCGCCCTGGAGGGCGTCGTGCGCCTGCCGTTCGGCGACGTGCCCGGCCGCGAGTACGTCACCGAGCTGTTCGCCGACGCCCTCATCCACACCTGGGACCTGGCCCGCGCCATCGGTGCCGACGAGCGCCTCGACCCGGAGCTGGTCGAGGCCTGCGCCGCCTGGTTCGCCGCCGCCGAGCCCGGCCGGGAGCAGGAGACGGCCCCCGGGGAGTCCCGGTCGCCCGCCGAGGACGCCCAGGCCCGGCTGCTGGCCTCCTGGGGCCGTGACGCCTGACCTGCCCGGGCCGGGCTCCCGGTCCGGCCGCCTCTAGGCTCCCTGGCATGAGCGAGAAGCTGATGACCCGCTGGCGGTCGCTGGCCGGCCCCGGGGCCGAACGGCTCGGCCGCGAACTGATCGCCCGCTACGACGAGCCGCACCGCAGGTACCACACGACCGCCCACCTGGAGGCGGTCCTGGCCGGGGTCGACGCCCTGGCCGGTCACGCCGAGCACCCCGACCTGGTACGGATGGCGGCCTGGTTCCACGACGCCGTCTACGACCCCCGCAACGCCGACAACGAGGAGCGCAGCGCCCGGCTGGCCGAGCGCGCGCTGCCGGAGGCGGGCCTGTCCCCCGAGGCGGTGGCCACGGTCGCCCGGCTGGTCAGGCTGACCGTCACGCACGACCCCACGCCGGACGACACCGACGGGGCCGTGCTCTGCGACGCCGACCTGGCGATCCTGGGCGCGCCCGAGGAGGTCTACGCCGCCTACGCCGCGGCCGTGCGCGAGGAGTACGCCTTCGTGCCCGAGGAGGCGTTCAGGGCCGGGCGGGCCGCGGTGCTGCGCTCGCTGCTCGACCTCCCGGCGATCTTCCGCGTCGAGGGGCCGGAGGCTGCGGCGCGGGCCAACATCGAGGCGGAGCTCGAGCGGTTGTGAGCGGGCGGTTCACCATGTTCCAACAGCGCCTCTCGAGCCTCGGCGTGGTAATTTGGTGGAATCTGGTGAATTAAGGGGAGTGACGATGCTCGCCCAGCAGCGGCAGCAGGCGATCCTGGAAAGGGTCCGCAGCAGCGGCGGTGTCAGGGTCGCCGACCTGGTCCGCGATCTCGGCGTCTCCGACATGACGATCAGGCGCGACCTGGAGGTGCTCGCCGAGCGGGGGCTGGTGGAGAAGGTCCACGGCGGCGCCACCGTGGCCGGGCCGGGCTCGACCGAGGAGCCGGGCTTCACCGCCAAGTCCGTGCGCCAGCAGGCCGAGAAGGAGACGATTGCCCGCACCGCCGCCGGGCTCGTCCGTCCCGCCACCGCCATCGCGCTCTCCGCGGGCACCACGACCTGGACGCTCGCCCACCACGTGGTCGACGTGCCCGAGCTGACCGTGATCACCAACTCGATCCGGATCGCCGACGTCTTCCACCGCTCCCCCAGGGCCGACCGCACGGTCGTGCTGACCGGCGGGGTCCGTACCCCCTCCGACGCGCTGGTCGGCCCGGTCGCGGTCGCGGCGGTCCGCGGCCTGCACGTCGACACCCTCTTCCTCGGCGTGCACGGGATGAGCGTCCGCGCCGGGTTCACCACGCCCAACCTGCTGGAGGCGGAGACCGACCGGGAGCTGGTCGCCTCCGCGCGCCGCCTGGTGGTGACCGCCGACCACACCAAGTGGGGAACGGTCGGCATCAGCACGATCGCCGAGCTGTCCCAGGCGCACATCGTGATCACCGACTCCGGCCTGTCCGGCGAGGCACGCGAGGAGCTCGCCGCCTCGGTCGGCGAGCTGATCATCACAGAACCGCAGCAGGAGAGCGAGACCGCCACCCGATGAAACGCACCGCCACCCACCTGGCCGACGGCCGGGAGCTTTTCTATTTCGACCGGCGCGACGATGCGGACAGGGGTGCGGCCGACCTGCGCGACCTGCCGCCCCGGCCCGCCGCCTCCGAGCTGCGCTACGACCCGCTGACCGAGGAGTGGATCGCGGTGGCCGGCCACCGGCAGGGCCGTACCTTCCTGCCCCCGGCCAGCGAGTGCCCGCTCTGCCCGTCCGGTCCCGGCAACCTCACCGAGGTCCCCTCCCCCGACTACGACGTGGTGGTCTTCGAGAACCGCTTCCCCTCGTTCTCGGCCCAGCCGGGCGAGTACCCGCAGCCGGGCGGGCTGAGCGAGGTCCGGCCCGGGATCGGCCGCTGCGAGGTGGTCTGCTTCACCTCCGACCACGACTCCTCGTTCTCCCGCCTGTCGTCCGAGCAGGTCGAGCTGGTCATGGAGGCCTGGATCGACCGTACGGCCGAGCTGTCGTCGCTGCCGGGGGTGGAGCAGGTGTTCTGCTTCGAGAACCGCGGCTCGGAGATCGGCATCACCCTGGCCCACCCGCACGGGCAGATCTACGCCTACCCGTACGTGACCCCGCGCACCAGGCTGAACCTCGCGGCGGCCGGCCGCTACCGGGACCGTACCGGGGGCGATCTGTTCGCCGATGTCCTCGCCTCCGAGCGGGAGGCCGGGGTGCGGGTGGTGGCCTCCAACGAGCACTGGACGGCGTTCGTCCCGGCCGCCGCGCGCTGGCCGGTCGAGGTCCACCTCTACCCGCACCGGAGGGTCCCCGACCTGATCGGCCTGGAGGCGGCCGAGCGGGCGGCGTTCGGACCGCTCTACACCGACGTGCTGCGCCGTCTCGACGGGCTCTTCGACATGCCGATGCCCTACATCGCGGCCTGGCACCAGGCACCGGTCAACACCGGCCGCGACCTGGCGTACGCGCACCTGGAGCTGTTCAGCATCCGCCGCGCGCCGAACAAGCTGAAGTACCTCGCGGGATCGGAATCGGCCATGGGGGCCTTCGTGAACGACGTGCTGCCCGAGGAGACAGCACATCTACTGCGCTCCATTGTCACGAGCTGATCACCGATAGGTCTCGTTTGAGGTCGCGTGACCTGGGGTTTACCACTACTATCCTTCCCACATCGGCTGTAGCAGCCGATATGCCTAATCCCAGGCGCCTCGCCCGGGAGCCGGGGAACCACCGCACCTGGGGTGAAACCACTTCGGTGGAAGGGCATCCTCCAGCCCGAACCCGTCAGCTAACCCGGTAGGCGGAAGGAGAGGAGAGTTCGTGGCGGCCCCGTCCCCCACGTTCCGTCGCCATGCCGCTCTGGCCCTCTGCGTGGGCTCGATCGCCGCGTTCACCCTCGGCGCTCCCACCGCGGGAAGCGCCGACCCCAAGCCGACCGAGGCCGAGCTCCGCGCCGACCTGGTCAAGCTCAACAAGAAGATCGACGCGCTGATCGAGACCTACGCGGCCAAGCGCGAGTCCCTCAACAAGGCGGAGAAGGCCGAGGCCGTGGCCAAGCAGAACCTGCGCAGGGCCGAGGAGGTCTACGCCGAGAACGAGAAGCAGGTCGACTCCATCGTCCAGCTCCACTACCAGAGCAGCATCGGCGGCCTGCCCGCCCTGCTGTTCGCCGACGACATCGGCAGCGCGGCGGTGATGGAGCAGCTCACCGCCGAGCAGAGCGCCCACCTGCAGGGGTTCGCCCAGAGCGTGGAGCGCAGGAAGAGGTCCGCCGAGACCGCCGCCCGCCTCACCGACGACATCGTCGAGGAGGCCAAGGAGGTCCAGGAGCGGCGCGAGGAGGCCGAGGACCTGATCGAGGAGATCAAGGACAAGCTCGACAAGCTGGTCCCCACCGGTTCGGGCCGCCGCTCCGACGGCAGCTGGGCCCCGCAGCTGCCCACCGGCGCCGACAACATCACCGACCGGACCCGGATCATGCGCGAGGCGATCAAGAGGCGCTTCGACCTGCCGTACTCGGTCGGCTGCTACCGGGCCGCGAACGACGGCGGCGAGCACCCGCTGGGCCGCGCCTGCGACTTCATGATGAGCGTCGGCGGCTCGATGCCCACGGCCGCCAACCTCAGGCTCGGTGACGAGATCTCCGCCTGGGCCATCAAGAACAAGGCCAGGCTCGGGGTGAAGTACGTGATCTGGCGCCAGCGCATCAACCACGGCTCCGGCTGGAGAACCATGTCCAACCGCGGCGGCGTCACCGCCAACCACTTCGACCATCCGCACATCTCGATGTACTAGTGCTGCGACGGACCGACCTGCGGTTTCTTGGTCTACTGCCCCTCTCAGGGCACATCCAGGGCACATCCGGGGTCTGCGGCACTCCCCCAGGCGCCGTCGATCGCCTTGCGCATGCGGTCCTCGCTGGACGGCATGAGGTGGGTGCAGGTCCGCAGGGTGAAGCCGGGGTCCGCGTGCCCGAGGAACTCGGCGACGGCCTTGATGGACACCCCGTCCTCCAGAAGCACCGAGGCGAAGTGGTGGCGGAGCATGTGGAAGCCGTTCTCTCTCGTGGTGGGAATGCCGACCTTGGCGAGGACCGTCTTCCAGGCGAACGTGGTGAAGCCGTTACGGGCGATCACGGTCTTCTGCCGCGTGCTGAAGATAGGTGTCATCCGCGGACGTGGCAGCTTCGTGGAGTGCGTGGCCGTCCCTGGCACCTGTACGCCGATCGCGGTTACGACTACCCCAGCCACCGCCGCCACCTGTGCACGCAGGGATCACGCCGGTCATCCCCCGCCGCGGCACCCCGCGCGGCTCCGGACCGGGAGTCATCCGGTGAACGGTCGAGCGGACCTTCGCCTGGCCACACCACTTCGAACGGCTACGTATCCGCGACGAACACCGCACCGATCTCCATCAAGGCCTGCTCGACCCGGCGTGCAACCTCATCTGCCTGCGCCGTCTCCGAACCCCATTTTGAAACGATTAGCAAGGTGAGTGTCTTTTAGATCGGTCAGACGGGTCTAAAGGTGATTCCGTGAGAGGGTGGATGGCGGTTCATCACGTCGTTCAGATCGCCCTCGGTGAGGTTGAGGGTGAAGGCACTACCCGTCTGTGATGGATCCCAGCCACGGTCAAGGGCTCTGCGTATGGTCGCCGCCACGAGAGCCGGCCGTACGGTCATCGTTCGCTCCCCGTACCAGGCGTCCGGTCGAGAGCAGGGGAGTTCGACCAGAAGAATCCGCCCCTGTCCCTCGGCCGGCTCCACCGCGTAGGTCAGTGATCCCCAGCTGTTTGCCTGGGAGTATGTGGGCTTGTGGCGGATCCGCCAGCGATAGACGGCACCGTCGACGCTGATCAGCCTGGAGCCCTTCTTGGGGATCGCCACGGAACCGGTCTCCTGCCTTGTTTCGTCCCTGCGCTGTAAGAGCACCGAAGACAGCGACAGGTGATACGAGATGCTCGCCAGCGTAGCCATCGCTCAGTCTCATGATCGAACGGTTTTCGCGCGGCCGGACCCGGCGGTGGTGCCCCTCCAGATCGGGGAGCACAGGGCACATGCCTCGTGCGGTTCTCGCCGAAGGCGCCGGGTGCGTGCGGGTGCGCGGGGTGACGCCGCTGCTTCGAGGTCGTCGTTCGGAAGCGGTCACGAACGGATGGACGGAAGGACATAGCACATCCGCGCCCCATGGGCCATGTCCTATCCGGGATGCTCGGCCCCGCGTGCGGGGGATCGATCCGCCGAACGGCATGTGGGAACCGATGAGGCCCGGCGGCAGGGTTGAGGCATGGCAGCACGGCACCCTTTCCGGGGTCGCCGGAGCGGGCCTCACCCGTACACCCCAAGGAGCCGTTGACATGAGATCCACAATGATCCGGGCAGGGATCACCGCCGTCGCCCTTTCGCTGGCCACGGTCGCCACGATCGGTACATCGGCCTCGGCCGCGTCGTCCGCGACGAGCAAGGACCCCCAGTGGCGCGTGTCCGGCACGGCGAAGATCCACTTCGAGCCGGCGGCCGGTGACGACATCACCTTCACCATCGCCGCACGCGGTGTCTTCACGGAGGCCAAGGGCACCGTCAAGGTCGAGCACTACCTCGCCGACGGCAACGGCGGGGGATTCGAGGCGGAGGTGGACTGCCTCGTGGCGGGCGGCCCGGTCGCGACGGTGACCGCCGTCATCACCACCTCCACCTCGTTCCCGGTCGGCGACCGGATCGCGGTCAGCGTGTACGACGGCGGAACGGACAGGTCCGGCGGCGGTCGTGATCGGATCGGCTGGAACTGGTCGGTACCGACCGGCGCGGTGCAGCCCTGCATGGCCCCCGCGACGTTCGCCACCGTCAAGCGGGGCGGGTTCACCGTCGTCGGCAAGGGCTGGCCCGCGCCTCCCGCGCCTCCCGCGCAGACCGGCACGGGGAAGTAGCGCCACGGCCGGCTCCTCCGCATGCCGCGCGGGCGGCGTTCACGGAGCCGGTACCGCGGTACGGCCGGGTTCGACGACCGGTGGTGAGCGGGTGGTCCTCACCGGCTCGGGCCGGCGAGCCGTCCCGGCTCGTACCGCATCGCCTCCACCGGAAGGCCGGGGTCGACGGCGTGCGTGCGGGGCGGCGGTCTTCCGTTCGACGGTCCCCGGCGGGTGTACGGGGCCGTACGGGTCGGCCGAAAATCGCTTGCCCCGGGGGAACGGGCTCGGGGAACGTGGTGTCATGACGCTCTGACGGACAGCACCCTGTCACCCTGTCACCCCTTCAGCCCTGTCATCCC
Source organism: Streptosporangium longisporum (assembly GCF_039534895.1). Lineage (NCBI taxonomy): Bacteria > Bacillati > Actinomycetota > Actinomycetes > Streptosporangiales > Streptosporangiaceae > Streptosporangium > Streptosporangium longisporum. The sequence continues at coordinate 912,986 of NZ_BAAAWD010000007.1, read as the reverse complement.
GTCACCCCGACATGCCACGGCGCCGGCTCGTCTCGCGATGCCGTTCATCCCGTATGCCCCCGTCAAGGGAAGAGAGCCTTTTGTCCCTGCAGCCCTCCCCGCAGCCCTCCGAGCAGCCCTCCCGGCGGGAGTCCCCGCCGCCGTCCACCGCGGCCGCGGGTCCGGCCACCGTCAGCGTGTTCGCCTCCCCCGAGAGCTGGATCGAGTCCGACGCCCTCGATCAGTGCCACCAGGTGGCCGCCCTCGACGGCATGACGCACGTCGCCGCCATGCCGGACCTGCACCCCGGCAAGGGCGCCCCCATCGGGGCCGCCATGACCTCGACCGTGCTGTACCCGTTCCTGGTGGGCTCCGACATCGGCTGCGGCATCGCCGTGTTCCCCATCAGGCTCAAGCGCGCCGTCCCGGAGAAGCTCGCCGCCCGCTTCCCCGACCTCGATCGCGCGCTGGACCCCGAGCGGGACGCCGGCGACCCGGCCTGGGCCGTCATGAAGGGCGACATCCCCGCCGGTCACACCGAGGGCCTCGGGACGGTCGGCCGGGGCAACCACTTCGTCGAGCTGGCCCGGATCGGGACCGTCTTCGAGCCGGGCCACGCGAGCCGTCTCGGACTCGCCGGCGGCGACCTGGTCCTCGTCGTCCACAGCGGTTCCCGGGGGCTGGGCGAACGGATCCTGCGGGCGCACACCGAGGTCCACGGCGCGGGCCCCGCCGCCGATCCCGCCGCCTACCTGGCGATGCACGACGACGCCGTCCGCTGGGGATCGCTCAACCGGCGGCTGCTGGCCGCCCGGGTCGCCCACGCCCTGGGGGCCGAGACCGCCGAGCCGATCGTCGACCGGTGCCACAACCTGGTCGAGATCCGCGACGGTCTCTACCTGCACCGCAAGGGGGCGGCGCCGGGCGACGGATGCGACGTGCTCGTCGCCGGTACGCGAGGCACCCCCTCCTACCTGGTGGCCGCCCACGCCGGGCCGGACGCCGGCCACTCCGTCGCGCACGGCGCGGGCCGCAAGATGTCGCGCGCGGACGCCCTGCGCCGGGGCCGGGCCAAGCACACGGTCGAGGAGCTGCGCCGCACGCCGGTGGGGTCGCTGGTGGTGTGCGGGGACCGTCAGCTGCTCTTCGAGGAGGCGCCGACGGCCTACAAGCGCATCGAGCAGGTGATCGCCGACCTGATCGCCCACGACCTGGCCACGCCCGTGGCCACCACGATCCCCCTGGTCACCTACAAGACGCCCGACCTCGGGTCCGCGCCCCGGCGGGACCGGCGCCGCGAGCGAGGCCGGCGGTGACCGTCCACCTGCTCCTGTCGGCCGGGCGCGGCCCGGCCGAGTGCGCCTGGGCGCTGGCCCGGCTGCTGCGCCGCCTGGAGGCCGACGCCGTCCGGCAGGACCTGGAGACCCGCCGGGCCGAGACCGTTCCCGGCGACCGGCCCGGCACCTACCGGTCGGTCCTGGTCCGGATCTCGGGAGCCGGCGCCGAGGCGTTCGCCGCCTCGTGGACCGGCACCCTGTGCTGGCAGGCCCCCAGCCCGTACCGGGCCGGCACGGGCCGGAAGAACTGGTACATCGTCGCCCGGCCGTGCCGGGCCGACGTCCCGCGCACGACGTTCTCGGAGGCCGACGTCGACATCGTCGCCTGCCGCACCGGCGGCCCCGGCGGGCAGCACCGGGACAAGGCCTCCACCGCGGTACGGGCGACCCACCGGCCCTCGGGGATCGTCGTCGTGGTCGACACCGAGCGGCGGTTCGACCTCAACCGCCGCATCGCCGTGCGGCTGCTGCGGGAGCGCATCGAGCACGGCGACGAGCTCGCGGAGCGCGCCCTCGCCACGGCCCGCCGCCGCGTCCACGACGAGCTCGTACGCGGCGACCCCGTCCGGGTCGAACGACCGGAGACACCCGAGCAGGACGTGGCCCCACGGCGGCCGCCGCGCCGACGACCGCGGACCGCCCGATGACGCCGGCGAGGACCGGCGGGGGCGACGTCCCGCCTGCCGTCCGGCCGTCTCGGCGAGGGCCTGGCCGAGGGGGACGTCCGTTCCCGGCCCGGCCGGTCGCCTCCGGGCGGAGCGGCGCCGGGGCGGCGGTCGGTGGCCGCCCCGGCGCCGGGGGTCATCGCGCGGTGGCGCTGTTGCAGGTCACGGCCGGGGTGGCCGCGGTGCCGTTGGCGGTGAAGCCGAAGGTGGTCGACTGGCCCGCGGCGATGGTGGCGTTGTAGGGAGCGTTACGGACCGTCACCGTGGAGCCCGACACGCTCGCCTCGCCGTTCCACAGGCTGCTGACGCTCTGCCCGCCGGGCCAGGTCCACCGCACGGTCCACCCGTTGACCGGCGCGCTGCCCGCCCGGACCGTCACGGTCGACTGGAAGCCGCCCGACCAGCTGTTGGCCGTCGCGATCGTCGCCGAGCACTCCCCCGTGCCGGGGGTCGGCGTCGGGGTCGGGGTCGGGGTGGGCGTGGGGGTCGGGGTCGGAGTGGGGTCCGGGTCCGGGTCCGCGGCGTTGAGAGCGTCCAGCACGGCGTTGTAGGCCGGCTTCTTGTTGCTGCCGCTGAACAGCAGCGGGGTGTCACCCGAGCGCCAGGAGTCCTGGTCCCGGACACCCCAGACGGTGATGCCGGTGCAGCGCGGCACGGCCAGGCAGTCGTTGGTGACGTTGGCGTAGGTCGTGGGAGAGGCACCCTGGATGTCCAGCTCGGTGATCTGCACGTCGACGCCCAGGGCCGCGAAGCTGGAGATGGTGGTGCGGTAGTTGCTGTTGTAGGGGCTGCCGCTGTTGAAGTGCGACTGCAGGCCCACGCAGTCGATCGGCACGCCGCGCGCCTTGAAGTCGCGGACCATGTTGTAGACGCCCTGCGTCTTGGCCCAGGTCCAGTTGTCGATGTTGTAGTCGTTGTAGCAGAGCTTGGCGGCCGGGTCGGCGGCGCGCGCGGTGCGGAAGGCGACCTCGATCCAGTCGTTGCCGGTGCGCTGCAGGTTGGAGTCGCGACGGCCGCCCCCGCTGTCGGAGAAGGCCTCGTTGACCACGTCCCAGGCGTAGATCTTGCCCTTGTAGTGGTTCATCACGCCGTTGATGTGGTCGATCATCGCCTGGCGCAGCGCGGATCCCGACAACGCCTCCATCCAGCCCGGCTGCTGGGCATGCCAGGCCAGGGTGTGACCGCGGACCCGCTTGCCGTTCTGCACGGCCCAGTTGTAGACGCGGTCGCCCGCGGTGAAGTTGAACTGGCCACGCGCGGGCTCGGTGGCGTCGATCTTCATCTCGTTCTCGGCCGTGATCATGTTGAACTCACGGTTGGCGATGGTCGTGTACGCCGAGTCGCCGAGCCTGCTCGCCGAGATCGCGGTGCCGTAGTAGCGGCCGCTCTGGGCCGCGGCGGCGCCGAGCGTGCTCGCCGCGGCACTGACCGAGGCGGTGCCCGCGGAAGCGGCGCCGGCCGCCACCGGGCCGGTCACCGCCGTGAGCGTTCCGAGCACGAGGGTGCCGAGGGCACCGGCGATCAGGGCCCGGCGAAGACCGCCGAAGGGCCGGCGGGTTCCGGGTGGGGGTATGGCGTTCGTGCCCATGTCTGAGCCTCCATGACCGAGGTGGGGGGAAAGCGGGAGGAAGGGGTGCACGCAGGGCGACGCCGCGCCGCTGTCGTCGAACGCACACCATGAGGGCGTCGCGGTCCGCCGAGGCCTTCGTGCACCACCACCGAGCACGGCCGGACCGTTTCAGGGCCTAGTCTGGAAACACTGTCGAAACATGTCAAGGTTCGACTGAAAATTTCGGCCCCCGGTACGCCTGCCAGGCCGTCCCGCTCCGCGGCGCATCCTCTCCCCGGCCACCGGATGCGGTGGGACGGCACGCCGACCGGCCGGTTGACCTCGTCCGTGAAACATTCATCACCGGGCGGCCGGCGACACAGTCCGGCGGTGTGGCCACCGGGCCGTCCGGGAAGGACCGCGACCGGCCGCTTGACGGGGCCCCGCGCTCTCATGTTTACTCCGGCGCACCACCATCACCCCCGTGAGAACGGGGTTCCCGCCCGGAATCATCAGCGCTCGCGGGGCCGGCGAAGGCTGCCGTGACGCGGGCCCGGTGGCTGGGCCGGCACCAGGCCCGTACCAGGTCCACGGCAGGTCCACGGCAGGTCCACGACATGTCATGGCAGATCCCGGCAGCTCCGGGGCGGGCACCGCGCTCACCCCTTCGGTGAAACCCTTCGGTGGACCCCTTCGACCTCGGGTGCTCGGGCACGTGACTTCGAGGACCGGAATCGAGCTCGGCGTTGAAAGTTTCACATGAGCGGTAAGGAGCCAGGGGCGATAACCAGGCATTCTTCCCCCGCGGATCCCCGGCCCCTTTCGCCGTCCCTGTGCCGATCTCCGGCACGGGCCGGCGAACGCCGCCCGGTCCGGGTGGATCATATAGTTATGATCCCGCTATGACCTGGCCCGAAGAGCGGTTCTCCGATCCGATGTCGTCGCCGCAGGCTCTGACCCTGGCCGAACTGGCCGAACGGGCGGGCGTCTCCACGGCGACGGTCAGCAAGGTCATCAACGGGCGTACCGAGGTCGCGCCGGAGACGCGCGCCCTCGTCGAAGGCCTCATCCGCGAGCACGGCTACCGCCGCCAGCGCCAGCGCGTCCGCCCGGCCCGTCTCATCGAGGTGGTCTTCCACGAACTCGCCGGTGACTATCCGGTCGAGATCATCAAGGGCGTTCAGCAGGTTGCGAGGCGGAACCACGCGGCCGTCGTGATCTCCGACTTCCAGGGTGACCACACGCCGGGCCGTACCTGGATCGAAGAGGTGATGAGCCGCCGTTCGACCGGGGTGATCACGGTGTTCTCCAGCCTGACGTCCTCACAGCGCGACCAGCTCGCGACCCGCAACATCCCCCTCGTCATGCTCGATCCGCTGGACCTCCCCATGTCCGGTGTCCCGTCGGTGAGCGCCGCCAACTGGAGCGGCGGGCTCGTGGCCACCCGGCACCTGCTCGAACTGGGGCACCGCCGCATCGCCGTGATCACCGGGCCCCCCAACGCCGTCTCCAGCAGGGCCCGCGTGGACGGCTACCGCGCCGCGCTGGAGATGGCCGGTCTCTCCGTCGACCCGGATCTCGTCCGTACGGGTGATTACCACATCGTCTCCGGGCTGAAGCGCACCAAGGAGCTGATGGGCCTGCCCGACCCGCCGACCGCGATCTTCACGAGCAACGACGGTCAGGCGGTCGGCGCGTACTGGGCCGCCGCGGAGCTGAAGCTGCGGATCCCCGACGACCTGAGCGTCATCGGCTTCGACGACATGCCCTCCGTCCGCTGGACCCTCCCGCCGCTCACCACGGTCCGCCAGCCGCTGACCGAGATGGGCAACGCGGCGGCGACCATGCTGCTCGCCCTGGCCGACGGCAGGCAGCCGGCGCAGACGCGCGTGGAGGTGGGCACGGAGCTGGTCGTCCGCGGAAGCACCGCGCCGATCGGGAACCGGCCGGCCTGATCCGGCGGCCCCGCGGACGCTCCTGTGCCTTCGGCCCCTCGGGGCCGGAGGCGAGGGACGAGGGCGAGGGGCCGAGGACGTGGAGGGCTCCCCGCCACCCCGGACGCACGAGACGACGGCCGGGGCCACGCCCCGGCCGTCGTCCTTCACGCCGATGGGGGATCAGGTACCGCTGTAGGTCCACTTCTGGTTGTTGCCGCCGTGGCAGGAGTACAGCTGGATCAGGGTGCCGTTGGCGGTCCCGGCGCCCACGGCGTCCAGGCACAGTCCGGACTGCACGCCGACGATGGTGCCGTCGGAGTTGCGCCGCCACTTCTGGTTGTTACCACCGTGGCAACCGTAGATCTGCACCTTGGCGCCGTTGGCCGTACCGCCGGCGTCCAGGCACTTGTTGCCGTAGACCCGCAGTTCCTGTGCGGAGTTGGCGGTCCACTGCTGGTTGGGGTTGGTGTGGCAGTCCCACATCTGGATCTGGGTGCCGTCGGTGGTGGTGGCGTTGGGCACGTCCAGGCAGCGTCCGGACGCGGTGTTCCTGACCTGCCCGGTACCGGTGCCGCCCGTGGGGGTGACGGTCGGGGTGGGGCCGGGTGTGGGGCCGGGTCCCGCGGCGTTGAGGGCGTTCAGGACGGAGTTGTAGGCGGCCTTCTTGTTGCCGTTGCCGTCGAACAGCAGCGCGGTGGTGTTGGCGCCCAGCCAGGAGTCGCTGTCGCGCACGCCCCAGACGGTGATGCCGGTGCAGCGCGGCACGGCCAGGCAGTCGTTGACCACGTTGGCGTAGGTCGTGGCCGAGCCGCCCACGATGTCCAGCTCGGTGATCTGCACGTCGACGCCCAGGGCCGCGAAGCTGGAGATGGTGGTGCGGTAGTTGCTGTTGTAGGGGCTGTTGTTGTTGAAGTGCGACTGCAGGCCCACGCAGTCGATCGGGACGCCGCGGGCCTTGAAGTCGCGGACCATGTTGTAGACGGCCTGGGTCTTGGCCCAGCTCCAGTTGTCGATGTTGTAGTCGTTGTAGCAGAGCTTGGCGGCGGGGTCGGCGGCCCGCGCGGTGCGGAAGGCGACCTCGATCCAGTCGTTGCCGGTGCGCTGGAGGTTGGAGTTGCGCCGGGCGCCGGAGTTGCCGTCGTCGAAGGCCTCGTTGACCACGTCCCAGGCGTAGATCTTGCCCTTGTAGTGGTTCATCACGCCGTTGATGTGGTTGATCATCGCCTGGCGCAGGGGGGCGCCCGACATCGCCTCCATCCAGCCCGGCTGCTGGGAGTGCCAGGCCAGGGTGTGGCCGCGGACCCGCTTGCCGTTCTGCACGGCCCAGTTGTAGACGCGGTCGCCCGCGGTGAAGTTGAACTGGTTCTGGTTGGGCTCGGTAGCGTTGATCTTCATCTCGTTCTCGGCCGTGATCATGTTGAACTCACGGTTGGCGATGGTCGTGTACGCCGAGTCGCCGAGCTTGCCCGCGGCGATCGCGGTGCCGAAGTAGCGGCCGCTCTGGGCCGCGGCGGCGCCGAGCGTGCTCTCCGCGGCGTCGGCGGGGACCGTCGCCGACACCAGTACCGCGGCGGCGCCGAGTATGCCGAGTGCACCGGCGGCCAGGACCCGGCGCAGCCGGGTTCCGGGCGAGGGTATGGCGGTTACGCCCATACCTGAGCCTCCATATCTCCGTGACGAAGAGGGGACGGGGGTCCCCGCGGGGTCGACGCCGCGTCGCCGGAGGGCGGACGCACACCACCGGGGCGTCGCGGACGCGGCCCTGTCCGATCACCACCTGACAGGCGGGGCCGCTCCGGAGACTCAGTGTGGAAACCTTGCCGAAACTTGTCAATAGCCGAAAGAAAGTTTCGAAACCCCCGTTTCTTCCTGGCAGGACGGTCGCGCCTGGACAGGCGGGATCCGTACTCCGAAAGTTTCGGTCGTCCCTCGTCCGTCGTGACATCAGGGTGAAACTTTCATCACCGGGCATCGTCCGTGCCGATGAGCGGGGCGTCGAGGCGCAGATGGCCGCGTTCCGGCCCGCGCGGTCCGCCCGGCCGCGACTCGCGTTCTTGACAACGGCCCGGCCCCTCGTGTGTGCTCCCCTGCACACCACCTCCCACCCGCCCCGCCGAGAGGAGCGCAGCCGACGAACCATGCGCGAGGGCCGACGGCCGTGTGCTCCGTGAAACCGGCTGGGGCCGGCCCGCCTACGCGGACCGGCCCCAGGGGTTTCGGGTGTCACATGAGGATCACATCAGGGTCAGGAGCGGGTCCACCTCTGGTTGGTGCCTCCGGCACAGGTCCAGATGTGGACCTTGGTGCCGTTGGCCGTGCCGTTGCCGGACACGTCCAGGCACTTGTTGGCGCCGACGGCGGTGATGGTGCCGTCGGCGTTCAGGCGCCACTTCTGGTTGTTCTGGCCGTTGCAGTCCCAGATGTTGACCGCGGTGCCGTCGGCGGTACCGGCACCGGTCACGTCCAGGCACTTGTTGCCGTAGACCCGCAGCTCCTGCGCCGCGGTCGAGGCCCACTGCTGGTTGGTCCGGCCGTTGCAGTCCCAGATGTTCACCGCCGCACCGTTGGCCGTCGAGGCACCCGAGACGTCCAGGCACCGGCCCGAGCCCACACCCTTCAGCGCGTTCCCCGAAGGCGTCGGGGTCGGCGTCGGGGTGGGAGTCGGGTTACCGTCGCCCTGACCGACGCCCCTGCCGTTGAAGGTGATGGAGTCGACGTCGAACGCGTTGGCCGTCGGCGCCTTGAACACCACGTAGAGGACGCGCGTGCCACCGGGGTCGGTGACCCGCGCCGCGGGCAGGGACGCGTAGGTGTTCCATCCCCCGGTCGCCGTCACGGCGGCGGAGGCGACGAGCGTCCCGGTCGGCGAGCCGGCGCGCAGCTCGATGGACCCTCCCGTGGCGGACGGCGCCGAGACGCGGAAGGACACCGAGTCGATCCCGGACAGGTTGACCGGCGTGAAGGAGACCCAGTCGTTGTTGGAGACGTCGCCGATGCGCCTGCCGCCCTCGGCCCCGGCCTCGTCGACGGCCCGGACCCCGGACGAGCCGGAGAAGTGCTCGGCCTGCTTGTGCTTGGGGTTCAGGGTGATGCCGGCGCTGCCCTTCAGGCCGGTCGAGTCGGTGTAGTCGGCGGCCAGCACGTAGTAGACGTTGGACGCCTCGTCGTGGCCGGAGGCGGTGGTCGTGACCGTCCCGGAGCAGCCGGTGTACTGACCGGTGTCGTGGGCGTGCTGGTCGTGGCCCAGCGCGGTGATCACGTTGACCTTGGCGCAGTCGACGGTGCCGTCCTCGGGGTCGGTGACGTTCACCGTGTAGGAGACCCGGTCACCGAAGGAGATGAACCCGCCGTCGGGCGGTGCCGAGAAGACGACCGCGGGACGGGTGTTGCCGACGACGACGGGCGTCGTGACGCTCGCCGTCTTCCCGCTCGAGTCCCGGACGGTCAGCCTGACGGTGTAGGTGCCGTTGGCGGTGTAGGTGTGGGACGGGTTGGCCGCGGTGGAGGTCCCGCCGTCGCCGAAGTCCCAGGCGTAGGTGATCGCCTCGCCGTCGGGGTCGGCCGAGCCGACCGAGGAGAACGCCACCGTGAGCGGCGCGGCGCCCGAGTCGGGGTTGGCGATGATCTTGGCCACGGGGGCGCGGTTGCCGACCACGTAGTCGATCCGGTAGATGGAGTCGTCGGTGTTGGCGTGGCCGAAGCCGTTGCCCCAGTCGGCCATGTACAGGGCGCCGTCCGGGCCGAACTTCATGTCGATCGGCGCGCGCGGCGCGATCTGTGCCACGAAGGGGTTGATCTTCAGGAGGTTGCCGGAGGAGTCCAGGCGGAACTCGTTGACGAAGTTACGGCTCCAGTCGTAGAAGAACGGCGTGCCGTCGAAGTACTGGGGGAACTTGCGGTCGGAGGTGCTGGCCGCGTTGTAGCGGTAGAACGGGCCGCCCATCGCGGCGGCGCCGCCGCAGCACTTGATCTCGGGGAACTGGGCCGAGACGTGGTAGTTGTACCAGACGTTCGCGGGCTGGGCCGGGGGCAGGGTCGTCAGGCCGGTGTTGTTGGGCGAGTTGTTGACCGGCGCCGAGCAGTTGAACTTCGCCCCCGAGGTGTTGGTGGCGAAGTTGAAGTCGTTGAACGGGATGTTGTTGCCGACGCAGTACGGCCAGCCGTAGTTGCCGGGCTGCTTGATCAGGTTCCACTCGACCGTGCCCTCGGGGCCGCGGTTGGCGTTGGCGCTGCCCGCGTCCGGACCGTAGTCCCCCACCGAGATCCAGCCGGTGTTCTTGTCGACCGAGAACCGGAACGGGTTGCGGAAGCCCATCGCGTAGATCTCCGGCCGCGTCTTGGCGGTACCCGGAGCGAACAGGTTTCCGGCGGGAACGGTGTAGGTGCCGTCGGGCTCGGGGTGGATGCGCAGGATCTTGCCGCGCAGGTCGTTGGTGTTGGCCGAGGACCGCTGGGCGTCGAAGTGCTCCCGGCCCGGACGCTCGTCGATCGGCGTGTACCCGCTGGAGCCGTTGGGGTTGGTGTCGTCACCGGGGCCGATGTACAGGTTGCCGTTCGGGCCGAAGGCCAGGTAGCCACCGGTGTGGCCGGGCTCGTCGACGTTGCGGTAGGCCGGGACCTCGAGGAGCTTCTTCTCGCTGGACAGGTCGAGGCTCGTGCCGTTGAAGGTGAACCGCGAGACCCGGTTCACCTCACCCCCGCCCGCCGGCGAGTAGTTGAGGTAGATCCAGCCGTTGGCCGCGAAGTTCGGGTCCAGGGCCAGGCCGACGCCGCCGTCCTCGCCGCCGACGTACACCGGCAGGGTGCCGATGACGCGCGTGCCGCCGCCGCCGGCGGGGATCAGGTTGACCTTGCCCGAGCGGGAGATGTAGAAGACCCTGCCGTCGGCGGCCACGTCCAGCTCCATCGGCTGGTCGGGCGCGCCGTCGAGGGTGACCTTCTGGAAGCGGGCCGCGACCGTGCCGCCGCAGTCGCCCGGTGCCGCGCCCGCCGCCCACTTCACGCCGCCCAGCAGGTGCTGCTTGAAGTTGGCCTCGGAGTAGGAGGAGGCCTGGTGGCCCATGGCGGTGGCCCACACCCGGCCGCCCTCGGGGTTGTGGCACCAGGAGATCGGGTGGTCGGCGCCCATCTTGCTCGGCCCGGCGTCGTAGGTGGTCTCGTCGGCCGTGACGAGCACGTGCACCGAGCCGCGCATGTTCTTGTCGAAGTTGTACCACTCCTCGGGGCGCGTCCACCGGTCGGGCAGTCCCACGGTGGAGGGGTGCACCTTGTCGGCCACCTTGGCGGTGCCCTGCACGGTCGCCGAGTGCGCGGTCATGTGCGCCCCGGCCATCACGACCTGGTCCCACCAGGGGAACTGCGCCTCGATGTTCATGTCGGTGGCGTTGTGGACCGCCACGACGCCGCGCCCGCTGCGCACGTAGGACTGGAACGCCTGACGCTGGGCGTCGTTGTCCCAGATCATGCCGCTGGTCTGGAACATGATGACCGCGTCGTAGGTGTTGAACGTCGCCGACGTGAAGACGGAGGAGTTCTCGCTGAGGTCGACCTGGAAGTTGTTGTCGGCCGCCAGCTGCTGGAACATCGCGATGCCGGCCGGGATGGAGTCGTGCCGGTAGGCGCCGCTGGCGGTCTCGGAGAACAGCAGGACCTTGAACTGTGGCGCGGCGGCGTTCGCCACCGGTGGCACCACGAACAGGAACAGTCCTAACAGGGCCGAGGCCAGGGCCGGGAGCAGGTGTGATCTTCGCATGGGGGGTCTCCTGGGAGGGGGTCAGGTGGTGAGGGTGCGCAGAAAGGCCAGTCCTTCGGTGGCAAGGGCGTCCTGGGTCGGGGCGAGGGGACGCCAGACGGACGCGGCGGTGGCGATGACGGCGTTGTCGGAGGTGAAGGACTCGATCACCAGCGGGCCGCCGTAGCCCACGTCGTGGAGGGCGGTGACGAAGCCCGGCCAGTCGAAGCGGTCGCCGCCGGGGGCGCCGCGGTCGGTCCCGCACGCCTGCACGTGCGCGATCCTGTCGCCCGCGAGCCGGACGGCCCGCACGGGATCCTTCTCCTCGATGTTCAGGTGGTAGGTGTCCAGGGCGATCCCGCAGTCCTCGGGGAGGGCTTCGAGCGCCTGCTCGACGGTGTTGACGAGGCTGGTCTCGTACCTGTTGAGCGGTTCGACGCCGATCCGGATCCCGCGTCCGGCCGCGTGGTCGAGGACCGGTTTGAGGTTCTCCCCCAGCTCGGCGTAGAGCGCGCGCCGCTCCTGCGGGCTCATCGGCCAGGTCCTGCCGACGGAGGCGTAGGCGGGCCCGCTGACCGCGGGCGCGCCGACGGTCACCGCGACGTCCACGCAGTGCCGCAGGTAGTCCTGGGTGCCGCGGATCGTCTCCGGCGAGGCGGCGACGAGCTCGCGTCCCGGCGGCATGGCGAGCACGACCGACGTCCGCAGTCCCAGCTCGTCCAGCAGGGCCGCGGCCTTGCCAGGATCCCAGCCGCCCGGGTGCTCGACCGGCAGTTCGATCACGTCGAACCCCCATCGCGCGATCCGCGGCGAGAGATCGGCCAGCGTCTCGTCGGTGAGCGGGGACACCCAGACCCAGGTGTTGACGCCGATCACGACGTGCCGCCCCACTTGGCGGGGTAGCCGGGCAGGTCCTCGCACCCGCACAGGGCGTAGTGCAGCGGCGGCATGCCGGGGGTGAGACGGGAGGCGAGGGTCTCCTGGGTGATCGTCGGCTGGGGCAGGTTCCACACCTTCGGCACCTGCTCACCCTTGAGGATCTTCAGGGCCGCGATCACGGGGGTGCGCCACTGGTAGGTCGGGTAGGTCGGGGCGATCGCGGTGAGCTTGGCGTCGCTCCACTTCTTCAGGAAGTCCTGCTGGTCCTCGCCGTTGATCGGCGGTACGGGCTGACCGGCGTCCTCGAAGGCCTCGACGGCCGCGACGGCGGTGGCGCCCGCGTCCATCCAGACGCCGTCGATCTTGCCGTGGCGCTGGATGTAGTCGCTGACGATGCTCTTGGTCTTGGCGGCGTCGCCGTCGGTGAACTCGACGCCGACCACCTGGAGGTCGCTCTTGTCGAAGGCGACCTTCGCGGCCGACCACCGGGTCTCCAGCACGTCCACCCCGGGCAGGATGCGCAGCGCGAGGATCTTCCCGCCGGCGGGCACCTTGCCGACGAGGAACTCGGCCGCCTCGGCGCCGAAGGCGTACCCTCCGATCGGCTTGATGAAGGTGACCGGGCAGTCGGTCTGGACCCCGCGGTCGAACACGATGACCGGCACCTTGGGGCAGGCCCCGGACACCGCGGGGGTCAGCGTGGCCGTGGTGTTGGGCGAGACGATCAGCGCGTCACACCCCTTGTCCTGCAGCTCGGCGATGTCGGAGATCTGCTTGTCGTCCTTGCCCTCGGCGTCCAGGGCGGTGAAGCGCGCGATCTCCTTGTGCAGCGCGACCTCGGCCTGCATGGTCTTCCAGCCGACCTGCCGCCAGGGGTTGTTGACCGCGGCGTTGGAGAAGCACAGGTGGTACGGGCCCGCCTTCTTGTACGCGGCGGTGTCGACGGGCTCGGGATCGATGCTCTGCTCCCACGGCTTGTCCGCCGGGCCGGTCGGCTCTGCCTTGCGCATCGCCATCTGGGCGTCGTGGTCCGCCTGGACGAAGAACTTCGACTGCGCCCCGGTGCCCTTGTCCGGCGCCGCGGCGGCGGAGGAGGACGTGGCGGTGGTGACGGCGGGCACCGGGGTGTCGCTGGTGCACGCGGCCGCCGGCAGCGTCAGTGCGATGAGCGCGGCGACGGTGAGAAACCGCCGCGAGGGTGTGCGCATTATGGTCCTTTCAGGTGGCGGCCGCGGTCGTCCTGCGCGGGAGCCTCACGGCTCCGAGCGCCACCGCGGCTATGATGATCACTCCCTGTACGGCGGGCTCCAGGGCCCCCGAGACGCCGTGCAGGTTGAGAAGGGTGAACAGTGCCTCCAGGGTGAAGGCCCCGGCCATCGCGGCGACCACGGAACCGCGGCCACCCCCGAGGGCCACGCCGCCGAGCACGACGGCCGTGATGGCCTGGAACTCCAGGCCCTGGCCGACCTGCGCGGAGACGCCGGCGAAGCCGCCGAGCAGGACGGCGGCGACCGCCGCCGACAGCCCGGAGATCATGAACGCCACGGTGCGCACCCGGGCGACGCGGACACCGGACAGGGCCGCGGCCCTGTCGTTGTCGCCGGTCGCGACGAGCGTGTGGCCGAAACCGGCGCGCATGACGGCGACGGCGAGGCCCGCGAGCGCGACGAGGATCAGGACCGACCAGGGCACCGGCCCCGCGCTTCCCCGTCCCAGCTCGCGGAACTGCTCGGACAGGGCTCCCCGGGGCGCGCCGCCGGTCCACAGGAAGACCGCGCCCGACAGGATCAGCAGCATGCCGAGCGTGGTGATGAAGGACGGGACGCGCAGCAGGGTGGTGACGAGCCCGTTGACCAGCCCGATGAGCGGCCCGATGACGATCAGCAGGGCCAGCACGGGCCAGGTGGCCTCCGCCGAGCCGTCGATGAGCCGGGCGGCGATCACCACCTCGGCGGTGACGATGGAGCCGACCGACAGGTCGAACTCGCCGGACACGATGACGAAGTACTGGCCGGCGGCGAGGATCACCAGCGGCGCCGCCCGTTTGACGAAGGCCAGGAAGGTGGGCGGTTCCAGGAAGAGGGGGTTGACGGCCGCGATCGCCACGAGCAGTCCGGCCAGCACCACGAGGATGGGCAGTGCGCGTCTCATGCGGTCCGCCTCCTGCGGGCGTAGACCGCCAGGGCGGCGATCAGGACCACGCCCCGCACGACGTCCTTGGCGAAGGAGTCGATCTCCAGCTGGTTGAAGATGCTGTCGAGGACGGCCAGCAGCAGGACGCCGCCCACGGTCCCGGCGACCCCGCCGCGGCCACCGGCGAGGGCGGTCCCGCCGAGGACCACCGCGGCGATCGACTCCAGGTCGTAGCCGCCGTCGGTCCCGACCGTCGGTGCGCCGGCCCCGAGCCGGGAGGCCAGCAGCAGCCCGGCGATCCCGGCGCAGACCGAGCAGAGCACGTGGGCGGCGACGACCACCCGCTCGGTGCGGATCCCCGACAACCGCGCGACCTCGGCGTCCCCGCCGACCGCGTAGATCCGGTATCCCAGCCGGGTCCGGCTGAGCAGCAGCCACGCGCAGACCGCCACCGCGGCCCACAGCAGCGCCGACACCGGCAGCGGTCCGATGCGGTCGTAGCCGAGATGCCGGAAGGACTCCGGCACGCTGCCCGCCGGTCCGTCGTAGCGGTGGTCCAGCACGCCCTTGATGATCAGCGCGACCCCGAGCGTGGCGATGAAGGCGTGCACCCGGAGCCTGGTCACGATCAGGCCGTTCGCCAGCCCGGTCAGCGCGCTGACCGCCAGCACCGCGGCGATCGCGGCCGGCACGTTCGCACCGGCACCCGCCATGATCTCGGCCGCGACCAGCGAGGTCAGGCTGATCAGGAACGCCACCGACAGGTCCAGGCTCCCGGCCAGGATCACCAGGGTCTGCCCGACCGCGACGATGCCGAGCGCGGCCGAGCGCTGCTGGATGCCGACGATGTTCTCCAGGCCCAGGAACCGCCCGCCGTCCAGGGCGAACAGCAGCCAGCCCAGCCCGACGAGCAGGACCAGCGCGACGTAGACGGCGCGCGCGGGACGGTCGGCCGACAGCCGACGCAGGAGCGAGCCCGGGGCCGGGACGCGCCGGAGTTCCATCTGCCGGGTCATGACGCGGCCGCCACGGCCATCACGGCCTCCTCGGTGGAGCCGGCGGGCAGTTCCCCGGCGACGCGGCCCTCCCGCAGCACCACGATGCGGTCGCTCATGCCGATGAGTTCGGGCAGCTCGGAGGAGATCATGAGGATGGCCATGCCGTCGCGGGCGAGTTCGCGGATCAGCTCGTGGATGGCCGCCTTGGCGCCGACGTCGACGCCGCGGGTGGGCTCGTCGAGCAGCAGGACGCGCGGCGCGACCGTCATCCACCTGGCCAGCACGACCTTCTGCTGGTTGCCGCCGGACAGCAGCCTCACCTCCCGGGCCAGGTGCGAGGGGTCGAGCCGCACGCGCTCCAGCAGCGGCTCGATCCCGGGCCGGCGCCCGCGGACGGCCCGGGTGGCGAGCAGGACGTTGTCCCGCACCCGCTGACGTGGCAGCAGCCCTTCGGCCTTGCGGTCCTCGGTGACCAGGCCGATCCCCGCGGTGATGGCCTCGCGGACCGACCGGGGACGGCAGGGGGTCATCTCACCGCGGGTGAAGGGCTCGGCGCCGAACAGCGCCTTGGCCAGCTCGCTGCGGCCCGAGCCCTGCAGCCCGGCCACCCCCGTGACCTCCCCCGCCCGCAGGTCGAGGTCGATGCCGCGCAGGGCGGCGTTGGCGCCGTCGCGCACGCTCAGCACGACCGGCCCGGGCGGGCCGGCCGCCCGGGGCGGGTAGTAGGAGTCGAGGTCCCGGCCGACCATCAGGCGGACCACGGTCGCGGTGTCCAGGTCGGAGGCCCGCTCCGTGGTGACCCGGGCACCGTCCTTGAGCACGGTGATCCGGCCGGCGAGCTCGAAGATCTCACGAAGCCGGTGGGAGATGTACAGGACCGCGATGCCGCGCCCGGCCAGGCGCCGTACCAGCGCGTAGAGCAGTTCCACCTCGTGGTCGGCCAGGGCGGCGGTGGGCTCGTCCATGACCACGATCCGGGCGTTCAGCGACAGCGCCTTCACGATCTCGACGACCTGCTGCTGCGCGACCGAGAGCCGCCGGACGAGATCGCGCGGCCCGAACGACTCCTCGCCCAGCGAGTTCAGCAGCTCGGCCGTCGCCGACTCCATCGCACCCCGGTCGACCATGCCGCGCCGGACGGGCTCGCGTCCGAGGAAGACGTTCTCGGCCACCGTCCGTTCCGGCAGCAGGGTGAGCTCCTGGTAGATGATCGCCACCCCGGCCCGCTGCGCCTGGACCGGGTGCCCGAACACCACGTTCCGGCCGTCGATCTCGATGGTCCCCTCGTCGGGCGCGTGCACGCCGGCGAGGATCTTCATGAGCGTCGACTTGCCCGCGCCGTTCTCCCCCACCACGGCGTGGACCTCGCCGGCGGACACCTCCAGATCGACGCCGCCGAGGACGCGGACGCCCAGGAAGCTCTTGCCGATGCCGGTCATCCTCAGCACGTGGCCCGCCCGCCGGACGGCACGGTCAGGCCGGCCCGTGGCGCACCGGTGAGATCGTCCGAGGGCGATCTCCGCGCCGTTCGGGGAGGGGAGTCGTGCACGAGGATCTCCTAGTGGCGATGAGGGGGTTGTGCCGGACCCGGCGCCCGCCCGGCCGTTCGCCGCCGGCGGACGACCCGGGCCACCGGTCCGGAAGGTCCGCTCGCGAGGTCGGAAGGTGCGCCCGCCCGGTGAACGGCGTGTGGCGTGAGGGAGACCGGGACCGGCCATCCGGCGATCATCAAACCGGTTCGTTAGGAAAATAAGCCCACTTAATTATCAGTGTCAAGCATCCTTATTTCGGATATTTAAGGACATGGTAGAGAGGGTGGAGACCGGGCACCGCACCATGGGATCCGCCGTTCCTGAGGTCTTGCTGCTCGAAGACATGAGGAAACCGAGGGGCCCGGTCGACGCGGGTGGGATGCAGTACGGCCGTAACGCACGGCCATAATGAGTATGAAACTTATACCGTCCAGGGCGCCGGGGTCCGGCGCGGGCGATGGGCCCGCGCCGGACGCCGTGTCACGCGCACCGGGTGAGCGTGAAACCGTCGTCGGGAGACCTCAGACGCGGTTCCACCTCTGGTTGGTGCCGCCGGCGCAGGTCCAGATGTGCACCTTGCTGCCGTTGGCCGTGCCGAAGCCGGACACGTCCAGGCACTTGTTCGCGGCGATCGCAGTGATGGTGCCGTCGGCGTTCAGGCGCCACTTCTGGTTGTTCTGGCCGTTGCAGTCCCAGATGTTGACCGCGGTGCCGTTGGCGGTGCCCGCCCCGCTCACGTCCAGGCACTTGTTGCCGTACACCCGCAGCTCACCGGCGGCGGTGGAGGTCCAGCGCTGGTTGGCCTGGCCGTTGCAGTCCCAGATGTTCACCGCGGCACCGTTGGCCTGCGAGGCGCCGGAGACGTCCAGGCACCGGTTCGAGCCCACCCCCCGCAGCGCGCTCGTCTGCCCGGAGGGCGTCGGGGTGGGGGTCGGCGTCGGCGTCGGGGTCGGGGTCACACCGCCCAGTTCCTTGATGCGGATGTTGCGGTACGCCACCACGTCGGGGGACCCGTGGTTCTGGATGCCGATGTAGCCCTGTTGCAGCGAGCGGACCGGGTCGGTGTTGGTGAAATCGTTGATCTTCACGCCGTTCAGGAACACCTGCAGCCGCTCACCCTCCACCAGCAGCTCGTAGGTGTTCCACTGCCCCGGCGGGTTCAGCGCCGCGTCGCGTGCGGCGATGTCCGCCGCCTTGAACCCGTAGACCGCGCCCGTCGTCTTGTCCGCGCTGTCGGTCGCGTCGATCTGCACCTCGTGCCCGGTGTTGAGCGCCGTGCTCGGGTCGGTGGTGGCCGGGAACCCGACGACCACCCCCGAGTTGGAGTCGCCGTTCAGTCTCCAGTCGAGCTTGAGCGAGTACGACCCGAACTGCTTGGCGTTGTACCAGAGCATGCCCATGCCGCCCTGCGAGGTCAGCGTGCCCGAGCTGTTCGTGAACGACCCCGGCCCGGCCTGCGACCAGCCCGTCGTCGACCCGTTGTACAACGGCGTGTAGCCGGTCTCCGGGCGGCAGTCGGCGTTGGTCGCCTTGGCCGCGTACCGGATCCCGCCCAGCAGCAGCGTGCGGAAGTTCGGGTCCGCGTACGACGCCTGGGTGTGTCCCAGGCCGGTGTAGAACGAGCGGCCGGAGGCCTGCGTACGGCACCAGGTGATCGGGTGGTCGCCCATGCCGCCGCCGCTGTAGGTGCTCTCGTCCAGGTTCTGCAGGACGCGCACGTTCGGGCGGGGGTTGCTGCGGAAGCTGTACCACTCGTCGGTCCGCGTCCAGGTCGGTCCCAGGTGGGCGGTCGCGGCGTGCGCCCGGTCCTCGTTGCGCACCGTGGCCTGCTGGATCGCC
Organism: Streptosporangium longisporum; assembly: GCF_039534895.1. Taxonomy (NCBI): domain Bacteria; kingdom Bacillati; phylum Actinomycetota; class Actinomycetes; order Streptosporangiales; family Streptosporangiaceae; genus Streptosporangium; species Streptosporangium longisporum. The sequence continues at coordinate 894,407 of NZ_BAAAWD010000007.1, read as the reverse complement.
GGGTGGCTGCTGAACCAGGCGCCCACCAGCTGCCCGTAGTACGGCCAGTTGTACTCGGTGTCGGCGGCCGAGTGCACCCCGACGTAGCCGCCCCCGCCGTCCACGTACGACTGGAAGGCCGACTGCTGGCCGTCGTTCAGCACGTCACCGGTGGTGTTGAGGAACACCACCGCCTTGTACCGGGCGAGGTTGGAGGTGGTGAAGACGCCGGCGTCCTCGGTGGCGGTGACGGTGAAGTCGTTGGCGGCCCCGAGGTCGCGGATGGTCTGGATCCCGACGGGGATCGCGTCGTGCCGGAACCCGGCCGTCTTGGAGAAGACCAGCACCTCGAAGGCGGCGGCCCTGGCGGCCTCGGCGGAGACGGCGGGGATCACGGTCGTGGCGGCCTCGGCGGAGACGGCGGGGGGCCATGGTCGCGGCGGTGGCGGCGAGCGCCACCGCGGCCACCGACAGGCGTCGCAGCACGGAGGTCCTCCTGCCACCGCCCGCGATGCGCCCGGGCGGCGCGGGGGTCAGATGTCGAAGCATGGGTGTCCTTCCATCGTGGCGCCCGGTGCGGCCCTTGCGGCGATGAGCCGGGCCGTACCGGGCGCCATGTCGATTAGGTACTCGTCGTGCGGCCGAGGCCGCCTGGTGGGGCGGACGGCCTCAGGCGCGGGTCCATCTCTGGTTGGTGCCTCCGGCACAGGTCCAGATGTGGACCTTGGTGCCGTTGGCCGTACCGAATCCGGACACGTCCAGGCACTTGTTCGCGCCGACGGCGGTGATGGTGCCGTCGGCGTTCAGGCGCCACTTCTGGTTGTTCTGTCCGTTGCAGTCCCAGATGTTGACCGCGGTGCCGTCGGCGGTACCGGCACCGGTCACGTCCAGGCACTTGTTGCCGTAGACCCGCAGCTCCTGCGCCGCGGTCGAGGCCCACTGCTGGTTGGTCCGGCCGTTGCAGTCCCAGATGTTCACCGCCGCACCGTTGGCCGTCGAGGCACCCGAGACGTCCAGGCACCGGCCCGAACCCACACCCTTCAGCGCGTTCCCCGAAGGCGTCGGGGTCGGCGTCGGGGTCGGGGTCGGCGTCGTACCGGTGCCGAAGGTGAAGGCGTCCAGGTCGAACAGGTAGCCCTGGCCGGTCGCGCCGCGGAAGACGAGGTACAGCGTGGTGGTGCCGGACGGCGCGCCGGCGAGGTTCGCCGAGACGTCGGCGAAGGTCTCCCAGCCACCGGTGCTCGTGACGTTGACCGTCCCCAGCAGCGTGCCCGTGGCCGAGCCCGCCCGGACCTCGATCCGGCCGCCCGCACCCGCCGAGGACACCCGCGCGGTGATGCTCGTGGCGTTGCTCAGGTTGTACGGCTGGAAGGAGACCCAGTCGCCGTCGTCGACGAAGCCCACGGTCCTGCCGCCCTCGGCGGTGGCGTGGTCGGCCGTCTGCACACCCTGCTGGGCGCCGAAGTGCTCGCCCTGCCGGTGCCGCGGCTGCAGCGTGCGGCCACTGGTGGAGGTCAGGCCGCCCGCGTCGGTGTAGGAGGCCACGAAGACGCCGTAGATGTTCGCCGCGGCGTCGTGCTCGCCGTCGACCGGTACCGCGATGGAGCCGCTGCAGCCGGTCCTGGAGGTGATCTCGTGGGCGTGGCTGTCATGGCCGAGCGAGTAGGTCACCGTCACCTTCGAGCAGTCGATCGTGCCGTCCTCCGGGTCGCTGACGTTGACCTGGAACGGCACCGTCTCGCCGAAGGAGAACAGCCGGCCGTCACCGGGGGTGGTGAGCGTGACGGACGGGGCGGTGTTGCCGACGGACACGCTCACGCTCGCGCTCCCGGTCAGCCCCTGCGGGTCCCGGACGGTGAGCGTGGCGGTGTACGCGCCGTTGGCGGTGTAGGTCTTGCTCGGGTTGGCGGCCGTGGAGGTGGTGCCGTCGCCGAAGTTCCACGAGTACGTCAGCGCGCCGCCCTCGGGGTCGGAGCTGCCGGCCGAGGAGAAGTTCACCGTCAGCGGGGCCGGCCCGGAGGTCTTGTCGGCCGCGGCCTTGGCGATCGGGTTGCGGTTGGCCTTGCCGATGTACTCGACCCGGTAGAGCGCCTGGTTGTTGCTCCCGGTGCCGTAGTCCAGCACGTACAGCGCCCCGTCGGGGCCGAAGGCCATGTCCATCACCTGCGTCCCCGACCAGGGGAACGCGGAGATCTCCCCGTAGCCGCCGTCGCTCCTGACCTCGATGGCCTTGATCCAGCGGCGACCGTACTCGCCGGCGAAGAAGCGCCCGTCGAGCACCTGGGGGAACTTGACGGAGGAGTTCAGGTTGGCGTCGTAGCGGTAGACCGGGCCGCCCATCGGCGACTCCGAGCCGCTGCCGAACTCCGGCGGCGAGCCGGAGTCACCGGCGTACTTGATCCACGCCGGCTTGGCCGCGGGCAGCGTGGTCAGGCCGGTGTTGCGGAAGGAGTTGTTCGTCGGGCCTCCCGCGCAGTTGTACTTCGCGCCGGTGCTGTTGGAGGCGAAGTTCCACTCGTTGTAGGTCTCGTTGGTGGTGTTGCTGCCCGTGCAGTACGGCCAGCCGTAGTTGCCGGCGGCGGTGATGCGGTTGAACTCCACCTGCCCGCTGGGTCCCCGGCCGGAGTTGGTCGACCCCGCGTCAGGACCGTAGTCGCCGAGGTAGACGACACCGGTCGCCTTGTCCACGCTCATCCGGAACGGGTTGCGCAGGCCCATCGCGTAGATCTCCGGCCGCGTCCTCGCCGTGCCCGGCGCGAACAGGTTGCCGCTGGGGATCGTGTAGGTGCCGTCGGCCTGCGGCTTGATCCGCAGGAGCTTGCCGCGCAGGTCGTTGGTGTTGCCGGCCGAGCGCTGGGCGTCGTACTGCGGGTTGCGGTTGGTCCGCTCGTCGATCGGCGAGTAGCCGGCCGACTCGAAGGGGTTGGTGTCGTCACCGGTGGTCAGGTACAGGTTGCCCTGCGCGTCGAAGTCGAGGTCGCCGCCCGCGTGACAGCACTGCCCGCGGTCGTTGGCGACCCGCAGGACCACCTTCTCGGTGGACGTGTCGAGCGTCTCGTCCGCCTTGAGGGTGAACCGCGACAGGTAGAACTCGCCCTTCCACTGGTCGAACTGCGCCTGGGTACCGGTGGCCGGGGCGTCACCGGTCGGCGTGCTCAGCCGGGGTGAGTAGTACAGCCAGACGTGCCGGTTGGTGGCGAAGCCCGGATCGACCGCCACACCCTGGAGGCCCTCCTCGTCGTGGGTGTAGACGTTGAGCCTGGCGGCCACCTTCGTGTTGCCGTTGACGTCGGTCACGCGCAGTGTGCCGTCGCGGGACGTGTGCAGGACCGACCGGCTGGGCAGCACGGCCAGCGACATCGCCTCCCCCAGCTCGCCGCCGCCGGACGCGAGCGGCACCTGCTGGTAGTCGGACGCCGGGATGGTGAGCGCGTTGGCCGGGGTGGCGGTGAGCGCGAAGGTTCCGGAAACGATCAACGCCATCGTGATCAGTGATGTGAGCCACGGACGTCTGGGCATCTGTTCTCCTTTCTCATGATGGACGGCGGGGGCAGGTGCCCCCGCCGTCCGCGGATGTCAGCCGCGGGTCCACTTCTGGTTGTTGGCGCCGGTGCAGGACCAGATCTGGACCTTGGTGCCGTTGGCGGTGCCGGATCCGGAGACGTCCAGGCACTTGTTCGCGCCGACGGCGGTGACGGTGCCGTCGGAGTTGAACCGCCACTTCTGGTTGTTCTGGCCGTTGCAGTCCCAGATGAGGACCGCGGTGCCGTCGGCGGTGCCGGCGGCGTTGACATCCAGGCACTTGTTGCCGTAGACCCGAAGCTCGCCCGCGGCGGTGGAGGTCCACTGCTGGTTGGCCTGGCCGTTGCAGTCCCAGATGAGCACGGTCGCGCCGTTGGTCCGGGAGGCGCCGTTGACGTCCAGGCACCGGCCCGAACCCACTCCCTTCAGCGGGCTCGCGTTCCCGGGCGTCGGGGTCGGCGTCGGGGTCGGCGTCGGGGTCGGCGTCACGCCGGTCCGGGGACCGGCCGCGGCCATCACGGCCTGGGCGCCCGACGGCCAGTTGCCGTTGGTGACGGTGACGTTGCCGCTGACCACGTTGCCGCGGTCGCCGTTGGTCACGTTCGTGGCGCTGTTGCTCGTCCAGTTGTTGACGACGGTCCAGGTGCCCATGTTCTCGCCGCCCCAGTAGTTGGCGGTGGCCCAGGTGCCGATGGCGGAGAAGACGTTGTTCCTGACCGTGTAGTACTTGGAGCCCTCGTCGAAGTAGACCCCGAAGTAGCCGTTGGTCCGCAGGCAGTAGTTGTCGCTGATCACCGCGCCGGGGTTCCACGACAGCGTGTAGATGCAGCCGCCGTCGTTCATCTGCTGCATGACGTCGTGGACGTAGTTGCCGACGAGCCGGTTGTTGGAGGCGGTGGTCGGCGTGGTGTACCGCGGCTGGTAGTTGTACAGGCCGCGGTTGGCGTAGTTGTTGTTGCCGCCGGCGTCGTTGGCGCCCCAGCCGTACCCGATCGACATGCCGGTGTAGGGCATGTTGTAGACCTCGTTGTGGGCGACCAGGGAGCCGGTGACGTACGTGGTCAGGACCGACACGATGCCGCGGTAGTCCAGGCCGAGGTCGTGGATCCGGTTGTCGCTGACGGTGATGTCGCGGTTGACCATACGCTGGTCGCTCGGGTGGTGGGCGTCGGCGCGCACGCCGCCGACGACGATGCCCCCGGCCGAGCTGCGGGCGATCTCGGAGCGGGTGACGGTGATGCCGGCGGCGCCGAGACCCACACCGCTGGCGTGGGCGTTCGCGTCGTTGCCGATGCCCACGGCGGTCTGGCCCAGGTTCAGGAACCGGGAGTCGCTGACCGTGACGTTGTTGGCGGCCGAGATCTGGAGCGCGGCCGGCATCTGGAACCAGTTCGGCCGGGCGGCCTCGAACTGCGTGCAGCCGTTGTGGCAGGAGGAGAAGGCGGGCCAGTTCCAGTTGCCGGCGATGTAGGCGCCGGTCTGCTGGTCGACGAACCCCTGGTTGCCGCTGGGGCCCAGCCAGGTCGTGCCGGTGAACGTGATGCCACTGAGGGCGATGTGGTGCGCGGGCGCGTCGTAGGTCCCGCCCACGGCGAGCAGTGACTGCAGCACCGGCAGCTCGACGCTGACGGTGCTCATGTTCTGGCCCGCGGCCGGGATGTAGTACAGGACGCCGGTCGCGGGATTGATGTACCACTCACCCGGGGAGTCGAGGAACTCGTAGGCGTTGGTCAGGTAGAGCGGGCCCGCGCGGTGCGGCTGGGTGAAGGTGTCGTAGCCGAAGTTGTTGTTGTTCCAGGCGGGCTGCTGCATCGTGATCAGGTTGCCGCTGATGCTCTGGACCGGGGAGTACCGGTCGGTGAACGAGCCGACGCTCTCCATCTCGATCCGGTTCTGACCGGCCAGGGTGTTGAGATAGCTCAGGGCACCGTTGGTGAACCTCATCCCGGTGCTGCTCGCGGTGAAGTCCGCCCGGTTCACCTGGGTGCGCGCGCGGGTGGCGGCGACGCCGTCGACGTACAGCTGCCGGGTGTCGATGCCGGTGCCCACGCTGGCCCGCCAGATGTTCCTGGCGGGGTCGGCCTGCGTCCATCCGGTCACCGCCCTCGCGCCGCTGATGACGGGACGGGCGCCCGCGGCGGCCTGCCACCTGACGGTGTGGCCGTTGTTGCCGGAGTCGGCCGCGGTCAGCCGCATCGGCGCCGCCGGCCGGTACACCCCGTCGGCCAGCTCGACGACGATGTCGCCGGACATGGCCGCGTTCAGCGAACGTACCGCCGTCTGGGCCGCGGACAGTGAGCACGGCTGGGCCGAGGTGCAGGTGGTGCCCGTGCCGGAGGGGGCGGCGTACAGGGTCGTGACGGCCGCCAGGGCCGAGGTCGCCGGGACGATGAAGGCGAATGCCGCGGCCAGCACCCCGGTGACGAGACCGATCACGGCCGTTCTGAGCGCCGTGACGCGCGAGGGTAAGTGCACGGTGGATCCTTGTCGGCTATGGGGGGTGTTGTCGGGTCCGCCCCTGACGTGTCAGGCGGTGGGCCCTCCCTGGGCATGGCGATCACCGGACGGGGAGCGCGCGGCGAGGGCCGGTGCCGCGACGGCGGCTCCGGGACGGGGGATCATGCGGATCGGCGGCCGCGGTGACCGTGGGCGATCACCTGGTGAGGGGCCCGCGGTGCCGTGCCGTCACGGCGTCGGCGGGGGCGTCCGCACCGGATCACGAGCGGTCCGGTCGGCGTGGGGGGTCGGGTCGGTCACGTTCATCTCCAAAAGACGGCACGCCTCACCGTGAACACCACCGGGAACGCGTGGCGAACGAGGCTGTGGATGTGTGGTGGACCACGGTGTGGAGGTCACCGATGCGCCTCCGCACCCCGCCTTTGTGATCCGGCCGGGAGGTCCTCGCGGGAGCGCCGTCTCCCGGGACCTCGTTACCCATTACGTTCGCCGCGCCGATACCTGTCAAGGCTTTAAGCACACTTATTTCGTCCCGCGCACACGATGGTTCGAGGCGCTGTGAATCGATATAACGGGCTCACCAGCGACGATATGGAAGAACCCTTTCGTTGGACCGGTCCGGTCCGGATGAACCGTTCACATGTGTCGTACTGACCCGGGTCCGAATTCCCGGGGACGGCCGCGTCCTGACACCCGGTCCGGTGCGGTGGTCACGTCGGTTCCGACGATCCCCGGCCCGGGTGCGACGGTCCTGGCCGCCGCGGACGGCGCCGGGGGTCCGACGGCCTGCGGGAGCCGTGAGGAACCGCTCCGCCGTCCCGGCCGGACGGTGGGACGCCGCCGGGAACGAGCCGCGGGTGAACGTTTCATCGGCCTCGATCGGCGGCGTCGCTGGCCGGGCACCGTACGGAGGGGTCCCCGGGGCCGGCGGGAAGGGCCGTGACTTGACAGGTGATCCGCCGCCTGTATGTGCTTCGCCGTACACGACCTCTCGTCCGCCCGGTGGATCGTCGCCGTCGTCGAATCGATTCGACCAGGTGGTGAGCGGTGTTCCGGGCTTCCTCCATCGGCCGCGCGAGCCCGTACCGCCTCCGGGCGCCCGCGCGGTGCCCCGCGGCCTCCGGCTCACGACCGTCTTCGTCATGCCCTACCCCGAGGAGTACGACATGCAGCCCTTCCCCGACCACCCGGCGCATCGTCCGGCACGAAGGCGGAGCTCTCGATCGGCCGCCGTCGCGGCCGTCGTGGCGGCACTGGCGACCGTGCTGGCGACCGTCCTGACCTGGTCGGCACCGGCCTCGGCGGCGACCACCCCGCTGATCGGCACGGCCTCGGGCCGCTGCCTGGACGTCAACGGCGCCTCCCAGGCCAACGGCGCCACGGTGAACATCTGGGACTGCAACAGCCAGCCCAACCAGCAGTGGACCTCCACCACCGCGCAGGAGCTGCGCGTCTACGGCGGCAAGTGCCTGGACGTCAACGCCGCGGGCACCGCCGACGGCACCGCGGTGCTCATCTGGGACTGCAACGGACAGAACAACCAGAAGTGGCGCCTGAACGCCGACGGCACCATCACCGCCCTCGGCTCGAACAAGTGCCTGGACGTGTCCGGCTACGGCACCGCCAACGGCACCAAGGTTCACATCTGGACCTGCCACGGCGGCACCAACCAGAAGTGGACCACCGGCACCCAGCCCAGCCCGACGCCCACCACGACGCCCACCCCGCCGCCGCCCGGCGCGCGCGCGTGCGACATCTACGCCTCGGGCGGCACGCCGTGCGTGGCCGCGCACAGCACGACCCGGGCGCTCTACGGCGCCTATGCCGGCAACCTCTACCAGGTCAGGCGCTCCTCGGACAGCTCCACCCGGAACATCGCCGTCCTGGCGGCGGGCGGGACCGCCAACGCCGCGGCCCAGGACTCCTTCTGCGCCGGCACCGCGTGCGTCATCACGGTCGTGTACGACCAGTCCGGCCGCGGCAACGACCTGTGGTACCAGGGGTCCAGCGTGGTCCCCGGCTCCCCGCAGAGCAGGCCCGCGACCGCGACCACCGAGTCGCTCACCGTCGGCGGGAGCAAGGCCTACTCCCTCTACATCAACCCCGGCAACAGCTACTGGCGGGACGGCCACCTGACGGGGGTCCCCACCGGCAGCGCACCCGAGGGCATGTACATGGTCACCAGCGGCACCCACGTCAACAACGGCTGCTGCTTCGACTACGGCAACAGCGAGACGACCCGCAAGGCCGACGCCGCCGGGGCCATGGACGCCATCAACTTCAGCACCCAGTGCTGGTTCGGCGGCTGCCAGGGAAGCGGTCCCTGGGTGCAGGCCGACCTGGAGTGGGGTCTCTTCCCCGGTGGCAGCCAGTCGTGGAACCCCAACCAGAGGGCCTTCCCCCACAAGTTCGTCACCGCCACGCTGAAGAACAACGGCACGACCCGGTTCGCCATCAAGGGCAGCAACGCCCAGTCCGGGAGCCTGTACACCCTGTACGACGGCTCGCTGCCCAACGGGTACAGCCCGATGAAGAAGCAGGGGGCCATCATCCTGGGCAGTGGCGGCGACTGCTGCAAGCCCGACGGCGGCGCCAACCTCAGCGCGGGCACCTTCTACGAGGGGGCCATGGTCGCCGGGTACCCCTCCGACGCCACGGAGAACGCCGTCCAGGCCGACGTCGTCGCCGCCGGGTATCGCTGATCGCACCGGTCCGCCGCCGGCCGCCCGCTTCCCCGGGGACGCGGGCGTCCGGCGGCGGAGGCAGCGGCGGCGGGGCGGGGGCGGCGGGTGGAACTTTCATCGCGCCGGTACGTCCCGCCAGGTGGGCGGCCCTCGAAGCCCCTGCTCTCCGGGTACCACCCAGCACATCGGATTTCCACGATGTTTCGCACTCTTGACGCCCTCCGTCTTCCCGGTGTTTACTCCACCTCATCCGCCGATGTTCGTCCGGAAGACACCATCCCGTAGATGTTAACGCTAACACCTTCTCGTCTCATCAATTAAGGCCGAATGCGTTCCCGGCAGGCAGATCCGCCGACTGCGGCCGGGAACGACGAAAGACTTTCAGCGTCTCCTGGCTCACCGCGCCGGTCGTAAGCCATTGCTCTCAGTTCCCGAAGAAGGTTGGGCATGCTTAATTGGAAACGGTTGGTCTCCGCGGCGCTGGGAGCCGTGACGATTCTCGTCCTGACGGTGGGGGTGACGGCGACGTCCGCCGGCGCCGAGTCCAACGGCGGGGTGCGCGTCATGCCGCTGGGTGACTCGATCACCGAGGGCACCCAGGTGCCGGGCGGGTACCGCATCGGCCTGTGGCAGCGTCTCGCCGCCGGCCGGTACACCGTCGACTTCGTCGGTTCGCAGTTCAACGGGCCGGGCTCGCTGGGCGACCACGACCACCAGGGGCACCCCGGCTGGCGCATCGACCAGATCGACGCGAACATCACCGGCTGGGCACGGACCCACAACCCGCGCACGGTGCTGCTGCACATCGGCACCAACGACATCCTGCAGAACTACAACGTGGCCGGTGCGCCCCAGCGGCTGTCCACCCTGATCGACCGCATCACGGCGACCGTGCCGGAAGCGGACGTGTTCGTCGCCACCATCATCCCGCTGTCCAACGCCGGTCAGGCGGCCGCCGCCCGTACCTTCAACGCGGCCGTCCCCGGCATCGTGCAGGCCAAGGTCAACAGCGGCAGGCGCGTCCACCTGGTCGACATGCACTCCAAGCTGACCACGTCCGACCTGATCGACGGCATCCACCCCACCGCCGGTGGCTACGACAAGATGGCCGCCGCCTGGTACGCGGCGCTCCAGGCCGTCCCCGGCAGCATCGGCCAGCCCGGTGCCACCCCCAGCCCGACCCCGTCCTCCCCCGCGGGCCCGATCCGCGGCGTGGCCTCCGGCCGCTGCCTGGACGTGGCGAACGTCTCCCAGGCCAACGGCGCCGCCACGCAGCTCTGGGACTGCAACGGCCGGTCCAACCAGCAGTGGGCCTCCACCGCCGCCGGTGAGCTGCGCGTCTACGGCGGCAAGTGCCTGGACGTCAACGCCGCGGGCACCGCCGACGGCACCGCGGTGCTCATCTGGGACTGCAACGGACAGAACAACCAGAAATGGCGCCTCAACGCCGACGGCACCGTCACCGCCCTCGGCTCGAACAAGTGCCTGGACGTCTCCGCCTACGGCACCGCCAACGGCAGCAAGATCCAGATTTGGACCTGCCACGGCGGCACCAACCAGAAATGGGCCCGCGCCTGACACCGCCTGACACCGCCTGACACCCAAGGTCCGTGAACGCCCCCGCCGGGAGCCCCGACGCTCCCGGCGGGGGCGAACCGCCGTTGATCACCCCGTCGGCGGGGACGGACCGTCGTCGACCACCCCGTCCCCGCGGACCGGAGAAGAACACTTTCGCGCCGCCCCGCCCGGCCGGACGGGTACGGCGGAGCGAATGCGCGCCGCTACGCGCTGCGCCAGGTCGTACTCTTGGACACGTGGCAGAGGAAACAGACGGCGCGAGTGAAACTCCGCGCGCAACGGGTTATCGGCCGGGGTATGAAGTGGCCGCGGAGCGAGTGCTGGAGCTGATCACTCAAATGGGCCTGCAGCCCGGTGATCGGATGCCCACCGAGAATGAGCTCGCCCGTCAGCTGGGAACCAGCCGGACGGTCGTGCGCGAGGCGGTGAAAATACTCTCGGCACTGGGCCGGGTACGTGCTCAGAAAGGCCGTGGCCTCTATGTGGCCGCGGATGAGGGAATGCTCGGAAGCGGTCACTGGGCCTCTTCCTTCCTGCCCACGGACCTCGATCACGTCTACATGCTCTTCGAGTTCCGCCGTACCCAGGAGATGGAGACGAGCCGGCTGGCCGCGCGCCGTGCCACGCCTGCGGAACTGGGCGACATAGAAAAGGCCGCCGGGCGCTGCCGCCACGGGTTCGAGATCGGACGCGAGGACATTTTCAACGAAGGCGACGACGCCTTCCACACCGCGATCGCCGTCGCCTCGCACAACATGTTCCTGCAGGCGGCGGTACGGGAGGCCCGCCGGCTTCAGGCCCAGTCCAGCATCATCGGGCTACGCGGTTCCATCGGCGGGCACGGGGCCAAGGCCGTCGAGGAGCACGAGGCCATCCACCGGGCGATACGCATGGGTGACGCGGAGGCCGCGGCCCAGGCGGCGGCGGTGCACATAGACAACACGCTGGAGGACTACCGCAAGGAGATCCAGCAGCGCATCTTCTCGCCGGTCCAGTGACCCTCGTGGTCGTTCTCGTCCCTGCTTCGGCGAGCGGGGTGCGGCCGCACTCGCCGAAGCAGGAACCGTGATCCACCCTGTTGAGCACACGCGGCCCACGGTCACGTCGCACATGTGATCCGTGTCGTCGTCGAGTGACCGGGACCGCGTTCGTTCACCGTCGACGGCGCATTTTTCTTTTTCGCCGTACGATCACAAAAAATGTCATCGCATGACGGTTCTTCCCACCAATGCGCCGCCGACGGCGAAGGCGACGTCTCCTCGCCGACTCCACCAGACCGGGAGGAACGGCCGCCAGGGACAGTCTGGAAACCATTCCAAGGCCATGTCAAGCTGAATGAAATTCCGGCCGGATCGATCGTCGCTTCCGGCGGACATCCGCCGGGGCGGCCCGGCGCACCTCGCCGGACGGGGATTTCCGGGTCCGTCGCCGTGCCTGACCGGTGTGTCCTGCGAGAACGAGCGGAAAATGTGTCCGATCAATCCTCTGTCGCACGGCCGGTAAGTATGGGATTGCAGAGGATGCGCCGGGATGAAAGTTTCAGCGATCCCGCAGGGCCGTCCCGCCCTCGGCGCTCCCCGTGAGCCCGGCTGCGGGACCCGCGACCTCGGGGTCCCGCCTTCACGGGTGGCGGCGGCACCCCTGTCCGGCATCGGACAGGGGTGGTTCACCGCTCCGCTCGCGGCCTCCGCGCCGGGAGCGATGAGCGGGCCTTCGGCCACCGCACGTCCGGCGGCCGGGAGCTCACCCCGCGGGTACGCGGGAACGAGCACCTGCGGCCTGCCAGCGCCTCGCGAGCTGCGGCATCCGCCATGGACGGAACGACGGGACCGGTGGTCGACGGCCCCTCGGACGCCATGAATTCGCCCGTCAAGGAGCGAATCACTTTCTCGCGTCATGAAAATCGCGCGTTTCCAGGCGGGAGCGCGGGCGGCACGGACCTCGTCGGCGAACATGCCCTCCGAGCGGATTCCCCGTCGGCGCCACGGGGGAATCTTCCCAGGCCGGACCGCATTCATCCGCCGGACGGCCCTTCGGCCGTCCGGCGCCGGACGGAGAATCAGAACATGATCTTTGCGCGACGAATCATGGAGTGACGGGTTACAGTGATCGAACGTTACGCCTCCAGCGCCGATCGTGTCGGTGGAGGCCCATCCTCTGGAGTACCGATGACCGATACCACGAATGGTCTGAGTGCGCAGGCGACCGACGATCGGCCACCGAGCGCGCGGATCGACCCGACGATTCCCCACCCGGCACGCATTTACGATTACCTGCTGGGCGGCAAGGACCATTTCGCCGCCGACCGCGAGGCGGCGGAACAGCTCGTCAGGGTCTCACCCGGCACACGTGAGGGCGTACGCGCCCATCGGGCCTTTCTTCGGCGCGTCGTCCGGTATCTCGCCGAGGAGACCGGGACCACGCAGTTCCTGGACATCGGCACCGGCATCCCCACCCAGGGAAACACCCACGAGATCGCCCAGGGCGTGAATCCCGCGTCCCGCGTGGCCTATGTCGACAACGACCCCATCGTCCTGGCCCATGGGCGGGCGCTCCTGACCAGCAGCGAAGAGGGAATGACGACGGTGATCGAGGCCGACCTCCGGGACCCCGACCGGATTCTTTCGGACCCGCAGGTCAATGAGGTCATCGATTTCGACCGGCCGGTCGCGCTCGTCATGGCCGGTGTCCTGCACTTCGTCACCGACGACGACGGACCCGCCGCAATGATCGAGCGATACAAGGCGGCCGTGCCGTCCGGAAGCCATCTGCTGCTTTCCCACATAACGCTCGACTTCGCGCCCCAGGTGAACAGCGACGAATTCACCAAACCCTACGACAAGGGCACGGCACCCATGGTCCCGCGCACTCACGCGGAGATCGAAGGGTTCTTCCGGGACTGGACGATGGTGGATCCCGGCCTCGTCGAGGTGGTCGAGTGGCGTCCCGCCGAGGACGAGTACCGGGAGGCCATTCCCGGAGGCGGCCACGCCTGGGCGTACGGCGGGCTGGCCGTCAAGCCGTAGAGACCGGTACCGCGGCGTCGCGAACCGCACCGGCCCACCCCCCGGACGATGTTTTTCCTCCCGTGCGGAGCCGTCGTTATGTTAACGCTAACAACGTACGGCCTCCGGAGGCTCGGGGCCTCCGGAGGCTCACGTCCACCGGACGTTCACGGCTACTCGAAGGAGACGTCGTCCATGAGGAAGGAGTCGGTTCCCGAGGCGGTCTCGACGTAGAACCTCGCGCCGGTCAGGGTTCCGGTCCAGGACACGGTCGCCGTTCCGGTCAGCCGGGTCCAGCCGTTCGTGTTCGCCGTGGCGGCCGGGGTCAGCGCGACGTAGCTCGTCGTGCCGCCGGCCGTGACCGCCAGGGTCGCCCGCACGTCGGGGGTGCCGGTCTGGGAGCGGACCCACACGCCGGTGGTGTAGCTCTTCCCGTTGGTCAGCTTGCCGGTGACGTCCTGGCTGGGGCCGTTCCACGAGGCGGTGCGGCCGGTGCTGGCCAGCGACTGCGACCCGCCGTGGGCGGTGCCGCTGGAGGCCACCGTGCCGCCGAAGGCGGTCCAGCCGGCGGTGCCGCTCTCCAGGGTGCCGTTCGTCAGCAGGTTCCCTCCGGGGGCGGCCGGGGTGAACTGCCACCAGTTCAGGTTCATCAGGTAACCGCTGCCACCGGTGAAACGCAGGTAGAGGTCGTGGGTGCCGGTCGCGCCGCTCACCGGGCAGGTGACGGTCGTCCAGGTCTGCCAGCCACCGGTGCCGGGGACGGTGCAGGTCCCGACGAGGGTGCCGGTGGCGCCGCCCAGGCGCAGCTCGATGCGTCCGCCACCGGTCCCCGACGCGACGCGGGCCGAGTACGAGGACGCGCCGCCACCGAACGCCACACCCTTCACCTTGATCCAGTCGCCGTTCTCGACGAACCCGACGTTCATCCCGCCCTCGCCCGCGGGCTCGGTCTCGATCCCGCTCCCCCAGGCGATCGTCTCCGCCTCCTGGCGGACGTACGGGTTCAGCGTGCCGATCTGCGGCGCGCCCGCCGCGGTCATGTTGATGGTCGGGATCGTGCCGTTGGCGTTGTAGGTGAACTTCTCCACCGCGACCGAGCGGGTGTAGCCGCTCCCGCCCGGGAGCGCGCCGTTGTGGTAGAAGAAGTACGAACCACCCTTGAAGTCGATCACACCGGCGTGGTTGGTGAAGCTGCCGCCCTGCCTGGGCATGATCGTTCCCCGGTACGTCCAGGGGCCGGTGACGCTGGGCGCGGTGGAGTAGGCGATGAACTCACCGCAGCACTCCGCGGCGAACACGTTGTAGTACAGGCCGTTGCGCTTGTAGATCCAGGGGCCTTCCTCATAAAGCGTCGGACGGCTCGCGTTCCCGGTGCGGGTCCCGAATCCCGCGGGGGTGAGCGGGACGTAGGTGATCCCGCCCGAGTACGAGATCATGTCGGCGTTCAGCCGGACGTACGCGAGGCGCGGGTTGCCCCAGTACAGGTAGGCCTGACCGTCGTCGTCGATGAACACGCTCGGGTCGATCTCACCGTTCTTGACCAGCGGGCGCCCGATGGCGTCGGTGAACGGGCCGGTGGGGCTGTCGGAGACCGCCACCCCGATCGCCATGGCTCCGGTGGCGCGCTCCTTCACCGGGACGTACCAGTAGAACTTGCCGTTGCGGTGGATGGCCTGTCCGGCCCAGGCGTCCGCGCTGGCCCAGCTGAAGGTGGAGACGCTCATCGGGGAGCCGTGGTCGGTCCAGTTCACCATGTCCTCGGAGGACCACACGCGCCAGTCCTTCATGGTGAAGTACGTCGAGCCGTCCTCGTCGTGACCGGTGTAGAGGTAGACCCGGCCGTTGTGGACCAGCGGTGCGGGGTCCGCGGTGTAGACGTGCTGGACGATGGGGTTGTCGGCTCGGGCCGATGCCGGTACGAGGGTCGTGGCCAGCAGCAGGACCACGAGTGTCAACAGGCGGAGTGCCGGTTTCACGGGCGTGCCTCTTTCCTTGCGGGAGCGTGGGGAGCCCGGGCGCGACCGCGTCGGCGCCCGGACCTGTCGACGATCAGCAGGGGAGTCGATCCGGACCGGCGGGACCGTCCGCCGGGGCGGCCGTCGTCATGAGAGCTCTCCCTTCGGGCGGGCGACCGGGAGGACGTCGTGCGGCCGATCGGGCACACGACTTTGTTAGCGTTAACATTCAACGTCCGACGGTCACCGGGACCATCGGGAAGCGCGTGTGTGGCGGAGTAGATCGAACGTCCCGCCGACGTGTCAACCGCCGTACCCGTCCGCGGCCGCCGGACAGATGTCACCAGGACATTTCGCAGTACGTTAGCGCCAGGCTCGTGAAACTTTCAAGGACGACCTCATCCGGCCGCCACGCGTCCCGGCACGTCCACCCGGACGGCGGCGGACCGCTCCGTCCACCGGCGGGAACGCGCGGATCGCGTCCTGCCTGCTGTTTCCGGGGGCTCGTCTCACCGATCGATAACTTCTCTTGACAGTAACTTAGCTACCCCCAACACTCCTGCCATGACTTCGGATCGACCGCGGATACGTGTGCGCAACATCGGCACCTGCGCCGGATCGACATCCGCGTCCCCGTCACGCAACCCCGCCCCCTCCTCCGACGACGGGCCGCGGCAGGCACCGGCCCACGTGATGGTGACGGGCGACACCGGCTCCCGGCCGCACCTGTCCGCGGACCTGCTGAGGTGGCGTCGTCCGGGGGTCATCGGCGTGGTCGGCATCGATTCCGCGCTGTACGGGCCCACCTCCATCCGGCACGGCATCGAGCGCGCGGCGCGGGCGGCCCACCTCATGGTCACCGTCCACAACGCGCCCGCCCACTCCGCGGCCGCGGTCGCGACCGGTATCGACGCCCTCCGGGAGCAGCTGGCCGAAGGCGTGATCGTCATAGCCCCGCTCCACCGGCCGGACATGGAGCCGGTGCCGGCCGACTTCCCGGTCGTCGACGCCGGAGGAGGCCTCGGAGGGCAGGTCCCCGTGACCGCGATCGACCAGCGGCGGGGCGCCGCGCGCGCGACCCGGCACCTGCTCGGCCTGGGTCACCGTACCGTGTGGCACATCGCCGGACCGTCGTCGTGGATCGACGCCACCGAACGCCTGGCCGGCTGGCGGGAGGCGCTGGAGGACGCGGGCCGGGAGGTACGCCCTCCCCTGACGGGAGACTGGACCGCGCGTTCCGGCTACCGGCTCGGCAGGTATCTCGCCCGGGACCACGACGTCACCGCGGTGTTCGCGGCCAACGACTCGATGGCCATCGGTCTGCTGCGCGCTCTGCGCGAGGCCGGCCGCCGCGTGCCCGAGGACGTCAGCGTGGTCGGCTTCGACGACCTGCCGGAGTCCTCCTACACCTGGCCCCCGCTGACCACCGTGCGGCAGAACTTCGCGGAGGTCGGCACGCAGGCCCTGCGCATGCTGCTGCGACGCATCGAGCGTCCGCTCACCGGGCGGGTCCGCGCGCACTTCCGCACGTCGGCGACGGTGAATCCCAAGATGGTGTTCCGGGCCAGCACCGGCCGCCCCGCTCGCTGACGCCCCGAGCGCGACGAAGCCGCTCCCGGTGCCGCCGTCCGGGAGCGCCGCGTGTCACCGTGTCAGAGCGTGAACGGGTTCTCGCCGGACGCGACGGCCGTGAACAGCGCCGCCCCGGCCTTGCCGTACAGGTGCCGCTGCAGCGACGGCCCGAAGCTCACCCGCGCGACGCCGAGCGCGGCGAGCTCGGCCAGCGACAGCTTCCCGCCGTACCCGACGTTGACCGGCCCGGACACGCCCTCGGTGAGCGCCCGGACCACGTCGGGAGCTCCGGCGGCGATCGGATAGACGCAGTCCGCGCCGGCCGCCAGGTAGCGGGCACCGCGCTCGAGGGTCGCGGCGAGCCGCTCCTGCGGTGACCCGGCCTGACGCAGGAACGAGTCCGTACGGGCGTTGACGACCAGGTCCACGCCCTGAGACCTGGCGGCCTCACGCACCGCGGCCAGGAAGTCCGCCTGCTCGCCGATGTCGATCATCTGCTCGGTGGACGGGTCGGAGTCCTCCAGGTTCAGCCCGACGGCCCCGGTCGCGGCGAGCCGCTCGACCAGCTCGGCCGGCGCGAGCCCGTATCCGCGCTCGAAGTCCACCGTCACCGGCAGGCTCACCGCGCGGACGATCCGCTCGGTCGCGGCCAGCACCTCCCGCACGGGCGTCGCCTCGCCGTCCTCGTAGCCGAGAACCGCCGCCGTGGCGGCGCTGCTCGTGGCCACGGCCCGGAAACCGGCCGCCTCGACCATCCGGGCCGAGGCCGCGTCCCAGGCGTTGGGCAGCACCAGCGGGTCGCCGATCACGTGCAGCGAGCGGAGCAGGGCGGCCTGGGTGGAGGGTGTGGCCGTCGTGGTCGTACCGGTCATGTCGCTCATGTCGTCCTTCACATATGGGGTCTGCCAGGTCGGAACACGGTGGGGGAAAACGGGCTTCCGGTGGTGCCACGCGGGTCCGGAGACCGGGTTCGCGATCGCTTCCGGCCGCGGGCCCTCGGCCGTGCACGGACCGGGGAACCGGCGCTCCGGACGGCCGGAACACCGTGAAATGTTAGGGATCGTTCCCTTGCGCTAGACTATAGGGAACGATCCCTAACATTGCAATCGGGAGGGGCACCGTGCAGAGAACCGCCGCGAAGACCAGGTCCCACGTGCTGCGGGTCGCGGGTGAGCTGTTCTACCGGAAGGGCATCCGGGCCACCGGCGTGGACCTCGTCGCCGCCGAGGCCGACGTCGCCCCGACGACCCTGTACCGGCTCTTCTCCTCCAAGGACGGGCTGGTGAGCGCCTACGTCGAGCGCACCCACCAGGACTTCGAGGAGGTGGTCGAGGCGGTGACGGAGACGGCGGGCCCCGACCCGCGCGACCAGATCCTGGCGATCTTCGACGCGGTCTTCGCCCAGGTGAGCTCCGAGCAGTACCGCGGCTGCCCGATGCTGATGGCGCTGGCCGAGTTCCCCGACGCCGACCTGCCCGCGCACCGCAGCGCGGTCGCGGCGAAGACCTGGTTCCGCGAGATCATGGGCGAGCTGACCGACCGGCTCGGGGCCGACGACCCCGGCGAGGTGGCCGACCACCTCACGCTGGTCTTCGAGGGCCTGCACGCGTCGGGCCAGTCGCTCGGCCCGCAGGGCCCCGCCCGCCGGGCGCGGAGCCTGGTCGAGCTGATCCTCTCGGCCGCCGCACCGCGACCGGGCACGCCGTGAGGCACCCGGTCATGAGCACGTCAATATGACAGCGGTCATACGTGACGCCAGGATTACCTCATGACCGACAAACGCATTGATCCCCCCTTCATCGCCGACGAGCGCTCCATGCTCCACTCCTGGCTGGAGTGGCACCGGGAGACCCTGGAGGTGAAGTGCGCCGGGCTCTCCGACGAGCAGCTCCGCCTGCGTTCCGCCGAGCCCTCCTCGCTCTCCCTGCTGGGCCTGGTCCGGCACATGGCCGAGGTCGAGCGGAACTGGTTCCGTAACGTCCTCAACGGCGAGGGGGTCGGCCCGTACTACTACACCGACGACGACCCCGACGGTGACTTCGACGACCTGGAGACGACCAGCGCCGAGGAGGCGTTCGCCCGCTGGCGTGCCGAGATCGCCCACGCGCGCGAGGTGTCGATCACCCTGCCCCTGGACACGATCGGCAAGACGCAGCGCCGCGACAAGGACGTCTCGCTGCGCTGGATCCTCATCCACATGATCGAGGAGTACGCCCGGCACAACGGCCACGCCGACATCATCCGCCAGCGGATCGACGGGGTGGCCGGGGAGTAGGGTCCCGTGCCCGGGGAGACCGGCCGGGCGGGCCACGGCCGCCGTGGGCGACCGGCCCGCGCAGGGCGGTTCAGCGCAGGGCGGTTCAGCGCAGGGCGGTTCAGCGCAGGGCGGTTCAGCGCAGGGCGGTTCAGCGCAGGGCGGTTCAGCCGCAGGGCGGTTCAGCGGGGGGCGGGCATCTCCGCCAGCACCGCGGTGATCACCCGGTCCAGGCCGGTGAGGTTCGCCGGGCGGGCGACGGCCGCCTCGGCGAACCGGGCGAGCAGCCGGGCGAAGACCTCGCGGTCGGACTCCTCCCAGTCGGACATCAGGTCGTCCAGGTAGGCGCGCCGGTGGCGGACGACCGCCTCCAGCACGCGCAGGCCCCGCTCGCTCAGCACCAGCCGGGCCCGCCTGGCGTCCACGGCCGACTCCTCGCGCTCCACGAACCCGGCGCCGATCGCGTCGTTGACCAGCCTGCTGGCGGTGGAGGGGTCGACGTCCAGCTGCTCGGCGACCGCGCCCACGGTCACCTCGGGCACGTCCAGGCTCAGCTTGTGCACGGCGTGCACGACCATCACGTTCGACATGTGCACCGGCCGCTGCGGCTCCGCGGCCCGGCGCGCGCGCAGCGGGCGCGACCAGATCCGGCGGAGCCGGAACAGCGCCACGTCGATCAGCGCTCCGGGCGTGCCGTCGTTCACCGGGGTCAGCCGGACAGGCGGACGGGGTTGACCAGGTCCGCGTACATCAGCAGGCCCGCCATGATGACCATCAGGAAGGCGATGGCGTACGTGAGCGGAAGGGCCTTGGCGATGTCGACGTGCCCGGGGGCGGGGCGGCGGGTGACGCGGGCGAAGGCGCGCTTGAGCCCCTCCCAGAGGCCGCCGGCGATGTGGCCGCCGTCCAGCGGGAGCAGCGGGATCAGGTTGAACATGCCGATCGCCAGGTTGAAGCCCGCCAGCAGGTTGATGAAGACGACGACCTTGTTCTCCAGCGGGATCGCGGCGGCGGCGATCTCACCGCCGATACGGCTCACGCCGATCACGCCGATCGGGCCGTTGCGGTCGCGCTCGTCGCCGGAGAAGGCGGCGTGCCAGACGCCGACCATCTTCTCGGGGAACCTCATCAGGGACGCCGCGGTGGCCGAGGTGAGGTCCCCCATGTGCGCGACCACGGCACCGAGGTCCTGCCGCTCGATGACGATCTTCGGGCTGACCCCGAGGTACCCGACGCCCTTCTCGATCTTGCCCGGCTCGTCCAGGGACTCGCGGTCCTGGGCGATCAGGGAGGCGTTGACGGTCAGGTTCTGACCGGCCCTCCTGATGCCGATCGCGATCGGCCCGGCGCCGTGGTCGCGGATGGCGCGGGTGGCGGCCTCCCAGCTCGCGGCGGGCCTGCCCGCCACCGAGACGATGACGTCCCCGGGCCTCAGCCCGGCGACGCTGGCCGGGCTCTGCCGGTCGGCCGCGGTGCACTCGGGGTTCTTGGCGTAGTCGGCGGCGGTCTTGACGCACTGCGGGATCGAGGCGATCTCGGTCTTCTGCGTGGGGACGCCGAACCCCATGAGCACCACGCCGAACAGGATGAACGCCAGCACGAAGTTCATCGCCGGGCCGCCGGACATGATGATGACCTTCTGCCACCAGGGCTTGCGGTAGAAGACCCGGTCCTCGTCGCCCGGCCGCACGTCCTCCAGGGCCACGTCGCGCGCGTTCTCGATCAGGCCCTGCCAGGGGCCGGTGGAGACCGAGCGCACCTTGCCGGGGGCGTCGGTGGGCCGGGGCGGCAGCATGCCGATCATCCGGATGTAGCCGCCGAGCGGGAGCCACTTGATGCCGTACTCCGTCTCGCCGCGGCGCCGCGACCACATGGTCGGGCCGAAGCCGACCATGTACTGCGTGACCCTGACGCCGAACAGCTTGGCCGGCACCAGGTGGCCGATCTCGTGCAGCCCGATCGACACCATCAGTCCCACGAGAAAGACGACGACCCCGACCACGGAGAGCCAGCTCACAGGTTCATACTCCCATCGCGGTTTCCCCGACAACGCCCCATAAGAGGTTAGCCGAAGTATCCGTCCCGCACGCTCCCCCGCCACCGCGGTGTTCCCCGGCGGATCCGCCGCCTCCTTTACCGATGGCGGACGGATCGTTGACAATGAGCGATCGCACGATCACTCTTTGGCAAGGTGAGGATGGTGTCGAGGTGAGGAAGGAGCGTCTTGATCGGGATCGTGGTCGCCGAACACCTGCCTCTGGTCCGGCGTGGACTGGTGGCGTCCCTGGAGGGCGAGGCCGACATGAAGGTGGTGGCCGACGTGGCCACCGGTGAGGAGGCGCTCACGGCCGTGCTGCGGCACTCCCCCGAGGTGGCCGTCGTCGATCTCGGCCTGCCCCCGGCCGACGGTCTCGACGTCGCGCGGCGGCTGCACGAGGAGGCTCCCGGCTGCGGGGTGCTGCTGCTGTCGCACGACCCCAGCCCGGGCCAGGTGCGGCAGGCCTTCGCCGCCCACGCGCTCGGGTTCATGAGCCTGCGGGTGGGCCCGGAGCAGCTGGCCGCAGGCGTCCGCCTGGTCGCGTCCGGCCGCCGCGCGGTCGACTCCGAGCTCGCGGTGGCGGCCCTGAGGTCGGCGGAGAACCCCCTGACCCCCCGCGAGCTGGACGTGCTCCGGCTGGTCGCCCGGGGCGCGACGTCGAACGAGATCGCCGAGGCGCTCTTCCTCTCCGTGGGAACGGTCCGGAACCACCTGTCCAGGATCGTCTGCAAGACCCAGGCGCGCGACCGTCTCGACGCCGCGCGCATCGCCGGCGAGTCCGGATGGCTCTGACGCCGCCCCGGGGCCTCCCGGAGGGCGAGGTCCCGAGGGCCGGAGCCACGCCCCGGACGGGTCAGGGACGCCAGATGAGGATGAGGGCGCAGTCGTCGTTGTGGCCCGCCGACATGGAGGCCACCAGGTTGCGGGCACCGTCGCGGAAACCGGTGGGCACCAGGCGCTCGGCCTCTCCCAGCAGCCGGTCCAGGCCCGCGTCGATGTCGCGGCCGGGCTGCTCGATCAGGCCGTCGGTGTAGAGCATCAGGGCGTCGCCCTTGCGGAGCATCCCCCGGTCGGTCTCGCAGTGCAGGTCGGGCACGACGCCGAGGACGACGCCCTTGGCCGTGGAGACCTTCCACGTCCCCGTGCCGGACTCGAACTTGACCACCGGGGGGTGGCCGGCCGAGGTGATGACGTACTCGCCGGTGGCCAGGTTCAGCCGCAGGTGGACCGCGGTGACGAAGCCCTCGGCCTCGCGCTGGCGGTGCAGGTAGGCGTTGCAGGCGGGCAGGAAGTCGTCGGCCGAGCCGAGCAGGCCGCCGAAGGTGCCCGAGAGCATCAAGGCCCGGGTGCCGGCGTCGACGCCCTTGCCCGACACGTCGACCAGGGCGAGGTCGAGGGTGTCGCCCTCGCGGATGGAGACCAGGAAGTCACCGCCGAAGGAGGAGCCTCCGGCCTGCTTGAGCACCACCTTGGAGCCCCAGTCCTTGGGCAGCTGCGGCAGGTCCCCCTGGCTTTTGAGGCGGTCGCGCAGCTCCAGCAGCATCGCGTCGCCGCGCAGGCCCTGCACGCCGAGCTTGCCGCGGGTACGGGCCATCAGCGCGGCCAGCACGGCGGTGAAGCCGAAGGTGACCAGCAGGCCGGGGCCGATGTGCCCGACCCCTCGCACGACGGCCACGTAGACGAGGGCGGCGGCGACCGCGCAGAGCAGCTTGGCGAGGCTGTTCAGGCGGAGCTGGAGGCCCGCCACGAGCGTGACCGGGATCATGAGCGCCGGGGAGAACCACTCCATGGAGACCCTTGCGGCCAGCACGCCGATCAGCAGGGTCAGCAGGGTGAGGGTGATGAGCAGGTTGCGGTCGCGCGCCAGCGGGCCCTTGCGCAGCAGGCGCACGAGGGGGACGAGCAACGGGATCCGGACCAGGAACGCGCGGAGCGCCGGAGGGAGCAGCGGCACCGGACGGGAACTCATGATGCGCCTGACTGTATCCGGCCCTCCCCCCTTTGGGCAGCCCACTTGACCAACGCCTTGATCATTAAGCATGGATATTAGATGGCCGGAACGGTTTGTCCTCTCTACCATCCGAGGGATGAGCCTGAGCCTGCGTCCGGTCGCCGAGACCGAGTGGCCCGACTGGATCTCCCTGGACGAGGAGGCGTTCGGCAACGCGATACCGCCGCACCGCGCGGAGCTGTACCGGCGCAACACCGAGTTCGGCCGCTCGCTCGGCGCCTTCGACGGTGACCTGCTGGTGGGCGTCACCGCGGTGTGCAGCCTCACCATGGCCGTGCCCGGCGGGCCGATCCCGGTCGGCGGCGTCACCGCGGTCGGCGTGCTGCCCTCGCACCGCCGCAGGGGCGTGCTGTCCGCGCTGATGACCCGTCAGTTCTCCGACCTGCACGAGGGCGGCGAGGCCGTGGCCGCGCTGCACGCCTCCGAGGCGGTGATCTACGGGCGGTACGGCTACGGCAGGGCCGCCGACGGCCTGAGCGTCCGGATCCCCACCGCGGGCGCGGTCTTCACCCGGCACGCCCCGGCCGATCCCGCGCTGCGGCTGCGCGTCGTCCGGCCCGCGGACGCCAGGGACGTCTTCGAGAGGGTCCACGCGGCCGTGCTGGACCGCCGCCCGGGGTTGTACGCCCGCACCCCCGCGCGCTGGGACGCGGTGCTGAGCGACGAGGACTCCGACCGGGGGGAGGGGGCGTTGCGCGCCGTGGTCGCCGAGGACGACGAGGGACCGCGCGGGTACGCGCTGTTCCGGATGAAGGCGAGCTGGGACGAGCACGACGTCCCCGACGGCGAGTTGCGGCTGCGGGACCTGTTCGCCCTGGATCCGGCGGCGTACGCGCTGCTGTGGCGTCACGTCCTCGACCGTGACCTGGTCTCGCACGTCACCGCGGTCCGGCCCGGGGACGACCCGCTGATCCACCTGCTGGCCGACCCCCGCGCGCTGCGCGCACGCTGGGCCGACGAGCTGTGGTTCCGCCTCGTGCACGTCGGGCGTGCCCTGCCCGCTCGCCGCTACAGCGCGCCGGTGGACGTGGTGATCGAGGTCGAGGACGCGACGTGCCCGTGGAACGCGGGCCGCTGGCGGCTGACCGCCGGCACCTCGGACGCCCGCTGCGAGCCCAGCGCCGACCCGGCCGACGTGACGCTGCCCGTCTCCGCGCTGGGCGCGGCCTACCTGGGCGGACGCCCGCTGGAGGCGCTGCGGGCGGCGGGGCTGGCGCGCGAGTCGCGTCCGGGAGCGCTGCGCGAGTTGTCCGTCGCGATGTCGTGGGAGCCCGCCCCCTGGAGCGGCCTGATCTTCTGAGCAGCGTCGTCCCCGGAACCCGGAACCCGGATGTCCGGTACGGCCGGAACGGGGCGGGTTATGGTGGCGGCATGGCACTGCAGAGCTTGCAGATCAACACGATCACCGCGATGCGGGCGCGCGACGTGTCACGCCCGACGCGCGAGCAGCAGGAGAGCGCGGACCGCCGCCCCCTGCGCGACGAGACGCCCCGTAAGGAGCCCGCCCGCAGGGAGCCGGCGCGCAGGGAGCCCGTACGCGGGGAGTCCGCACGCCGGGAGCCACCGCGCGGGGAGTCCCCGCCCCGTCACCGCTGACCCGCCCCGTCACCGCTGACCCGCCCCGTCACCGCTGACCCGCCCCGTCACCGCTGACCCGCCCCGGCCGGGAGACGGCCGGGGACCGGCCGGCGGAGCGGGACACCTGAATGCGGGACACCTGAATGCGGGCCACACGGGATGCGGGCCACACGGGATGCGGGCCGCACGGGATGCGGGACCCCGCGGGGTGCCGGGCGCCTAGGGCAGCGGCGGCAGCAGCCCGTCGGTCTCGTAGGAGGCGAGCTGCGCGATCCTGCGGCCGTGCCGCTCGGCGCCGGAGTAGGCGGTGCCGAGGAAGACCTCGACGAACCTCGCGGCCTCCTGCGGCGTGTGCATCCGCGCGCCCAGGCTGATCACGTTGGCGTCGTTGTGCTCGCGGGAGAGCCTGGCGGTCTCCTCGCTCCAGGCCAGCGCGGCGCGGACGCCGCGTACCTTGTTGGCCGCGATCTGCTCGCCGTTGCCCGAGCCTCCGATCACGACGCCCAGGCTGCCGGGGTCGTTCACGACCCCCTCGGCCGCGCGCAGCACGAACGGCGGGTAGTCGTCCTCCGCGTCGTAGACGAAGGGACCGCAGTCCGTCACCTCGTGGCCGTGTTCCTTCAGCCAGGAGACGACGTGGTTCTTGAGCTCATAGCCGGCATGGTCGGCACCGATGTAGACGCGCACCGGGCCAGTTTCGCAGGTACGCGGGGACGCCTCCACCCGGCCCGGACTAGAGTAACGGTCACTGAGCTCATCCGCCCCTTACAAGAGAGAGTCCCACATGCGTGACATCCGAGTGGTCGGCGACCCCGTCCTGCGCACCCCCGCCGAGCCGGTCTCCGACTTCGACCGCGACCTGCGCCGCATGATCGACGAGATGTTCGACATCATGTACGCAGCGCGGGGCGTCGGACTGGCCGGGCCGCAGATCGGCGTGTCGAAGCGGCTCTTCGTCTACGACTGCAGCAGCCGCAAGGGCCACGTGATCAACCCCGAGCTGGTCGTGGACGACGACACCGAGGTCCTCGACGAGGAGGGGTGCCTGTCGGTGCCCGACCGCGAGACCCGCACCCCGATCTACGCCCGGACGCCGCGGGCCGCCGGGGTGACCGTGCGGGGCCTGGACCGGCTGGGACGGCCGATCCGGATCAGGGCCAGGGGGATGCTGGCGCGCTGCTTCCAGCACGAGACCGACCACCTGGACGGCAGGCTGTACGTGGACCGGCTGGCCAGGGACGCCGCGAGGAAGGTCCTGCTCCAGGCTCCCTGACCCCCGCTCCCCCGCGTCCCCGTTCTCCGTCCCCGCCGTCCCCCGATGTCCCCCGCCGGCTCCCGGCCCGGCGGGCGCGGCGGCCCGGCGAGGACACGGGCGCCCACCGGCCTCAGAGCTGGACGGCCTTGATCTCCAGGTACTCCTCCAGCCCGAACTCGCCCAGCTCGCGGCCGAGACCGGACTGCTTGTACCCCCCGAAGGGGGCACGGGGGTTGAACTTGCCGCCGTTGACCGCCACCTGGCCGGTCCGCAGCCGCCGGGCGACCGCGACCGCCCTCTGCTCGTCGCCCGCCCACACCGCCCCGGCGAGGCCGTACGGCGTGCCGTTGGCGATGGCGACCGCCTCGTCCTCGCCCCGGGTGTAGGGGATGATCGCGAGGACCGGGCCGAAGATCTCCTCCTGCTCGATGACCATCCCGGGCTCCACCCCGGCGAACACCGTGGGCTCGACGTAGAAGCCGCGCTCCGCGGGCCGGTCGGCGCCTCCGGTGACCAGCCGGGCCCCCTCCTCCTGGCCCCGGTTGATGTAGCGGACGACCTTGTCGCGCTGCGCGGCCGACACCAGCGGGCCGAGCCTGGTCGCCTCGTCGAAGGGGTCCCCGACGGTGTACGTGCGCGCGGCCTCGACGGCGAGCCGGACGGCCTCGTCGTACCGGTCGCGGTGAACGATCATGCGGGTCCAGGCCGAGCAGGTCTGGCCGGAGTTGAGGAAGGCGTTGGCCACCGTCACCTTGGCCGCCGCGCCCAGGTCGGCGTCCGGCAGGACCACGCTGGCGGACTTGCCGCCGAGTTCCAGCGCCACCCGTTTGACCGCCCCGGCGGCGAGCGCGGCGACCCGCCTCCCGGCCGCGGTGGAACCGGTGAACGACACCATGTCCACGCCGGGATGGGTGACCAGCGCCTCGCCCACCCCGGGCCCGTAGCCGCTGATCATGTTGAACACCCCCGCGGGCAGGCCGGCCTCGTCGAGGATGCCGGCGAACGCGAAGGCGGCCAGCGGCGCCACCTCGCTGGGCTTCAGCACGACCGTGCAGCCCGCGGCGAGCGCGGCGCCCACCTTGCAGACGATCTGGTGCAGGGGGTAGTTCCACGGGGTGACGGCGGCGACCACCCCGGCCGGTTCCCTGAAGATGCGGGAGTTGCCGACCTGCCCGCCCTCGAAGTCGTAGGTCTCGGCCAGCTGGGCGTAGGAGGCCAGCACCCCGGCCGGCATCAGCGTCTGCACCCGCATCGCCACGCCGTACGGCGCGCCCATGTCCGTGGCGATGATCCTGGCGATCTGGTCGGAGCGCTCCCGGATCAGCTCCGCCGCCGCGGCGAGGATCCTGCCGCGCTCGGCCGGGGGCGTCTCGGACCAGGAGGGCAGGGCCGCGCGGGCGGCGGTCACGGCCGCCTCGACGTCGGCGGGCGACCCGGCGGGCACCCTGTCGAGGGTCTCCTCGGTCGCGGGATTGATCACGTCGATGCCCTCGTTCGACGCGGACGGCCGCCAGGCCCCGTTCAGATAAAGGTGACGCATGTCCCTCATCCTGGCGTGCGCGCCGTCGTAACGCGAGGCCCGCCGCCGTGCGGCGGCGGGCCTCGCGGGCCTTGCGGACATCGGGGAGCAGGGGACGCGGTGGGTCAGCCGAAGATCGGGGACCGCGTCCTGGAGCGCTTGAGCTCGAAGAAACCGTCGGTTCCGGCCACCAGGACCACCCCGTCCCAGAGCCTGCCCGCCTCCTCGCCCTTGGGCGCGGGCGAGATGACCGGGCCGAAGAAGGAGACGCCCTCGACCGAGACCACCGGGGTGCCGACCTCCTGGCCGACCCGGTCGATGCCGTCGGCGTGCGAGGCGCGCACGACCTGGTCGTACTCGGTGGAGTCCATCGCGTCGGCGAACCCGCGGTCCAGCCCGGCGGCCTCCAGGGCCTCCTCGACGGTCTCGCGGAGGGTGTCACCGCCCTTCCTGTTCTGGTCGTGAAAACGGACACCCAGCTCGGTGTAAAGGCGGCCGACCGTCTCGGAGTCGTACTTCGCCTGCACGGCGGCCACCACGCGGACCGGGCCCATGGCGTCGGCGATCTGCGCGCGGTAGCTCTCCGGGACCTCCTTGTCCTCGTTCAGTACGGTGAGGCTCATGATGTGCCAGCGCGGCTCGATGGGCCGTACCTTCTGCACCTCCAGCAGCCAGCGCGAGGTCATCCACGCCCAGGGGCAGAAGGGGTCGAACCAGAGATCCACCGGGGTTCGCTCTGTCATGTTCTTCGACTTCCTGATAGTGAGGCTCTGTCGATGGCCACAACCGGAAGGACGGAGTTCCCTATTCCGTGCGGGGATTAATACCTTGACGAGCAGCTTTATTCTCAAATTTGGGTATCAGTCGGCCGGTTGATCCGAAGCGGCGTTCCACGGCCTTACATGGCAGGATTCAGTCACCCCTTAGCAATGGAGCGCGGGGGATGTTGTGAAGAGGGAGCGGTAGTGGCAGGCAATCTGACCCGTGACGAGGCGCGCGAGCGCGCACGGCTGCTCAGCGTGCAGTCCTATGCGGTGGAGCTCGACCTGACCGAGGGTGAGGAGCGCTTCGAGAGCGTCACCACGGTCCGCTTCACCAGCACCCGCCCGGGTGCGGGGACCTTCATCGACCTGGCGGGGGCCAAGGTGCGCAGGGCGGTGCTGAACGGCACCGAGCTGGACGTGAGCGGTTACGACCCGGAGACGGGACGGCTGCCCCTGACCGGGCTGGCCGAGACCAACGAGCTGCTCGTGGACGCCGACTGCTCCTACACGCGCACCGGCGAGGGCCTGCACCGCTTCGTCGACCCGGTCGACCGGAGCGTCTACCTGCACAGCCAGTTCGAGACGGCCGACGCGCACCGGATGTACGCGTGCTTCGACCAGCCCGACCTCAAGGCCACCTTCGAGCTGACCGTGCTGGCCCCGTCGGGCTGGGAGGTCATCTCCAACGCGGCGCCGGACACGGCCGAGGACCTGCCCGAGCACCGGGGCAGGCACGGGGCCCTCCAGGCGGCCAGGCGCTGGCACTTCCCGCCGACCCCGGTGATGTCGACCTACATCACCGCGCTGTGCGCCGGGCCGTACCACCGGGTGACCTCCGAGCACGACGGCATCCCGCTGGGCCTGTACTGCCGGGCCTCGCTGGCCGAGCACCTCGACGCGGAGAACATCTTCGAGGTCACCCGGCAGGGCTTCGACTTCTTCCACCGGATCTTCGGCGTCCGCTACCCGTTCGGCAAGTACGACCAGCTCTTCGTCCCCGAGTTCAACGCCGGGGCGATGGAGAACGCGGGCTGCGTGACCTTCCTGGAGAACTACATCTTCCGCTCGCGCGTCACCGACGCGGTGATCGAGCGCCGCGCCGAGACGATCCTGCACGAGATGGCGCACATGTGGTTCGGCGACCTGGTCACCATGCGCTGGTGGGACGACCTGTGGCTGAACGAGTCGTTCGCCACCTACGCCTCGGTGCTGTGCCAGGCCGAGGCCACCCGGTGGGGCCAGGGCGCCTGGACGACCTTCGCCAACGTCGAGAAGTCCTGGGCCTACCGCCAGGACCAGCTGCCCTCCACGCACCCGATCGCGGCCGACATCGTCGACATGCACGCGGTCGAGGTCAACTTCGACGGGATCACCTACGCCAAGGGCGCCTCGGTCCTGAAGCAGCTCGTCGCCTACGTGGGCCTGGAGAACTTCCTGGCCGGGGTCCGCGCCTACTTCAACGAGCACGCCTGGGGCAACACCACGCTCGCCGACCTGCTGGGCGCGCTGGAGCGCACCTCCGGGCGCGACCTGTCCTCCTGGTCGAAGGAGTGGCTGGAGACCTCCTGGGTCAACACGCTGCGCCCGTCGTTCACCACCGACCCCGAGGGTCGTTTCCTGGAGTTCGACGTGCTCCAGGAGGCGCCCGCCGACCACCCGACGCTGCGCTCGCACCGCGTCGCCATCGGCCTGTACTCGCTCACCGGCGGTGAGCTGGTCCGCGTGCGGCGGGTGGAGCTGGACGTGTCCGGGGCGCGCACGGCCGTGGCCGAGCTGGTCGGCGAGGTCCAGCCGGACCTGATCCTGATCAACGACGACGACCTGACCTACGCCAAGGTCCGGCTGGACGAGCGCTCGCTGCAGACCCTGGTGAACGGCGGCATCACCGCGTTCACCGAGTCGCTGCCCCGCGCATTGTGCTGGTCGGCCGCCTGGGACATGACCCGGGACGCCGAGATGTCCACCCGCGACTACCTCGCCCTGGTCGTCTCGGGGATCAGGTCGATCACCGACATCACGGTCATGCAGACCGTGCTCCGCCAGGCCCGCCTGGCCGTCCAGCAGTACGCCGACCCGGCCTGGCGCGACGAGGGCATGGCGCTGCTGACCTCCACGCTGCGCGACCTGGTGGTCTCGGCCGAGCCCGGCTCCGACCAGCAGCTCGCCTACCTCAACGCGCTGGCGGCCGGGGCGACCTCGGACGGGGACCTGGCGTTCCTGCGGGGGCTGCTGGACGGCGAGACCACGCTGGAGGGGCTGACCGTCGACGACGACCTGCGCTGGACGCTGGTCGGTGCCCTGGTCTCGGGCGGGCTGCTCGGCGAGGAGGACATCGCGCGGGAGCTGCGGCGCGACCCCACCGCCACCGGTGAGCGCATGGCCGCGCTCTCCCGGGCCGCGATCCCGACGCCCGAGGGCAAGGAGGCCGCCTGGTCGGCGATCACCGAGGGCAAGCTCAGCGGGGCCGTGCTCCGGTCGACCGTCATGGGGTTCATGGACCCCAACCACCCGGAGCTGCTGGAGCCGTACCGGGAGAGGTACTTCGCCGAGATCGGCAGGATCTGGAGGACCTGGACCTCCGACAGCGCCCAGAACTTCGCCAACGGCTGCTACCCGGCGCTGTCGATCTCCCCGGAGACGGTCGCCAGGACGCAGGACTTCATCTCGGCCGAGGAGCCGCCGCACGCCCTGCGGCGGCTGCTGCTGGAGGGCGCCGACGGCGTCGGGCGCGCGCTGCGCGCCCGGGCCAGGGACGCCTCGCAGGCCTGACCCACCCGGTCCGGGGGCCCGCCTCCCGGACCGGCTGAATCTGCCCCGGAGTGGCTCAGGCCGGCCCTGGAGCGGATCGGAACGGCCCTGACCGGCCGGGCCGCGTGAACCTGACGCGGCCCGGCCGGTCAGGGCCGTTCTTCTCGTGGCCATACGTGTCGCCACGCGTCTCCACATGTCCTGCCGTATCCACTCGTGGACGGACAATGCCTCTGTCGCCTGCGGGCCATGAGAGGGTAACCGGGTGGAATCGGCACGTGATCTGCTCATCTCCCTGGCCCGGCGGTACGCCTTCGGCGACGTCGGGGCCCTCGCCTCGGGCGTGGTGGAGAACGCGGACGACATCGAGGCGACCTGCGAGTTCGCCCAGCGGCTGCTCTCCCTCGACGCGGAGGACTTCGCCATCGAGGCGCGGTCCGTCCCGGGCGACCTGCGCAGGCGGGCACGGGCCTGCACGATGCCGCAGACGCCCCGCGAGCAGCCGCGCGGCGCGCTGGAGTCCCTGCTGCCCGCGTACGAGCTGCTGCTGGAGGTCATCGCGGTCCGGTGGCACCGCCGCGAGCTGAGCCCCATGGTCGCCGCCCTGCACATCGCGAGCGAGTACCTCCCGCTGCTGGCCTTCGAACCGGTGCTCGGCAGCGCCGGTGACCCGGCGCGCTGGCCGGAGGGCCTCACCGCGCCGGGCAGCAGGTTCGGCGTGATCGGCGACCGCGAGTGCGACCACACCAAGCCCGAGCAGTCGGCCGTCAACCGGACGCTGCGCGTGGCGGGAGAGCCCGCCGAGGGCTGGCGCGCCTACTTCGACCGCCAGCACAGCCAGGTGGCCGGGGCGCTGGGCACCTGCGTGGCCGCCTGCCGCAAGCCCTGCACCGCGATGGACTGGGTGGAGCCGGACCGGCGCGAGGACCTCGCCCTGCGCTCCCGGGTGGCCCTGGCCTTCGCCGAGACCCCGCTGGTGCGGCTGCGCCACGCGGCCCCGGTCGGGCACGGCTTCGGGGTCCCCTCGCCCGAGGAGGTCACCGAGGCGTGGGAGCGCAGCCGGGTCGGGCTCGCCAAGACCGAGGTCGGCCGGCAGGCCTCCCTGGACGACGGGTTCCCGCTGCCGGGACTTCCCTCCCTGTTCTCGGCCGTCGCGAGCGCGCCGGTGGCGCCGTCGACACTGCTGACGGACATCAGCACCCACCTGGTGGGGCTCCTGCGGGCCTGATCCGGACGCGGGTACGCCCGGTTCACAGGGGGGTGCCGACGAGCGTCGGCAGGACGCAGAAGGCGATGGAGAGCAGCATCAGCAGGACGCTCCGGCGGATGTAGCGGTGCTTGGCGTCCGCCAGGGCGTTGAGCCTCCGGATCTCCAGCACGATCAGGTCGATCCGCGGCCCGCCCCCCGGCCCCTCCCCCTCCGCCCCGTGGGCGGCCCTGAGACGGCCGGTGAAGCCCCGCAGGTAGCAGCGGCGCCTCTCCAGGGCCCTGCCCGCCAGGTTCGCGATCGGCGGGCACAGGGAGCCGCCGAGCACGAGGAGGCCCATGACCCAGAGGAAGGCGCCCGTCCACCACAGCCACCCGGTCTGGCCCGGCAGCTCGCCGGGCCTCCAGTGCCCCGTCGTCACCCCGGTGACGACGGCACCGGCCGCGGCGCCGGTGACGGCCAGCAGGACGGCCGCCGTCTCGTTCTCCCGGCGCACCCTGCGGCGGGCGTCCGCGAGCGCCTCCCGGACGTATTCGAGGATCATGTCGGACTGCCGCGCCCTTTCGGCGGCCTCCCTCGCGATGCGCGCGAGGTGAGAGGCCGGACCGGGCCACCGGGGCGGACCGGCCGGATCCGTGGGGCCGGTCGGACCGGGACGGCCGGGGAGCCCGTAGGGAGGGGCACCGGCGCGACGGGCCGGGCCGGTGGGGCCGACAGAGCCGGTGGGCCGGACGGGACCGGCCGGCGCGCCGGAACCCGTGCCCGTGCCCGTGTCCGCGCCCGTGCTCGCGGGCCGGTTCCCGGGACCGGCGGGACCGGGGGGATCGGTGGCGCCGGCGGCCCCGGCCGCTCCGTCCGGATCGGTGAAACCGGCCGGCGGCGTGTCCCACAAGATCCTCGTCACGAGGTGATTATCCGGGAGAATCACCGTCCCACGGCGCGGAAGGGCCCACGGGAGGGCGTTCCAGGGCTCACCACCGGAGATCGTCCCGGCCGCGCGGAGCCGGAGGCGCCCGCGGCGGCGCACGGCCGGGAGCGGGACCGGCGGGGTCGGCAGGGCCGGTGGCGGGATCATTCGCACCGGGCCGCTCGGTCGGCGAGCAGCAGGACCCCGGTGACCAGCCCGCCCACCAGGTCGCCCAGGCCGAGGACCGCGGCCATCGCCGTCGCGGCCGACCGGCACTCGGCGTCGGGCAGCCACCGCCTGGCCGTGGTGCCGGTGACGATCTCCAGGGCCCGTGCCCGCTGGTCCACGAAGACGAGCACGGCCCGGTCGGCCTCCTCGCCCAGCGCGGCGTGCAGCCGTTCGCAGAAGTGCCGGCGCGGGCCGATCGCGGGCCCGAGGTAGGCGGCGAAGCGCAGCCCCGTGCGACGCTCCGCGGCGCGCAGGGCGTCGCGCACGTCGTCCCCCTGCGTCGAGGTCAGTGCCCACATCCCCGTCCCACCCCGTCTCCCCGGCCCCACCCGGCCTCGTCGTGGGTCGTCGGACGTCACCAGGCCGCCGACGCGCCACCGGTGTGACGTCCGGGCTCCGAGGTCTCCGCGAGCGCGACCCAGTCGGTCTCGGGCACGGCACGGCCGGCCGGGGGCCTGCTGGTCAGCACCAGCACCGAGCCGGTGATCCCGCGCTCGCTGCCGTGCGGGCCGCCCAGCCAGACCGCGCCCGCCGAGGTGCCCCTGGCGGCCCGGTCGCGCATCCTGCCGGGCATCGTCACGAGCAGGGTGATGAGCAGGAACAGACCGCCGGAGACCCCGATCAGGAAGCCGCAGACCTCGATCGCGCTGTCCACACCTCAAAAGTAACCCGGCGCCGACGATCAGTCGAGGGTCACCACGCGGCGGGCCTGCGCTCTCCCCAGAAACCGCCCCGCGCGGCCTCCAGCTGCGACGACACCGAGATCAGGGTGCCCTCGTCGCCGAACCGCCCGGCCAGCATCACGCCGATCGGCAGCCCGTCGGGGCTCCAGTGCAGCGGGAGGCTGACCGCGGGCTGGCCGCTGACGTTGTACATGGCGGGGAAGGCGGCGAACCGCTTCATCCGCTCGAAGGTCTCCTCGGGGTCGTCGACGTCCTCGAACCAGCCGATGGGCCGGGGCGGCTGGGTCACGGTCGGGGTGAGGACCGCGTCGTAGGGGTCGGTGGCCAGCAGCCCGAACCGGGTGGCGAGCTGCAGGGCCGACTGGGCCTGCAGGAAGTCCGGGGCCGGGGTGGCGAAGCCGCGCTCGCGCAGCCAGGCGGTGAGCGGCCGGAGCCTGTCCTGCCTGTCCGGCTCTACCGGGTGCATGCAGGAGAAGGCATACCAGAGCGTTACGAACTGGGGCACGATCTCCGGCCCGAACGGCGGCGCGATGTCGACCACCTCGTGCCCGAGCGCGGCCAGCTCCGCCGAGGCGTGCTCGTAGGCGGCCAGCACCTCCGGGTGCACGACGGTGCCGGGCACCGGCGGCTCGGCGTAGCGGGCGATCCGCAGCCTGCCGGGGTCGCGGCCCACGTACGCGCCGAAGGAGCCGAGCTCGGGCTCGGGCGCGTGGTAGAGGTCCCCGGGGTTGTGGTGGGCCATCACGTCCAGCAGGGCGGCGGCGTCGGCGACGGTCCGGGTGATCGGGCCGTTGGTGGCCAGGCCGGCCAGGTCGGGGACGATCGGCGCGGAGCTGATCCTGCCCCGGGTGGGCTTGAGCCCGAACAGGCCGCAGACCGACGCGGGGATGCGGATCGAGCCCGCCCCGTCGCTGCCCTGCGCGGCGGGGGCCAGGCCCGCGGCGACCGCGGCCGCCGCGCCGCCGCTGGACCCCCCGGCCGAGCGGGACGGGTCCCACGGGGTGCGGCTGGGCGGGGACAGCGGGGTCTCGGTGTAGCAGGGCAGCCCGAACTCGGGGGTCGCGGTCTTGCCGAGCATGATCGTGCCCGCGTCCCGGAGGCGCTCGACCAGGCTGTCGTCCACCGGTGCCACGAAGCCCTCGTAGGTGGCCGAGCCGAAGTGGATCGGCACGCCCTTGACGAGGTTGAGGTCCTTGATCGGGATCGGCACCCCGGCCAGCGGCGAGACGTCCTCCCCGGCGAGCACCCTGGCCTCGGCCTTGTGCGCCTGCTCCAGGGCGAGTTCGGCCGTCACGGTCACGTAGGCCCCGACCTGCGCGTCCAGCCGGTCGATGCGGTCCAGGTAGTGCTCGGTGAGCTCGACGGGGGAGATCTCCCTGCGGCGCACGGCCGCGGCCTGCTCCAGGGCATTAAGATCGTGAATGTGTGCCACGTCCTGCACAGTAGGGCGCCGGAGCGGTGGTCATCCAGAGCTGAAGCGCTTAGATACCCGATTCACGGCGTCGTCAAGCGGGGGACGACGGTCACAAAAGTATGAGATACGCAATACTAGGCACCCCCGAGGACGTCAGCTACCGTGAGTTACGTGGATTCCGGTCAGGCACCAGAAAACGGTAACACTGCGTCACCGATTTGGGTCGGTGACCGACAGGCCGAGGAGAGGCCGACGTCTCGACCCGCCCCACCGGCGACGACGTACGCGCCGGTCGAGCGCGCGTCGCTGCGCGGCCTGCTCGATCACCCCAAATACCGCCATCTGCGCAGGCGTGTCGCCGTGTCGGTCGGTGTGGGCGTGCTCGCGGGCATCCTGCTGGCCAGCTGGCAGCTGGGCTTCACCGCCGCGGTGATCGCCGCGATCGTGGACACGGTGCTCCGGGCCCGGTCCAACTCCTCGGTGCCCGCCTGGCGGCGTGCCTCGGTCGCGGAGCGGCGCACCGAGGTGCAGCTCAGGCGGCTGGAGCGCGGGGGGTACCGCACCCTGCACGCGCGCGCGATCCCCGGCAGCGAGGCCCAGATCGACCACCTGGTCGTGGGCCCCACCGGCGTGTACGCGGTCGACTCCGAGAAGTGGGACAAGCGCCTTCCGGTCCGCGTCCAGTCGCACCGCAAGCTGTTCCACGGGCCGTTCAACCAGAAGCCCCGCCTGGACGAGGCCCGCTGGGAGGCGTCCCAGGCGAGCGAGCTGATCGGCGCCGAGCTGGGCCGCGAGATCAGCATCGTGCCCTCCCTGGCGATCTACGGCCCGGCCATCCCGTGGAAGGTCCTCAACGTCCGCGAGGTGGACGTATTCGACGGCAGTCGTGTCCGTAAATGGATCACCAAGCGGGAACGCTCACTCACCGACGCCGAGATCGAGAGCATCTACGAGGCGGCGGCGCGGGTCCTGCCCGCGCGCTACCCGGAGAGCTGACCCGCACGGCCGGTCCCCAGGGCCGGGCCGGTCGTCCGGACGGGCCCGCGGCGTCGACGCCGCGGGCCCTTTCCGCGCGTCCCGCTCCCCGGACCGGCGTCTCGCGGAGCCTCGGGACAGTCTCGGGACATGGACGGGCGTCTCACGCACCGGGCGGGGGCCGTACCATTCGTAGACACGGTCTCGACGATGGGAGAAGGCCCCATGCCCGCCCTCAGGTCTCGTACGGTCACGCACGGCAGGAACATGGCCGGGGCCCGGGCTCTGCTCCGGGCGACCGGTGTGGCCGGGGAGGACTTCGGTAAACCGATCATCGCGGTGGCCAACAGCTTCACGCAGTTCGTCCCGGGGCACGTCCACCTCCGCGAGGTCGGCGACGTCGTCGCCGGGGCGATCCGCGAGGCCGGGGCGATCCCCCGCGAGTTCAACACGATCGCGGTCGACGACGGCATCGCGATGGGCCACGGCGGCATGCTCTACTCGCTGCCCAGCCGCGAGCTGATCGCCGACGCCGTCGAGTACATGGTCAACGCGCACTGCGCGGACGCGCTGATCTGCATCTCCAACTGCGACAAGATCACCCCGGGCATGCTGCTGGCCGCCTTCAGGCTCAACATCCCCACGGTGTTCGTCTCGGGCGGGCCGATGGAGGCGGGCAAGACCCCCAACGGCAAGCTCGACCTGATCGACCCGATGATCGCCGCCGCCGACGACTCCGTCTCCGACGCCGAGCTGCTGGAGATGGAGGAGAACGCCTGCCCGACCTGCGGCTCGTGCAGCGGCATGTTCACCGCCAACTCGATGAACTGCCTGGCCGAGGCCATCGGCCTCGCGCTCCCGGGCAACGGCACGATCCTGGCCACCCACAAGGCGCGCCGCAAGCTGTTCGAGGACGCCGGGCGCGCGCTCGTGGACATCACCCGCCGGTACTACGAGGACGACGACGAGACCGTCCTGCCGCGCGCCATCGCCACCAGGGACGCGTTCGAGAACGCCATGGCGCTGGACGTGGCGATGGGCGGCTCGACCAACACGATCCTGCACATCCTCGCCGCGGCCCGCGAGGCCCAGGTCGACTTCGGCCTGAAGGAGATCAACGAGATCTCGCTGCGGGTGCCCTGCCTGTGCAAGGTCGCCCCGGCCACCGCGAAGTACCACGTCGAGGACGTCCACCGGGCGGGCGGCATCCCGGCGATCCTGGGCGAGCTGGACCGGGCCGGGCTGCTGCACCGCGACGCCTACACCGTCAGCGGCGGCACCATGGGCGACTACCTCGACTCCTGGGACGTGCGCTCGGAGAAGGTCCTGCCGGAGGCGCTGGAGCTCTGGCACGCGGCCCCGGGCAACGCCCGTACCGTCAAGCCCTTCTCCCAGGGCGCCCGCTGGGAGGAGCTGGACCTCGACCGCGCCGAGGGCTGCGTGCGCGACTCCGAGCACGCCTACACCCGCGACGGCGGCCTGGCCGTGCTGTACGGCAACATCGCCACCGAGGGCTGCATCGTCAAGACCGCCGGCGTGGACGAGTCGATCTGGCGGTTCGAGGGACCGGCCGTGGTGTTCGAGTCCCAGGACGACGCGGTCGAGGGCATCCTCGGCAACAAGGTCAAGGCCGGTGACGTCGTGGTGATCCGCTACGAGGGGCCCAAGGGCGGTCCCGGCATGCAGGAGATGCTCTACCCCACCTCGTTCCTCAAGGGCAGGGGGCTGGGCAAGGTCTGCGCGCTGGTCACCGACGGCCGCTTCTCCGGCGGCACGAGCGGGCTGTCCATCGGCCACGCCTCCCCCGAGGCCGCCGAGGGGGGCACCATCGCCCTCGTCCAGGACGGTGACCTGGTCGCGATCGACATCCCGGGCCGTTCGATCGAGCTGAAGGTCTCCACCGAGGAGCTGGCCGCCCGCAGGGAGAGGCTCCTGGCCGAGCTGGGCGGCTACCGGCCGGTCGACCGGCGCCGTACGGTGAGCGCCGCGCTGCAGGCGTACGCGGCGCTGACCACCTCGGCCTCCACCGGCGCCTCGCGGGACCTGTCACAGCTGTCCCGCTGACCCCACCTCTCTGACCTGGGCTTCCTGTCGGCGATACATGCCTTACCCGACAGGAAGTTCGAAAAAATGTCGGTATCGAGACGTATCATCAGGGTATGGCAACTGTCGTGAAGCCCAACGCCTGCCCGCTGACGACCGCCGAGATCGCCGCCCTCGCCCTGTCCATGGCTCACCTGGGTTCGGGCCCGCAGGCCGATGCCGCCCGCAGCGGCCTGCGTCATGCCTTCCAGCACCTGGAGGTCGACGACGACGTCGTCGCGGCCACCCTGACGACCCTGATCGAGCCGCTGCCCGCGTCCGTGGCCGACCGTGCCCGGACGATCGCCAACGCCATCACCTCACGCATGGTCATCCGCCTGCACTACCGTGACGTCTCCGGGCGGATCACCGTCCGCGACGTCGACCCGGTGACCTGCATGGTTCACCGCGACCACTGGTACCTCGTCGGGATGTGCCGCATGCGCGGCGCGATCCGGGCGTTCCGGTTCGACCGGATCGTCGCCACCGAGCAGACCTTCGTGCCGGCCCGCCCGCACCGCGCCGAGGGTTTCCTGCCCTTCCAGGGCAAGCGCGCCGAGCGCGCCAGGCACGCCGCCTAGATCCGGTCCCGGGCGGGGTCGTCCCCCGCCCGGTTCCGGACGCGTCGTCCGGTCCCGTCACCCTGCACCGTCGTCCGGCGCGGGCCGGGTGAGGGGGCCGGACGACAGGGCAGGCCGAAGGGGCCGGGCCGCTGCGGGCGGCCGTCCGGGGACGGCGCCACGCGACGCGGCATCGGCCCGCGTACCGGCGGGGCGGCTAGCCGCAGCATCCTCCACCGCAGCACCCGCCACCGCCACCGGCGGCGGGCCTGGGGGCGGCGGCGGACGAGGCCGCCGAGCCGCCGGTCACCGCGACCGTGGAGAGCAGTTTCACGGTGTCGTCATGACCTTCGGGGCACGGGGCGGGCTCGCCGGAGCGGGCCATCGGCCGGGAGACCTCGAAGCTGGATCCGCAGGCGCGGCACCGGAAGTCGTATCGGGGCATGCGTCAAGACTACCCAGGCCCGCCCGATCGTTCACCCGAAGGTGACCGAGGCGTGCTCGGCCACCGGCCGGTAGCCGATCGTCCGGTAGATCGAGTTGGACGTGGGGTTGGACAGGTCGGTGAAGAGCAGCACCTCGTCGGCCCCCTCGGCCCTCGCCCGGACGCTCAAGGCGTGCGAGAGCGCGGTCCCGTACCCCTTCCCGCGGAACGGCGGGGGCGTGTAGACCGGGCCGACCCGTGACATCCCGCCCAGCGGGGCGGACGCCCCGGCGAACGCGACCGGCCGGCCGCCCACCTCCCAGACGGCCAGTTCCCGCCGGGTGATCCTGCTGGCGACCAGCGAGGTCATGCCGGCGGGGGCGATGCCCTCGGCCTCGACCTGGAACTCCTCGCTCCACCGGACCAGCAGGTCGAGGTCACCGACGCCCGCGACCCGGAAGGTCCCCTCGGCGGGCGGATCGGGGGGGACGGGCGAGGCGAGCCGGTAGAGGCGCTCGGAGCGGCGACCGCTCTCCGGCCGCCACCAGCGGGCGGCGAACGCCTCGACCTGCGCGAGCGGCCCGTTCACGCCGGGGATCGCCCGTTCGTCCTCGATCAGGCGGGTCACCAGGCCGGGCACGGTGTCGACGGGGATGTCGGGGAGCAGCAGGAAGTGCGGAGGCGTCTGCAGCACGACGGCCTCGGTCCGGCCGTCACGCTCCAGGCGGCCCAGCAGCGGGCCGTCGCCCCACAGCCCCAGGCGCACCGCGCGCAGGACGGTGAGGGGGACGGTGTTGCGCACCGGATCCCGCAGCAGCCACGGCTCCGCCGTCCCGGCGAACGCCTCCACGTCGGAGGTGAGTGTCCACGTCATCCGATGATGATCCCCCGCTCGTGATCGTCGATACCGGCGGACACGCGCCGGCCGGACACCGCGACGCCGCCGCGGCACGCCCGGAGGCGCGACCGCGACGGCGTCGGCAACGTCGACGGTGGCGTCGACGGCGTCAGGGGCGTCGCCGTCAGGCGGCGCTCTCCTGGAGGTAGGGCGCCCACTGCGGGTCACCGACGGTGTGCGCGCCGATCAGCCGCCAGTGGACGCCGCGTGGCACCACCGGGGCGACGCTGAGCGTCCACCCCAGTTCCTCCAGCATCCGGTCGGCCTTGCGGTGGTTGCACGTCGTGCACGACGCCACGCAGTTCTCCCAGGTGTGGGGGCCGCCCCGGGAGCGGGGGATGACGTGGTCGATGGTCTCGGCCCGCTGGCCGCAGTAGGCGCACCGGTAGTCGTCCCGGCGCATCAGCGCGGTCCGGGTCAGCGGGATCCGCGACCGGTAGGGGATACGGACATATCTCCGAAGCCTGATCACCGAGGGGACGTCGAGCGTGCGGCTCGCCGAGCGGAACACGGCGCCCCGCCCGTCGCGGTGCACGACGTCGGCCTTCTCCCGCAGCACGAGCACGACGGCCCGGTGCAGCGACAGGGTGGTCAGGGGTTCGTAGGTTGCGTTCAAGAGCAGGACCTGGCGCATCAGCGGGCCTCTCCCGCCGTACGACACGTCTGTTGAGGGGGCACGCCACTGCGTGCCCCGGCTGGCGGCCCCTCCTGGGGCCCGGGTGCTTCCGTCACGAGGAC
The DNA here is from genome assembly GCF_039534895.1 of Streptosporangium longisporum. NCBI lineage: Bacteria > Bacillati > Actinomycetota > Actinomycetes > Streptosporangiales > Streptosporangiaceae > Streptosporangium > Streptosporangium longisporum. The sequence continues at coordinate 853,372 of NZ_BAAAWD010000007.1, read as the reverse complement.
CTCCGCCGGACGGCCCAGCGGATGCTCACCACGGCACCGTCCTTCACCAAGTTTGGCTTCTGCAACGCGGTTCCCGCCACCCATAAATGACTGGAGAGACACCTGGTACGTTTTATGCCCGCATTACCACTTTTTAACTCCTCCCGCCGACGATCTGCTACGCCCGCCGCGCAATGCCCCGCCACCGCCCCCGTACGGTCGCCCGGAGGTCGTAGGGTTTCGGCCATGACGCGACAGCCATACCCTCCCGCCAGCCGTGTTGACCTCGTCGAGGAGTTGCACGGGGTCCCCGTCCCCGACCCCTACCGATGGCTGGAAGATCCCGACGATCCGGCCACGAAGGACTGGCTCGTGGGGCAGGAGAGGCTGCTGGAGACCGAGCTGGACGCCCTTCCGGGACGCGACGCCTTCAAGGCGCGGATCGCCGAGCTGCTCGCATCGGGCTCGATCGGCGCGCCGACCTGGCGCGGAGGACGGCGGTTCTTCATGCGCCGCGCCCCCGCCCAGGAGCACGCCGTGCTCTACACCGTCGATGCGGACGGCAGCGAGCGGGCGCTGCTGGACCCGATGGCGCTCGACCCGACCGGGCTGACCACCCTGGACTCCTGGCAGCCCGACAAGGAGGGCCGCCTGCTGGCCTACCAGGTCTCGGTGGGCGGTGACGAGGAGTCGAGCCTCTACCTGATGGACGTCGCGCTCGGCGAGCGCGTCGAGGGGCCGATCGACCGCTGCCGCTACTCCCCGGTGGCCTGGCTGCCGGGCGGGGAGGCGTTCTACTACGTGCGCAGGCTGCCCGCCACCGAGGTGCCCGAGAACGAGGAGCAGTTCCACCGCCGGGTCTACCTGCACCGGGTCGGCACCTCCACCCAGGAGGACGTCCTGATCTTCGGCGAGGGGCTGGAGAAGACCAACTACTACGGCGTCTCGGTCTCCCGCGACGGCCGCTGGCTGCAGATCTCCGCCTCCCGGGGCACCGCGCCGCGCAACGACCTCTGGGTCGCCGACCTGCACGCCTCCGCCCCCTCCTCGCCGGACCTGAGGGTCGTCCAGCAGGACGTCGACGCCCAGACCGCCCTGTACTTCGGCCGCGACGGGCGCCTGTACGTCTTCACCGACCGCGACGCGCCTCGCGCCCGCATCTGCGTGACCGACCCCTCGGACGCGCGCTTCGAGAGCTGGCGCGACCTGATCCCGCAGGACCCCGAGGCGGTGCTGACGGACTTCGCGATCCTCGACGACCTCGACCGGCCGGTCATGCTGGTCGCCTGGACCCGTCACGCGATCAGCGAGATCACCGTCCACGACCTGGTCTCCGGCGAGCGCGTCGGGGAGGTGCCGACCCCCGGCCTGGGCACCATCGGCGGCATCAGCGAGCGTCCCGAGGGCGGTCACGAGGCCTGGTTCGGCTACACCGACAACACCACGCCGCCGACCATCCAGCGCTACGACGCCCGCAGCGGGGAGACGACCCTGTGGGCCGCCTCCCCCGGCGCCGTCGAGGTCCCGGCCGTCGACACCAGGCAGGTGACCTACCGCTCCGCCGACGGCAGCGAGGTCCACATGCTGGTGATCTCCCCTCCCGGCGCCGAGGGCCCGCGCCCCACCGTCCTGTACGGCTACGGCGGCTTCGGCATCTCGATGACCCCGGGCTACTCGGCGTCCATCCTGAGCTGGGTCGAGTCGGGCGGCACGTACGCGATCGCCCAGCTGCGCGGCGGCGGCGAGCAGGGCGAGGAGTGGCACCGGGCCGGGATGCTCGCCCACAAGCAGAACGTCTTCGACGACCTGCACGCGGCGGCCGAGCACCTGATCGCGACCGGTGTGACCACCTCCGCGCAGCTGGCCATCTCCGGCGGCTCGAACGGCGGTCTCCTGGTCGGCGCGGCCCTGACCCAGCGTCCCGAGCTGTACGCCGCGGTGGTCTGCTCGGCACCGCTACTGGACATGATCCGCTACGAGCTGTTCGGGCTGGGCGCGACGTGGAACGTCGAGTACGGCTCCGCCGAGAAGCCCGACGAGTTCGCCTGGCTGCACGCCTACTCGCCGTACCACAACGTGCGGGAGGGGGTCTCCTACCCGGCGACGCTGTTCACCGTCTTCCAGTCCGACACCCGGGTCCACCCGCTGCACGCCTGGAAGATGTGCGCGGCCCTGCAGCACGCCCAGGCCGGGGACCGGCCGATCCTGCTCCGCAACGAGATGGAGGCCGGTCACGGGGCCCGCGCGGTGAGCAAGACCGTCGAGCTGGTCGCCGACCAGCTCGTCTTCCTCGCCCACCACACCGGCCTGACCTCCTGAGAAGGGCCCCGGGACGCGCCCCAGGCGTCCCGGGGCCGAACCGTCGGTGGGACCGGTTATGGTCGGGGCGTGCACGACGACGCGGACGAGACGGGGGCGGCCGAGGGCCTGAGCTTCACCGTGGGGGAGCCCGGTTCCCTCCTGCGTCCCCATGTCACCGAGATGTCGGCCTACAGCGAGCGGTACGCCCTGCCCACGGCACGGCGGCAGCCGCCCTTCCCCGGCATCGCGATGATCTTCGGGTTCGGCGCGCCGCTCGCGCTGAGCGGGCCCGGCGGTGACCGCCGGCTGGCCTCGTTCGCCGCGGGCCTGCACGACACCTACGTCGACACCGTCACCGCCGGGACGGCCGAGGGGTTGCAGGTCGACCTCACGCCGCTCGGGGCCAGGAGGTTGCTCGGGGTGCCCCTGCGGGAGCTGGCCAACCGGGTGGTGTCCCTGGAGGAGGTCCTGGGAGGCTGGGCCACGACCACGATCGAGCGGCTGGCCGAGACCCCCGGCCGGGCGGCCCGTCTGGCCCTGCTGGACGCGGTGCTCGTCCGGCGGATCGGCGAGGCCCCCGATCCCGACCGCCGCGTCGCCTGGGCCTGGGGCCGGCTGGTCGCCGCCCGGGGCGCGGTGCCCGTGGCGTCCCTCGCCGCCGAGCTGGGATGGAGCCACCGCCACTTGGTCTCCCGCTTCCACGACCAGATCGGGCTGGCGCCCAAGGCCGCGGCCAGGGTCCTGCGGTTCCAGCACGCCACCGGCCGCCTGAGATCCGGGGTGTCCGCGGCCGACACGGCCGCCGCCTGCGGCTACTACGACCAGGCCCACATGAACCGCGACTTCCGGGCGATGGCCGGGGTCACCCCCGGAGAGATGATGGCGCCCGCGTCCCCCGTCCCGGGGTGAACAGGTCAGATTCGTCCAATCCCTCCGTGTTCTCCGGTGGCATCGTGATCGGGAACCACCACGGAGGAGAGAGACATGCGCACGGTGTATCCACTGGTCATGTACCGCGACCCGGTCAAGGCCGTCGACTGGCTGACCCAGGCGTTCGGATTCGAGGTCAAGGAGCTGCACACCTCACCCGAGGGCAGGGTCGAGCACGGTGAGCTGCTCGTCGGCACCGGGATGATCATGACCGGCACGGGAGAGCCCGGCGGGCCGGGGGTCTACGTCGTCGTGGACGACCCCGACGCCCACCACGACAGGGCCGTCGCGGCCGGTGCCGTGGTCACCAGGGAGCTGAGCGACCAGTCCTACGGCTCCCGCGACTACGCCTGCAAGGATCCCGAGGGCAACGAGTGGTACTTCGGGACGTATCAGCCCTGATCCGGGGGCGGCCCTGATCCCGGGGTCCGCTCCCGGCCTCGGGGTCCGGGTGCGGTCGCCCGGGTCCGGTGTGCGGTCCGAGCGCGGATCGGGGCCGGCGGGTCCAGGTGAGGGCCCCGGGAGCGTCGCGGGCCGTGTCCACGGGGGCGGCCACGACCCGCACGTCCCGGACGAAAAGGCCGCGTCAATGATCAGAGCTTTGCCTCCGGTTGCCGAACCGGGGGTGTCGGCCCCGGGGCGGCCGATCGTACTGTGACGGCTACCGTGGAGAATACGGAGCGTCGACATGACCGCAGCAGCGCGTACGCGAGCAGTGCCCGTCCCGCCGCCGGTCACGGCCGCCCGCATCGGTGCCCCTGACGCCCGGACCGGCTCCCCCGGAGACCCCGGCACCGGTGGGGCCTGATGCCCGCCCCTCCCCCGGCCCCGGGACGTCCGCGCGGCGCCGTTCCGCGTCCTTCTCCCACGGTCGCTTCCACGGCCGAAGCCCGGGATCTCCACGCTGGAGGTATTCGATGAGCGTGCCGATGGACATCGCCCGGCGGCTGGCGGAGGCGGTGCTGTACGAGGGGCGCCTGCTCTACCCCCACCTCACCCCCGCGGCCAAGGACCAGGTGCGGCGGCGGTTCGGGGTCCTGGTGCCACCGGGGTTCACGGCCACCGCCGACCACTCGGCCAGCGTGACCGAGTGCCTCCTCGAAGGGGCCGCGTACGCCGTGGTCCATCTGAACCTGCGTTTCCTGCACGTCAGGACGCGCTGCGTCGAGCGGGCCGAGGACGACGGCTACTGGCCGGTCCAGCAGCTGCGCAACGGCCACCGCACCTACCTCACCTTCGACGAGGCCACGGAGCGGGAGGTGGAGGCGGTCTTCCCGGTCGCCGGTCTGCTCGACGCGCCCGCCCGGATGGTCGAGGTACGGATCCCCGGTGATCGCGTGATCGAGCCGATCGCCTCACCGTCCGGGGAGATCGTGGGGCGGCTCGTCTCCGAGCACCTGCCGCTGCACGCGGCCCTCACCGTCTCCGCCGAGCGGGTTCCGGGACCGTACGGCCTGATCAGGTTGCGTGCCCGGGTGGAGAACACCGACGACTGGAAGCCGCTGGGGGCCCCGCGCGAGCAGGCGCTCCGGCACTCGCTGATCTCGGCGCACCTGATCGTCGCGGTGACCGCCGGCGCCTTCGTCTCCCTGCTCGACCCGCCCGAGTGGGCGCGACCGGCCGTGGAGACCTGCCGTAACGAGCACACCTGGCCCGTCCTGGTGGGAGAACCGGGTCACCGGGACGTGGTGCTCTCCTCGCCGATCATCCTGCACGACCATCCGGACGTCTCACCGGACAGGCCCGAGGGCCTTCTCGACGCCGCCGCGCTCGACGAGCTGTTCCACCTGCGCACGCTCACGCTCACCGAGCGGGAGAGCCGCGCCGCCGACACCCGGGCGGCCGGGTTCGCCGAGGCGGCCGGGGACACGCCGCCCGAACCGGCCGAGGGTGCGGTCACCGACGGGACGGACGGGCACGGGACGGTCGCCTGAGGAATACCTGACAGGCGCGTGACGATCGCACCGGCCAGACGACGACCGTGGTGGTCACGTGACGACCGCACCGCTCACATGACGAACGTGACGATCACGACGGTCAGGTGACGATCGCGACGGTCAGCGGGGGAAGACGATCGTCTTGTGGCCGTCGAGCAGGACCCGCTGCTCGGTGTGCCAGCGGACCGCGCGGGCCAGGGCCTGGCACTCGACGTCACGTCCGATGGCGGCGAGATCCTCCGCTGAGTGGGTGTGGTTCACCCGGGCCACCTCCTGCTCGATGATCGGCCCTTCGTCGAGGTCGGCGGTCACGTAGTGCGCCGTCGCGCCGATCAGCTTCACACCCCGCGCGTGCGCCTGGTGGTAGGGCTTGGCCCCCTTGAACGACGGCAGGAACGAGTGGTGGATGTTGATCACGTTGCCGGCGAGCTTGACGCAGAGATCCTCCGACAGCACCTGCATGTAGCGGGCGAGCACCACCAGATCGGCCCGGTAGTGATCGACGAGGGTCAGCACCTCCGCCTCCTGCCTGGGCTTGGTCTCGGGGGTGACCGGCAGGTGGTGGTAGTCGATGCCGTACGACTGGGTCAGCGGGCGCAGGTCGGGGTGGTTGGAGACGACCGCGACGATCTCTATGTCGAGCAGGCCGGAACGGGTCCGGTAGAGCAGGTCGTTCAGGCAGTGGCCGAATTTGCTGACCATCACCAGTACGCGCGGCCTGACCGAGACGTCGCGCAGCCTGAAGTCCATGCCGAGTTCCGGGGCCAGCGCCGCGACGGCCTCGCGCAGTTCCGCGTCGGGCAGCGGGGAGGCGAACTGCACCCGCATGAAGAACCGCCCGGCCACGGCGTCCCCGAACTGCTGGCTCTCGATGATGTTGCATCCTCGTCCGGCCAGGAGACCGGAGACCGCGGCCACCACGCCGGGACGGTCCGGGCAGGAGAGCGTCAACACATACTCGGCCCTGGAACTCATGCCTTCACCCTTGAGCTTGAGGAGGTGGATCGTACGGTGCTCGCACCTGACCTGGGCAGGGTACAGCGAATCCCGGCGCCGCATCCGCCGGTCCGGAACGCCGTCCACGACACCGTCCACAACGCGTCCGCAACGCCGTCCGGGACGCGGGAAACCACGGGGTCGTCACCGGACCGCCACCGGGTCCCTCATCGGACCGCCACCGGACCGCCACCGGGCTCCGGCCCGGCGGGGGCGGGTGATAGCGTCCCTGGCCCATGGGGGACTCTCAGCCGAACGACCGGCCCGCGGCCCGGGTGATCTGCGTGGACGCCTCCGGACGGGTGCTCCTGATGCACTGGCGTGACGCCACCAGCGGCCACACCCTGTGGGAACCGCCCGGTGGCGGTATCGACCCGGGCGAGACCCCCCTGCAGGCCGCCCGGCGGGAGCTCACCGAGGAGACGGGCCTGCCCGGGGAGGCGGTGCTCGACCGGTGGGTGCCGGTACGCCGGGAGTTCGACTGGCTCGGCGTCCACTACGCCAAGACCGAGCGGTTCTACCTGGCCAGGTTCGAGGACGGTCCCGAAGCGGGCGCGGTGTCGCTGACCGCCGAGGAGGACGTCACGTTCCTGGGCTCCGGCTGGTTCTCCGTGGCGGAGATGGCGGACCTGCCCGGCTTCCTGGAGCCTCCCGGCCTGCCGGAGGTCGTCCGCCGCCTCACCCTGCTGGGCTGACCGGCGGGTCGTCCCGCCCGCACGCCCGCGGAGGAGCCGGCCGGGCCGTCCCACCGCCCTGCCCGCACGCCCGCGGATCGTCTGCCGGGCCAGCCGGGACACGCCCCGGATCGGCCGGGTCACCCGGCTGGAACCGGCCGATCCGTACGGGGCCGCAATACACCCGTCACGGGACCGGAAAGCCACGCGAATGCGTCACACCTCAGGGGCCTGCGCATTCCTCGACGTCATTTCGGACCGAAAAAGGCCGCGCAGAGCCGGAAAACGTGCCGCAGAAGGGGGCGAGAGTGGCACCCGATCTCATGGACCGGGGCCGCCCTCCCTCGCCGAAAAGATCCTCACCCCTTGTGGATGACTCCGGCGACACCACCGAGTCGGGAAACGCCGGGCTTGTGAACAATGATCTTTTTCATCGTACGCACCAGAGAATGTCGACGGATGAGAAGACCCAGTATTCCGCTGTTTCCGCGATCGGCAATACCTGGAGCGAAGCGGTTCACCAACTTACTGCATTAAAGAGGACATAGCGGATATAAGGTCTTTTTCTCCGTAAATAACCGTGCATCCTCCTCGCTCCTCCCGGCGAATCTCCCGCCACCCGAACCTGCGGTAGAGCTCCATCGCCGCGGGCTGGTTCAGGGTGGTGTCCCCGCAGAGCCGGGCGTACCCCAGCTCGACCGCCCGGGCCTCCAGGGCGAGGGCCATCTGGGCGCCGAACCCGCGCCGCTGGAACTCCGGATGGACCCGCAGCCGGCACATCTCGGCGCTCCGGTCGTCGACGCGACGGAGCCCTCCCATCGTGACGATGCGCCCGCCGGGCATCTCGCCCACCAGGAACTCGCCCCGGTCGGCGAGGTAGACCTCGCCGATCCTGGGGAAGTCGTCCTCGTAGTAGACGCCGTCCCCGGGCGCGAGACCCACCTGCGCGAGGCATATCTGGTGCAGCGACCAGACGGTTTCGAGGTCGGACCAGCGATAACGCCGGAGCGTCGGCCTCAACTCTCCCTCCCGTCGGCCACCGGATCCGCCACCGGGACGCCACGGCTGCGCAGCGAGTCCAGGTAGATCCTGAGCTTGGGATGGCCGGGAGCCTTCGCCTCGGCCTGCCGGGCCACCTCGTGCGCGCGCTGCATGAGGATGTCGGGCCTGCACTCGTCGTCGAGGCCCGCGATCGTGCGCTGGGCGATGTCCAGCGCCTCCTCCACGTCGCCTTCGAGGATCTTGCACTGGGCACGGTCGAGTTTGATGATGGTCGGATCCAGCCAGTCGGTCGGGCCGTACTTGGTGAGCGCCTGTTCCAGGATGAGGTCGGCCTCCATCGCCTGCCCGAGCTTGACCAGCGCGTCCCCCTGGTGGAAGTACAGCTGGCGCTCGGTGTAGCCGAAGGTGGAGTCGTCCTGGTCGGCGGCGGTCATCTGGGAGAAGGCCGCCCTGGCCCGGGACAGGGCCCGTTTGGCCTGGTCGACCACCTCCTTCTTGCCCGCGCCCGACATCATCGCCAGCGCGCGGGCCTCCACCACCGGGGCCATCGCCTGGGCCGCGCAGGGGGTCTGCCCGGCCAGGTCCCGGCTCTTCTTGGCCAGGTTGAGCGCCTCGCGCGGATCGCCGTAGTAGAGCGGGACCAGGGCCTCCCTGGCCGTGACCCATGCCCGCAGCGCGCGGTCCCCGGTCTCGTCGGCGGCGGTCCTGCCGGTGCGGAAGAAGGACCGGGCGAGCCGGTGGTCACCGAGATTGATCATGATCATGCCGCTCAGCCCGGCGAGCTGGGCGGCCATCCGGCAGAGCCGTTCCTGCAGGTCGACCGGCTGGCGCCGCTCCATCGCCTTGCGCACCGCGCTGAACTCCAGCATGACGTCGCACAGCAGCCGGAGCGGCGGGGTGTTCATGTACTGGCGGCCGAAGCCGATGGTCGACTCCTCCCACTGGTCGAGCATGGCGGGCGAGACGGTGGCCGAGACCAGCGTGTCGTCCATCCTCCTGCGGATGCTCTCCACCGATCCGAGCACCTGGCCGTCCAGCGCGATGCCGCTGCCCGCCAGGAGCTGTAAGAGTGTCCTCCGTAGCACGTTCTCGTCCTCCTCGCCCCCGTCCGCGGAAAGGCCGAGGCCGATCGGCTGGATCAGCAGCTCTCGCGGACCAGGGGAAGTGTCGGGTCTTCCATCCTGGAGATCGCCTCGGACGACACCGGGCATCTTGTGGCCGTGGCCGCAGATGCACGGGCCGTCGTACCCGAGGGAGGCCGGCTCGACCCGGTAGGCGGAGCACAGGTAGTGCAGGTACTCGGGACCGGGCCGCTTCAGCCCGCTCTCGTACGCGGACAGGAGCGTCTCGCCGATGCCCGGGGCCGACTTGCCGTCGCGTTCGAACAGCGCCCGTATCTGTTCGATGACGTCCGCGAGGGCGACGCCGTGCGCGAGCCGGTGACCTTTAATCCGTGTGGTCCCGAATTGCGCATTGCATTTGTCGTGAATTTCCTCGGCTATCTGCGCCGAGGACTTCCCGGACGCCAGGCCACGAGCCCGGATCCGCCGCGCCAACTCTGTCTCCCTGTGCTGCCTGCCGGACATACCGGCCCCTCTCTCGTGGCCAGCCGGGGCTGGCCGGCACACGTTGTCCCGACCGGTCCTCTCCCCCTTGACTCAGTGTGATCTTTCTGTCGCACTGCGCCTACCGAGAATGATGGACCACGTTTGACTCATCCGGAACGCACTAATAAAGCCATGGGCTAAGAATCGTCCTCCCGGGGACTGTTTCTTTCAACCCACTTGGCACAACGTCCACCCTGAACAGGGTTTTCCCCGAATTGACCCATGGGCCCACCGTGAGTCATCTTTGGCGAGCAGCACCGAATGCGTGATCGAGCGAACACGATTCGATGCCGGCAACCGACATCACGAGGAGGGACGAGGTGGGTGAAGACGATTTCCGGCACCTGGAACGGCTGGTGACGGAGCTTGACTGCCGCGGGCTGCACGCCCGCGTGGTACGGACCCACTCGGGCCGCACGTTCGTGCGTGTGATCAACCCCAAGGCGACCAGCCTTGCGGAGAACGTCACCTGCCGGGCCCAGGCCGCCCCCAGCCATCGGGATTGGTACTACTGGTGGTCCTGGGGCGAGAAGATGCACACGGTGGAGGACCCCGCCGGTGCCGCGACCAAGGTCGCACGCGTACTCGCCGCGGTAGGAGAGTGAGGTGAGCGGCGCAACGGCCGGTGTTCCGGCCGGTGCGCCGCGCCTGCCGCGGCTCGACGGAGCCGGCGGGGCGACCGGTGCGGAGCGTCCTCGGACGCTGGTCGTCCCGCCGGCTCCGAATCGGCCGGACGGGCCCGCCCCCTCGGGCCCGTCCCGGCCCGGCGGCCACCCTCGCGGGGTGGGCCGCCCGCACGGACCGGTCCTGCGAACCGGTCGCCCGCGGGACCTCCCGCGACACGCCTCGGCTCCGTCGGGCCGAGGCCCCCGAACCCATCCGAAGCACAGACTGCCGTCCGGCCTCTCGTCCGGACGGTGACAGGAGGGGATCCTTCTCGGGAACGACACGGGACACGCTTCCGGGTGCGTGTCCCGTCCGGGCCACCCGTCACCGGGGCATCCGGGTCCGCCCCCCGCGGCCCCTGATCCGGATGTCCCCGTCTTCCCCGGCGTGATGTGACGGAGGCCGGTTCGATCGGCAAGATGGGTGGGTCATCAGACGCGCCCGGCCGGCCATCGATCCGATCCGAGAGGGATCCACTCCGTGTTCCTGCTTTCCCCCACGCCCGTTCCCACCCCGAGTCCCAGCCCGTCCCCCGTCCCGACCCCGACCGTCACCACGACGCTGGATCCAGCCGAGAGCGTCAAGGGGCTTTTGGACATGAGCGCGGGCCTGACGAGGGGATGCGGGGACGGCGGGGGGGCTAGTGTGCGATCTCGTGCAGCTCTTCATCCCGGCCAACTGGGCCCCCGTGGTCGCGGCCGCCCTCGCCCTCGTGCTCGTGATCGTGATCGCGCTGATCCTGCGCAACGTGGCGCACCGGCTGATCAACCGCGTGGTGCGGCGGGCGTCCTCCGGGCGCACCTCCCTGGCGGGACGGCTGCGCGGCCGGGACGCGCCTGCCCCCGAGGGCCTGGACGCGATCCTGGCCGAGCGGCGCAGGCAGCGGGCCGAGACCATGGGCTCGGTGCTCAAGCACGTGGCTTCCATCATCATCCTCGGCACCGCCGTGCTGACCGTCCTGGAGCGGCTCACGATACCCATCGCCCCCCTGCTGACCAGCGTCGGCATCGTGGGCGTGGCGATCGGCTTCGGCGCCCAGGAGCTCGTCAAGGACTTCATCGCCGGGATGTTCATGCTCCTGGAGGACCAGTACGGTGTGGGCGACGTGATCGACGCCGGCGCCGCGGTGGGCACCGTGGAGGCGGTCACCCTGCGCATCACCCGCCTGCGCGACGCCGACGGCCGGGTCTGGTACGTGCGCAACGGCACCATCACCCGGGTCGGCAACGAGTCCCAGGGCTGGTCGCGCGCCACCGTGGACGTGCCGGTGGCCTACGCCTCCGACGTCCCGGCCGTCCGTGACCTGCTCAAGGCGACCGTCGAGGAGATGTGGGAGGACCCGGGCTTCCGCTCCGTCATCGTGGAGGAGCCGCAGGTCTGGGGCATCGAGCAGATCTCCGATACCTCGGTCATCTTCCGGATCAGCGCGAAGACCCTCCCCTCCAAGCAGGCCGAGATCGCCCGTGAGCTCCGCCTGCGGGTCAAGACGGCCCTGGACCGGGCCTCCATCCCGATCGCCGGCTGACGTCGATTAGGCTGGAGCACGTGTCCGCCACCCCCGAGGAACCAGAGTCCTTCTACGACGCCGTCGGCGGCGAGGAGGCGTTCAGGCGTCTGGTGCACCACTTCTACCAGGGAGTGGCCACCGACCCGCTGCTCCGGCCGCTCTACCCCGAGGACGACCTCGAAGGCGCCGAGGACCGGCTGCGGCTGTTCCTCATCCAGTACTGGGGCGGCCCCAACACCTACAGCACCCAGCGGGGGCACCCGCGCCTGCGGATGCGGCACAACCCGTTCGTCATCCGCTCGGCCGAGCGCGACGCCTGGCTCAGGCACATGCACGACGCGGTGGCCTCCCTGGAGCTCCCCGAGGACCTGGAGAAACGCCTCTGGGACTACCTCGTGTACGCGGCGCACAGCATGGTCAACGCCCCCGACGCATAAACCCCGCCGACCGGGGGCAACCCATGCTCATGGAAACCCCCTGGTGGCGTGACGCCGTCGTCTACGAGATCTACGTTCGCAGCTTCGCCGACGCCTCCGGAGACGGCGTCGGCGACCTGCCCGGCATCCGGCGGCGCCTGCCGTACCTCGCCGAGCTCGGCGTGGACGCGATCTGGCTGACCCCCTTCTACCGTTCCCCGATGGCCGACGGCGGCTACGACGTGGCCGACTACCGCGACGTCGACCCGCTCTTCGGCACGCTCTCCGACTTCGACGACCTGGTGGCCGACGCGCACCGGCTGGGCCTGCGGGTCATCGTGGACATCGTCCCGAACCACAGCTCCTCGGCGCACGAGTGGTTCCAGGCCGCGCTGCGCGGCGAGGGACGCGACCGCTACGTCTTCCGCGACGGCGGGGACCTGCCGCCCAACAACTGGCAGTCGACCTTCAGCGGCCCGGCCTGGAGCAAGGCGCCCGACGGGCAGTGGTACCTTCACCTCTTCGCCCCCGAGCAGCCCGACTTCAACTGGCGCAACCCCGAGGTGCACGCCGAGTTCCTCGACGTGCTGCGGTTCTGGCTGGACCGGGGGGTGGACGGGTTCAGGATCGACGTGGCGATGGGCCTGTACAAGGCCGAGGGGCTGCCGGACACGCCGCCGGAGGACCAGGCGTTCAAGGCCGAGTCCCCGATCTGGGGACGGCCCGAGGTGCACGAGGTCTACCGCGAGTGGCGCAAGGTGCTCGACTCCTACGACGGTGAGCGGATGGCCATCGGCGAGGTCTGGACCGACTCCGCCGAGGACCTCGCGCTCTACGTCCGGCCCGACGAGCTGCACCAGAGCTTCAACTTCGCCTGGCTGGAGGCCCCCTGGTCCGGGACCGCGTTCAAGAAGGTCATCGACGACACGCTGGCCGCCGTGACCGCCCCCACCTGGGTGCTCTCCAACCACGACGTGGTCCGGCACGTGACCCGGTACGGCGACGGCCTGACGAACTCCACGACGGGTCTGGCCCGCGCGCGTGCGGCGCTGCTCGCCATGCTCGCCCTGCCGGGATCGGCATATCTCTACCAGGGGGAGGAACTGGGCCTCCCCGAGGTGAAGGATCTTCCCCCGGAGGCCCGTCAGGACCCGATCTTCGCCCGGTCCGAGGGGAAGCTGCCCGGCCGGGACGGGTGCCGGGTCCCGCTGCCCTGGTCGGGGGTGTCCGAGCCGTACGGCTTCTCCCCGGACGGGACGCGGCCCTGGCTGCCCCAGCCGGTCGAGTGGGTGGTGCTGTCGGCCGAGCGCCAGTCGAACGACCCGGGTTCGACGCTGAGCTTCTACCGGGAGGCCCTGCGCGCCCGCCGCGACCTGCGCGGCACCCTGCCCGACGAGATCACCTGGCTGGAGAGCTCCGGGGACGCCCTCGTCTTCAGGCGGGGACCGCTGACCTGCGTCATCAACTGCGGCACCGAGCCGGTGAAGCTGCCCCCGCACGACCGCGTCCTGATCGGCAGCGCCCCGGTCGAGGGGCACCTGCTGCTCCCGGACACGGCGGTCTGGCTGGCCACCTCCGGCGCCTGACACCCCCGGCGCGCCGCCCCCACCGGCGGCGCGCCCACCGCCGGGCACCCAGGACGGCGGGATTTTCCCGCGGTACGGGTTCCGGGCGTGCGGAGGGCACCCGGCGGGCCCCGGGAGTCCCCGCCGGGTGCCCTCCGGCAGCGTCGCCGGGCCGTCCTCAGCCGCCGGCGGTGAACCTGCGCAGGTAGGCCAGCTCGTCCTGGTTCAGCCGCCGGGGGGAGGCCTGCTCCACGTCATAGGCGACGAGCACCGACCCGGCCCTGACGAAGACCTCCTCGTCGTCGCGGATCTCGTACGCGAGGGTGAACCGCACCGGCCTGATCTCCGTCACCCAGGACTCCACCCGGACGGGGTCGAGGCGGAAGGTGAGCGGACGCCGGTAGTCGATCTCGTGACGGGCGACCACGAGTCCCCGGAACGGGGCGATGCCCTCGTGGTGGGGGTCGATGTGGAACATCGCCAGCCGCGCGTCCTCCAGGTAGTCGAGGAACCGCACGTTGTTGACGTGTCCCAGCGAGTCGATGTCGGCGAACCTGACGGCCCTGGAGAACACGTGCCGGTGATCCCGGCCGACCGCGTCCGCGACGCTCTGTTCAAACACACCCGAAACCGTAGCGACCCTCCGGCGGCCGCCGCACCCCGGGGCGCGTCCCGCGATGACCGCGGGCCGGCCGCCTCGATCGGCGGCCGGCCCCTGATGTCGTCCGTACGGCCCGTTCCCGCACCGGCCCGGACGGTCCTTCACTCGCGCGCGTCCGGGCGACGGGGACGGTGGGCCGGCCTCAGTCCCGGGTGAGCTTGCGGTAGGTGACGCGGTGCGGCCGGGCCGCGTCGGCCCCCAGGCGCTCGACCTTGTTCTTCTCGTAGTCGGCGTAGTTGCCCTCGAACCAGAACCAGTTCGAGCCCTCCTCCCACGCCAGGATGTGGGTGGCGATGCGGTCCAGGAACCACCGGTCGTGCGAGGTGATCACGGCACAGCCGGGGAACTCCAGCAGCGCGTTCTCCAGGCTGGAGAGCGTCTCGGTGTCGAGGTCGTTGGTGGGCTCGTCGAGCAGCAGCACGTTGCCGCCCTGCTTGAGGGTCAGGGCCAGGTTGAGCCGGTTGCGCTCTCCACCGGAGAGGATGCCCGCCTTCTTCTGCTGGTCCGGCCCCTTGAAGCCGAAGGCCGCGATGTAGGCGCGGGACGGCATCTCGACCTGGCCCACCTTGATGTAGTCCAGCCCGTCGGAGACGACCTCCCAGACGTTCTTGGACGGGTCGATCCCGCCCCGGCTCTGGTCGGCGTAGGAGATCTTGACGGTGTCGCCGATCACGATCTCGCCGCTGTCGGGCGTCTCGCTCCCGGTGATCATCCGGAACAGGGTGGTCTTGCCGACACCGTTCGGGCCGATGATGCCGACGATGCCGTTGCGCGGCAGGTCGAAGGAGAGGCTCTCCATCAGCACGCGCTCCTCGAAGCCCTTGGTGAGCTTCTCGGACCGGATGACCGTGGTGCCCAGACGCGGGCCCGGCGGAATCTGGATCTCCTCGAAGTCGAGCTTGCGGTGCTTGTCGGCCTCGGCGGCCATCTCCTCGTAGCGCTGGAGACGTGCCCGGCTCTTGGTCTGGCGGGCCCTGGCGTTGGAGCGGACCCACTCCAGCTCGTCCTCCAGGCGCTTCTTGCGCTTGGCGTCTTTTTGGCCCTCCAGCTTGAGCCGCGCCGCCTTGGCCTCCAGGTAGGTGGAGTAGTTGCCCTCGTAGGGGTGGCAGCGGCCCCGGTCGAGCTCCAGGATCCAGTTGGCCACGTTGTCCAGGAAGTAACGGTCGTGGGTGACCGCCAGGACGGTGCCCGGATACTTCTCCAGGTGTGACTCGAGCCACTGGACGCTCTCGGCGTCGAGGTGGTTGGTGGGCTCGTCGAGCAGCAGCAGGTCGGGCTGCTCCAGGAGGAGCTTGCACAGGGCGACCCGGCGGCGCTCGCCACCGGAGAGCTGGGTGACCTCGGCCTCCGGCGGGGGGCAGCGCAGGGCGTCCATCGCCTGCTCCAGCTGGCTGTCGAGATCCCAGCCGTTGCGGTGGTCGAGGGCGTCCTGCAGTTTGCCCATCTCGTCGAGCAGTTCGTCGCTGTAGTCGGTGGCCATCAGCTCGGCGATCTCGTTGAAGCGGTCGAGCATCGCCTTGGTCTCGGCGACGCCCTCTTCGACGTTGCCGAGGACGGTCTTGGATTCGTTGAGGGGGGGCTCCTGCTGAAGCATGCCGACGGTGAAGCCGGGCATGAGCCGGGCGTCGCCGTTGGACGGCTGCTCCAGGCCCGCCATCATCTTCAGCAGCGTCGACTTTCCGGTGCCGTTGGGGCCCAGGACACCGATCTTGGCGCCCGGCAGGAACGACAGCGTCACATCGTCGAGGACGACCTTGTCGCCGTGCGCCTTGCGCACGCGCTGCAGTGTGTAGATGTACTCCGGCATGCCTTTAGTTTAGGGCCTGGAAAGTTCAGCTAGGGGCGGCCTCGGATCCGGGCCTGCGGGCCGGGGGCACGACCGTGGCGGGCAGGCAGATCTGGTCGCGGCCGAGCTCCTTGGCGCGGTAGAGGGCCAGGTCGGCCGCGGCGAGCAGTTCGATCAGGTCGTCCCCGTGCACGCTCATGATCGCCACACCGACCGAGATGGTCACGGTGATCATGTTGTCATCGGCCGGGACGGCCATCCTCCCCACCCGGGAGCGGAGCCGCTCGGCCACCCTGCGCGCCTCGGTCACGTCGGCCCTGGGCAGCAGGACGACGAACTCCTCGCCGCCGAACCGGCCCACCACGTCGTAGTCGCGCAGCTGGCTGCGGATGGTGTCGGCCACGCCGACCAGGACCTGGTCGCCGATCAGGTGGCCGTAGGTGTCGTTGACCCGTTTGAAGTGGTCGATGTCGACGATCAGCAGGGCGAGCGTCTCCCCGGTGCGCCGGGCCCTGACGATCTCGGTGTCGGCCTCGCGGTGCCAGGCCGCGGCGTTCAGCAGGCCGGTCTTGAGGTCGGTGCGGGCCGCCGCCTGGAGCTGGGCGTGCAGCAGGCTGCGCTGCAGCAGCACCACCGGCGGCAGGGCCAGGACCAGCAGCGCCGGGTTGAGCCCGCAGGTGATGGAGACCAGGACGCCCAGGCAGAGCTCGACGACGTCCAGGAGCAGGTTCTCCCGGTTCCACAGGACCTCCCGCCAGTGGCTCTCGGGGTCGGCGGTGTGGGCGGCGACGGCGATCAGGGCGGTGTTGATCACCGTGAACAGGACCGCGCAGCCGACGGCCACCAGGATCGGCCTTCCGTCGCCCCTGACCAGCGCGTTCAGGTCACCGGCGGTGGCATGGAAGAGCAGGGAGGCCGCGCATCCGGCGAGCCCGATCGCCGCCGAGCTGACGACCCGCCGGTAGACCACGGTCGCGCGCACCCGTTTCTGCAGCAGGAACTGCAGCGGTATGGGCGCCAGGAGGGCGTACAGCGGCGGCAGCAGCAGCGCGGCGGGCAGCCACCAGGCGGAGAGCAGGTCCCGGTAGACGCCCGCGGGCATGCCGAGCCTGCGGGTCGCCTCGATGCACACGGCCCCGCATGCCATCAGCGCGGTGAAGGTCAGCAGATCGGACCAGCGGAAGACACCGGACGTCGCGAAGTACACGATCGCGACGGCGTCCAGCGTCACCAGCCCGCACAGATAGGCGACCAGCGGGCGACGCTGCCCGAGCAAGGGCCATCGATCGACCAAGGCCGTCACGCCGTCGCGCGCTTTCACCGAGGTGTGACCGGGAGCCGCCATGTCGTCCCCCTCTCCGACTAACGATGTGTAACACAATAGTTGCGGAGTGTGCGTCGCGCGATGGCAACCGCTACGTTGACGAAGTGGGTCAACCCGCCGGTTGATCCACGACGTGGAAACCGCTCGCCCGCGAGCGGGCCGTGTGGGAAAGGAGCAAGCCATGCTGCGGGGCGTGACCTGGACCTAACAGGTGTCTCGGCATCTGACACGGGCAAGACCATCGGCCGGTTCATCCCGGCGTCACCGCCCAGCGCGGCGGGCGCCGGCCGCGTCCGGCCGATGCCCCCTCGCTCAGCCCGTCCCAGGCCCTCTCTTTCACCCCTGAGCCCTCTTTCCCCCCGGCTCCCCCTTGCCCCTTGCCCCCTGTATTCCCCTTCCGCCCCGGCCGCTCCCCTGCGTCTCGGCCCCTTTTCTTTTCGCCCTTCTCTTCCCCCCTCGGGTCGACGATCCGGCGCCGGCGTCCGCCGGCCGGACGACAGGCCCGCGACAGGCCCGTGACAGGCCCGTGACAGGACCCGCGTCCGGACGACGGACCGACTGCCGGACGGGAAGGCCCGCGGCCCGGGCCTTCCCGTCGCGGTGCGGTGCGGCTCAGGCCGCCACGTGCTCCCGTACCGGCCAGGGGACCTCGTCGTCCACGGCGGAGTGGACCTTGTCCTCGTCCGGCACGGTCGCGAGCGCCCCGGCCTCCCGGGCGGGACCGCTTCCCGCCGTGGCGTCCGCTCGCCTCGCCCCCTTCGCCGTCGTCCTGCGCCTGCGGTTCGGGGCCTCCCCGTGCGCGGGCTCCGCCGCCGGGAGCCCGTTCCCCATCGCGTGCGGGGTGCTCCCGGCGATCTCCGCGAAGATCTCGGCCGTCACGATCGGCTCGGCGCCCGGAACGGCCTGCGCCCCGGTCTCCCACGGCGCCGCATCGGCGGACCAGGTCTCCCCGGTCTCTCCGGTCTCCCCCAGCCCCTCGGCCGTCGAGCCCCCGGACCCGCTCTGCGCGAACCCGTCCTTCGTGGACGGCGCCTCCCCGGTCGTCTCACCACCGGCTCCGGACCCTCCGGTGATCTCAGCACCGAATCCGGGCTCCCCGGCCGTCCGGGCACCGGACCCGGACCTCGCCGCGGTCAGGGCGTCGGAGCCGACGGGAACGCCGCCGCTCATGGCCCAGTCGGACGTCTCGCGGTCGAGCTCGCTCCGCTCCGCGCTGCCCAGGGCAGGGACGGGCCCGCCACGTTGTGGCTTGCTGAAGCTGCCGAGCCCCCAGCGCAGGTCGTGGCCCAGCGAGCCGGCCTCCACCTCGGGCATGAACCGGCGCTCCCCCTCATGGGTGAACTCGCGGATGCGCAGCCTGCCCTGGACGATGACGGGCTGGCCCAGCTGGACCGACTGGGCGACGTTGTCGGCCAGCCCGCGAAAGCAGCGGACCCCGAAGTAGGTGGTCTCCCCGTTGCGCCACTGCTGGTTCTCCCGGTCGAAGTAGCGGCTCGTCGAAGCGATCTTGAGCGAGGTGACCCGGGAACCGTCGGGGAAGGTGTGCTGGCGCGGCGGGGCCGCGACGTTACCGGTCAGCGTGACATGGATGTCGTTCATCGTGCCTCCCATGGGAGCCGGCTGACTGCCGGCGGCTGAGAGACACGATGGCCCTTACCGTCCCGCCCGCAGGACCCCGAACCTCGTTCTGTGGAAAACCCGGATCCCGGGGTGAGGCCGTGGACGGTCGGCGACGGCCGCACCGCCCCCTCGATCGACACGGCCGAAGGGGACGGCTCGGCATGAGGCTCTCGGCGAAGAGAGCCGAACGGGATCAGCCCCGCAGGCTCCGCATGGCCGAATAGAACTCGTTATAGCGGGTCAGCTCGCGCTCCACCGGCTCGATCACCATGCTCTCGGCGACGCCGCCGACCCTGCGGCGCATCTCGCGCTCCAGCGCGTCACGCTCGTTGCCCGCGCCGAGCACGACGAAGTTGCGGCTGGCCAACGCGGTCAGCGCCCCGAGCCCGAGAACGGAGAACATCATCAGCCCGACCCAGGGCAGCGAGGTCACGTCGGCAAAGAACTCCAGCGCCTCGGGCGGGGTCCCGAGCCCGAACACGCCGTACGCCAGCGCCACGCCGACCCAGACGAGCCCGGCCAGGAAGAGCACCACCAGCAGGTACTGCCAGACCAGAAGCAGCCGCCACCAGCCGGGAACCCTGTCCAGGCGGGGCGCCACCTCCGACAGCTCCTCCGAGAGCACCTGGGGCAGCTGGGCCACCCGGGAGCGGGCGGCGTCCCTGATGCCGTTCTGCCACGCCTCGTGCATACCGGAGGTGAGGCCGTCGGCGAGGGCCTGGACGGCGGTGTCCACCTCGGCGGGCTGCGCGCTGACCGAACCACCGGTCAGGCCACGGATCTCGTCCCGGAGGTCCCCCAGCCGCAGGCTGTTCAGGGGGTCCGGGCGGAGCCCGGCGATCCAGCGGCCGTAGGGCCAGCCGACCCACTCGGCGGAACGCGCGGCGTACACGTTCTCCATCGCCTCACCGACGGCGGGAACGCCGACCGCGTCGCAGAGGGCGTCGGTCAAGCCGATCCGGCGGGCGTCGTCGAGGGAGGAGGACGGGGCGGGGTCCCCGTCCGCGGGCACGGCCTTCGCCAGGCGGAGCGTCAGCCGGTCCAGGTCGGCCTCCAGGCGCTGGACCGCGGCCCTGCGCTCGGAGACGGTCTCGGCGAGGACGGACGTGAGCTCGCCGACGCCGCTGCCTGTGATCGCCGAGGTGGTGACGATCACCGGATGCTCGACCCCCTCCCGGCGGAGCAGGCCGTCCAGGTCCGCGACGCACTCGGCCAGCTCGTCCTCGTCGAGCCGGTCCGACTGGTTGAGGACGAAGATCGTCACAGCCTCGTGCCCGGCCAGGTCGGTCACGTAGCGCCGGTGCGTGGAGGCGTCGGCGTACTTCTGCGGATCCAGCACCCACACGACGAGGTCGGCGACCTGGATCAGCCGGTCGGCCTCGGTGTCGGTCAGCGCGCGGATGGAGTCGTGGTCGGGCAGGTCGAGTAGGATCAGCCCGTTCAGCCGGCCCTCGCCCCGGTCCAGGGCGCTGGCCCGCGCGAAGCGGTGCCGCCACTGGATCTGCAGCCAGTCCAGCAGCGGGCCCGCGCCGTCCAGCCCCCACACGCAGGCGTGGGTACGGGCCGTGGTCGGGCGGCGGACCCCCGTGGGTGACAGCTCCAGGCCGGAGATCGAGTTGAACAGCGTGGACTTGCCGCTCCCGGTGCCCCCGGCGAGCGCGACCACGGTGTGGTCGGAGGAGAGCTTGAGCCGCTCACCGGCCCGGAGCAGCAGCCGCCCCGACTCCGCGAGCAGCGCGGGTTCGACCCTGCCCGGGCCCAGCTCCACGATCCGTGCCAGCGCGGCGAGCCGTCCGCCGAGTCCCTGGCGTGCCTGGGTGGTGCCAACACTCATCGGGCGACCTCAAGGTTGTACGTTGCCTGGTAGAGACGCGTGGCCGCGGCCTCGTCGGGTATGCCGGCCCCGTCGAGGGCCTGGACGTAACGGGCGGTCTCGTCGTCGAAGAGCAGGCCGATCCTGGCACGGAGATCGCTCCGGGCCTTCACCCCGATGTTGCGCAGCGACTCGGCGCCGAGCAGCGCGTGCACCAGGCGCTGCGGCAGCGCGCCGGGACCGCTCCGAGCGTCCGGGGAACCGTACCCCAGCAGCCCGATGGTCAGGATCAGCGACAGGGACTCGACGTCGAACGAGATCACCCTGGCCACCGACCGCTTGGTCACGCCCTCGGTGCGGATCAGCTCGATGATGTGATCCTGCCAGGCCCCGATGGTCCGGCCGGCCCGGCGCAGCAGTTCGTCGGACGCGCGGCCCGAGTCGGGGACCGCCGCCAGGACGTCCTGCGCGCCCGGACGGTTCAGCCAGCGTGAGGCCGCCTCCTCGGCCGCCCGGTGCGCCGCCGAGACGACCACCGACTCCAGCCCCGCCCGCAACGCGGACTTCAGCGCGCTGAGCCGTTCGGGCGCCTGCTGGCTCGCCTTGCCCGCGAAACGACCGGGTCTGCGCAGGTGAAGGGTGCGCATGAGGTCACCGGAACCGGCGAAGTCCTGCCAGCGGGCCAGCACCTCCCCCTGGAGCAGTGAGCCGTTGCCGGTCTTCTCGTCGATCTCGGCCAGCGCGCGGGCGTAGGCGGTGTCGACGTCCGCGCGCAGGTCCCTGCGCAGGGCGACCTGGACCTCCAGCTGCCTGGCCAGGGCCGGTATCCGGGTACGGAAGCTGTTGAGCACCCCGTTCAGGGTGGCCTTCACGGCCTGTTCGCGGCGGCGCTCGTCGACCGAGAGCTCGTCCAGCCAGCGCCGGAGCTCGGTCACCTCGTCGTCGGGGAGCATCCCGTCGACGACCTTGCTCTCGTGGACGACGAACCGGTCGACCTCGCCGAGACCGTACTCGGTGAGCATCCTCACGAAGTGCTTGTCGATCACTTCCCGGGACTTGGGGGGGCACCCGGGAGAGCACGATGGCCAGCCGGGCACCGCGCTCCTTGGCCAGCCGCAGCAGCCGCCACGCCGGGGCGTCGGCGTACCGCGCGGCGGTGGTGACGAAGATCCACAGGTCGGCCACGTCGAGCATGCGGTGGGCGATCTCGTGGTGCTCCTCGACGACCGAGTCGATGTCGGGGGTGTCCAGCAGGGCCACGCCCGCGGGAAGGTGCTCGGTGGAGACGAGCACCAGACCGCCCGAGGACACCTCGGGGTCGGGTTCGCCGAGCCGCCGCAGGCCGCCGAGCAGCTCGCCCTTGGCGAACCACTCGTGGTCGTCGGGGTGGCAGGCCAGGACGGGCGTACCGGTCGTGGGACGGCGTACGCCGGTCGCGCTGACCTTGGCGTTGGCCAGGGTGTTGAGCAGCGTGGACTTGCCCGCGCCGGTGGAGCCCGCGACCACGATGAGCGCGGGCGCGGTGCTGGTGTGCACGCGGGGGATCACGTAGTCGTCGAGCTGGGCCAGGATCTCGCCCTGGACCTTCCTGGCCTCCTCGGCGCCGGGGAGGTCCAGGCCGAAGGTGAGGTCGGTCACGCCGATGCGGACGGCGGTGAGCGCGCTGCTCAGGGCCTTGGAGACGGCGGCCGGAAGCGGCGTCTCCCGTACGCGCTCCTGCGGCTCCGCGTCCTCTGCGTCCCGGGCCTTGTCGCCGCGGTCTTCGGCCTCGGCGTCACCGCTCTCGTGATCACCGTCACCGTCACCGGACGCCTCGTGGTCGGACGCCTCGGAGTCGGAGGGGTCGGGAGCGGAGGGCTCGCTCTCGGGGTGGTCGGAGGTGTCGGCCGGAGTGCCGGTCTCGGTGCCGGTATCAGTGTCGGCCGGAGTAGTGCCGGTCTCGGTGGAGGCATCGGTGCCGGTGTCGGCAGGGGTGCCGGTCTCGGTGGGGCCGTCGGCCTCGGGGGAGGCGACATCGGCACCGTCGTCTTCGGAGGTGGCGGACCCTGCTGCGTCCTCGCCCTCGGCCCCGGTGTCGGCCCTGACCTCGTCATCGGTCCCGCCACCGGTCGTGTCGTCGGCCCCGTCGGCCCCGTCGGGGACCTGTTCCCCGGTCCCGGCGGGTCGCTCCCCGCTCCGGGACTCGGTGCTCTCGTGCTCGGCGTCACGGAGTTCGCCGTCGACGACGCCGGTACCGGAGTCGTCTCGTACGTCGTCCCGGATCTCGACGATCTCGTGCTCATGCGGGGGCGTGACCTTGTCACGCGAGGGCGGGATGTCCGCGGAGTCGTTCTCGACACCGTCGGCGTTCGACGTCTCGACGTCTCCCCTCGCGGCGTCTCCGGAACGCTCACCTGCGGAGCGATCGTCCGTGGAACGCTCGTCCCCGGCGTCGTCGGAGTGCTCGTTCTCCGAGCCGCCGGAACGCTGGTCCACGGAGCCGTCGAACTCCGGCTCGCCGGACCTGGGCTCACCGGCCCCGGGCTCGTCGAGTCCAGGCTGGCCGGACCCGGAACCGGACCCGTCGGTCTCGGGACCACCGATCTCGGGAGCAGCGGTCTCAGGCCCAGCGGTCTCAGGACCAACGGAACGCCCCTGCCGGGACGCCTCCTCGGCCCCTTCGGACAGACCGGAGCCCTCGCCCGGTGTCGCGTTCTCGTCCTGCTCGGGTCTGCCCTGATCGGGTCCGTCCTGCTCGGGCTCTTCGCGCGGCCTGCCGGCGCGGAGCGGTGGGGCGGCGTCCGCGTGGGGCCGCTCGTCCTGGGCGCCGGGGAGGAACATGGCCGGTCCCCCGCTCCGGGGAGCGCTCGGAGGGACCGGGGCTCCCGGGCGGAAGAGCGCTCCCGGGGCCCCGGGAGAGGCAGTGGCGACGTCACCCGGGTCACCGGTGGCGGGACGAGCCTGCGGGGGGAGCGGGGTCGCCGGTGGTACGGGGGCACCCGGCCGGAAGATCGCACCGGGACCGTCGTGGGAGACGGGGGCGGAACCGGGAGGGGGCATGCCGGGCCCACCCTGGGAGCCGGGGACGGGACCCGGGGGTCGCGCACCGGGACCGGCGGGGTAGGGGGCGTGCGTGCCCGGCGGTACGGGGGCGGCCGACGGCACGGGGGCGCCCGGGCGGAAGATCGCGCCCGGGGCGGCGGGTCCGCCTTCTCGCGGACCACCCGGGGGACCCCCCGCCTGCGGGTTCTGAGCACTTGAGGGCTGGGGAGCGCCGGGCGCTCCCCCCTGCCGAGCCGCCGGGTGAACGGGGGCCGGGGGGCCGGGACGGGCGGGAGCCGGGGCTCCGGGGTGGGCGGGGGCGCCCGGGACCGTACCGGGTGCGGGACCACCCCCGCGCGAGCCGTACGGGGGGACGGAGGTCCCGGGACCAGGGGGGCGAGGAGGGCCGGAGGCGGGGGCCGGGGCGCCGCGTGAGGCGTCAGGGCGCCCGCCGGGCGGAGCGGATCCGGAGGCCGCGTCCCGGGAGGCGGTGAGGGCGTCGATCGTGGCCTGGGCCGCGGCGGCAGCGGCGCGGAAGGCCGCCATGGCCTCGGCGGAGGCGGGAGGGGCCGCGGGATTGTCGGCCCCGCCGGAGGCCCGGGGTGCGGCGGGACCGGCAGGCCGTCCCGGGGTCGTGGCGGGGCCCGCAGGCCGGGAGGTCGTGGCGGGACCGCCCTGCGGCCCCCCGCGGACGTCGGGAGAACCCGGGGCCGGATCGGCCGTCCCCCCTGGTGGCCGGGTGCGGGCGCGGATGGAGGCGGCGTCGTCGTCGGGACGGATGGCGCCGAAGGAGACCGTCTGCTCGCCGGGGGATTCGGTGTCGTCCGGCGGGGCGTCGTCGGATGGTTCCTGGGGGGTGCCGGCGAGGCGAGGATCACGGCCGCCCCCTTGATGGGGGGGCCAGTTGGAAGCCGATATCACGGTACTCGCTCCGCTCGAACCATCTCGACCTCCTGGCCGACCTTCACGACATCGCCGATGATCACGATCGCAGGTGGCCGAATCCCAGCCGCGCTCACGCGCTCCGCCACGGTGGACAACGTGGCGTAAAGAGCTCGCTGGGTGGGAAGAGTACCGTCCTGTACCACCATTACGGGAGTCTCCGGCGAACGTCCGTCGTGGATCAGCGTCTCGGCGATCACTCCGATCCGTTCGACCGCCATCATAAGCACCAGCGTGCCACCCGATCTGGCCAGATTGGGCCAGTCGACGGTGGATCTCTCGTCGCCCGGGGGGACGTGTACGGAGATCACGTGGAATTCCTGGCTCACCCCGCGGTGCGTGACGGGCACGTTGGCGGCGGCGGGCGCCGCCACCGGGCTGGTGATGCCGGGGACCACGGTGACGGGGATGCCCTCGCGGGCGCAGGCCAGCATCTCCTCGCCGCCGCGGCCGAAGACGAACGGGTCCCCGCCCTTGAGCCGGACCACGAACTTGCCCTGCTTGGCGTGCTCGATGAGCAGCTCGTTGATCCTCTCCTGGGCCATGTAACGGCCGTAGGGGATCTTCGCGGCGTCGATCAGCTCGACGTCCGGGGAGAGCTCGTCGAGCAGGGCCTGCGGCGCGAGGCGGTCGGCGACGACCACGTCGGCCTGGGCCAGCAGCTGCCGCCCTCGTACGGTGATCAGGCCCGGGTCGCCGGGCCCGCCGCCGACCAGGGCGACACCCACCGGCTTGGCGCGGTTGCGCCGGGCACCGACCGTGCCGTCCCTGAGGGCCCCGACGACGGCGTCCCTGATCCCGGCGGCGCGCCGGGGGTCGCCCCCGGCGGTGATCGCCACGCTGATCTCGTCCACCTTGCCGCTGGCCGGGGTCCAGGCGGCCGAGGCGTCCTTGTCGTCGGCGCGTACGCACCAGATCCGCTTGGCCTCGGCCTCCGCGGCCACCGCGGCGTTCACCGCGCGGTCGCTCGTGCACGCCTGGACCAGCCATGCCCCGTCGACGTCGCCGACCTGGTAGCGCCTGGCCTCCCACGTCACGCGGCCGGTCGCGATGAGGTCGTCGAGGGCGTGCGTCACGCTCGTCGAGACGATGGTGACCAGGGCACCCGCGTCGAGCAGCGTCGGGACCCGGCGCTGGGCGACGTGCCCGCCGCCCACGACGAGCACCCGCCGCCCGGAGAGACGCAGGCCGAGCAGGTAGGGCGACATGGCGACAGATCTCCCGTTCGCGAGTGATGGTGAAGCGGGGCGTGCTAGGAGGTAAACCTACCGGCTGGCGGCCCCGCCTTTGCTGCCACGGTGTTAACAGATGTCAAGGGGCGGCCGACCGTCCACCGTCGATCGGCTCCCCGAGGCTTTCGCAGGTCAGGCCGTCTTGTCCGTCACCCCGGCGGAATCGAACGTCGCCACCTCGTGCATGACCCTGGCCGCCGCGCAGACGAGCGGGTGGGCGAGCAGGCCGCCGGTGCCCTCGCCGAGCCGCATCCCCAGCTCGATGAGCGGGCGCAGGCCCAGGTGCTCCAGGGCGATGGCGTGGCCCGGCTCGGCCGAGCGGTGCCCGGCCACGCAGTGGTCCACGGCGTCGGGGGCCAGTGCCACGGCGGCCAGCGCCGCGGCCCCCGCGATGACGCCGTCCAGGATGACGGGCACCCGCAGCGCGGCCCCGCCGAGGACGAATCCGGCGATCGCGGCGTGCTCCAGGCCGCCGACCGCGGCCAGCGTCTCCAGCGCGGGCACCGGCGGGGCCTCGTCCGGCCCGCGCTCCAGACCGTTCACCCGCAGGGCCTCGCGGACCACCTCGACCTTGCGGGTCAGGGTCTCGTCGTCGACGCCGGTCCCCCTGCCGGTCACGACGGCCGCGTCCCGGCCGGTGAACGCGCAGATCAGCGCCGCCGAGGCGGTGGTGTTCGCGATGCCCATGTCCCCGCTGACCAGGCAACGGGCACCCTGGGCGACGAGGTCGCGGGCCACCGCGATCCCGGCCTCCAGCGCGGCGACCGCCTGCTCGCGGGTCATCGCCGGACCGCGGGACAGGTCGGCCGTGCCGTGGGCGACCTTGCTGACGATCAGGCCGGGCGCGGGGTCGAGGTCGGCGGCCACGCCGACGTCGACGACCGTCACCGAGGCGCCGACCTGGGCGGCGAAGGCGTTCGCCACGGCGCCCCCGGCGAGGAAGTTGCCGACCATCTGCAGGGTGACCTCCTGCGGCCACGGGGTCACGCCCCTGGCGTGGACGCCGTGGTCGGCCGCGAAGATCGCCAGGGCCGCGGGGGCCGGGAGCGGCGGCGGGCTGACCCCGGCCGCTCCGGCCAGCCGTACCGCC
Organism: Streptosporangium longisporum; assembly: GCF_039534895.1. Lineage (NCBI taxonomy): Bacteria > Bacillati > Actinomycetota > Actinomycetes > Streptosporangiales > Streptosporangiaceae > Streptosporangium > Streptosporangium longisporum. The sequence continues at coordinate 826,303 of NZ_BAAAWD010000007.1, read as the reverse complement.
ACGTCCTCCAGGACGCCGAGCGCGCCCTGCGGCTTGGTCAGGCGGTCCTGGTGGGCTCGGGCCTCGGCGACGGCCGCCGGGTCGGCGGGAAGGATCGCCGCGACGGTCTCCTCAAGAATGGTCATGTGATCCAGTCTCTCGCGGAAACGCCGTTTCAGGAAAAGTCCGGAAAGCCGGAAGTGGGGTAAGAGACGGGTCCGGACGGCCGCGGATCACCAGATGATGCCGCTGACCGCCTCCTCGTAGCGGTCGATCACCACGTCGGCCAGGCCCTCGCAGTCGCCGATGACGTCGGCGCAGCGGACGTCCAGCCCCGGGTGGCCCGCGGCGTAGGCCATGGCCTGCGCCCAGATCCGGTCGAGCAGGCTCCCGGCGAACAGCAGGTACGGCACGACGATCACGCGCTTGGCGCCCAGGCGGCGGCAGCGCTCGATGCCACCGGGGACGCCGGGCGGGGTGAGGGAGACGAAGGCCGTCTCCACGGTCATGTACTCGTGGGCGTGCATCTCCCAGAACAGCCGGGACACCCGGTGCACGTCGGCGTTGGTCTCGGGGCTGGTCGAGCCGTCCCCGACCAGGACCACCGCGGTCTCGCCGATCTCGATGCGCTCGGGCTCGTCGTCGAACGGCCCGGCGGCCACGGGGACGAGCCGGAGGCTGGCGACCTCGGCGGCGGCGTCGGCCAGGCGCTCGGCGAGCAGCGCCAGCACCCGGGGGTCGGAGCCCAGGGGGCGGCCGTGGTCGCAGGTCAGCATGGGGTGCCTCTCCTGCTCGCGGGCCATCGCGGTGGGGATGTCCGCGCCGAGCCGCACGTCACCGGTCAGGCTCATCGGCTGGACCACCATCCGATGGTGCCCCCGCGCGACCAGCGAGGCGACCGAGTCGCTCAGGCGCGGTCTGGCCCTGGCGATGTAGCCACCGGAGACGTCGGCCGCCGTCCGGTCCAGACGGCAGCGGAGCCGGTGGACGAACCTGCCGAATTCAGCAGATCCACTGTCATCGTGCGAGCCCTGCCCGATGAGCAGCAGCGGCGGTTTCATGGAAACAGGACTCCAATGACCTTGACCTGGGGTTACGCGAGTGCGAATCGCGACAATAGCCGATCGCGGCGTCTCATGGGCAGGTAACGGATCGGTAAATGCATTTTTTAACATCGGTCGCGACGACCGGCGGACCCCCGTGGTCACGGGACCCGCCGGATGCCACGTCCTGGCACGGTAACCGGGCGTGCGCGGGACGTCCAGCCGCACCACGCGGATCGCGCCGGATCGCCTCCGAACAGGCCGAGAGGACGCGGGCCGTACGGGCCCGTACGGCCCGCGCCTCCGGGGCCACGGGACCCGTGAGACCGGATGCGGAACGTCCCGGTGGGTGCCCGCGGGCCGCGCGCACGGCCCGCTTCCCGGACGCGCCTCAGCGGATGACGACGACCTCCAGGGTGCGCGGCCCGTGCACGCCCTCCACCCGGTCCAGCTCGATGTCGCTGGTCGCCGAGGGGCCGCTGATCCAGGTCAGCGGCCTGGACGGGTCGAGCCTGCCGACCGCCTCCGGGACACCGGCCGTGATCTGCCCGGCGCGCACCACGCACAGGTGGTAGTCGGGGACGAGCGTCAGCACCCGGCGTCCCTGTCCCGGCCCGGTGTCCAGCACGATCGTGCCGGTCTCCGCGATCGCCACGGCGCACCCGGTGAGGACCCCGTCCACCCCGTCCAGCTCGGCCGCGCTCAGCGGCGGATCGTCGGTGACCGGGTCCGCGGGCGCCCACCCGGGCGGCAGGCCGTCCGGGACGACCACGCGGACGGCACCCCGCCGGGCCAGCGCCGCGGCGATCGTCGCGGCCGCCTCGTCCTCGTCCACCACGTGCACGACGGCCCGGTAGTCCGCCACCCGCTCCGCGAACCGTTCCACGACCTCGGAACTCCCGGCACGCGTCCGATCCCCCGAGTCCGGAACCGGGACAGGAGAGGCCGGGACGGGAGCCGTGAGCGGCGACCCGCGGTAGGCACGGGTGATCTCGACCTCCGGGGCTCCGGCGACGGCGGCCCGGATCCTCGCCAGGATCCGCTCCCTGCTTCCGGCGCTTCCGGCGCTTCCGGCGCCTCCCGCGCTTCCCGTGCCGCTCGCTCCGTCGGCGGGTGTTCCGGCGGTCATCGGGCGCCTCCGTCGGTACGGTTCCACCAGTCGCGGAAGGACTCGTCGGGGATGTCGGGGATGTCGCGAGTGTCGGTCCAGGCCGACAGCGGTCCCGGCAGGCGGCCGGGGACGAACCTGCGCAGGCGCCCGCCCAGCCGCTGGACGCCCGCCAGCCGTGCCGGGCGGTCGAACACCCAGCCCGCGGCGCGCATGCCCAGCCGCTCGGCACGCGCGTGGCGGACCTTGCCGCGCAGGTGGACCAGGACCTCGGGGATGTCGATGGCGACCGGGCAGACGTCGAAGCAGGCGCCGCACAGCGTCGAGGCGTACGGCAGCGACGCGTCCAGCTCCGAGGCGGTGCCGCGCAGCTGCGGGGTGAGGATCGCGCCGATCGGCCCGGGGTAGACCGAGCCGTACGCGTGGCCTCCGGCGCGCTCGTAGACCGGGCAGACGTTCAGGCAGGCCGAGCAGCGGATGCAGCGCAGCGCCTGGCGTCCGACCTCGTCGGCCAGCACGTCGGTACGGCCGTTGTCGAGCAGCACCAGGTGGAACTCCTGCCCCTCGACCGCACCCGTCCAGGTGGAGGTGTAGGGGTTCATCCGCTCACCGGTGGAGCTCCTGGGCAGCAGCTGGAGGAAGACCTCCAGGTCCTGCCAGCTCGGCAGCAGCTTCTCGATGCCGACCACGCTGATCAGCGTCTCGGGCAGGGTCAGGCACATCCGCCCGTTGCCCTCGGACTCCAGGACCACCAGCGTGCCGGTCTCGGCGATCATGAAGTTGGCGCCGGAGATCGCGACCTTGGTCGACAGGAAGCGCTCGCGCAGGTGCAGGCGGGCCGCCTCGGCGAGATCGCGCGGCTCGTCGGTCAGGTCCTCGGGCGCGGCACGGCCCCAGTCGGCCATCCTGTCCTGGAAGATCTCGCGGATCTCCGAGCGGTTGCGGTGGATCGCCGGGACCAGGATGTGCGAGGGCCAGTCGTCGCCGAGCTGGACGATCAGCTCGGCGAGGTCGGTCTCGTACGCGGTGACGCCCTCCCGTTCGAGCGCCTCGTTGAGGCCGATCTCCTGGGTGGCCATGGACTTGACCTTGACCACGCTGGTCTCGCCGGTGGCCTTGACCAGGTCGGCCACGATCCTGTTGGCCTCCGCGGCGTCGGCGGCCCAGTGGACGTGCCCGCCCGCGGCGGTGACGGCCTCCTCCATCCGCAGCAGGTAGCGCTCCAGGTCGCGCAGGGTGTGGTCCTTGATCTCCTTGGCCGCCCGGCGGAGCTCGGCCCAGTCGGGCAGCTCGCCGACCACGGCGGCCCGCTTGCCGCGGATCGTCCGGGTGGCCTTGCGCAGGTTGTACCTGAGCTGCGAGTCCTGCACGGCCACGGCGGCGTTCGCCGGGAAGGCGGGCATGCCCAGGAACGTGCCGCCCGCCGCGGGGCCGCGCGCCGTCCCGTTCCGGGGTCCGGGGGCGTTCACCGGGTCACCTCCGTGGCGGCGAGGATCTCGGCGAGGTGCATGATCCTCACTCCGGCGCGCTGGCGCCGCAGGGTCCCGCCGATGTGCATCAGGCAGGAGTTGTCGGCGGCGCAGAGCACCTCGGCGCCGGTGGCCGTGACGTTGTGCACCTTGTCCGCGCACATGGCCGCGGAGATCGCGGGGTTCTTCACCGCGAACGTGCCGCCGAAGCCGCAGCACTCCTCGTCGCCCGGGAGCGGGACCAGCTCCAGCCCCCTGACCTGCCGGAGCAGCCGCGTGGGCCGGTCGCCCACGCGCAGGCCGCGCAGCGAGTGGCAGGTCGGGTGGTAGGTCACCCGGTGCGGGAAGTAGGCGCCCACGTCGGTGACGCCGAGGACGTCGACGAGGAACTCCGACAGGTCGTGCACCTTCGGCGCCGTCTCGGCGACCGCGGCGGCGAACGAGCCGGGCTCGGCGGCGGGGGCGAGACTCCCGGTGACCAGGCCCGGCGGGGGGCCGCCGGCCGTTCCGGACGTGACCGTGTCCTTCGAGGTCACGGCGGTCGCGGAGGTCGCGGAGGTCGCGGTCCCGGGGGTACGGGCCAGCCGGGGGTACTGCTCGCGGACCATCGCCGCGCACGACCCCGAGGGCGCCACGATCGCGTCGTACCCGGAGAAGACGTCCACGAAGTGCGCGGCCAGCCGCCTGCCCTCGTCGGGGTACCCGGTGTTGACGTGCATCTGGCCGCAGCAGGTCTGGGCCCGGGGGAACTCGACGTCGCAGCCGAGGCGGCGCAGCAGCGTGACGACCGCCCGCCCGGTCCCGGGGAACAGCGTGTCGTTCACGCAGGTGATGAAGAGGGCGACGCGCACGGCGCTCCTTCCGTTCTATGGTCTGACCACAGTATGGTCTGACCATATTCCCCACAAGGCGGAGGGTCTGTTGAGCGGCTGGCAACCGGTCCGGCGTACCCGGGCCTTCGAGGACGTGATCGCCCAGATCGAGCGGCGCATCGCCGGCGACGGCCTCACGGTCGGCGACCGCCTGCCCGGCGAACGGCAGCTCGCCGAGCAGCTGCGGGTGAGCCGTTCCTCGGTACGCGAGGCGATGCGCGTCCTGGAGACGCTGGGGGTGGTGTCGTCCCAGGTGGGCAGGGGCCCGGACGCGGGCGCCTTCCTCATCTCCCGGCCGGCCGACGCCCTGAGCGACCTGCTCAGGCTGCACCTCGGGCTGTCCAGCCTCTCCCTGGAGGAGGTCGTCGACGCCCGCCTGATGATCGAACGGTGGTCGGCGTCGCACGCCGCCGTGCGCGGCGCCGACCTGTCGGCCATGACCGCGGCGCTGGAGCGGATGGACGCCGCGACGACGGCCGAGGAGTTCGTCGAGCACGACGCGGCCTTCCACGTGGCCATCGCCGAGGCGTCGGGGAACAGGCTGACCACCGCCATGATGCTCTCGCTGCGCGACTCGCTCCGCCGGTACGCGGTCGAGGCGGTCGAGCGCCTCGGTGACACGGCCGGGCTGATGGCCGACCACCGCCGGATCCACCGGGCGATCGCCGGCGGGGACGCGGCCGAGGCGTCGGCCGCGGTGGAGGCGCACCTGCGACGGGCCTACCCGGGCATCTCACTGCCCCCAGGGGGTGAGCGGCATGGGTCCGGCGGGTAGCACGGGCGGCTCGGCCGCGTCGGCCCTGCGGCAGGTGGCGCCCGAGCAGGAGACCAGCGCGTCGAGCTGCCGGTTGAACTCGGCGATCACCGGCAGCGGGGTCTCGGCGATGATGTTGCGGAGCTGGTGGGGATCGGCGACGAGGTCGTAGAGCTGGTACTCGCCGGTCGAGTAGCGCACGAAGGTGTGCCGGGCCGTCCGCATCCCCTGGTAGGCCGGGACCGGCGTCTGGCGGGCCGAGTTCGGGTTGATCGGCCGGTTGAACTCCAGCAGCACGTTGCGGCGCCACGAGGACGGCCGCTCCCCCCGCAGCAGCGGGAGCAGGGAGCGCCCCTCGGCGAAGTCCGGGAGGGTGATCCCGGCCAGGTCGGCGAAGGTCGGGGCCAGGTCCACGTTGGCGGCCAGGTCGCCGACCACGCCACCGGGCCGCACCCCCGGGCCGCGGACCAGCAGCGGGACCCGGATGGACTCGTCGAAGGGCGTGGTCTTGCCCAGCGCGATCCGGTGCTGGCCCAGGTGGAACCCGTTATCGGAAGCGAAAAAGATGTACGTTTCGTCGAGCTTTCCCGAGACTCTCAGGGACTCCACCAGGGTGCCGACCATGTCGTCCACGCCGAGCATGGCCCGCAGCCGGTTGCGGTACTGCCGGTCGATCCGCCGGACCGTCCCGGCCCCGAACTGCGGGAGCGACCTGAGCCACAGGGGCTCGGCGGAGACGTCCGGCTGGTTGTAGGAGGGCAGGCGGGGGGCCACCTCGGTCGGGAAGGCGGCGGCGTGCCGCGCGGCGTGGTTGGCCGGGTTGTGCGGGGCGACCGGGGCGAGGTAGAGGAAGAACGGGTCGTCGTCCGGTAAGGAGACGAACGAGGCCGCCTTGGCGCTGAGCACGTCGGTCAGGTAGTCCTGCGGGGTGAACCCGTAGGCGCGCGGCGTGCCGTTCTCGTTGAGCGTGTAGCCGTACTCCTCGTACAGCCTGCGCACGGGCACGTCCCACTCGTCCCAGCCGGGAGGCACGTAGGCGGCGTCGGTGGCGCCGCCGGGGTAGTGGTTGAGGTACTTGCCCATCAGGCCGGTCCGGTACCCGGCCGACTTCATCCATGTCCCGATATTGGAGCGTTCCAACCCCGAAAGATGATATTTGGTGAAACCCCCCTCGGGGGCGGTGTTGGTGAGCACGCCGTGGCTGTGCACGTACTGGGACCGCATGATCGACGCCCGCGACGGGCAGCACCAGGAGTTGGTCACGAAGAACCGGTCGAACCTGGTACCGCCCTGACCGAGAAGCGCGGAGATGTTGGGAAATCTCCGCAGGTCCCCGGCCTCCAGGTCGTCGACCAGGATCAGCACGATGTTGGGCCGTCCCGACGCCTGCGCCACGGCCGGGACCGTTCCCACCGCCGGGGTCGTCCCGGCGGCGGCGAGCACCAGGGCGAGCGCGAGGAGGGAGATCAGGGAGAGGAGTTTACGAGCGGCGTTGAGCACAAATGCACGCTTCCCTGGAGAACGAATTTCGACACCTCACACTCGACCGAGCAATATAGAACGTGTTCTAATTATGGGGCGCGTCCGGCGCACGTCGCGAGGAGGTCCCCGTGAGCACCGACCTGAGACTCGGCCTGAACCTCGGCTACTGGCAGCGGAACGCCGACGACGCCACCGAACTCGTCCAGGCCGCCGAACGGCTGGGGTACGAGTCCGTATGGACGGCAGAAGCATACGGTAGCGATGCCTTCACCCCTCTGGCCTGGTACGGCGCACGGACGTCCCGCATCAAACTGGGCACCTCCGTGGTGCAGATCTCCGCCAGGACCCCGGCGGCGACGGCGATGACCGCGATGACGCTGGACCACCTCACCGGCGGGCGGCTGCTGCTCGGCATCGGCGCGTCGGGCCCCCAGGTGGTCGAGGGCTGGTACGGCGTGCCGTTCCCCAGACCGCTCGCCCGCACCCGCGAGTACGTCGAGATCATGCGGAAGGTCTGGCGCCGCGAGGAGCCGGTGACCAGCGACGGCGAGCACTACCCGCTCCCCTACCCCGGTGGCGCCGGCCTGGGCAAGCCGCTGAAGCTGATCACCCGTCCGCTGCGCCGCGAGATCCCCCTCTACCTCGGCGCGGAGGGCCCGAGGAACGTCGCGCTCGCCGCCGAGATCGCGGACGGCTGGCTGCCGCTCTTCGTGTTCCCGGAGAAGATCGAGCAGATGTACGGCCCCTCGCTGGCCGGGGCCGGGCCCGACTTCGACATCGCGGCCATGGTCATGACGCTGATCACCGACGACGTCCGGGCGGCGCTGGACGGGGTCAAGATGATGCTGACCCTCTACATCGGGGGCATGGGCGCCAAGAGCCGCAACTTCCACGCCGACATCATCGGCAGGATGGGCTACGCCGAGGCCGCCGAGGAGATCCAGGCGCTCTACCTGGCCGGACGCAGGGACGAGGCGTTCCGCGCGATCCCGGACGAGCTGGCCGACGGCATCTCGCTGGTCGGCCCGGTGGGCCGGATCCGCGAACGCCTGGAGCCGTGGCGCAAGAGCCCGGTGAGCAACCTCCTGGTCATGGGCCCCCGCGACGAGCCCTCCCTGCGGGCGATCCGGGACCTGGTCCTGGGCTAGCGACCCCGACACCGCACCCCGCCGACCGGCCCGGACCCACGCCGGTCCGGCACCCTCCGGCACCCTCCGGCACCCTCCGGCACCCTCCGGCACCCTCCGGCACCCTCCGGCACGGTCCGGCGCCGCCGTCCGCGCGCGCATCGGCCGGATGCCCGATCCCGTCCCTCGCGCGAGCTGGCAGAATCCTTCAGGTGACGATTCGGGTGCTCATCGCTGACGACCAGGAGCTCGTGCGGACGGGGTTCCAGATGATTCTGGACGCCCAGCAGGACATGGAGGTCCTGGCGACGGCCGCCAACGGTGCCGAGGCCGTCGAGCTGGCGCGCAGGCTGCGGCCCGACGTGTGCCTGCTGGACATCCGGATGCCCAAGCTGGACGGCCTGGAGGCCACCCGCATCCTGGCGGGGCCGGGGGTGACGGACCCGATGAAGGTGGTCATCGTCACCACCTTCGACCTGGACGAGTACGTCTACGGCGCGCTCCGGGCCGGCGCGACCGGCTTCCTGCTCAAGGACAGCGGGCCGACGCTGCTCATCGAGGCGATCCGGGCCGCGGCGGCCGGTGACGCGCTGGTCTCGCCGTCGGTCACCGTACGCCTGCTCGCGCACCTGGCCCATCCGCGGTCCGGGGCGAGCCGGCCCCCGGCCGAGCCGCTCACCGAGCGCGAGCTGGACGTGGTCCGGCTGGTGGCCAGGGGACGGACCAACCAGGAGGTCGCCGCCGAGCTCTTCGTCTCGCTCTCCACCGTCAAGACCCATCTGGGGAGCATCCAGGCGAAGCTGGGCGCGAGGAACCGGGTGGAGACCGCGGCGTGGGCCTGGGAGTCCGGCGTCGTGAGCTGAGCGGACCGGCGGGAAACAGGCGGGAAACGGGGCCGGAGGGGCAACGCGGGACGGACGGGCCGGACGGGTCCGATTAGCGGAAGAGCCTACGGGATAGGAAAGAGGCAGGTCCTCGGCGCATGGCGGGGGGAGATATACATGCGCTCTATCCCATCTCTACAGAGAAGGGCGACTTCGGCCGTCTACCTCGCGCTCACCGCGCTGGTGCTCGCGGCCACCGCCCTGGTGGTGTTCGAGAACGCCCGCGGCAGGCGCCTGGTCGTGGAGATCTCCAGGCTCGGTGGCGACCCCCGGTCCCCGGGTGCGGAGGCGGTCTTCGGGGCGGTCACCGTCTTCGCGATTCTGATCATGCTCTTCGCCGGGGCCGCGATCGCGTGCGCGGTGGCGTACCTGAACTGGCTGGTCCGGGCCCGCCGGTACGCCGACCTGCCCGCGATCTTCCCGGTCCTGGCGAGCTGGCTCGTGCCGGTGGTCAACCTGTTCGCTCCCGCGCTGCTGGTCGACCGGCTGTGGTGGGCCTCCCGGCCGCCGCTGGACCGCCGCGAGCGCTGGGTGGCGCTGCTGACCGCGTGGTGGCTGAGCTGGCTGGTCGCGCTCGTCCTGGTGCTGGTACGGCTCTGGCCCGGCGCCTCCCGCGGCGGCGGGAGCCTGACCGGTTTCGGGATGCTCGAACTGACCGCGGTCGTGGTCGCCTCCCTGCTCTGCGGGGCGACCGTCCGGCAGATCGGCGCCGTCCAGGCCGCGGGCGCCGCGCACCGTCACCGGGAACCGGCCGGACGCCGTCTCCCCCGGCCTCCGGCGGAGACGTCGGCGCACCTCGCCACGGGCGCACCCGTGGCCCCGGACCCGCTCCCGCAGGACCCCCCTCCCGTCTCCGCGTCCACCGCCCCGACGACCTCCCCGTCCGTCTCCTCGTCCGTCGCCCCGTCCGCCTCCCGGGAGGCGGACGCCCGCGAGGCGAACGCCCGCGAGGAGGGTCCGCGAGGGGCAGGGCGGCCGGCCCCGGAGCAGGTGCCGCAGACCGTGGAGGAGCCCGTCCGGCGGGAACGCGCCCAGGAGGTCCACCCCGCCGGGCAGTGAGCCCCGGCGGGAGATCGGGACACGGCGATCAGGGCGGGGCGTCGTCCCATGCCCGGACCAGCAGCCAGTCGGCGCCCGCGGTGTCGAAGCGGAGCTCGTAGGTGCCGGCCCGGCCGCCCGTGGCGGCCTCGGCCCGCCAGAACCGGCGCTCTCCCGGATCGGTCTCGGAGATCTTCCACCACTCGCGTGCGACCACCCAGTGGTCGAGGACCCGGTGGACGGTGTAGAGACGGTCGCGCCAGACGAACTGGACGGGCCTTCCCTCGCGGGTCCACACCTCGACAGGGTCGCCGTAGAGTCTGCTCACAACGGTCTTCTCCCCGCGGCTTTCGGACGAGCACCCGGGGGAAGGCGGGCCTGGAGTATCGAACATACGTTCTCACGGCGCCGGGCGCAAGTCGCCGGGCCGCCTCACGACCGGCGGCGTACGGCCGTGAAAAAGTGGGCCTGCCGCTGTTGCGGCCGACGGCGCGCGACAACGGATCGGTAGGCTGATCCCCTCATGTGACGGCGTATGCGGTTAGGTACAAGGGTGAACAACCTCAGTCCCGACGAACCCCTGCAGATCGGCCGATACCGCGTGCTCAGCAGGCTGGGGCGGGGCGGGATGGGCACGGTCTACCTCGGCGCGTCCCCCGACGGGCAGCAGGTCGCCATCAAGGTCATCAACCCCGAGTACAGCCAGCACGAGCGGTTCCGGATGCGTTTCCGCCGCGAGGCCGACGCCGCGCAGCGGGTCCGCAGGTTCTGCACGGCCGCGGTCATCGAGGCGGCGCTCGACGGCGACCAGCTCTACGTGGTCACCGAGTACGTCGCCGGCCCGAACCTGGAGGAGGCCGTCGACTCCGGCGGGCCGCTCCGCGGTTCCAGCCTGGACGCGCTGGCCGTCGGGGTGGCGACCGCGCTGACCGCCATCCACGGCGCCGGGGTGGTGCACCGCGACCTCAAGCCCTCTAACGTGCTGCTCTCCCCCGTCGGCCCCCGGGTGATCGACTTCGGTATCGCCCGCGCGCTGGACACGCTCAGCGGGATGACCGGGACCGGCGAGATCCTCGGCACCCCCCGCTACATGGCGCCCGAGGTGCTGCGCGGCGAGCCGGTCTCGGCGGCCTGCGACGTGTTCTCGTGGGGCTGCCTGATGGCCTTCGCCGCCAGCGGCCGGGCGCCGTTCGGCGGCGAGGCGCTGCCCGCGGTGCTGTACCAGGTGCTCAACACCGAGCCCTCCCTGGAGGGCATGGAGCCCGCCCTGCGCGGGATCGTCGGTCACGCCCTGGCCAAGGACCCCCGGCGCAGGCCCACCTCCCAGCAGCTGCTGGACCACCTGGTCGGCCGCTCAGCCGCGCCCGAGCAGGCGGCCCACTCGGTACGGGCCTCCTGGCAGGACCCGGCACCGGCGCGGGAGGGCGGCCCCTGGACCGCGGGCGGACCGGCCGGCTCGCCCGGCCGTACGGGACCGGCCGGCCCCGGGCCGAACGCCCCAGGACCGGGCGGGCACGTCCCGGCCGGCGCCTTCCACGGGCCCGGCACCGCGGCCCCGGCGTTCGCCTGGTCCGGTCAGACGGTCTCCGACGTGCCGCCGACCGCGCCCGCCTCCCGCCAGGGTCCCGGCCACACCCTGCTCGGCACCGGGCCGGGCGACCCGGGGACCGGCCGGCCCGGATCGGTCACCGGGCGGCGGAAGCTGGCCGTCGGAGCGGTCGCGGCGGTCCTGCTGGTCGCGGGCGGCGCGCTCGGCGTGCGCATGGCGCTCTCCCCGGGCGGCCCGCCCGAGAACCTCGCCCTGCTCTACCAGGACGACTTCACCCAGAGCGGCACCGGCTGGAGCGGCGGCGCCTACAACCCGCTGGTCAGCAGCTACGGTTACGCCCCCCAGGGGTACTACGCCATCGACGTCAGCGGCCAGTCCGCCGTCAAGCGGGAGCAGGCCCCGATCCCCTTCGTGCCCGCGCCGCCCGCCACCCCCGATCCCACGGCCAGCCCCACACCGGTCACGCCGAGCCGGATCCTGCTCGGCACCGACATCCTGATCCGCCCCGGCAGCGTCGGCGTGGGCGAGTACGGCCTGTTCTGCCGGGGCGAGGACGACAACAAGGCGACCCGGTACGAGTTCCTGCTGGACACCACGGGGAACGCGCGGATCCGCAAGGCCGTCAAGGACGCCGGGGGCGAGCTCACCAAACCCGTCAAGGTCGAGCTGCCCAAGGGCGGGACCACCCGCCTGTCGGCCGAGTGCACCGGGGTCGACAAGGGCGTGCAGCTGACCATGTGGGTCGGCGACGAGCAGGTCCAGACCCACCTCGACACCAACACCCCGCTGCCCAACGGGCTGGTCGGCGTGATCGCCCGGGTGGGCGAGAACAGCGGCGCCGTGCTCAGGGTCGCGTTCGACAACTTCACCCTGCACGGCCCCGCCACCACCGGGAAACCCTGACCGGGAACGCCTCATGTCCCCCGCGCTCCGGCCCGGCGGCCGGACGGCCCCGGGCGGGAGACCCGCGGCGGGTGACCCGTACGGGACCGGGGAGGATGAGCGGACCCGACCTATCGAAGGAGCTCAGCAGATGCGCGCCATTGTCGTCTCCGCCACCGGCGGACCCGAGGTCCTCACCTGCGCCGACCATCCCGACCCCGAGGTGAACCCGGGCGAGGTGCTGGTCGACGTCGCCGCGGCGGGGGTCAACTTCATCGACGTCTACCACCGGATGGGACGCTACCCGCTCGCGCTGCCCTTCGTCCCCGGCGAGGAGGGGGCGGGCACCGTGGCCGCGGTCGGCGAGGACGTCCGCGAGTTCGCCGTCGGCGACACCGTGGCCTGGGCGGGCGTGCCGCGCAGCTACGCCTCCCGGGTCGTGGTGCCCGCCTCCAAGCTGCTGGCCGTACCCGACGGGGTGACGCCCGAGATCGCGGCGGCCGTCACCCTGCAGGGGCTGACCGCGCACTACCTGACCCACTCCACGTACGAGGTGAAGGCCGGGGACGACGTGCTGGTGCACGCGGCGGCCGGTGGCATGGGGCTGCTGCTCACCCAGATCGCCAAGCTGCGCGGCGCCCGGGTGATCGGCACGGTCTCCACCGATGAGAAGGAGGAGCTGGCCCGCCAGGCGGGCGCCGACGAGGTGCTGCGTTACGGGGGCTTCTCCGAGGCGGTCCGCGAGCTGGCCGGTTCCGGCGTGCACGTCGTCTACGACGGCGTGGGCGCGGCCACCTTCGACCAGAGCATCGCCTCGCTGCGCCCGCGCGGCATGATGGCGCTGTACGGCCAGGCCAGCGGCCCGGTGCCGCCCTTCGACCCGCAGCTCCTGGCCCGGAACGGCTCGCTGTTCCTGACCCGTCCCACCCTGAACGCGTACGTCGCCACCCGCGACGAGCTCACCTGGCGGGCCTCGGACCTGTACGGGTGGGTCGCCTCGGGGCAGTTGCGGGTGCACGTCTCCGGGCGCTACCCGCTGGACGAGGCCGCCCGTGCCCACGAGGACCTGGAGGCCCGCCGTACGACCGGCAAGGTGCTGCTGATCCCCTGACGGCCTGGGAAGCGTCCGCCGGGGTGCCGGTGGGTCCGGGAGCCGTACGGGAGTCGCGCGGGGGCGTCGGTGCGGTGGTCAGCCCGGCGGGTGGGCGGGCCAGTCGAGGAGGCGGGCTCCCAGGACCGCCGTCTCCAGGGTGAACCGCTGGGTGGAGTCGTCCGGCGAGAAGCCCGTGAGGCGGCGGATCCGCTCCAGCCGGTAGGTGACCGCCCGGGTGCTGACGCCGAGCCTGCGGGCGGCCGCGGTCTGGTTGCCCTGGGAGGCGAAGACGGCCTCCAGGGTGTCCAGCAGCGGCCCGGGGCCACCGCGCGCCTCCAGCAGCGGGCTGAGCACCGTCGTCACCAGGTCCTCGATGGCCGCCCGGTCGCGCAGCAGCACCGGGAAGACCAGCAGGTCGGCGGCCTTGAGGACGGGGGCGCGCAGCCCCAGCCGGTCGCCGAGCCCGATGGCTCCGGCACCCTCGCGGTAGGAGGTGACCACCCCGCCGGGACCCCGGTGCGGCCGGCCGAGCCCGACCCTCCAGCCGGGCGCGAACGCCTGCCGTACGTGATGGGTGAACTCTCCGATCGCGACGGTCAGGCCGCCCGGTGCGACGCACACGAGCATCCCGTCGCGGACCGCGACCAGTACGTTGTGCGAGCCGAACCTGGTGATCAGCGCCTCCTCGATCCGCCGGGCCGTCGCCTCGGTGACCCCCGCGTCCGTGGTGGCCGCGGTGGCCCTGGCCGTCGTGGTGGTTCCGGAGGGTGTGGTGCCCGTGGGATCGCCCGTCCGTCCCGGGTCACCCTCAATGACGCCTGGGACGCGGGGACGGGCCACGGCGACCACGTAGGTCTCGGCCAGGCGGAGCCCGAAGTGCTCGGCCCGCTCGGCGAGCCGGTCGGCACGCCCCTGCAGCAGGTCGTCGACGAACTCCCGGCGCGCGGCCTCCTCCCGGCGCAGCGCCGACCGCTGGGCGTTCTCGTAGCCCTCCATCAGGGCCGACACCGTCCGCCGCAGGGCCGGGAACGGAACCGGGGTCACGGCCTCGGCCCCGGCCAGCGCGGCCTCGACCAGGCCGCGCACGCTCAGGCCGCGCTCGGCGGCCAGCGCCCCGGCCGCGCGGCAGTCGTCGAGCTCGGCCCGGCCGGGTGGCCTGCCGGTGGCGGCCGCCTCCCTCAACGCCCGGAGGTGGCCGCCGAGCAGCTCGTCCATCAGACTCCCACGTCACGCCTGTCGAAGGCCGGTATCGCGACCAGCACCAGCACGGCGATCGCCCCCGCCAGCACGAGATACTCCCAGACGGGGAACCCGAGCTGGATCGGGCGGCCGTCGAGGTAGTAGTGGAACGGCGAGACCCAGCGCAGCCAGGAGATCGCGTCCACGCCCTTGCCCATCGTCTCGACCACGTACCCGGCCACGGCGACCGTCCCGACCACCGCCAGGGCGGTCCCCGGGCGCCTCGTCGCCGCGCCGACCGTCAGGCAGAGCGTGCCGAAGAACAGGGCGAGCAGGAGGACCCCGGTGTGACCGGCCAGGATCCTGTCCGCCGGGACGCCCAGGCCGACGGCCGCGGACAGGACCAGCACGATCACCAGGGTGACCGCGGCCACGCCGAGCAGGGACAGCGCCAGTGCCGCGAAGCGCTCCAGGAGCAGCCGCCTGCGGGTGACCGGCAGGGTGAGGGTCAGCTCCAGGGTGCCGGACTCCTCGGGCCTGGCGATCGCCCGGTTGCCGAGCACCGCGGCGCACATGATGAACAGCAGCGGCCCGAACAACTGGTAGACCAGCGCCTGCAGGTAGCCGGAACCGCTGGTGAAGCCTCCCTCCAGGCCGCCCATCAGGTCGCGCATCGCCCCGGGGAACTTGGTGAGCGCGACGTCCCCGTACAGGCCGGGGTTGTCCGCGACGTTCGGGTAGAACGACAGGTACAGCGTGAAGAACGCGCCGATCCCGGCCGTCCAGCCGATCAGTGCCCTCCGGTTGTCACGCAGGCTCTTCGACGTCAGCGCGGGCATGACGCGCCTCCTCTCCGCTGTAGTAGGTCAGGAAGATCTCCTCGAGGTCGGGCTCGGCGCTGACCATGTGCACGACCGTGAACCTCGCCGCCGCCTTCACCAGCGCGTCCGGGCGGCCGTCGATCGTGCAGCGCACCCCGGCGCCCTCCACCCGCAGGTCCCGTACGCCGGGCAGGTCCTCGAACGCCTCGCGCGGAACCGGCGCGTCGAAGTGGAACTCCACCCGGCGCACCGCCTTCTCCCGGAGCGCGGCGACCTCCTCCACCGCGACCAGCCTGCCGGAGCGCACGATGCCGACCCGGTCGGAGACGTGCTCGACCTCGGCCAGCACGTGGGAGGACATCAGCACGGTCCGGCCGGAGGCGCGGACCTCACGGACCATCGACAGGAACTCCTGCTGCACCAGCGGGTCCAGGCCGCTGGTCGGCTCGTCCAGGATCAGGAACTCCGGTTCGTGCATGAACGCCTGGATGAGGCCGATCTTCTGCCGGTTGCCCTTGGAGAGCTTTCCCATGGGCGCCGACAGGTCGGCCTCCAGCCGCTCGGCCAGTCCCTCGATCCGTCCCGCGGGCACGCCGCCGCGCACCGCGCCGAGGAAGGCGAGGTACCTTGCGGCGTTCTCCCTGCCCTCCAGGGCCAGTTCCCCGGGCAGGTAGCCGATCCTGCTCCGTACCGCCGCGTCCCGCGGATCGGCTCCCAGGACCGTCATCCGCCCCCTGGTGGGACGGATGACGTCCAGGAGCAGCCTGATCGTGGTCGTCTTCCCCGCGCCGTTCGGGCCGAGATACCCGAACACCTCCCCGGGCCGGATCTCCAGGTCGAGATCCTCAAGTCCCCGGCGCCCGCCGTAGAACTTGGTGAGCCCCTCGGTCTGCACCACCGCTGTCATGTGCCCGATCGTGCCCGCCGGGGCACGGCCGGGGCCATGGCCGGATCCCCACAGTTGGCCCCCTCTTCACTGCGCGGATCCGGAACCCGCACCGCGTACGCGGCGGTTCCCGGCGCGGTCTATCGTGATGCCCACACCGGACCGTGCGGCACCGTGCCGCGTTCCCTCCACTCTCAAGGAGAACCGATGAGCGTGGACACCGCCTTCGTCCTGGGGGGCGGAGGCGTCATGGGCGCCCACGAGGTGGGCATGCTGCGGGCGCTCGACGAGGCGGGCATCACGCCGGACGTGATCGTCGGCACCTCCGTGGGCGCCTTGAACGGCGTCGTGGTCGCCGCCGCCCCCGGCGAGGCGGTCGCGCGCCTGACCACCCTGTGGAGCTCGGAGATCGTCCGTACCGCGTTCGCGGGCTCGTGGGTGACGCGGTTGTCCACCCTCGCCCGGAGCGGCACCCACCTGCACTCCGCCGAGCCCCTGCGCGGCCTGCTGGCCCGGACCCTGCCGGTCTCCCGCATCGAGGACCTGGCCGTGCCGTTCCAGTGCGTGGCCGCCTGTGTCGAGCGCGCCGCCGCGCACTGGTTCACCGAGGGACCCGTGGTCGAGGCGGTCCTGGCCTCCTGCGCGGTTCCCGGTCTGCTGCCGCCGATCCGTATCGGCGACGACCACTTCCTCGACGGCGGGCTGGTGCACAGCATCCCGATCGGCCGTGCCGTCGCGCTCGGCGCGCGCCGGGTCTACGTCCTGCACGTGGGCCGGATCGAGCGTCCCCTGACGGTGCCGAAGCGGCCGTGGGAGGTCGGCATGACCGCCTTCGAGATCGCCCGGCGGCACCGCTTCACCGAGGAGATGGCCACCCTGCCCGGGGACGTCGAGGTCCACGTGCTTCCCTCGGGGGGCGAGGCCCGTCCCGGGGTCGATCTCTCCCAACTGCGTTATCGGGATTTATCGCATATATCTAAATACATCGAACGGGCGTACCGGGCCTCGGCCGACTACCTGGCGGAGCAGGCGTCCACCGGGAGCCTGCCGGATCCGCCCGGATCCGCCGGGACGCCCTGAACCACCCGCCCGATACGCCCTGAACCACCCGCCCGGCCATCGTCCGATTCACCGTTCGATCCACCGCCCGATCCGTCGTCCGGACCACCGCTCGTGAGGGACCCCAAGACCACACCGCACCTTCGTACCGGCAGGAGCCGCTCGTGCTGCCTCCTCGCATCATCCGCCGCCTGGTCCTCGCCCCGCTGATCGTCGTGCTCGCGGTGGGAGCGGTGATCACGCTTCCGATCTGGCTGCTGGTGGTGACCGCGGCCTCGCTCCGGCTGCCGCCCCCGCAACGGCGCGGGACCCGGCTGGTCTGGTTCGCGGTGGCCTGGCTGACGCTGGAGACGATGATGCTGGGCGCCTGCCTGGGCCTGTGGGTGGCGAACGGCTTCGGTGCCCGCCTCAACCGGGACGAGTACCAGGAACGCCACTACGAGCTGATCCGGTGGTTCCTGGCCAAGATCTACGAGGCCGCCGTGCGGATCTTCCGGTTGAGCGTCGAGGTGGACGAGCCCACCCCCACCTCCGACGAGCTCTCCCGCCGCCTGACCCGTCCCGTCGTCGTGCTGTCGCGCCACGCCGGTCCCGGTGACTCGTTCCTGCTGATCCATCACCTGCTCACCGGCTACAACAGGCGCCCGAGGATCGTGATGAAGGCGGCCCTGCAGTTCGACCCCTCGCTGGACGTGGTGATCAACCGCCTGCCGAACGCCTTCGTCCCGAACAGGGCCGCCGAGAGCGGCATCCTGGACGAGATCCGCCGCCTGTCCTCCGGCATGGACGCCGACGACGCCCTGGTGATCTTTCCCGAGGGCGGGAACTTCACGCCCAGACGGCGCTGGCGGGCCATCCTGCGGCTGGAGCAGAAGGGCCTGGCCGCCGAGGCCGCGCGGGCCCGGAAGCTGGAGTACCTGATGGCCCCGCGTCCCAACGGGGCGCTCGCCGCGATCGAGGCCTGCCCGCAGGCGGACGTGGTCTTCGTCGCGCACACCGGCCTCGACGACCTGGTCACCTTCGGAGACATCTGGCACCGCCTGCCGGTCAGCGCCGAGATCAAGGCCAAGTGGTGGCGGGTCCGGGCGGACGACGTGCCCCGCGACCGGGAGGAGCAGATCCGCTGGCTCTTCGACCACTGGGACGAGATCGACGCCTGGATCGCCGAGAACCGCCCGGCCCCGGCCCCCACGACCTGACCGCGGCCGGCGTGGACGGCAAGCCGGCGTAGACGGCGTGAACGGCGTGCGCGGCGTGCGCGGCGTGCGCGGCGTTGGACGACAGGACGGTGGCCGGGCGGGCCGCCCGACGGCCTACCAGTCCTGGGACAGTCCCGACATGCGGCGGAGGTACTCGTCCTCGTCGATCTCCCCGGCCGCGTAGCGGCGCTTGAGGATCGCCCGCGGGTCCTCGGCGACGGGCTCGCGCGCCGCGGCCGCACGCGCCGCCGAGGCGCGCACCAGCAGCATCACTCCGAAGATCACGGCGGCGATCACGACGATGACGAAGAGCAACATCATGAAGCGGCTCATCGGCGACCTCCCCTGTCGCGCCCGTCGAGACCGGCGGGGGCACTGCCGACTTTACCCGCCCGAGGCGCCGGATCCCGTCACCCGCCGGGAGGACCCCGCTCACCCGCCGCCGGAGAAGTCCGGGGCCCCGCGTCCGGCCCCGCCCGGTGGCACCGTCGGCAGCCCCGGTGGTGCCCCGTCCTCCAGCAGCCGGAGCAGGGCGTCCGTGTCGACGTTCCGCTCGATCAGGTCGCCCAGCGCGTCCAGCCGCTCCTGGCGCAGCGCGGCGAACGACACGTCCGGTGCCGGGACGAAGTCCCGTCCGCAGGTCGCGGCCACGTCGGCGAGGAACGCCCTGCGGAAGCCGTCGTTCTCCAGGGCCCCGTGCCAGGTGGTCCCCCACACCGAGCCGTCCCGGCAGCCGTCCAGGAAGGGCTCGCCGCCGTCGGCGGTCACCACCCCGTGGTGGATCTCGTACGCCTCGACGCGGTGGCCGTAGGCGGAACCGACCGGGCGTCCCAGCGTCTTGTCCCGGGCGAACTCCACCGTCGCGGGCAGCAGCCCCAGCCCCTCGACCGGCCCGGCACCGGACTCGACGTCGTCGCGGATGGTCCTGGCGAGCATCTGGTAGCCGCCGCAGATCCCCAGCACGGCCCGTCCGGGCAGGGCGTCGGCCAGGCCGGTGGCGCGCAGCCAGGCCAGGTCGGAGACGGTGGCCCGGGAGCCGGGCAGCACCACCAGGTCGGCGTCCTCCAGCTCGCCGGGCGAGGTCACGAAGCGGACCGTCACCCCCGGCTCGGCGGCCAGCGCGTCCACGTCGGTGAAGTTGGAGATCCGCGGCAGCCGTACCACCGCCACCCGGAGGGTCTGCCGTCCGTACGGGGCCCGCGTCCCGATCGCGGGCCGGTTCTCCAGCGCCAGCGAGTCCTCGACGTCCAGCCAGAGGCCGTCCAGCCAGGGCAGCACCCCGTACACCGGGCGGCCGGTCAGCTCCCTGATCATGTCCAGCCCGGGTTCGAGGAGCTCGGGGGCCCCGCGGAACTTGTTGATCACGAATCCGGCGACCAGCGCCTGGTCGGCGGGTTCCAGCAGCGCCACCGTCCCGTACAGCGCGGCGAACACCCCGCCCCGGTCGATGTCGCCGACCACGATCACCGGCAGGTCCGCGGCACGGGCCAGGCCCATGTTCGCGATGTCCCCCCTGCGCAGGTTGATCTCCGCGGGACTGCCCGCACCCTCGCAGACCACCACGTCGTACGCGCTCCGCAGCCGCTCCAGTGCCTCCACCGCGACCTGGCGGAGCCGCTCCTTGACGTCCCAGTACTCCATGGCGTCGACCTCGGCCATCGGCCTGCCCATCACCACGACCTGGCTGCGCCGGTCACTGCCCGGTTTGAGGAGAATCGGGTTCATGTCCGCGGTGGGTTCCAGCCCGCACGCGGCGGCCTGCATCGCCTGCGCCCGGCCGATCTCGGCGCCGTCGGCGGTGACGAACGAGTTCAGCGACATGTTCTGCGCCTTGTACGGCGCGACCTTCACGCCCTGGCGGGCCAGCCAGCGGCAGATCCCCGCGGTGACGACGCTCTTGCCCGCGTCCGAGGTCGTCCCCGCGACCAGCAGCGCCCCCTTCACGCCCCGGCTCCGGTCCCGGTCCGGCGCGCGACCGGCACGTCCCCGTCGCGCCTTCCCGTTCTCGCTCCCGTTCCCGCCTCCGCGGGCACGCCGCCGTACGGCGAGCGGGGCGTCCGGCCCGGGAACGCGCCCGGTCCCTCGCCCGGGGGCAGGGAGCTTCCGGTGCGGCGCGGCGCTCCGGGACGGATCGCGGTCGTGGGGGGGTCCTGCGGTGGGATCGGCCGTCATGCCGACCAGCATGCCGGTCGGGCGACCGTGCCGCCCATCCACCCCCGTGCCTTCGCCCGCCCGCTCCCGCACCGGTGGCGCCGCGGCACCTGGCCGCTCCCCTCACCGGCGCCGCAGCAGCAGGGCCGTCACCGCCAGGGCCGCGGCCCCCAGGCCCACCGCGCGCGCCAGCCGTACGGACCGGCGGATGTCGGCGACCGAGGGCGCGGGCCCGTCACCCATCTCCGGCCGGTGCTCCACGCGGGTGCCGTACACGTTCACGCCGCCCAGCGTGCGGCCCAGAGCGCCCGCGAAGGCCGCCTCGCAGCGGCCCGCGTTGGGGCTGGGATGGCGGTGGCCGTCCCTGCGCAGCACCGCCGCCGCCTCCCGTACCGACCCTCCCACCAGGGAGGCGCCGAGCGCGGCGAGCAGTCCGGTGATCCGGGCGGGCACGAGGTTGGCCACGTCGTCGAGACGGGCCGCGGCCCAGCCGAAACGCTCGTAGCGCGCGTTGCGGTGACCGACCATCGCGTCCAGCGTGTTGACCGCCCGGTACGCCAGCAGGCCGGGCACCCCGGCCACCGCACCCCAGAACAGGGGGGCCACGACCGCGTCGGAGGTGTTCTCCGCGACCGACTCGACGGTGGCCCTGGCGAGTCCCGGTGCCTCCAGCCCCGACGGGTCGCGCCCGCACAGATGCGGCAGCCTCCCCCGCGCCCCGGCCAGGTCGCCGTCCTCCAGGAGGACGGCCATCGCCGTGCCCTCCCGGGCCAGCGTGGTACCGCCGACGACCGCCCAGGTCGCGGCCGCGCTCAGCACGGCCCGTACCACCGGGTCACGCGGCCTGGTCGCGGCGAGGCCGAGCAGCGCCACCGGGACGACGCACGCGGCCACGTGCAGCACGCCCCGGAACCGGTCGTCGCCGTACAGCCGGCGCTCCACCGTGGCGGCGGCGGTGCCGAACAGCGCGACCGGGTGCCCACGCCGGGGATCGGCGAACACCGCGTCGATCGCGATCCCGGCGAGCATCCCCAGTCCTTCGGCCCTTCCGGGCCCGTACCGGCGCCCGCGCTTCGATCTCCTACACGAGATGCTCATGAAGCTCATCCTGGTGGGTCTCCAGCCAGGCACAGGCCCGCCGGATGCGCTCGCCGGCCCCACCGGCCCACATCCGGGCCCACCCGCCGTCCACGGAGTCGCGCTCGGCCTTGACCCGCATCGCGTGGTAGGAGCGGTCGAAGCGGAGCCGGGCGAGGTCCAGCAGACGGCGCCGGTCACGGGCCTCCAGGCCGTACGCGTCGCAGAACGACCGGAGCCGCGGGCCGACATCCAGCTCGCGCTGGAGCGGCTCCAGATCCACCGGATCGGCGATCGGCGCCCAGTGGCGCAGCGTGGTCACCACGTCGAACAGCCTGGTCGTCGGCCTGGCCATGTCGAAGTCGATCAGCGCCACCGGAAGCCCGTCGCGGAAGATCACGTTGTCGAGGTTGACGTCGCAGTGCCCCACCAGGGCCGGGGCCGCGTCGTCGTTGGACCCCGCCTCCCAGCGGGCCCCCTCGGGCGGGACGAACCCCTCGGCGGCGTCGTGGAACCGCCGCAGCAGCCGCGCCAGCGCGGCCAGCGCCTCACCGGTGAGCGCGTACGCGGGCAACGGCCTGGCCGCGGACTCGCCCTCGACGTAGCTCAGTACCTCCCTGCCCTGCTCGTCCACACCCAGCGCCCGGGGAGCACCCTCGAACCCGGACCGCTCCAGATGACGCAGCAACGCGTGCACCGACTCCGTGGAGGGCCTGCGAGGACGGCGTACGGTGTCCCCGACCCGCACCACTCCCTCGGTGACGTCACCCCCCAGGAGGGGGATCTCCTCTCGGACCGTGGCGACGAACATGGCATACGAGCCTAGACCGGCCCGCCTTCCGACGGGAACGATTCGGGCAGACCGCGTGGGCGGAACGGGAGAGCCGGATGCCGATCGCGGGCTTCCGGGCGGGCAGGTGGGGACCGTCCTGACGGTCCGATCGGTTCTGACGGCCCGATCGAAGATGATCTCGGGGCGATCGAGGTGCGATCGGGTGCCGGCCGGGCTAGGCCGGGTGCCGGCCGGGGACGGTCCGCGGCCTCCGAGGGGCGGTCCCCGCCCTTCTGGGGTCCGCCGCGGCCTCCGGGGGTGGGTCCGCGGCTTCCGGGGTCGGCGTGCGGCTTCCGGGAGGAGACCGAACCACACCCCGTGCCCGCTCTCCGGCCGGTGGAGGGAAGGCCACCCGCCGGGAGATGACGGAATCATGGAGTGACCTTCGCGACACAGCCCCGAAACCGATACGTGGGCACTCCCCGGATCATGCACAATTGATCGGGAGCACCCTTAGCTCAGCTGGATAGAGCATCGGACTTCTAATCCGACGGTCGCAGGTTCGAATCCTGCAGGGTGCGCTGCCGGGACCAGGTCATCCACACGCTGATCTGGTCTTTCGCTTGTCCGCAGCCCGAACCCGTCATGCAGTCATGGGTAGGCGAAAGCAGCCGTATGCCACCGGTCGCGGAACATACGCGGAATGCGCGAGGCCCCGTCTTCCCAGGTGAGCCCGAGGTTTCCGGAGTCCTGCGGAGTGATTCCGGGGCCGGAACGACGAAGGACCCCGAGGGGGCCCGGGGTCCTTCCATGGAGCATGATCCGTGTCATGTGACGAGCGCGGCCAGGATTCTCTGGTTGGCCACCTCGCGCTGGCCGTCGATGCACTTGGCGTAGACCCTGAGCATCACGTCCACCCCGTGGCCGGTCCTCTCCGCGGCTTCCGGCGCGTGCACCCCGGCGTTGAGCCACAGGGAGACCGCCGCGTGCCGCAGGTCGTACGGCCTGCCCGCCAGGGGTGAGGCCACCTGCTCGGGAGTGAAGGCGTACGTCCGAGCCTCCTTCCAGACCTTGGCGTACGCCGACCCGGAGATCAGTCCACCCACGGGTCCGGAAGAGCCAGCCATCGGCGGCGACGCCGTGACGGTCGATGTGATCACGCGGGATGGCCACCAGCTCCGGCGGGATCGGCACCGGCCGTGTCTCCTTCTCGCCCCGGTGCTTGAGACCGCGTTCGTCGTGGGTCTCCCCCGAGTCGGTGAACCGCTTGTTGCTCTGCGGCTTGGTCTTCTTCAGTGCACGCCTACCCGGAGGTGATCCGCGTCGGCTACGAGTCCGCCGACTGGAACGCCGACGACCGCCGCCACCTCCTGACCAAGGGCATGCAGTCCTACACCAACAGCGGAGTCATCGGCCGGCCCTCACTGGCCACTGCCGAAAAGGCAAGGCCCTGCTCGACAATCTCACCACCGGCTTCAACGAGGTGCTCAGCCTCTTCGCGAAGCCCTGAGCAACGGCACACCAGGTGAGCGCGTCCCAAGTCATTGCCGAAGTGTTCTCATAGGTATATGGCGGCGGCGCGGCGCCGCACGGCCCAGCGTCGCGGCCTCGGCCGCGCACGCGGCCTGAGGGCCGGTCACAGCCGGGGCCGCACTCGGGCCGTCCACCGACCACCCACCTCGTCGCACCTACCGACGCACCGCCCATGGGCCACGCCACCGCTACGAGACCGTCAGTGGCCCGCCGGCCTCCACGGCATAAGACCTGACCACTATCGGTTGCCTACCACAGTGCAGACAACCTACGTGCCCCGCCTTGAAGCGCAATGCCACACTGACACGATGCCCCGCCCAGACCTCAGCGAGCCCGAATACCTCCGCCATATCGAGCACCTGGCCCGCGAAATCGTCAACGCAGCGAGCACCGAAGGATGGCTCACCTACGCCGACGATCCCGACGAGGCCACCCCGCTCCAGCGAATGGTGAACGAAACAGCCCGTCAGCTCCGTCACTACCACTTCGACACAGACGGGTGCCTCGATGAAGAACGCTCGCTCCTGCGCCTCGCCGGGGTCGTCCTCCTCCGGCCGGATGCCGTTCCCCTCGGCATGGAGGAGAGCTATACCGAGGTCTGCGTCGGCCTGGGAGTCGATGCCAGGCCTGAAGGCTGGGCGATCTGGAACACCTGGGCCGAAGACGGCCAGAGCCTCTCGATCGTCCTGGTCGACGTAGAGGCGACCGAAGGGCTGCTCATGAACTGGAAGAGAGGAGTCGAGGCCTACCCGCTCACCCCGCTGCCGGCCCAGGTCGTTTCGGCCCGGCAGGGATGGCTCACCCCCATGACTTTGTCTCCACTGAGCGCCCGGAGGTTGGGAGTCATCCAGCCTGTGAGCCGGAAAGCACCGACGAACCCTAATGCCTCCGGCGGGGGCGCTCCGACTCCGAAATGACCACCTGGGCTTGATCCGGTTTGACGGACATCCGAGATCAGGGGCTCGCCCCCGAGAGGATGTCCATGATGGAGAGCATGGGGAAGAAGAAGCCGCGTCCTCGCCGCTCGTTCACGCCCGAGTTCAAAGCCGAGATCGTCGAGCTGTGCCGGCGCGGTGACCGCCCGGTCGGGCAGGTGGCCAAGGACTTCGATCTGACCGAGACCGCGGTGCGGCAATGGGTGCGCCAGGCCGAGGTCGATGCCGGCGACAGGAACGGGCTGACCAGCAGTGAGCGGCAGGAGCTGCAGGCGTTGCGGCGGGAGAACCAGCGGCTTCGCCAAGACGTCGACGTGCTCAAGCGAGCGACGGCTTTCTTCGTGAGGGAGACCCGGTGAGCGTGCACCCGTTCATCGAGGCGGAGAAGCAGGGCGGCCACAGCGTCAAACGGGCGTGTGAGCTGCTGGGAGTCTCCCGTGCCGCCTTCTACTCGCGCCGCAGCGCGCTGCCCGGTCCGCGTGCCGTGCGTGATGCGGAGCTGGCCGAGCACATCGCCGAGGTGCACGCACGCTCGCGGGGCAGCTACGGCGCGCCGCGGGTGCACGCGCAACTGCAGCGAGACGGTGAGCAGTGCGGCCGGCGGCGGGTGGCCCGACTGATGCGCGTGCTCGGCCTGGCCGGACGGTATCGGCGGCGCCGGCGGCGGACCACCGTCCCCGGCCCGGGCGCCGGCACCCGGCCGGATTTGATCGGCCGCGACTTCACACCAGATGCGGCCGGGCTCGATGCCCGCTGGTGTGGCGATATCACCTACATCGCCACCGAGGAGGGCTGGCTGTATCTGGCCACCGTCATCGACATCGCCTCGCGCCGGGTGGTCGGCTGGGCGACGGCGGATCATCTGCGCACCGACCTGGTCACCGACGCGCTGCTCCAGGCCTGGGCACGCCGCCGCCCCACCCGACCGGTGATCTTTCACTCGGACAAGGGCTGCCAGTACACCAGCGCTGACTACACCGCCCTGGCTGAACGGCTCGGAGTGCGACTGTCGGTCGGTCGTACCGGTCAGTGCTGGGACAACGCGCTGGCCGAGTCGTTCTTCGCCACGCTCAAGGGCGAACTTCTCGACGTCCAGCCCTGGCCCACCCGCTCCGCCGCCCGAAGCGCGATCTTCGAATTCATCGAGGGCTGGTACAACCTGCACCGGCTGCACAGCAGCCTGAGCTACCGTAGCCCTGCCGATTACGAGGCCGCCCGCGCAGCCTGACCACCACAACGATGGTGTCCGTCAAAGCGGAGCAAGCTCAACCTAGGACGTGCCCATCACCGCCAGCCGATCGGTGGCTGAGGTAGGGGCCTGCTCATCTCGTCTGCCGTCGACCCGGAACAAGCCGAGCTGGGCAGGGTCGACGGCAGACGAGATGAGCAGGGGCGGAGTGCACGCAGGTGCGTAACCGCGTCTTCCTGCATCGGATCACGATTCGTCTCGTTGGAACATGCGGCTCAGCCGGGGCAGCCTCTGAGCCACCGCTTCAGGGTCGCGGAGCCCCCACGAAAGCCCCGAAGGCTCGGGATCGCTCTGGTTGGTGTGCCCGCGTTCTTCCATGGCGTCGTAGACGCCTTCCTCTTCACCGGTCACCTTTGCGTATGCGCAAACAGCCACATAGCTCAGTGCCTCCCATCCCGGCCACTCGTCATCGGCCCACTCGCCCATCGGGCGCTCTGCCAACCGTTGCACCTCCGGAACCTCGGCCAAGTTGTCGGGGTCGGTCACGACACGCTCGAAAGTGTCGCGGCCGAGCCCGATCAGCCACGCCTGGAAGTACCAGAAGCCGTCGGTGGAGCAGCCACCACAGATGAGGTCGGCGGCTTCCCACAT
The DNA here is from genome assembly GCF_039534895.1 of Streptosporangium longisporum. NCBI lineage: Bacteria > Bacillati > Actinomycetota > Actinomycetes > Streptosporangiales > Streptosporangiaceae > Streptosporangium > Streptosporangium longisporum. Next base: position 799,571 of record NZ_BAAAWD010000007.1, on the reverse strand, counting down.
GTCGTAGGTGTCGGATCGCCGCCGTACCTGGTTGAGGAGGATCTGAAAGTCGATGATCCTGGCCGACGGACGCTGTGCAAGGTGGAGGGAGAGCCACCTCAAGCGCTCATCTGGATTGCTGGTCACTTGCCGGGATCGCTGAAGGAAGAGCCAGAACTCATCGATATCCATGACGGTGCATGGTGCCAGGCTGCGCCGACAGTGCCACGACACGGAGATCTTGATCCCGTGCCAGATGCGTGCCAGAACAGGCGGGGAGTCACGGTGACTCAGGGGACTCAGGCAACTCGACCCGTTCTGACCTGCGTTCTCGTTTTCCCAGCTCAGACCACCAAAGCCAGTAGATGCTTCCCAAGCTGACAGTGCAGCTCGACTCCTATCCGCGTCGCGTGCCGACGTATGACGCTCGGCTTCACGACCACTGGCTGACACCTCGGACAGGTCGGTCAGGGCACTGAAGGCAGATGAAGAGGTATGCCGATCCAGCGTCGCCGATCATGATGCTGGCTGGGCCCATGCGTTCGGGGTCGAAGTCCGAGCTAAGGAGATGTTGTTCTTCGAGCGGGACCCATCTGATCGCGGATCCAGGATCATGCTCCCAGCTGGCGATCGTCAGCAGGTGCTCCATCTCGTGGTCTTGTCCGCACTCGACGGTCTCCGAGAGCTGCACCCAGTCGACCCACCCGCCGGCCTTCGTTCCCGGCGCGACCGACAGGTGGTACTGGTAGCTCCATTTCTGCGGGCCATTCAGAGACGATTCCCAGGCATCGATCTTTTCGTACAGTTCCTCCGGCACCTCCCAGACGGCGGGATACTCCTCGACTCGCTCAGGTGAGAGCACGCAAGGTCGCGGACGATAGCCCTTCTCACTGGCCACGGGCTCCGGGGCCGCGGCGAGGAGGTCCGCGAAGAGATGCGAATCGCGCCAGACCACGCGTACCACAGGCCGGTAGTCGGACTCGTGAACGAAGGGACACCACAGCACTTGGCATACGTCCGCATCCGGAGGAAACGGCAGTTCCGGCACGTCCCGGGCGTAGACCTGGAGGATCGACACCATCGCGATCGGACGCGGGCTTGAGAGGTCCTCATGGTCGGAGGAAGCGCAGGACGGCCACGGCTCATCGGCAGGCCAGAGCAGCGGCCCACCCATGGAACTGTCCGTGGCGGCTGGAGTCCCACGGCGCGGGTGCAGCCGGACGGCGGTCTTACTCTGGCTGGCCAGCTCAGGAAAGAGCACCACTACATCCACCGGTGCAGGTGGTGTTGTCAGCCCCACGCCTTCTCACCCCGATCATCACGAAATGCCGTGACCGCACACCGTAGAGCAAGAGCCCGACGAAACAGAATCACCGATCACCGGCATGATCACCGTGCCATTAGCGTGCCATCAGACAGGGGGACGAAGGGTCGACCATGGTCACTCACGACCGGCCCGACGCCCAGCTCAGCCGTCCTACGAGGCGCGATCGATGCACTTCCCAAGCTGACAGCGCGGGTTCAATCCCCGTCCCTGTCCCGTGGGAGACGGGGCGGACAGGACAATCAGGAGCACGACGTGGATGAGTCTCACGCCCGTGGCAAGAGGGCTGACGTGGACGAAGCCCATGACGCCCTGCGGGATCATTTGGAAGACTTCTTCCAAGGACACCAGGTCGACTGCCTACCAGGAGTCGCTGGTCCCATCGAGGAGCGGATCCCGGGATTCCGGATCTTCCGCATCGGACCGGGACCGCGGTTCGGCGACTGGACCTACGTGACTTCTGGATGCGCCGGAACCGGCTCGGCCGACGGGCACGACCTGGAGTTCGTGCTCACCGCGCGGACCGACGACTGGCAGCACCTGGAGTCGGTGACCATGAACGCCTACTATCATGCGGGCCCACCTCACCAGCGCCTCGATCACGGCCACGTCGTCCCGATCAACCGGCCCTGGTTCGCCGACTCGGCATGCGACCGGTACCTGAGCAGCCTGCCCTATCCCTTCGGCCCCGACTTCGAGGTCTGCACGTGGGACGGCGGCCACGCCCGCATCCTCTGGTTGTTGCCGATCACCCCGGCGGAGCGCGACCTCATCATGAACGCTGGTCTGGAAGCCTTCGAGTCACTCTTCGAGGAGAAGCAGGTCGACTACACCGACCCGCACCGGCCCTCGGTCACCTGACAGCAGTTCCGCGAGAAGCCATGGAGGCGGGAGCATCCATGGCCGTGCAGGTTCTGAGTCGATTCGAGTTGCAGCTTAATGTGAACCGCTGATCTCGGAACAGCCTGGCAGCTCCACGACCTCAACCCCGATGGATGGCGCCACACTGTCCGCCCTCACATCACGTATGGCGCCGTCAACCGTCATCCAGCGCGTGAACGAGTCGGTCGGGATGCCTTTCTTTTTCGCAGTCTTCCCTCTGCCGTTCAAGGAACGACTCATCCATCGCGAGGGACTCGGCCTTCGTGAGTGGTCGCATTCGACAATCCAGCGGGGCGGCGGTGCTAAGCGTCGGCACTGCCACCGATGCCATGATCAGCAGCAAGATTGTGCTCCGCCTCTTCACGCGCCGTCACTCCCCATCGCTCATCACAACTAGCGAAGTCAGCAGCATGAAGCATCTTGATCACGGCTGGAAGTTGCCGATGATCGGGGTGCGGCTCTGCATGTGTGAACGGTGGTATGGAGCCAACTTGGGAGCCACCCGAGCGAACGATCATGAACTGAGCCGGACGGATCCGAACGGCCGGAGTCCCGACGAGCAGCGCGGCGGACGGCTCTGAACGGTCTCCTGCATGCCGTTCGGGGACCTACGGGGCAGAAGGCCATGTTGCATGCGGCAGACTCGCCATGGTGACGACGTTCCCAGACCCGGCCGATCTCTATCCCGATGTAGCAGCTAAGGGAAGTCTGGCCGGAGCCCTTCAGGAAGTGGCCAAGGAGCACGGATTCGTACTCGGTACTGTGGCGGCCAACGAGACGCAGCCACTGAGCTCTTTCCATCCTGACGGCGCAGGTCGCGGTGGGTTGGCGCCAAGAAGTGGCGGATGAGAGGAGGCTCCCGGTAAGACCGTGACTCATTTGGTCAGGCGGCGGTAGCAAATGAGAGCGGCGGCGATGGCGACGAAGGACGCGAAGTGGTCGGCGCGGCGTTCGTAGCGGCGGTGGAGGCGTCGGCAGCCGACCAGCCAGGAGACGGTCCGCTCGACTACCCAGCGATGGCGTCCCAGGCGCTGGCTGGACTCGATCCCCCGGCGGGCGATGCGCGGGATGATCCCGCGGCTGCGCAGGAAGGTTCGCAGATGCGGGTAGTCATAACCCTTGTCACCATGAAGCTTCGCCGGTCGGCGACGTCGCGGTCCACGGCGAGAGCGGATGGGCGGGATAGCGCGCACCAGCGGCTCCAATCCCCGACTGTCGTGGACGTTGGCCGCGCTGATCGCGACAGAGATCGGCAGACCGGTCCGTTCGGTGATGAGGTGGATCTTCGACCCGGCCTTGCCTCGATCGACAGGATTCGGACCTGTCAGCTCCCCCCTTTTGCCGCCCGTACGCTGACCGAGTCGATCGCGCACCGCGACCAGTCGAGTTCTCCGCGCGAGCCCAGCTCATCCAGTACAACCCGGTACAGCTTGGCCCACACCCGGGCGGCGCTCCACTCGGCGAAACGACGGTTCACCGTCTGCCAGGAGGCGCCGAAGACCGGCGGGAGCTGCCGCCAGGCGCACCCTGTGGTGGCCACGTACACGATCGCCGCCAAGATCATTCGATCATCCACGCGCCGTCGTCCACCGCCTTGCGGCCGGGTGGGAGCCGAGGGAACCACGCGCTGAAACAGCTCCCACAACTCGTCAGGGACCAGTCGCTGAAGGAATGCATCCACGTCCTATCCAACGACCGACTACCAAATGAGTCACGGTCTAAGACAGCAGTCGACCAAGATCCGATGCCCCAACCGGGAGCCTCGTTGCTGTCTTACCGTGCCTCGATTCCGCTGTCCAACCACACCCTGGCCCGCCTCGCCGAACTCATCCGGACGCGACGTATCGAACGCCGCTGCCGATGGCGACGGTTAGACCCGTCCCGGCAAGCGCTCCTGGTACTGGCACACCTGCGCAACGGCGACACCTACGCCCGCCTGGCCGCCGGCTTCGCCATCGGCACCACCACGGCCTGGCGCTACATCCACGAAAGCGTCGATCTTCTGGCCACTTTGGCCGACGACGTGCACGCCGCCGCCAAGCGCGCATCCCCGCTGGCCTACACCATCATGGACGGCACGCTCATTCCCATCGATCGCGTCACCGACGAACGGCCGTACTACAGCGGGAAACACAAACAGCACGGGATGAACGTCCAACTGCTGACCGATCCTGTGGGACGGCTGGTGTGGGCCTCACCTGCTCTGCCGGGCGCCGTCCACGACGTGACCGCGGCCCGGACGGTTGGCCTGATCGACGCCCTGGCCGGCGTCGGTGTGAAGACTTTCGCGGATAAGGGCTACCAGGGTGCGGGCGGCACGATCCGCACGCCGTTCAAACGGCACCGCCATCGCCCCTGGCTGTCACGCGCCCAGAGGGACGTCAACCGCTCTCATGCCCGTATCCGAGCCATCGGTGAACGCGCCGTCGCGACCTTGAAGTCTTGGAGGGTGCTGACCAAGCTGCGCTGCTGTCCGCATCGCGCGACCGCGCTCGTACAGGCGATCCTCGTTCTGCAACTCGTCGAAGAGGGCCGCTACTCAGGATGAAAAAGGCTCACTGCTTTATGCCAGCGTTCCTAGCGCGACGCCGCTTCGCGAAGCCCTCGGTGTCAGTGCCGGCCACATCAATCGATACTGGCTGATCAACGGCTGGGGCCAAGGCACACCTTTGATCTCAGGTCAGACGCGGGAGCTGTCTGAGGTTGCCAAGGTCGCGCGGGAGTGGCGACACGGGACCCCGCTATGCGATATTCGGCAATCGGCACCCTTCGTCGAACTGACCTATCTAGCCGAGGTGAGGGGCCACGGCGATTCCGGACAGCCGTCTTATGGGCGTAGCCTATGCGGCTGCTGGGGTTGAAAGGGACTCGTTGAGTACTTCCAGGGGCGGCCGGTAGCCGAGCGCCGAATGCAGGCGCCGGCGGTTGTAGAACCCTTCGATGTAGCGGATGACCTGCCGTCTTGCCTTGGCCCGGGTGGTGAAGACGAAGCGGTGCAGCCATTCGTTCTTGAGCGCGGCAAAGAACGACTCGGCCATCGCGTTGTCGTAGCAGACCCCGGTGCGGCCGACCGAGCGGCGGATGTCCAACCCGGCCAGGAAACGGCCGAACTCGTTGCTGGTGTAGTTCGAGCCGCGATCGGCGTGGAATATGGCTCCGGGCTGGAGCAGGCCGGTGCCGGCGGCCATCTGGATCGCGGCCTTGATCAGGTCGGTGCGGTAGTGGTCGGCCATCGCCCAGCCTAGGACCGCTTTGCTGTGGCAGTCGATCACGGTGGCCAGATACAAAAAGCCCTCCCAGGTGCGGATATAGGTGATGTCGCCGACCAGCTTGGTGCCCGGCCGGGTTGCGGTGAAGTCGCGGCCGAGTAGGTCGGGGATGCCGCGAAAGTCGCCCTGAACGGTGGTGGTGGGCCGAAACGCCCGCACCTGGGCCGGGACCAGGCCCTGGGTGCGCATCAACGCGCGGACCAGTTCGGCCGAGCAGTGCTCGCCCCGGCGCAGCAGGGCGGCGTGGACCCGCCGGTAGCCATAGGTTTCGTGCGAGTCGGCGAAGACCTCGGCGGCCAGCTGGGTGAGCAACGCGCGGCGTTGCGCGGTGGCCGAGGCCGGCCGCTCGCGCCATTCGTAGTAGCCCGAGCGGGACACGTTCAGCCAGGTGCACATCCGGGCGATGGCGTGGTGGGCCTTCTCCGCATCGATCAGCTCGTACTTGGCGAGCGTCATCGACTCTCGGCCGCGAAGAAGGCGGCTGCTTTTTTCAAGAACGCCAGCTTCTCTCGCAGCTCGGCGTTCTCTCGCTCCAGCTCCCGGATCCGGGCCCGCTCCGGCCCGGAGACCGGCTGCTCATCTGGGCCGTGCACAACCCGATGCCGAGTCACCCAACTGCCCAAGGTGCTGGCGTTGATGCCGAACTCCCGGGCCACCGCCGCGACTGTGCGATCACCCTCCAGCACCATACGGACGGCTTCTTCCTTGAACTCGGGTGAGAACTGCCTGCGACGTCTCGTCACGTGCCTACCTCTTCCAGACTTCTGTCAGCTTATGCAGCCGACTGTCCGGAATCTGCTAGGCGCCTCAAGGCTGCCGAGCAGGGGCCGGCACATCTGGTGTCAGTGCAGTGGGAATGGGTGCGACAGGACGCGGAAGAGGCACCATGGCCCGAATATCGCGTGCTGGTCGAAGCTGCCTACGCAGATCCTAGGCTACGGCAGTTGTTTCCGTACGTGAGCCACTGGTTACTGCGATTCTCGACGACCACGGGTTCACCGTTCTCACCCGACGTGGTGTGTCTGCAAGTCGGCAGAGGCGGCTACGTCGTCAAGGCGTCTGCGTATGGACCGGTGCTGGGGGAAACCGCCAGCCCGGAGGAGGCGGTAGCGCTGGCTGCCAGGCACTTGCCGGCCGACATCGGGCCCGCCGTGGCCGGAGCGTATGGAAAGTAGCGCGCGCCGTTCCACGGCAAAGCAATGGACAGCCGATGGTCAAGGGCCGATGAGTTCGGTCTCCCATGCTTGGAACGGCGGGTCGACCTCGTAAGACGGGTCACAGTGGTGGCGGATCCACTGGGCTGCCCGCCTCTGAGCGTTCCCCTCGTTGGTGACCATGCCGTTCTCATCTACCTCAAGCACATTGGTGAAGATCGTGAACACCATCTCCAACGGCGAACCGAACTCCATCAGGGCTGGCCGGTAGTCGATGTCCTCCAACAGCTCCATGTCGATGGTGCCGTTGGCCAGGTAGAACGCAAAGAGGCGCAGGCTGGCGCGGACATCCTCAGAAAGTCGAGACATACTTCATTATCTGGTGTGATGACCATGACTTTGGTGGTGACTGCCGCGGGATATACACGGGATGATCTTCGGAGACTGATCTCCATGATGGACTGCTCGCCCTGCTGGGAGGCCCCTCCGCTGCTCGGAACCCAGCCCTCTTGAAAACTGCTAGAGCAGCATGCAGCTTACGGTCACCCTCTCCCGGGTGAGGGAGGATCACTCCCTCTCGGCGAGGGTCACCCGTATTCGTCCACGTCCAGTTCAGCGCCGGTGGTGGTCAGGAAGGCCAGTACCCGGCGATCCAGATGCCAGCCGAGTAACTGGTGCTGACCGGTGATCTTCTCGAAACCGGGCGGAGAGGTGAGATCTTCTTCCTCGCCGTCCTCGTCATCGAGGTGACGGACCACCTGCAGAACAGCGGAAGAACCGCAGTCGTCATCCTCTTGGTCCAGCTCCTGTACCAGGAGGGCGATGGTGTGGCTGAAGGGTTCGGCTCGATCCAGCAGACGAGTGATCATCTCATCGACCGTCAGTGCCGGCTCGCGGCACACGATCTTCCAGGCGTACGCGATGGGGCGTGGCGGATCCGCCGACCGGCTGCCGCGTAGCGTGACCTCATCCGGTTCCAGTCCGATGCGGGCGGTGATCTGCGCGGGTGTCATGGTCGTGCTTCGCAGGGCGAAGTAGGCATGTTGGCTGATGCGCACGCACCGACCCTAAAGGATCTGCGAATGCTCGCGGGAGCGTCGGCGGGGTGGCGCCCGGGACGCGGTCAGGGGTTTCGGCCGACACCGAGGCAGGCCACCACGCGTGAGGAGTCAGGTGACAGGAAGAGCTGGAAGTGGTAGGCGGACGGGGTGCTTGGGACGATACCGAGGTTGAGGTGCTCAAGTCCGCAGGCTTCGAGGTTGAGGATTGCCTCGTCGAAGCCGAGGGTCGGTATGTTCTTGCGGCGGGTGTGGCGTGCGCGCCGCCGGTAAATACTGATCAACTCAGATGTCGGGACGAGGCCTGGCCAGATCGTGAAGTGCGCTCCGGCCATGAGTGATCGGCGGCACGCATGGCCGGCCTCTCCCGTTCCGGCGAGGAGGCCGGCGAGCGCGTCTCTGTTCACGGAGGCAGCGTACGCACAGTGCTCAGCCTCACACGAGGGCTGTGCGTGAGAGTCGCCCGAATCCGCCCGGCCGGGTGACCACGAACCGAGTCGGACAGATCAAACGGGCGGAGTCCTGGCGACCGGCGCAGCACATGGCTGGCAATGATCATGCCGGTCGTTCGGGAGCCCAGCGCCAGGCCTTGATGGGGTCCGTTTCGCTTTCGGGCGATGCAGATGGACACGGTGTCCAGGGCGGACGTCATGACCGATGATCACCGGCGTCCGAAAGATCGGCATCCAGGCGAGACGCTCAAACTCCGGGGACGGGACGGATACAAATTCGTGATCAGGGGTGCTCCGATGGAACCGGCCTCTGATGAGAGGATCAAGCGTGGAGGGCAACGAACCCTCTTGGTGCTGGAACGCCGATTACTCCAACCCCGTGGCTGTATCCGGGCAGCGCTTTCAAGCGAACGGGCGCAGGTGAAGATCGCGTAATTGGGAGACCGGGTGGATTGGGGAAACATTCCGCACGACCCGAAGGGGTGCGCCGACGAGGTCGACACGGCCTTCAATCGAGGTGATCCTCTGGTCGGGGTGGCCGTGATCGGGTTGTCCCTGTGTCATGACGACGCCGAGGTCATCGCTTCCCGGGCTCGCAGAGCCATCGCCTCCGACAAACGGCAGCTTCGCTGCCAGGGGTTGACCGCCGTGTCGCACATGGTCCGCCGTACCGGTGAGATCGATGACGTGACGCTGGAAATCCTCCGGCCGCTTCTGCGCGACCTGGACCTTGTGGTTCGCGAACATGCGGACAGCATCGTCGCCGACGTATGGATCTTCATCCCGCATTCCCGTCTACCAGGTTGGTTGAGCAGGCGGCAGAGGCTGCAGAGCATCAAATGGTGGTTCGTGATGAGGTGGCCTGACATCGGCCGGTACTTTCGCCGCCCTTGAAAGGAAGTCGCCTGCCGTTAATCTCGCACAAGGCGCTTTTCAAGATCCGGAACATGTGCGGATTGGCCTCCCTGTCAAATGAAGATCACTTGATTTACCGGCAGGTCAGCGTATCGCCAAGCCGAGAAGCAGCGTTCCACTTCTAATCCGACGGTCGCAGGTTCGAATCCTGCAGGGTGCGCTGCCAAGGCCAGGTCATCCACACGCTGACCTGGTCTTTTGCTTGCCCGCAGCTCGAACCCGTCAGGCAGTCACAGGTAGGCGAAAGCAGCCATATGCCACCGGTCATGGCGTTCACGCTCATCGAGTCCGCCCAGGCCCGCCGGCGCGCGGTGGACGCGCCACAGTTCGTCGCACTCGTCCGCGCCGGGGCGCGCTTCGAGTGCGACAAAATGGTCGAGCGGGAAACCGCCGACACTGACGACAAGGCGGCGTGATACCAGGTCAGTCGGCCGGCAGCAGATCACAGGAAGGTCCGGGTACAGCGTCGATGATCGCGCGCACATGGCTGGGATGGGCTTCGGCGGAAACGGCGAACGACTATCAGCGCCACTACGAATCCGAGGTCGCCGAGCACCTCCGGCATGTGGCCGGCTTCTCCGGAGCACGTCTGCTCCGCCAAGACGCCGACGAGGTGATGTTCACCTCCATCACCTTCTTCACCGACATGGACGCCGTACGTGCGTTCGCCGGAGAGACCCCCGAGCAAGCCGTTGTCGAGGACACCGCCCGCCGTGCCGTGGGCCGACCTCGAAGACGCCCCTGCTGTAGAACACGGCAACAGGCCTGGACGGCGGGCTTCTCGTCGCCGGGGACGACGTACCCGTCCTCGCCGAACGGGAGGCCGCCCCACCGGCCGCAAAGGCGTACGGCCCTGTCACGCCGGGGTCCGGACGGTGCGGTGGGCGGCGAACGCCCGGCGGTCTCCCGACCAGGCCGCCCGGGGCACGGCCGCCTCCAGCAGGTCGCGATCGGCGGGGGACAGCACGATCTCGGCGCTCCTGGCGTTCTCGGCCATACGCTCGGCGCGCCGGGTCCCGGGGATCGGGACGACGTCGTCGCCCTGCGCCAGCAGCCAGGCGAGAGCCAGCTGAGCCGGGGTCACCTCGCGCTCGGCGGCCAGCCGGCGCACCTCGGCGACGAGCGCCCGGTTGCGCTCCAGGTTCTCGCCCTGGAACCGCGGGTCGCCGCCGCGGAGGTCGCCGGCCTCGAAGGTGTCCGCGGTGACGGCGCCGGTCAGGAAGCCCCGGCCGAGCGGGCTGTAGGGGACCAGCCCGATGCCCAGCCGCCGGGCCGTGGGCAGTACGTCGTCCTCGATGTCGCGCCACCACAGCGACCATTCGTACTGCGCCGCGCTGATCGGGTGGGTGGCGGCCGCCCGTTCGAGCTCGCTTGGGCTCGCCTCGGACAGCCCGAGATGGCGGACCTTGCCCTCGGCGACCAGCTCGGCCATCGCGCCGACGGTCTCCTCGATCGGCACCTGCGGGTCGACGCGGTGCTGGTAGTACAGGTCGATGTGGTCGACGCCGAGGCGGGACAGTGACGCTTCGCAGTAGGCGCGGACGTTCTCGGGCCGGCCGTCGACCCGTACGCCGTCGTCGTCGCGGACGATCCCGAACTTGGTGGCCACGACCACCTTGTCGCGGCGTCCGGCGAGCGCCCGGCCGAGCAGCCGCTCGTTGTGGCCGCGGCCGTAGCTCATGGCGGTGTCCAGGAAGGTGACGCCCAGGTCGACGGCCCGGTGCAGGGTGGCGATCGACTCGGTGTCGTCGGCCGCCCCGTAGCCCTGGGACATGCCCATACAGCCGAGGCCGACCGCCGAGACGGTGAGACCTTCCGGCCCGAGGGTTCGTGTGCTCATGACGTTCATGAGGGCAACGTAGCCGCGGCTTATCCTGGTATCCACAGGTCATTGTTCCTAGTAATGGAAGTGCCAGGATGTCTCACTCCGCGATCCGGGCGAGAGAGCTGGGGGACCTGCTGCGTTCCCGCCGTGAGCGACTTCAGCCCGCCGACGTCGGCCTGCCCGCGGGGACCCGGCGCCGGACCCGCGGACTGCGCCGCGAAGAGGTGGCCCAGCTCGCGGCCATCTCCTCGACGTACTACACCTACCTGGAGCAGGGCCGCGAGGTGCGTCCGTCGCGCCAGGTGCTCGACGCGCTCTCAGCGGCGCTGCGCCTCGACGCCGCCGAGCGGAGCCATCTCCACGAGCTCGTCCACGGCGCCCCGCCCACCGGGACACCCGCGGTCGTCGAATCGCTCTCGCCCGGCGTCGTCTCGCTCGTCGACCGGCTCGATCCGTGCCCGGCCTACGTCACCGGCCGGTGCTGGGACGTGCTGGCCTCCAACCGGGCCGCCCGGGCGCTGTGGACCGACTGGCCGGCCCGCCCGCCGGAGGCCCGCAACATGCTCTGGTGGATGTTCACCGATCCCGAAGCCCGGAAGATCATGGTCGACTGGCCGGGCGAGGCGTCCGCGCTGCTCGGCCGGTTCCGCACGGCCGCGGCACGGCACCCGGGTGACCCCGGCTTCGGCACGTTGCTCGATCGCCTGCACGCGGCGAGCCCCGAGGTGAGGGACTGGTGGCCGCAGCACAAAGTCGCGCCTCTGGGCTCCGGCACCAAGCGGCTGTACCATCCGGCGCTCGGTGAGTTCGAGGTGCGCCACGTCGTGCTTCAGGTCGCCGACGCAACCGAGCAGAAACTCGTCACCTTCACCGCCTCGGACCAGGACCAGGCGCGGATCTCCGAGCTGCTGCGGTAGGGGCGGCACCCTTTCGGCAACGACCGATACCGAACGGCGGCAGCCGAAACCCCGCGGTGCCGGACTCCCGCTCACATCCCCGCCGAACGCCTCGCGGAACTCCTGGCGGGCTGCGCCTGACACGGAGGCGGTGCGGGTGAGGGCACGAAGCATCAGAGGATGCCGGGGGTGCCGTGTGAGCGCCTGTGTCCGGGGCGACGTGGCCCCGGCGGCTCAGGGTGCCAGGTGAGCAGCTGGACCGATGGGCACGCCGGTGGCCGGGCGGACTTCTTGACCTCGAGTGCGGTTGAGTTTCTAGGCTCGTCGGTGACTCATCCGGACAAGACGATCTAGGGACTCGACTGTGACGACCTTGGTGACAGGTGCCACCGGGAACACCGGCCGGCACGTCGTGGCAGAGCTGGTCCGCCGAGGAGAGCGGGTTCGGGCCCTGAGCCGAGACCCGGCGGCGAACGCGGGAAGATTTCCGGCCGAGGTGGAGCTGGTGGCCGGCACGCACACCACACCGGAGAAGCTGGACGCCGCACTCCACGGCGTCGACCGGCTGCACATCACGGTGACGGCGGGGCTGGCCGAGGTCGGGCCCGAGCTGGTCCAGCGGGCGGTCGCCACGGGCGTCCGGCGCATCACCGTGCTGTGGGGCGGCTGGGTGGGCCCGGTCGAGCAGGCGGTGGCGGACTCAGGCGTGGAGTGGACACGCCTGGAAGCACAGGAGTTCATGTCCAACACGTTGAGCTGGGCCGAGTCGATCCGAGCCGAAGGAGTGGTCCGAGAACCGTACGACTTTCCCAGCGCGCTGGTGCACGAGGCCGACATCGCGGCCGTGGCAGCCGTCGCACTGCTCGACGACGGCCACGCGGGGCGGTCCTACAACCTCACCGGACCTGAAGCGCTGACCCCACGTGAGCGGATCGCGATCCTGTCCCGGGCTGTCCGCCGCGACATCGCCTTCGAGCCGATAACGCACGAACAGGCGATCGACCGGCTGATGGCCACCGGCGTGTCCCGGGCGGACGCCGAGTATGTCGTCGGCTGGTATGCCGAGCCCAGTGATTCCTCCACGACCGTGGACGACACGGTCGCACGGGTGACGGGCCGTCCGGCACGTACGTTCACACGGTGGGCGGACGAGCACGCAGACCGTTTCCAGGCCGGGGAATGATCTCTGTCGGCCGGTCTTCCTGGTTCGGGTCGTCGGCGCCAGGTGAAACTTTCACCCGGTTCCGTCTGCCGCCCCACCTGGGCGGCGGGTGCGAGGGCGGCGTTTCCCGAGGTCTTCAAGGCCCCCGCCCAGGCCCTGGTACGGGCCCCGGGGAGGCGGCGGCCGTGCGGCGACGGCGGTGTCTGTACATCCTCCGGGAACCGTCCGAACCTGGAACCGCCGGCGTGACGGGCGGCGGCCGACGGGGTGCCTCAACGGGAGGATGATCATTCGTGGGACTCGGTAAGGGCTCGTTACGGAACAGGGTTCTGACATCGGCCGCGGCCACCGCGCTCCTCGCGGCCGGGACCGGGGCCGTCATGGGCACTGCGGCCGCCTCCGCCGACGCGGCGGCCGGTTGCGCCGTGACCTACACCTCGCACACCTGGGGCACCTCGTCGGGCGGCTTCACCGCCTTCATCGACATCACCAACACCGGAGACCCGCTCTCGGGCTGGGCGCTGACCTTCACGTTCCCGGGCACCCAGCGGATCACCACCGGCTTCAGCGCGCAGTGGAGCCAGAGCGGCCCGCTGGTCACCGCCAGAAACCCCACCTGGGGCGGATCGGTCCCCTCCGGGAAGACCTTCGGCATCGGCTTCAACGGAACCTGGACCGGCAGCAACCCGCCGCCGACGGACTTCGCCCTCAACGGTGTGCCGTGCACGGTCAAGCTGGTGCCGAGTCCCACCCCCTCACCCAGCCCCTCGCCCTCACCCCCGCGGCTGCGGATCCTCATCTCCCCCTCCGACCTCACGGTGCCCGAGGGCGGCACGGCGAGCGTCCAGGTACGGCTCAGCCAGCGGCCCCCGGGCAACGTCATCGTGGGAACCGCGCGGGTCTACGGCGACACGAGCCTGTCCGCCGGGCCGCCGCTGACCTTCACCCCGGACAACTGGGACGTCCCTCAGCCTCTCACCGTGACGGCGGCCGAGGACGACGACGCGGTGAACGGCTCGGCGACGTTCGACTCCCGCAGCAGCCAGATCACCGGCAGCAGCGCCTTCCTGTGGGAAGCCGTCGAGCAGGACGACGACTAGCACGCCCGCGGCGCCGGACCGCCCTGCCGTCGCGGGATGCCCAGGACCCCGTTCTTCAGGTGAGCCCGGATTTTCCGAGTCCCGCGGAGCTTCGGGCCGGCACCTCGCACGGGGCAGGTCCGCCGTCGCCGTCCCGAACCGGGTCCGTCGTCAGGAGGCGGACCCGGCCACCGGTTCACCGATATCGCCCGCCGTCCGCACGTGACCTGAGCGATCGTCACACCAGGTGCTTCCCGTACCGTAGGCACCATGACCGAACAAGGGGCTCCGCCCATGGCCAGCCCTCACGCCGCGGCCGGGGCGCTCTTCTTCGACGACCACGGCCGCCTGTTGCTGGTCGACCCCCACTACAAGGACTGTCACGACGTCCCCGGCGGCTACATCGAGCCCGGTGAGACCCCGTTCCAGGCCTGCGTACGCGAGGTCCGGGAAGAACTCGGCATCCAGCCGCCGATCGGCGGCCTCCTCGTGGTCGACTGGCCGTCCCGCCATGAAGAGGGCGACGAGATCCTGTTCCTCTTCGACGGCGGGATTCTCAGCCCGGCCCTGCGCGACAGCATCCGGCTCGGAGCCGACGAGCTGGCCGGCTACGACTTCCACCCCGTCGAGGAACTACCCGGCCTCCTGATCGAACGGCTCACCACCTGCGTCACGGCCGCCGTCACCGCCCGCAGCATCGGCCACCCGCTGTACCTGGAGAACGGCCGGACGTTGCCGGAGTGGTCCGCACCGTCGTGTGAACGCCGGTGAGCACAAAGCGTCGTCGGTGCGGTGCGGTGCGGGAGACGGCGACCGGCGGACCTCTGCGGTGGAACACGCGAAATCCGTACTGATCATGGGGGGATCTGGCCAGGCGGGCTCGGGGGCCGCCGCCGTGCTGCGCCGGTGGCACCCGGCGCTGCCGCTGACGATCGCGGGCCGCGACCTCGATCGCGCGCGGCGTGTCGCCGACCGGCTCGGCACAGCGACGGCCACGACCATCGATCTGCGACGCGGCGACCTCGGTCTTCCGCCCGGCCACGACCACTCGGCGGTCGTCGCGGCCGTGTGGGACGACCACCTGAACGGGCTCCGTTACGCGCAGGACCGCGGGCTGCCGTACATCGGCATCTCCAGCGGCATGGTGGAGGTCGCGCCCGAGGTGGTCCCGGGCGGCCTGCGGGCCGGCGCCGCACCGATCCTGCTGGCCGGCCACCTGTATGCCGGGCTCCTCGTCCTCGCCGTGCTGGAACTCGCCAGGGGGTTCGACCGGGTCGACAGCATCCGGATCGGCGCCGTGCTCGACGAGACGGACAGCGGCGGACCCGCCGCGACGGCGGACCTTCAGCGCCTGATGGCCGCGACCTCGGCGGGGTTCGTCCGCCGCGACGGCGTCTTCACCTGGCTCGCCGGCTCCGACGCGCAGGCGGAGGTCCCGGGCGTCGACGGCGTCCTCCTGCCCGGCCAGGCCGTTCCCACCCTGGACGTCCCGAGCCTCGCCCTGGCGACGGGCGCGTCGGACGTCCGCCTCGACTTCGCCGTCGGCGAGTCCGCGAGCAGGCGCCGCGGCGGACCCGCCTCCGCCGAGATCAGGATCGACCTGGAGGGCCTGGATCTCACCGGTGCGCCGCGCCGCACCGGCCACTACCTCCTGCACCCCGAGGGCCGGCGCCCCCTGACCTCACTCGGCATCGCCCTCGGTGTCGAACGGCTCCTCGGCCTGCGCGGCGAACCCGCGGCGCCGGGGATCCACACCCCCGAGGGCCTGATCGACCCCTCCTACGCGGTCGAGCGGATGACGGAGATCGGCGCCACCTTCGTCGACGTGCCGGGCGGCCGCTGAAACGGTGACCGTCAGGCGGTCGGGCGGTGGTACCGCACCCAGACGTCCCCCCTGGTGTGGCCGGACAACCGCAACACCACTCCGTCCGGTGACGGGGGCCCGGGCGGCCTGTTGTGGACCCGCCGGAACGGCAGCCACCCGCCGGACGTCACCTCGTCGGAGAGCACCTGCCAGCCGACAGGGACACGGATGACGATGTCCCCGAAGGGGGAAAGGCACTGCATGTGCATGGCGATCTCGCGGTGCGGGCAGATCGCCTCCCTGAAGTCGATCACCGCGGTGCGCCAGGTGCAGTCGACGTCGATCCGCGCGGGTACCGTCCACCGCCCGGCCTGCCTGACCGTCCGCGTGTAGGTGTGGAGCCGCAGAACGTCCTGAGCGTCCGGTAGTACTACCTCACGTCTGCCCTCGGGCAGGTCGGCGATGACGGCGTCCAGCTCACCGAAGGTGCGGGACGCGTACACCCGGTCGAGACGTTCTGTCAGTTCCTGAATGCTGATGCGCCCGTCACCCGCCGCGACACGCAGCATCTCGGCGATCCGTTCCCGATCATGGTCACTCGCTCGTAACTCCGGCTGCATCTCCATGGCGAAAAGCGTAATGATCAGGGCCTTGCACTGCCAGCGATCGGTGCCGCGCGCGCTTCCTTCCGGGCCCGGGACGGGACCCGTCCCGGGCCCGGAGGAAGAGGATCGCGGGCGTGCGGTCAGGGCCTCTTCCACACCCCGGCGGCCACGGCCTCCCGCGCGTAGGCGGCGAAGTCCTTTCCTGGACGTCCGAGGATCTCCTCCACGACCCCGGTGGGTTCGGTGTCCCCCTGCGCCGCGAGGGACGCGAAGTTCTCGATCATGGTGTCGATCACCTCCTCCGGTACGCCCTCGGCACCCAGGGACTCGCGGTAGGCGTCCGGGGTGCCGTCGAAGTGGACCGCGGGCCCGCCCGCGTCCCGGATGCGGTCGAGCGCCTCCGGGAACGACAGCGCCTCCGGGCCGGTCAGCGGCAGGATCCGCCCGACGTGGTCCTCCCGGGTCAGGACCCGGGCCGCGACGGCGGCGATGTCGCCGGCGTCCACGAAGCCCTGGCGTGTCGAGCCGATGGGCACGCACAGGCGCCCGTCGACGACGGAGTCGCGGAAGAAGGTCTCGAAGTTCTGGTCGAACCAGTCGGGACGCACGATCGTCCAGTCACACCTGGATTCGCGTACCTGTCGTTCCGCCTCCTGCAGGGGGGTGACGTTCATGATGTCGACGCCGCGGTCCGAGTGGAGGACCACCCTGCGCACTCCGGTCCGGTACGCCTCCGGCATGAACGACTCCGGCATGCCGGTCCGCTCGGGAAGGAGGACGTACATGGTGCGCACGCCTTCGAGGGCGGGCCTCCAGGTGCCGGGGGGCCGACCAGTCGAACCGGAACTCGGCGTGCCTGGTGGCGACCCGGACGTCATGACCGGCGTCGCGCAGCCGGTCGGCGACCCGGCTTCCGACCGTGCCGGTGCCGCCCAGGACGAGGATGGGGTTGCTGTTGGTCATGGCGGAACGCTACGAACAATCGCGGCCGGTTCCTGTCCGCGTTTCGACGCGACACGGGACGAGATGTGCGACCTGTGCGGGGACATGCTGGGATCACCCTTGGATTTTCATCACGCATTTCTGCGGAAAGGCGTGGATATTCTGTGATGTAAGTCGTGATAACCCCTGCTGGATCAACTAGAAAAGGTACAGCGATTGATACGTTCGTAACGTTCACGACCACGAAAAGGGAGAACGACGATGGATGAGGCGTGGTACCGGCTGGGGATGCTCCTGGTCCTCATCGCGGGTGTCTGGGAGGGGCCGGTGGCGATCGTCTTCCGCCTCTACACCGACAGGAGGCCGAACGTGCTGACCGCCGCGAACTACCTGCCCGCCCCCTGGTGCTATGTCGCGGCCGTCGGCGCGATGATCGTCGCCTTCGCCGTGATCGCCTTCCTGGACACCCGGCACAAGCGGGTGCTGGCGCTCGCGAAGCGGTCGGACGCCGGGTAGGGACCGCGGTGCCACCGGGTACGAGACCGGCCGGGGCGCCGTCACCGCCCCGGGGCCCGCTCCCCGGCCAGGGGCCCGCTCCCCGGCCAGGGGCCACGGGTCGAACCTCACAAAACGGTGTCAGATACGGCCGCCGAGTCTGGCGCCGTGTGCGGAGTCCCCGTAGTGTCGCGACGTGCGGGCGACGCGACGGGAGAGACGATGACGGCCGTGATCAGCGAACTGATCTCGTATCCGATCAAAGGCTGTGCGGGTGTCCCGCTGGGCGAGACGGTGCTGACCCGTGCGGGCCTGGCCCACGACCGCAGCTTCATGGTCGTCGACAGGGACGCGACGTTCCGCAGCCAGCGCCGGGACCCCCGGCTGGCGGTGATCCGGCCGTCCGTCGACGCCCCTGGCGAACGGCTCACGCTCCGCGCCTCCGGCTTCGAGGACCTGCACGTCCCCATCGACCTGGACGCCCCCCGCCGGGAGGTGGACCTGTTCGGCCAGAAGTACCGGGGAATCGACCAGGGCGAGGCGCCCGCCGAGTGGCTGTCGTCGGTGCTCGGCTCGCCGAGCAGGCTGATGCGGGTGCCACCGGAGCACGACCGGGCCGCCGACGGCCTGACACCCGGAACCTCCGGGTACGCCGACAGCCATGCCGCCCACATCCTCTCCCGGGCCACGCTGGACGAGCTGAACCGCCGGGTGAGCGGGCCCCCGGTACCGATGTCCAGGTTCCGCCCGAACATCGTGATCGACGGGTGGGACGAGCCTCATCGGGAGGACCTCGCCCACCGGGTGGTCGTCGGTGAGGCGGAACTCGGGTACGCCAAGCTCGCGGTCCGGTGTGCCGTCACACTGGTCGACCAGGACAGCGGCGAGGGTGCCGGTCCCGAACCCCTCCGGACCCTGGCCACCTACCGCCGTACCGCCAAGGGCGTCGTGGTGTTCGGCGCCAAGTTCTCCGTCCTTCGCCCGGGACGGCTCGCCGTGGGTGACGCGCTGACCGTCCCCGTCTGGGCCGAGTCCCGGCAAGGGGAGCCACTGCCCGTCTGACCGCGGTCCCCGTCGGCGGCCCGGGCACCTGGTACGTGGGCGTCCCGGTGGGGGTGGGCGCCGTCGCGGCGATCGCCGTCTGGACGCGAGGGAAGGTCGTCTCCGACCGGCGCCGGGCCGAACGCCTGCGGGCCCTGCGCCTGACCCTGGCCGACCTGGACGCCATGTCCCCCACCGGCTTCGAGCTGGCGGTACGCGATCTCATGATCCGTGACGGTCTCCGCGCCGAGCACGTCGGCCGGCGAGGGGACAGGGCGGCCGACGTCATCGGTCGCGACCGTCTCGGGAACGTCGTCGTGGTGCAGTGCAAGCACACCACCACCGGCGCCAGGGTGGGACCGCGGGTCATGTACGAGGTCAACGGAACCGCCGCCCCGGTCCACGGGGCCGACTACGCGGTGGTGGTCACCAACGGCTCCTTCACCCCGGACGCCCGGCAGATGGCGGAACATTTCCGCCTCCGTCTTCTCGGCAGGGAGGAACTCGATCGCTGGGCGGCGGACGGGACACCGTTCCAGCACTTCGCGGGCCCGGCGAACCCCCTGCGCCGGTGGTGGCGCCCGCGCCTGCCCTCCACCCGGCCCTGACCCCTGCGTCCGCGGTCAGGGCCGGGAGCCAGGACCGGTCAGGGAAAGGGGCCGGGTCCGCGACACACGTCCGGTCCGGCCGAAAAGGTTCCTTCAGGAGACGGCACCTGTTAGGTTCTCCCTATAAGTTCCCTTAGGGAACGTACGGAGGGGAGTCCATCGTGAACGGTCCCGAGGTCGTCTCGGAGCAGGAGTGGCAGGCCGCGTGGGAGGCACTGCTGGTCAAGGAGAAGGAGCACACCCGCGCCCTGGACGCGCTGGCCGCCGAGCGGCGCAGGATGCCGATGGTCCGGGTCGGCAAGGACTACGTGTTCCAGGGCCCGGACGGGCCTGCGAGCCTGCTCGACCTGTTCGACGGGCGGCGTCAGCTCATCGTCTACAGCTTCATGTGGAACGACGGCGAGCATTTCTGCTCGGGGTGCTCGATGTTCACCGACAACGTCGGCCACCTGGCCCATCTCCACGCGCGTGACACCTCCCTGGTGCTGGCCTCCCGCGGCCCGCTGGAGGAGATCACGCCGTTCAAGGAGAGGATGGGCTGGACGATCCCGTGGTTCTCGTCGCTGGGCACCGGCTTCAACGAGGACATGGGGGCGGGCGACGGGTTCGGGCTGAACGTCTTCCTGCGCGACGGCGACGAGGTCTACCGCACCTACTTCACCACCGGCCGGGGCGTCGAGCGGCTCGGCAGCATCTGGACCTTCCTCGACCTGACGCCGCTCGGCAGGCAGGAGACCTGGGAGGACTCCCCCGAGGGCCGGCCGCAGACCGAGCCCTACGAGTGGTGGCGCCTGCACGACGAGTACGCCGGGCGCGAGGCGTGAGCACCGCCCTCCCCGTCGCCGAGCTCCTGTTCGGCGAGGCCGACGCGACGCCGATCAGCACGGACGAGGCGACGGTGAAGCCGTGGGAGCAGGGGCGGGAGTGCCTGCGGTCGGCCCCGAAGGTGTGGCTCTCGACCGTGCGGCCCGACGGCCGCGCGCACGCCATGCCCGTGATGCAGGTCTGGGCCGACGACGCCCCCTGGATCACGACCCGCCCGACGTCCCGCAAGGGAAGGAACCTGTCCGGCAACCCCTGGTGCGTCGTCACGGTCTCCACCGAGACCCTCGACCTGGTGGTCGAGGGTGAGGCCGTACGGGCGCGGGACGAGGCCACGCTCCGGCGGGTGGCCGCCGCCTTCGAGGCCAAGTACGGCTGGGAGCTGGCGGTACGCGACGGCTCCGTGTACGAGGACCACCTTCCCGGCTCTCCCGAGTACGGCTTCTACCGGATCACGCCCGTCCGCGCGTTCGGCTACGGCGCGGACGGCCTGACGGCGACGCGCTGGCGGTTCGCGTAGCGCGGCGTTCCCACATTCGCGCAGCGCGGCGTTGCCGCATTTGCGCAGCACGGTGTTCCCGCATTCGCGAAGAGCGGCGTTCCCGCATTCGCGTAGCGCGGCGTTTCCCGGCTCGGGCGGCACATCCTCCCCGCGTTCGCGTGACGCGGCGTTCTCCGGCGAGGAGGCGACCGCGGCGTTCTGCGGCGAGAAGGCGACCGCGGCGCGGGTGTGACCACACCGCCCTCAGGGGCGGGCGGTGCGGTCACACCTCGCCCGCCGTGCTCTCCCGCACGATCAGCCGGTGCGGGATCACGATCTCGGCCGCCGACGTCGCCGTCCCGTCGATCGCCGACAACAGCGTGCCGACGGCCGCCCGGGCGATCTCGGCCTTGTCGGGGGCGACCGTGGTCAGGCTGGGCGTGCTGTACTGGCCCTCCTCGACACCGTCGACGCCGACCACCGCCACGTCGTCGGGCACGCGTACCCCGGCCCTGGTCAGCGCGCGCAGCGCGCCGAGGGCGAGCAGGTCGTTGTAGCAGAACACCGCGTCGGGGGGTTCGGGCAGCGCGAGCAGCCGGTCCATGGCGGCGGCGCCCAGCCGGCGGTGGAAGTTGGCCGTCGGGACGACGAGTTCCTCGTCCACCGGGAGACCCCGCCGGGCGTGCGCCCGCCGGTAGCCGATGGTCCGCAGCTGCGCGGTCTCCCCGGTCGCGTACGGCTGGTCGCCGATGGCGGCCACGCGCCGCCGCCCGAGGTCGAGCAGGTGTGCGGTGGCGTCGTGGGCCGCGGCGACGTTGTCGATGGCCACGTGGTGGAAGCTGCCGTTGAAGATGTGCTCGCCCAGCAGGACGATGGGCACCCGGTTGCCGCGCTGCCGAAGCTCCTCGGCGGTGATCGTCAGCGGGCTGAGCAGCAGGCCGTCGAACATCGTGGCCCGTGAGTCGCGGCCGAGCAGAGCGCGCTCGTGGTCGGCGTCGCCGTCGGTCTGGTCGACCATCACCA
Organism: Streptosporangium longisporum; assembly: GCF_039534895.1. Classification (NCBI taxonomy): domain Bacteria; kingdom Bacillati; phylum Actinomycetota; class Actinomycetes; order Streptosporangiales; family Streptosporangiaceae; genus Streptosporangium; species Streptosporangium longisporum. The sequence continues at coordinate 777,755 of NZ_BAAAWD010000007.1, read as the reverse complement.
CGTAGCCGTGGACGCGCGCCGCCGTGATCACCTCCCGGGCGAGCTCCGCGAAGTACGGCACGTCGAGCTCGGGCACCACGAGGGCGATCATCCCGGTGCGTCCCTGACGCAGGTTGCGCGCGATCAGGTTGGGCCGGTACCCCAGCTCGTCGAGCACCACCTGGACCCGGGCCCGCAGCTCGTCGGAGACCGGCGCGTACCCGTTCACGACGTTCGAGACGGTGCGGATCGAGACGTTCGCCCGGCGGGCGACGTCGCGCAGAGTGGGACCGGCCATGCGTCTCCTATACCTTGCACCGCTCGATTTGGGTAGATCCTGATTGCTGCTTGCATCGTTGCATTCCTATATGCATGATGTCTACATCGTTGCAGAGACCTCACAGCGTCACTTCCGCCGATGGCGAGGATGCTTAAGGAGCGCCCCATGCCCACATCCCCCATCGGTCGTCGCGGTTTCCTCAAGGGCACGCTCGGAGCCGGCGCGCTGGCCCTGGCCGGCTGCGCGCCGGGCGGCGGGACCGCCGCGCCCGGCAGGCTGACCGCCCCGAGCGCCACCGCCTCGGCCGTCAAGGGCGAGATCACCGTCTGGAACCGGTCCGGCGACCTGTTCAAGGTCTTCGACGCCGCGATCGCGAAGTTCCGCCGGGCCTACCCGCAGGTCACGGTGAACCACCGGCAGGTCGACATCGACGCCAAGCTGGCCAGCACGCTGATCAGCGGCACCGACGTGCCCGACGGCAGCTTCTGGGACGACGCCAAGATCGGCGGTCAGGCCGAGCACCTGTACGACCTGACCGACCTGATCGCGCCCTACCGGGACCGCACCTCGCCGTACAAGATCTCGGTGAACACCGTGAACGGCAAGATCTACGGCGTCCCGTGGGACCTCGACCCCGGCCTGCTCTGGTACCGCGAGGACATCCTGCAGGACGCGGGCGTCGACATCGCGGGCATCGCCACCTACGACGACCTGCTGACCGCCTCCCGGACGATCAAGGAGAAGAACCCCTCCAGCAGGCCGATCCACCTGGACAAGAACCCGTTCCTGTCGCAGCTCTGGCTGGAGATGCTGGCCAACCAGCAGGGCACCTCCCTGGCCGACGCCAGTGGAAAACTCCGCCTGGACTCGGCGGAGTACCGGAGGATCTTCGACTGGATCCGGCGGGCCACCGGCGACGGCCTCGTCACCCACGCCCCCTACCTGGAGGCGGCCGACGTCAGGACGCTCGACTCCGGGCAGCAGGTGTTCGTGCCGTGGGCGATCTGGTGGTCGTTCGCGCCGCAGAACCTGCTCAAGGCCACCAAGGGCAGGTGGCGCGCCGCGCCGCTGCCCGCGTGGACCCCCGGCGGCGCGCGCAGCGGCGTCATGGGCGGCAGCAGCTTCGTCATCCCCGCCAAGGCGAAGAACCCCGAGCTGGCCTGGCTGCTGTACGAGTTCCTGTGCTTCAAGGACGAGGGCATCCGGGCCGTGTACGGCCCCGGCGACGTCTACCCCGGCGGCCTGTCCACCTCGATCCCCAGCTACACCCCCGCCCTCGACCCGGCCAGGCCGCTGTTCGAGCCGATCGAGGCGCTCGGCGGCCAGGACCTGTGGAAGGTCGCCACCGAGGCGGCCGCCACGATCCCGGCCGCGGCGCCGATCCCCTGGTGGTGGGCACAGTCGGTCGACCACCTCGGCAACAACGTGCAGCGCCTCATCGAGGGGAAGATGTCGCCGGACGACGTGATCTCCGACTCGGCCGCCAAGATCCAGCGCAACCTGATCGACCGCGGCTGATGGCGCTCACGGCACCACACCGGCTCGCGGCGCCGCACCGGCGCCCGGTCACCTGGCTGACGCCCTACCTGTTCGTGTCGCCGTTCTTCCTGGTGTTCGCCGCCTTCGGGGTCTATCCGCTGGTCTTCGCCCTGCAGCTCAGCTTCACCCGGTGGCGGGGGGCCGGGGCGGCGACGTTCATCGGCCTGGACAACTACTCCTACCTGCTGACCAGCCCCGACTTCTGGGCGTCGCTCGGCAACAGCGCGGTGATGTGGCTGCTGATCGTGCCCGTCCAGGTCGTGGCCGGGCTCGGCGCGGCCGTGCTGCTGGCCGACGCGAGACTGCGGCTGCGCGGGTTCTTCCGGGTGGCGTTCATCGCGCCGTTCGTGACCCCGCTGGTGGCGATGGCCCAGGTGTGGATCGTCGTGTTCGACACCGACTACGGCCTGGTCAACCACGTGCTCAACCTGGTCGGGCTGCCCGACGTCGGGTGGCTGACCTCGACGGCCTGGTCCAAGCCCACGCTGGCGCTGCTGTTCCTGTGGAAGACGACCGGATTCGCGATCATCATCCTGCTCGCCGGGCTGCAGGCCGTACCCGGCCAGGTCTACGAGGCGGCGTCGCTGGACGGCGCGGGGCGCCTGCGGCAGTTCTGGTCGCTGACCGTGCCCCTGGTGCGGCGCAGCGTCGCCTTCCTCGTCGTGGTGCAGACGCTCGCGGTGTTCCAGATGTTCGCCGAGCCGTTCGTCGTCACCCAGGGCGGGCCGTACGGCTCGACCAAGACGGCCGGGCTCTACCTCTACGACCACATCTCCGCGTCCGACCTCGGCACCGGCGCCGCCAACTCGTTCCTGCTGGTGCTGCTGGTCTTCGGGCTCTCGCTCGGCGCGGTCCGGCTGCTGCGGCCCAAGGACGGGACCTCGTGAACCAGACCAGACCGGGCCCCGCCCAGTACGCGGTCCTGAGTGTGCTCGCGGTCGCGTTCCTCTACCCGATCTGGTGGGCGATCAGCTCGTCGTTCAGGCCGCCGAACGACATCATCACCGACCCGCTGTCGCTGTCGGGCCCGACGCTGCAGAACTACCAGGCGATGTTCGCCGACGTGCCCATCGGGACCGGTTTCGCCAACACGGCCCTGGTACTGGCGGTCAAGGGCGCGATGACGATGGTCTTCTGCCCGCTGGCCGGGTACGCGTTCGCCAAGTACTCCTTCCCCGGCAAGAACGCCCTGTTCGGGGTGGTGCTGCTGACGCTGATGCTGCCGACGCTCGTGCTGATCATCCCGCTGCTGCTGGAGATGAGCGCGCTCGGCTGGGTCAACACCTACCGGGCGCTGATCCTGCCGGGCTCGATCGACGCGTTCAGCATCTTCTGGATGCGCCAGACGATCGCCGCGATCCCGGACGAGCTCATCGACGCCGGCCGCGTCGACGGCGCCTCCGAGCTGGGCGTCTTCGCCAGGATCGTGCTGCCGGTGATCCGGCCCGGTCTCGCGGCGCTGGCCGTGCTGACCACCATGAACGTCTACAACGACTTCGTCTGGCCGGTCGTCGCCGTCAACGACACCGAGCACCAGACCCTCCAGGTGGTGCTCTCCACCCTGGCGCAGAACGTCACCGGCAACCGCGTCGGCGCCGACTTCGCCACCGTCTGGGGCGAGCTGCTGGCCGCCGGGAGCGTGGCCATGCTCCCGCTGCTGGTGATCTTCGTGTTGCTTCAGCGCCACTTCATCAACGGCATCCTCGCGGGCAGCGTCAAGGGCTGACCCTTCGTGATCGGAGAACCATGAACCCGTACCCCCGGCCACATTTCGACCGGTCGCACGCCTGGTCGAGTCTGAACGGCGACTGGGACTTCCGGGCCGACACCGACTCCGGCTGGAGCCGCATCACCGTGCCGTACGCCTGGGAGACCGCCGCGTCCGGCGTCGGACGGCACTGGCTGCCGGTGGCGTGGTACCGCAGGCGGGTCCGCGTGCCCGGCGAATGGGCGGGCCTGCGGGTGATCCTGCACTTCGGGGCCGTCAACCACGAGGCCGTCGTCTGGGTGAACGGCGTCGAGACGGGCGGCCACGTCGGCGGCTACACGCCGTTCGAGATGGACGTCACCGACGCGCTGACCGGCGGTGACGGTCACCAGGGCCGGGACGAGCACGAGATCGTCGTGCGCGTCGGCGCGCCGCTCGACAAGCGCGACCTCGCGCACGGCAAGCAGCGCAGCGTCCCGCGCGACGACTTCGACGGGGTGTGCTTCACCCCGTCGTCGGGGATCTGGCAGAGCGTGTGGCTGGAGGCGCGGCCCGAGGCCCACATCTCGCGGCTGGCCCTGCGGCCGAACGCAGGCCTCGACGGGATCCTCGTCGAGGCCGCGGCGACCGGCGGATCCCTGCGGCTGACCCTGCGGGGCGGCGAGCCGGTCACCGTGCCCGTCGTCGGCGGGCACGCGCGGGCCGAGCTGCCCGTGCCGTCGCCGCGACGGTGGTCGCCCGAGGATCCGCACCTGTACGTCGTGGACGCCGAACTCGACTCGGGCGACCGGGTCTCGGCCTACACGGGGCTGAGGAGGATCGAGGTCGTCGGCGAGGAGCTGTACCTCAACGGGGAGCGCCTGTTCGTGCGCGGCGTGCTCGACCAGGGCTACTGGCCGCTGACCGGGATCACGCCGCCGTCCGACGAGGCCATGGTGCGCGACATCGAGCTGGCCGCCGCGGCCGGGTACAACCTCGTCCGCAAGCACCTCAAGCTGGAGGACCCCCGCTTCCACCACCACGCCGACCGGATGGGCATGCTCGTGTGGGCCGAGCCCGCCGCCACCGGCCGGTTCTCGGACGCGTCCGTGGAGGCGTTCGAGGCGCAGATCGCCCCGATGGTCGAGCGCGACGGCAACGCGCCGTCGATCGTCGTCTGGGGGCTGTACAACGAGGAGTGGGGACTCGACTGGGATATCCCGGGCGACCCGCGCAAGCAGCAGGCGGTGGCGCGGGCGTACGACCTGCTGAAGGCGCTCGACGACAGCCGCCCCGCGGTGGACAACTCCGGCTGGGCCCATGTGCGGACCGACCTGCTCGACTGGCACTACTACGACGAGTCGGCCTCGGCGTGGGCGCGCAACGTGGCCGGGCTGATCGACGGCGACCGGGACGACTTCCCCGTCAGGCTCGGCCCGGACTTCGTCGTGCACAAGGCGCTGGCGGGCACGGCCGAGCAGCCGCTGCGCGGCCTTCCCAACCTCAACAGCGAGTACGGCGCGGGGTTCACCAGCGTGGAGCGGGCCTGGCACCTGCGCTGGCAGACCCAGGAACTGCGCCGCCACGACCGGCTCGCCGGGTACGTCTACACGGAGCTGTACGACATCGAGCACGAGTCGGCCGGGCTGCTCGACACCGAACGGCGCCCCAAGGACCTGGCCGGGATCGACCCCGCGGACGTGAACGCGGTGACGACGCTGGTGGTCGACGTCGTCCCGGTGGCGCCGGGACGCGACCTGCTGACCGCGTCGCGGGACGTCACCGTCGGGGTGCGCGTCTCGCACCACGGCACCGGACCCGTCCACGGCCACCTCCGCACGGCCTGGACCGCCACGTTCGGCGCCACCCCGGCCGACGCCCCGGCCGGCATCCCGGACGGCTGGACGCGGGCGGGCACCGCGGGCGCCAAGCCCTTCGCCCTGGGCTCCCCCTGCGACGTCCACGCCGAGCTGCCCGAGGGCTGGGGCAGCGGACGCCTGCACATCGCCCTCGTCGCCGACGGCGCGGACGGCGCAGGCGGTGCCGTTCTCGCGCGCACCGCGGTGGACGTGGACACCTGCACCGCACCGGTCATCGGCGACGACCGGCCCTTCTAGTCCCCGGTGGTCCCCTGCCGGACCGGCCTGTCCACGACCCGTCCCGGCCGGCCGTCACCCGGGGTCGCGGACAGGCGCGTCACACCGGCGCCTCCCGGCCGGTGGGCCGCGGGTCACCGCTCCGCGTTCCGGCCCGGCTCCGCCGGTAGGCGCCGGGCGCGATGCCGTACTCCCGTTTGAAGGCGGCGGCGAAGGCGAACTCCGAGGCGTACCCGACCCGGCCGGCCACCTCGCCGAGCACGGCGTCGGTCTCGCGCAGCAGCCGGGCCGCGACGGTCATGCGCCACCAGGTCAGGTAGGCCAGGGGCGGCCGGCCGATCAGCGAGGTGAAGCGCCGGGAGAAGGCCGCCCTGGACAGCCCGGCCCGCGCCCCGAGCACCTGGACCGTCCAGGGGCGGGCGGGGTCGCGGTGCAGGGCGTGCAGCGCGGCGCCGATCGCCGGGTCGCCCAGGGCCGCCGCCCAGCCGGTGGCCGTGCCGCGCGCGGCCTGCTCGTCGAACCAGGCTCGCAGGATGTAGAGCAGCAGCATGTCGAGCAGCGCGGGGACGACGGTGTCCACGCCGGGACGCGGATCGTCCAGCTCGCCGCCGAGGAGGTCGACGGCGGCGCGCAGTTCGGGACGGTGCCCGGGGCGGGCGGGCAGGTGGACGATCTCCGGCAGGTCGCCCAGGAGCGGGTGGGCGCGGCGGGCGTCGATCCGGTACCCGCCGCAGAGGGTCACGGTGACCGCCTGCGACCCGTCCGGCCCGGTCCTCCCCACGGACGCCGAGGCGTAGCGGTCCTCGGGCCGGGAGTCGCTCAGCGGATCGCAGGCCGGTCCGTCCAACGGGGTGCCGGGGCCGTCGGCCAGCGCGTACCCGCCTCCGTGCGGCAGGAACACCACGTCGCCGGCGTTCAGCACGACGGGGGTGCCGTCGGCACCACCGGAGACACCGTCGGAGGCGTCGCCGGGAGTGGGGATCAGCAGGCACGATCCCCGCAGGACCACGTGGAAACCGGCCGAGCCGGGCACCGCGGGGAAGCGCTGCCCCCAGGGTGCGTGCCAGCGGACGCACGCCGAGCGGGGCTCCCCCGCCCGGGTCGCGGCGACCACATCGCTGAGCACGTCCATGGCGGGAGTCTAGACAGAGGACTCCTCGAAGACGGACGCGTATGAGAACGAGACTCATCCGCATTGGCCGTCTCTCCGTCCCCTCGTACGGTTGGGTGCACATGAAGCGACTCGACCGTTGGGAGCCTTTCGATGACGCGGCGACGCAGGACCCTGGTGCTCGGGGCGACCGGCACGGTCGGCCGGCAGGTCGTGGCGCGGCTCCTGGAGACGGACGCCGAGGTCCGCGCCCTGGCCCGCGACCCCGGCACGGCCGACCTGCCGGACGAGGTGGAGGTGGCGCGCGGAGATCTGGGCGACCTCGGAAACCTCGGCGACCTCGGCACCCTGCGAGGGGCCCTGGACGGGGTCGAGGCCGTGTTCCTGCTGTGGCCGTTCGCCACGGCCGAGGGGGTGCCCCCGCTCCTGAACGCCGTCGCCGAACGTGCCCGCCGCGTCGTCTACCTGTCCTCGGCGGCCGTACGCGAGCACGAGCGGCGCATCGAGCGGATGATCGAGCGGTCCGGACTGGAGTGGACGGTCCTGCGGCCGCACGCCTTCGCGGCCAACGCCCTGCGCTGGGCCGGGCAGATCCGCGCCGAGGCGGTCGTGCGCGAGCCGTACGGTGCGGCCGCCATGCCCCCGCTGCACGAGCGGGACCTCGCGGCGGTCGCGGTGCACGCCCTCCTCGGCGACGGGCACGACGGCGCGACCTACGAGCCGACCGGCCCCGAGACCCTGACCCAGGCCGAGCAGGTACGCGTCATCGGGGAGGTGACCGGCCGTCCGGTGCGCTGGGAGGAGGTCTCACCGGGGGACGCGCGCCGGCGGATGCTCGACCTGGGCTGGCCGCCCCCGGTCGCGGACGGCGTCCTGGCGGCCCAGGCCGCGCTGGTGACCGAGCCGAGGGCCGCCACGGCCGCGGTGGAGGAGATCACCGGCACCCCGGCCCGCACGTTCCGCACCTGGGTGACCGACCACGCGGACGCCTTCACGCCCCCGTGAGACCGGCCCGCACCCCCGACCCGGCCACGAACCCGGCCACGAGCAGGGCTGCGAGATCGGTGAGGGCTGTGGGGGCGGCGAGGTCGGCGAGGGTTGCGAGGGCGGCGCCTCCGTCACCCCTCGCGCCGGTGGTCGGCGAGGACCTCGGACGTCGCGCGCCTCCCCACGTCGGCGAGCACGTGGTTCCTGGCGCGGTAGTGGGGGCGACGATCCCGGTGTTCATCGCGCGACCGCCAGGACGAGGGAGGCGACGGCCAGCGCGAGGTAGACCCCGGGGAAGGCGATGTTGTGGAACACGCGGGCGCGGACGTGGACGACGACGGCGCCGACGAAGAACAGGCAGAGCCCGGCGGCGGCCGCGACGCCGACGGGCCGGACGCCCAGCAGGCCGAGCAGGAGCCCCACGGCCCCGGCGGCCTTCAGCGTGGCGAGCACCGGGAGCCACGACGGCGGGACCCCCCACCTCGGCCCCGTTGTCCAGGACGAACCCGGCTCGTGCCAGGTCGGCCACGACGATCCCGGCGTTGGCCACGATCGTGACGACGGTGACGACCACATAGGCGGTGAACATTCGCGCGGCTCCGGTTCAGCCGAGGGCCCGGTAGGTCCCGAGGACCTCGAACGGCCGGGGTTCCGGGGCGGGTCCCACGACCCACCTGGCCACCGTCGCCTGCAGCCGCCGCGCGGCCTCCATGCCGGGCAGCGGGTTCTCGGCGCCCTCGTCGAGCTCCAGCAGTGCGACGAACTCGGTGCCGCCGGCGCGGCGCAGGTAGACGTACCGGATGCCGTCCGGCCGCTGCTCCTCCACTTCGGCGAAGGCCGCCCGGACGGCGTCGGCGACCTCCTGCGCACCCTCGTCGGCCACCTGGTAACGGATCATCAGAACGGGCATGGCGTCTCCTCGCCGGTCGTGGACGGTGGCGAGCCGCCGCTCGCCGCCTCAAGCCTCGACGAGGGCCGGGAACACGTCCAATATCCGCATCCATAACCTGGGGGCATGGATGTGGACACGCGGTTGCTGCGGTACTTCCTCGCCGTCGCGGAGGAGGGGAACCTCACCAACGCCGCCGGACGGCTGTTCGTGTCGCAACCGGCGCTGACCAAGCAGATCCGGCAGCTGGAGACCCGGCTCGGAGTGCGGCTGTTCACCCGGTCGCGGACCGGCATGGCCCTCACCGAACCGGGCCGGGTCCTGGCCGAACGGGTGCCCGCCCTGCTGGCCGGATGGGACCAGGCGCTGCGGGAGACCAAGAGCACGACCAGCCGGGTGGCCCGGGTGCTGCGGGTCGGTTTCCTGGCCAGTGCCGCCAACGAGGCCACCCGGCACATCATCGCGGCGTTCGCCCGCCTACGGCCGGGGTGGAGGGCCGACATGCGGCAGGCCGCGTGGTCGAACCCGACCGCCGGGCTCGCCGCCGGGGACGTGGACGTCGCTCTGCTGCGGCTGCCCTTCCCCGGCCAGGAGACCCTGCGGGTGGAGGTGCTGTTCACCGAGCCCCGCTGGATCGCGCTCCCCTCGGCGCACCCGCTCGCCACGCGCGACCTGATCTCCTTCCGTGAGCTGTGGGACGAGCCGTTCGTGGCGGCACCGGCCGAATCGGGCTGGTGGCGGGACCACTGGCTGGCGGCCGACGAGCGTGACGGCCGTCCGGTCCGCGTCGGCGCCGTCACCGACCGGCCCGACGACTGGCTCAACGCGATCGCCAACGGTTACGGCATCGCCCTGGCCCCCGAATCCGCCGCCCGCTTCTACGCGCGTCCCGACGTCGTCTACCGGCCCCTCAGCGGGGTCGGCCCCAGCCGGGTGGGCGTGGCCTGGGCACCCGCCGACGACTCCGACCCGGTCGTCGGGGACTTCGTCCGCTGCTGCCTGGCCTCCGTACCGTCCGGTCGCGGCGAGATCGGGGACGGGGCCCTGCCGAGAGGAGATGGATCGTGACCGAGCTGGTGACCGAGCGGCTGGTGCTGCGTCGCTGGCGTGCGGAGGACCTGGAACCGTTGGCGGCGATGGACGGGGATCCGGAGGTCATGCGCTTCATCGGCGACGGCTCGGTCCGCACCCGGGAGCAGACCGCGGCCACGCTCACGTTCATGGAGCAGGGCTGGGAGGACCGCGGCTTCGGGCTGTTCGCCGTGGAACTGCGCGAGACCGGGGAGCCGGCCGGCTGGGCGGGGCCGGCGGTCCCCGCCCCCGGCCGTCGGGACCGGGCGGGTCAGGCGAGCCTGGCGAGCAGGATGCCGCCGACGATCAACGCGATGGCGGCGATCCGGCCGACGCTGAGCGGGTCGTCGTGCAGCACGACGCCGAAGGTGACCGCGCCGACCGCGCCGATGCCGGTGAAGACGGCGTAGGCGGTACCGACCGGGATGTCGTTCATCGCCCTGGACAGCAGCCAGACCGCGCCGGCCGCCAGGGCGAAGCAGACCAGGGTGGGCAGCGGCCTGGTGAAGTTCTCCGTCGGTTTGATGCTCTGCGACCAGGCGATCTCGACCAGCCCGGCGAGCACCAGGATCGGCCAGCTCATCGCTTCGCCTCCTCCAGGACCCGCAGCTCGGCCACGGCCCGCGACTCGGCCTGGCCGTCCCTCAGGTGGGACAGTCCCGGGTCGATCAGGGCGTTGGTCAGCTCCGCGTGGACGAACACCACGTCCTCGACGCCGAAGTGCCCCTTGAAGAAGTCGCGCAGGTAGTGCTCCTCGTGGTCGACCGGCTCGCGCGGGGTGCCGGGGCCGTAGGCGCCGCCGCGGGCCCCGGTCACCACGAACCGCCGCCCGGCCAGCGACATCTTGGGGAACGTCACCTGGTCGAGCCAGGCCTTGAGCGCCGAGGGGACCGAGTAGTTGTACATCGGCGTGCCGATGAGCACCACGTCCGCGGCCACCAGCTCCTCCAGCAGCGGGGCGAGGACCGCCCACGCCTCCCGCTGAGCGGGGGTGCTCACGGCCTCCCGGTAGCGGCCGATGTCGGTGATCCCGTGCGCCAGCACGTGGTCGCACAGCTCGGTCCACGCCTCACCGATGTGCGGTACGGGGTCGGCCGCCAGGTCCCGGTAGGTGTAACGCCCGTCCGGATGCGCCGCGCGCCAGGTCTCGGCGAACCTGCGCGAGAGGTCCCGGGAGATCGAGTTCCTGCGGGCGCTGGCGTCCAGGTGGAGCAGATGGCTCATGGGGGTCCCTCCAAATAAGCGGACACGGTGTCCACTTGGAGGATCGTACGGGATAAGCGGACATGGCGTCCAGATATGCTCTGAGGCATGGAGAGAGCCGACGCCGCTCGCAACCGCGCCCGGATCCTCGAGGCGGCGGAACGCCTGTTCGCGGCCGAGGGAGCGCCGAACGTCACCATGGAGGACATCGCGCGCGCCGCCGGGGTGGGACGCGGCACCCTGTACCGGCGCTATCCGGACCGGGCGTCGATCGCCCTCGCCCTGCTCGACGAGCACGAGCGGGTCCTGCAGGAGAAGCTGCTGCGCGGCGCCCCTCCCCTGGGTCCTGGCGCGCCGCCCGCGGCCCGGCTGTCGACCTTCTACGCCGCCATGGTGCGGCTCCTGGAGGACCACGCCCACCTGGTCCTCGGCGCCGAGACCGGCCGTTCCCGGTTCGCGACCGGGGCGTACGGCTTCTGGCGGGCGCACGTACGGTCCCTGCTCGTCGCCGCGGGGGTGCCGGACCCCGACGCGCTGACGGACTCCCTGCTCGCCCCGCTCGCCCCCGAGGTGTACGGCTTCCAGCGCGCCGACCGCGGGCTGACCCCCGAGCAGATCACGGCCGCCCTGACCCGGCTGGCGACCGGCGTCCTCGGCGGGCCCGGGTGACCCGGGTGACCCGGGTGACCCGGGTGACCCGGACTCGGGCCCGGGTGACCCGGACCGCGACCGGCGTCCCCGGCGGGCCGAGGGGCTCGGCGGCCTCACACGGCACGGGGACGAGCCCTCACCCCTGCCGCAGTGCCCGCCGTACCTCCATTAGCGCGAACCCCAGCAGGTTCGGCCCGAGCCACAGCTCGGGCCGCCCGGCCCGCTCGTCGTCGGCGGCCAGGCCGATCCCCCAGACCCTGTCCACCGGGCTCGCCTCGACCAGCACCCGCTCCCCCGTCCCCAGCAGGAACTCCCGCAGCTCGGGGTGCTGGTCGAACTTGGCGAGGTTGCCGCGGACGACCAGGTCGAAGCGGGCCTCCTCCCAGGCCCGCTCGTCGAAGCCGCGCACCCGGCGCCCCAGGTCCTTGGCCCGCTTCGGGTGCCCCGCCGCCACGATCTCCGCCGCGGTCTCCTCGTCGCCGAACAGCCGCGCCTTGCCCGCCATCATGAAGTGCTCGGCGGTGCGGTAGACGACCCCGTCCACGGTGAAGTCCGCCGGCCACCACTGCGACAGGCACCCGGCCCCGACCCCGCCCGAGCGCGGCGGCCGGTGCCCCCAGAACATCAGGTACCTGACGCGCTCACCCCGCTCCACGGCCGCGATCAGACCCGCCACGTCACGCACGCCCGCCACCTCGGTCATGCGCGCCACCCTGGCAGACCACCGTCGCCGTCGGCCAGCGGATTTCCCCGCGTTCCCGCTCGTCCCCGCCTCCGGCCGTGCCCGCCCGCACAATCGTTCAAGACCGCCGGGGACCTCACGGGTTAGAACGGTGCCCCACTCGGGAGGGCAACATGGACGTCGGCTTCGTCGGTCTCGGGCTCATGGGGCGGCCCATGGCGCTCAACCTGGTACGCGCGGGGACACCGCTCGTCGTGTGGAACCGCACCGCGGAACGGACCGGGCCGCTGCGCGAGGCCGGGGCGACGGTGGTGGCGAGCGCGGCCGAGGTGTTCGAGCGGGCGCGCCTGATCTTCCTGATGCTGGCCGGCGAGGCCGCGATCGATTCCGTCCTCGGGCGCGGCACCCCCGGGTTCGCCGACACCGTCGCCGGGCGCACGATCGTCCACATGGGCACCACCACGCCCGTCTTCTCCGCGGGCCTGGAGGCCGACGTCCTGGCCGCGGGCGGCCGCTACGTCGAGGCGCCCGTCTCGGGGTCGCGCGAGCCCGCGAAGGCCGGACGGCTCGTGGCGATGCTGGCGGGCGAGCCCGCGGCCGTCGAGGAGGTCCGCCCGCTGCTGGGGCCGATGTGCCACCAGGCCGTGGACTGCGGCCCGGTGCCCAGCGGGCTGCTGATGAAGCTCGCGGTCAACGTGTTCCTGATCACGACGGTGACCGGCCTGGCCGAGTCCTTCCACTTCGCCGACCGGCACGGCCTCGACCTCGAACGGCTCCGGGAGGTGCTGGACTCCGGCCAGATGGCCAGCGACATCTCCCGGATCAAGCTCGGCAAGCTGATCGGGCAGGACTTCGCCCCCCAGGCGGCCATCGCCGACGTACTGGAGAACAACCGGCTCATCGCCCAGGCGGCGCGGAAGGCCGATGTGGCCTCGCCGCTGCTGGACGTCTGCCACGCCCTGTTCGGGGAGACGCTCGCGCTGGGGCACGCCGACGACGACATGGCGGCCGTCGTCCACGCCATCGAGGCCAGGACGCGGGCCGTACGGGACCGGTCGTAGCCACGACCACGACCGTCACCGCGGACCGTGGCCCGCACCGCCGGACCGTGGCCCGCACCGCCGGACCGTGCCCGTGACCGCGATCGCGGCCGTCGGGCGGTGAACGTCACCGCCGGACCGTGATCGCCGGGCCGCGACTCTCACCGCCGGACCGCGGCTCTCACCGCCGGGCCGTGAGCGCGGCGGTCCAGCGGGCGGGTGTCAGCCCGTAGGCGCGCTTGAACATCCTGGTCAGGTGGCTCTGGTCGGCGAAGCCCGCGGCCTGCGCGGCGGCGCCCGGCGGCGTCCCGCCCGCCATCAGCAGCCGCGCCCGGTCGAGCTGCCGCATGGTACGGAACCGGGTCGGGCTGGTGCCGTACGCGGCGCGGAACTGGCGCGCGATCGTCCACCGGTCCAGGCCCGAGACGGCCTCGAACTCGGCGAGCGAGTGCCTGACCACCGGATCGGCGACGATCAGCTCCCGTACCCGGGAGAGCGCCTCCAGCGCGAGCGGCTCCCGCCTGGCGGTCCTCGTCCCGGAGTGCCGCTCCAGCGCGTCCGCGACGAGCAGCGCGATGTCCAGGCGTTCGGCCTCCTCCAGCGGACGGTCGATGTCGGCCAGGCAGGCGGCCAGCGACGCGGGCATCCCGCCGGGCCTGACCACGGGATCGGCGACGAACGGCAGCGGCCTGCCGCCCAGCGCCTGCTGCACCAGGGACGGGTCGAGGTAGACGATCCGGTAGCCGAACCCCTCGTCGGTGCCGGCCGCGCCGTCGTGGACCTCGTCCGGGTGCAGCACGTGCCACTCGCCGGGCAGGCAGTGCCGCAGCTCACCGCGGTAGCGGAAGGTCTGCACGCCCCTGAGCGTCATGCCGATCGCGTACGTGTCGTGGCGGTGCGGCGCGAACGCCGTGCCGACCAGCGACGCCTCCAGCCGCTCCATCCCGGCCGCGCCCGAGCCGAACCGCAGCCGGTAACCGGGCCCGCTCACCCGCTCCATCTCCCGGACGCTACTACGCGCGGGGCCGGTCGGCACCACCCCGCGCGCGGCAGGCCCGGGTCAGGCGCTCCCGGCGACCTGGAACGGGTGAGCGGGGCCGAAGGGACGGTCACCGCGCAGGGTGATGCGGTGCATCACGCGGCGGGCGGTGCCGTAGTCGCGGTTGGCGTAGTGGGAGGTGGAGCGGTTGTCCCACATGGCGACGTCGCCGACGCTCCAGCGGTGGCGGACGATGTGCTCGGGCTTGGTCAGGTGGGCGTAGAGCAGGTCCAGGATCGCCCGGCTCTCGGCCTCCGACACCCCCAAGACGTGCGAGGTGAACCCGGGGTTGACGAAGATCCCCTTGCGGCCGGTCTCGGGGTGGACCCGCACGACGGGATGCTCAACCGGCTCCAGCCGGGTGACGGCCTCGTCCTCCCAGACGTTGCCCCGGCCGCCGCGCCGCTGCGCCAGGTAGTAGCCGAACTCGCGGGTGCCGTCGTGCACCGCGGTGAGCCGGTCCACCAGGTCCCGTACCGGCGCGGAGAGCGAGTCGTAGGCGAGCTGGGAGTCCGCCCAGCTCGTGTCGCCGCCGGTGGGCGGCAGGACGACGGCCCGCAGGATCGACCCGAGCGGCGGGCGGGGCATGAACGTGACGTCGGTGTGCCAGACGTCGGCGAAGCCGTTGTCCGCGCTGTCCAGGGCGTAGATCTCGGGGTGCGCCTCGTCCACGCCCTCGATGACGGGGTGGGAGACGGTCAGCTCGCCGATGCGGCGGCCGAGCGCGACCTGGGTGTCCTCGTCGAGGTCCTGGTCCCCGAAGAACAGCACCTTGCGGTCGACCAGGGCGGCGCGGACCGCGAGCAGTTCCTCGTCGGTGGCCGTCGCCAGGTCCAGTCCCTCGACGCGGGCTCCGAAGTGCGGTCCGAGGGGGGTCAGGGTCAGCGTGGCGGGGGTGGCGGGCGGTGCGTCGACGGTCCGGACGGTCATCGGGTTCTCTCCTCGCGGGTGGGCGTTCTCACGCGGCGGCGGCGCGGACGGCCTGGCCGACCGTGGCGCGGAACGCGGCGTACTCGGGAAGGGCTCGCAGCTCGTCGGGGCCGAGCCCGGTGCGCGGCAGGGTGATGTCCAGGTCGAGCGCGATCCGGCCCGGACGGCGGGTGAGCACCACGACGCGGCTGCCCAGGAACACCGCCTCCTCGACGCTGTGGGTGACGAACACGCAGGTGCGGCCGGTCTCCGCGCTCACCCGGCGCAGGTCCTCCTGGAGCCGTTCGCGGGTGAGCGCGTCCAGGGCGGCGAACGGCTCGTCGAGCAGCAGCAGCGGGTCGTCGCCGGCCAGTGCCCTGGCGATGGCGACGCGCTGCTGCTGGCCTCCGGAGATCTGCCAGATCCGGCGGTCGGCCACGTCGTGCAGGCCCACCCGCTCCAGCAGTTCCGGCACCCTGCGGGCGCGTTCGGCGCGGGGTACGCCCGCGTACCGCAGGGCGAGCTCGACGTTGCCGCCCACGCTCTTCCAGGGGAAGAGCCGGGGCTGCTGGAACACGACCCCGGCGCCACGGCCGGGGACCGGTTCGGTGCCGCCGCTGCGGACGACACCGGAGGTAGGCCGCTCGAAACCGGCGATGAGCCGCAGCAGCGTGCTCTTGCCGCATCCGGAGGCGCCGACGATCACGAGGAACGTCCCCCTGGGGACGGTCAGCGAGACCGGGCCCAGGGCGGTCACGGCACCGGCGGCCGTACCGTAGACGTGTTCGACGTCGCTCACCTGGACGGCGGCGTCGGCGGCCGCGACACCGGTCCCGGTGGTGGCCCCGGTGGTCCCGGTGGTCCCGACGGTGGTTCCGGCGATTCCGTTGGTTGCGGTGGTTCCGGCGGCGGTGAGGACCTCGGTGGCCGCGGGACGCCCGCCGCCCGCGAGGCTCCCCGGGGCCGGGAGGTCAGAAGCCGAGGACACCGGGGAGCCCCTTGTTGTAGATGGCGCGCTCGACCGTCGCCAGGTCGGGCACGGAGTCGATCTTCTGCTGGTCCTTGAGGAACTGGGCCGCGCTGACCAGGTTCTTCGCCAGGCCGCCGACCTTGTCGGGCGTGCCGAGCCACTCGGGCGAGGCCAGGTCGGCCGGCTTCAGGAAGACCCCCTGGCTGAGCTGGGACTTGGCGTCCTCCTTGCTCAGGTTCAGCTCCGCGCCCACCGCCTGCGCCGCGGCGTCGGGGTCCTTGGCGATCAGGTCGAGCGCCTGGGCCTCGGCCTTGCGCCAGGCGTCGACCGCCCCGGGGTGCGCGCCGACGAACGCGGTGGACACCACGCCGAGGTCCAGGGTGGGCTTGCCCGCGGTCGCCAGTTCCCGGCTGGCGATGAGCACCTTGCCGTTCTTCTTGAGCTCCTCCAGGGTGGGCAGCCAGGTGTAGGCCGCGTCGATGTCGCCCCGCGTCCACGACGCCAGGATGTCCTGAGGCTCCAGGTCCACGATCTTCACCTCGGACTCGGCCACTCCGGCCTGGTCCAGGGCGGCGAGCAGGCTGTAGTGGGCGGTGGAGGCGAAGGAGGTGGCCACCTTCTTGCCCTTCAGGCCGGACACGTCCGAGATCCCGGCGTCGTTCCTGACGACCAGCGCCTCGTTGTCACCGGCCACGTCCAGCACGAACGCCACCTGGTAGGGGATGTTCAGCGGCGCGGACAGCCCGCGCGCGACCGGGCTCGACCCGATGGCCGCGATGTCGATGCTCCCGGCGACGAAGGCGGTGTTGATGCTGGCGCCGGAGTCGAACTTCGTCCAGGTGATGGCGTAGTCGGGGAGCGCCTTCTCCAGCCAGCCCTTGTTCTTCACGATGAGGTCGCCGCTGGGGAACGCCTGGTAGGCGATGCGGATGGTCTTGGCCGCCTTGTCGCCGCCGCCACCGCCTCCGGCGGAGGCCGTGCCGTTACCGCATCCGGTCAGGGCGAGGGCCGTGGCGACGGCCAGGAGGAGCGAGAGCAGGTGTGTCGGACGCGGCCGTGACATGATCGGCTTCTTTCTCAGCTGGGCGGTACGTGGATCGGTGCCGGGTGGGTGGATCAGCGCCGGGTGGTACGGGATCGGCGGGAGGGGGGACGGCGGGCGGGACGGCTCAGACGCGGCCCCTCCACGGGATGAGCCGGTTCTCGGCGACGCGCAGCAGGCCGTCGAGGAGCAACCCGGAGATGCCGATGGCGAACAGCCCGAGGACCACGACGTCGGTCTGCAGGTAGCGCTGGGCGTCGCGGACCATGCCGCCGATGCCCGGCACGCCGTTCACGGTCTCCGCGGCGACCACCGAGGAGTAGGCGATGCCCACGGCCAGCCGTACACCGGTGAAGATCTCCGGCAGTGCGCTGGGCAGCACCACGTCCTTGATCGTGCTCCACCGGGACGCGCCCAGCGCGCGGGCCGCCTCCACCAGGCCGGCGGGGGCGCCGTGCACCGCGGCGGCCGTGGCCACCGCGACCGGGGGAAGCGCCGCGATGGCGAGCAGCCACAGCTTGGGGGTCTCGTCGATGCCGAACCAGATGATCAGCAGGCTGAAGTACGCGAGCGGGGGAAGGGCCCGGACGAAGGTCACCACCGGTTCGGCCACGAAGCGGATCCACG
Organism: Streptosporangium longisporum; assembly: GCF_039534895.1. NCBI lineage: Bacteria > Bacillati > Actinomycetota > Actinomycetes > Streptosporangiales > Streptosporangiaceae > Streptosporangium > Streptosporangium longisporum. The sequence continues at coordinate 759,953 of NZ_BAAAWD010000007.1, read as the reverse complement.
GCACGACGCCGAGCACGACGCCCAGCACCAGGCCGCCCGCCACCCCGAGCGCCGAGCCGATGAGGATGCGGCGCAGGCTGATGCCCAGGTGCTCCACGAGAAGGTTGCCGCTGTAGCCGCGGATCCCGTCATGGGTGCTGGACAGCAGCAGCAGCTGGTCCCACACCGCGCCAGGGGCGGGCACGAACGACGGGTTGTCCGCCGCGACCGCGGCGAGCTGCCAGAGCCCGAGCAGGACGAGCAGCGACAGCGCGCGCACGCCGAACCGCCGGGCCGTCCGGGCGTACCGGGCCGGTTCCCGGCCGGGGCGCGCGCCTTGCGGGGCACGCGGGCCCGGGGGGCGGACGGAACCGGCGTCGGGGTCCGGCGCGACGGGGTCCGGGGAGAGGGAGGTGGGGGCGGAAGAGGTCACGGCTGTCACTCCGGGAGGTCATCGGTCCGCGCCGCCGGGAGCGGGACGCGGCATGACGCGGAAAGGAAGGCGGGTGGCCGCGGACGGAAGGCGGCGGTCAGGAGCGACAGGTCGAGCCGGCCACCCGGCACAGGTCGAGGTGGAGGCGCCGGACCAGACGCGCGGTCGTGAACATGCCTATTTCCTACCAATAAATAGTGAATTAGGCAATCTCGGCTTCGTTCCCGGGTCCGATCGGGCCGGTACCGGAGAGGGGTCGGGGGTCCGGGACGTCAGTCCCCGGGACGGTCTGGAATGACGAGGCCGCTCTCGTAGGCGTAGACCACGGCCTGGGCACGGCCGCGCAGGTCCAGCTTGGCGAGGATCCGGTTGAGGTGCGTCTTCACCGTCGCCTCGGCCAGCCGGAGCCGTTCGGCGATCTCGGTGTTCGACAGGCCGCGCGCCACGTGCAGGAGCACCTCCCGCTCCCGCGCGGTGAGCCCGTGCGCGTCCCTCCTGGGGATGCCGTCCGGCAGGTGGACGGCGAAGCGCTCCAGCAGGCGCCGGGTCGTGCTCGGCGCGACCACGGCGTCCCCCGCGTGCACCGACCTGATGGCGCCGAACAGGTCGGCCGGGGGCACGTCCTTGAGCAGGAAGCCCGACGCTCCGGCCTTGATCGCGGCGAAGGCGTACTCGTCCAGGTCGAACGTGGTGAGGATGAGCACCTTCGGCGTCCCGCCGGTGGCGCCGTCGCGGATGAGGCCGGTCGCCTCGACGCCTCCCATCCGCGGCATCCGCGCGTCCATGAGCACCACGTCGGCCTCGATCGCGCGCAGCACCTCGATCGCCGCCGCGCCGTCCGCGGCCTCGCCGACCAGCTCGATGTCCGGCTGTGAGCGCAGGACCAGCCGGAATCCCGTCCGGACGAGTTCCTGGTCGTCGACCAGCACGACTCGGATCATGGTGTCCCACCCCGCTCCGGCGATGTCCGCCCTCCCGGCGCCCGTCTTCCCGGGGCCCGTCCTTCCGGTCCTCGCCCCGGCAGATCCCGCCGCGACGGGTCCCGTTCCGGCGACACCCGTCCGAACGGCGCCCGTTCCGCGGCGTCCGGTCGCGGCGTGTCGCGGTGGACGGTACCCCGCCGCGCGCCGTGAGGACTCATTCGTCCCGGCCCACGGGGATGCGGGCGAGCACCCGGAAGCCGCCGCCGGAGCGGGGAGCCGCCCTGACCGTCCCGCCGTACACCGCCGCCCTCTCGCGCATGCCGGCCAGCCCGTGGCCACCGGTGTTCCCGGGCCCGGCCGGCCCCCGGCCGTCGTCGGCGATCTCCAGCTCGACCTCGTCGTGGCCGAACCCGAGCTCGACGGTGGCCCGGGTGCCCGGCCCGGCGTGCCTGAGGGTGTTCGTCAGCGCCTCCTGGACGATCCGGTAGATCACCAGCTGCTCCCCCTCGGGCAGGTCCCGGGGGGTCCCGCGGACGGCGAGCTCGGTCGGCAGGCCGGACGCCCGCGCCTGGTCGACGAGCTCGCCGAGCCGCGCCAGGCCCGGCTGGGGGGCGTGCGGTTCCGCGGTCCCGGTGTCGTCGCGCAGCACGCCCACCAGCCGGCGCATCTCGGCGAGCCCCCTGCGGCCCGTCGTCGAGATGGTCCGCAGGGCCTGGCGGGCCAGCTCGGGGTCGCCGTCGAGGGCGTACCCGGCGCCGTCCGCGTGGATGACGATCACACTCATGTTGTGCGCGACCACGTCGTGGAGCTCGCGGGCGATGCGCACCCGCTCGGCGGCGGCCGCGATGAGGGCCTGCTGGCCCCGCTCCCTCTCCGCCTGTTCCGCCCGTCCCACCAGGCTCTCCACGTACCGGCGGCGGGTGCCGGCGTTGATCCCGGCGATCCAGATCGCCACGACGAACACGGAGAACGCGGCGTACTCCTTGACCAGTACGGGCACCGTGCCGTCCGGCCGGAACACCACGAGCAGGATGCCGAGCTGGGCGACCGCCCCGGCCGCGATCGCCCAGCGCGTCCGGCACAGGGAGGCCACCCCGTACATGGCGACCAGCACCGCGATGTTCCCGGCGACCATGTCCAGGCCCGCCGCCCACTGGGCGAAGCTCACCGACGCGACGACCGCGAAGACCGTGAGCGGGTACCGGCGCCGCCAGATCAGCGGGATCAGCAGGGCCGCGACCAGGACGAGGCCGCCCCACGGGCCACCCGTGCGCATCCCCGGCCCGCCCGGGTGGATCACCTGGATCAGGCAGAGGGGGACCAGCGGCGCGACGACGAGGGCGTCCCCGAGGACACCGTGGCGCGCCACCCAGGCGCGCGGTCTGCTGAACACGGGCCCAACGATACGTATCATCCGTTTTGTCGGATTCCCTCTCCGGGCCGAGATCCGGCTACACCCCAGGTTGCACTCCCAGGACGGGCATCGGACTACGGGATCGGCTTCACCTCGGGGTAGGCCCTGGAAGGACGGTCGAAGAGGCGGGTGTGCCGTCCCCGCAGGTGCAGGTCGAAGAAGGCGGCCAGGTGGGCGCGCTGGGCCGCGACCGAGCGCGCGGGGTCGATCGTCCCGATGGTCTCGGCGACGGGCACGTCCTTCAGCTCCCCGGCGATCTGCGGGAACATCGCCTGGAGGTCGAAGAACGAGAAGTGCCGCGCCCCGGTGAACCGCACCTCGCGCTTCCAGCCGGTGGAGCCCTCCCAGAAGGACTTCCAGGTGGGCTCGGTCCGACGGGTGGTGGTCTCCCCCGCCACCTGCAGGAACGGCCTGGACACGCCGCTTTTCGCGACCGGCCCCAGCAGGACGCCGTCGAGGTTGGCCCCCGCGTCGACGCGCCGGTCGTCGTGCACGAGCTGGGCGGCCGTGGCCCCGCCCATGGAGTGGCCGAAGACGCCGACACGGGACAGGTCCGGGGCGCCGCGCAGCCCGGACGGCAGCCTCGCGCGCGCCGCGTCGGGGTTCCGCCCGCGGTCCAGGTGCGCCAGCCGGTCCAGGACGAACCGCATGTCCGCGACCCGGGTCGGCATCAGGATGTCGAACAGCCTCGCCTGCTCCTGCTCGGTCCGCACCGGCGGGAGCTTGGACCTCTCGACCCGGCCGCCGGGGAACTCCACCTGGTCCAGCTGGTGGGTGTGGTCGACCGTGACGACGAGGTAGCCGCGGCTGGCCAACTCCTCGACCAGGACGGTGCTGAGCGTGCGCGGGGCCTCGTACCCCGGTGAGAACAGCACGACCGGCAGGCCGCCCGCGCCGCGGTCCACCGGGGCACCGGCGCGGGCGTGCGTCCTGGTCGCCGCCCAGTCCACCTCACCGGGCTTTATCCCCAGGTCGGCGGCCGTGTCCCGGTCGAAGTCGGCCGCGGCCAGCGGCGGCATCTGCGGCGCCAGGGGGAGGTTCCCCGACCGGCGGGCCGGATACCAGAGGCTCACCATGAGCTCCCGGTAGGGCTGGGAGGGCACCAGGGAGTCCGGGCGCGACCGGTCCACCAGGTGCAGGGAGACCGTGCCGATCGGGTGCCGCCCGGTGGGCGCCGGCAGCGACACCCCGAGGGCCTTCGCGGACGTACCGGACGCGCCGGCCGGGCCGGACGCCGGTGACCCCGGCGGGCCGGCCAGGACGGACGCGGGTGATCCCGGCACGCCTCCCTCGGCGGCCGGACCCTTCCCGTACGGCACGGGTCCGGCCACCGCCGGAGGTGCGGCCTGCACCGTCAGCGCGGCGGCGACCCCCAGCCCGGCGATGGTCCACCCGGTACGGCGGGCTCGGGCGGTTCGTGCGGAAGCTGTCATCGGTGATCTCCTGGTGGCCGTTCCGGTGTCCTCCCAGGAGCCTTCCAGCGATGTCCGGCCCGTCCTTCGTCCTCGGGGAGGAACCCGGAGTGACGCGGCGGGTGGGCCGGAAAGGATCATCATCCGCCGGGATGACACGGCGACACGAGCCACGAAGGCCTCCGGTCGCCGCCTTCGAGAGATCGTGCGTCAGGGCAGAGCCGGCACGGCAGGCCGGGAGTTCGTCCAGCCGACCTCGATCAGCGTCTGCTCGTAGGACCACTCCGCGGACGCCTTGCCGTCGACCGTGCCCGTGTGGCTCTGCGACAGCAACACCATCCTGCCGGTGTCGACGATCACCCTCACCGTGGTCGAGGGCGCCTTCCTCGCCGCCTTGACGGACATGTCGATCACGACGGCGGCACCGGGTCTGCCCAGGTCGTCCTGTGCGTCGCCGTCGGCGCGGACGCCCGGCAGCGTCAGCAGGGCCCGGTAGGCCGCGACGCGGACCTCCCTCGGGGCGGGAACGTCATGCAGGAGCACAGGCAGGGTTTCCTTGAGCCAGCCGGCCAGGTCCATCTCCCGGCCTACCTGACCCGCCCTCGTGAGCCACTCCTTCAGACGGCCCACGTCGGCGGGCAGACGCTGAACCTCGTCGTACGTCAGCCGCTGCCCCGCGAACTCGAACCAGTCCTGTTCCCTCGGTGCGGGGGTCAGGGAACCCCGGCCGGGCTCGGTGGACAGCTTCACCGTCTTGCCGTCGATCGATTCGCTCCACCTGGAGGGGGAGCCGTCGCGTCGCCATGCCTTCCTGTCCGCCGCGGTCCTGGGCAGCGTCCCCAGGTCCCGGCCGCCGTACCAGGCCCTGCCGCCGGGAGCGCTCCACCGTTCGAAGACATGCCGCTCGACCAGCGAATAGGGGTTCGAGTCCGTACCGAACCGCCAGGGGTGGGGGGACGTCTCCAGCGTCCTGGTGTGCCAGTAGGCACCCTCCGGGGGAGTGCCCGCGCCGGCGGACGGCGCGCCCAGGACGGTGGCGCCCACGGCCAGGGCGACACCGAGAATGATCGACCGCCGGGACGGCATGGTCGCGAACGTCATCGGACTGCTCCATCGATTCGAAGTCACACTCGTCCACACACCTGAGCCGTCCGAAGGGTTGCCCGCAGAGTTCTCCGCGCGAGCGGGCAACCGTCGCGAGGGCCGAAGTGTGTTAGGAGGCGTGAAAGTGGACGGACAGCCGTGAGTGACCTGGAACCCGACTTCGGCGCTTTCGTGGCCGCACGCGCCACCAGCCTGCTGCGGGTCGCCTACCTCACCTGTGGCGACGAGACCGAGGCCGAGGACCTGCTGCAGACGGCGCTCGAGCGTACCTACAAGAACTGGGACCGGGTGGCCCGCTACGACAACCCCGACGCCTATGTACGGCGCGTCATCATCAACGCCGTCATCAACCGCGCCCGCCGCCGGGCGATCCTCAACATCATCCCCATGCACAGTCCGCCGGAGACGTCGGTCCGTGCGAGTGACCCCGACCTGTTCCACGTGCTCATGGACGCGCTGCGAACCCTGCCGCCCCGGCAGCGGGCGGTGATCGTCCTGCGGTACTGGGAGGACCTCAGCGAGACGCAGACCGCCGAGGTGCTCGGATGCGCGGTCGGCACGGTCAAGAGCCAGACGTCGAAGGCCATGGCCAAGCTCCGTTCGGCGCTCGGCCGGGAAACACTGGAAGGAGCGATCAAGGATGCTCACGCTTGAGGACGAGATCCGCCGGCTCATGACGGAGGGGACGGCGAGAATGCACGCCGCGCCCGACCTGCTGGGGCGGGTGGTGCGTTCCTCCCGGATCAAGAGGAGGAGGGCCAGGGCCGCGGTGACGGCCGCGTCCGTGGCCGCACTCGTGGTCGTCGCTCCGTCCGTCGCCGACCTGACCCTCGGTTCGCCGCCCACGACCGGCGACCGGAGCACGTTCCCCGCGGTACAGGAACCGCCCGCCATCGACGACACCCCGCCCGCGCCGACCGACCCGCCGGACCTCGGGGACCTGGGCGACGGCAGGGAGTTCGGGCACGTCAAGGTGGGATACCTGCCCGACGGGCTGCGATGGTCCCGGCGGTCGGTGGACCTGGGCGACTGGTACGCGACGTCGTACAACGACAAGGGCGACGAGAAGGGCTTCTATCGGGTCGAGATCTGCATGCACGAGCAGGAGAACGTCCGGAAGGTCGACGATCGTGTCCGGGCGTATCGCGCCGAGAAGGACGGCGCGGAGGTGACCGTCGGCGACCGGAGCGGCTACCTGGTCGTGCAGGGCGTCGGTGAGGACGGCATGAAGGGCACCCCGACCCTCTTCCTCAGAATGAGCGACAGGCAGTGGGCCGAGATCAGGTTCAGCCCGGTGTACGCCGAGACGTTCTCCGGTACCGAGGCCGTCGACGTCGAACTGAAGAAGATCGGAGAAGGGCTCACCTCCACCCTGTGACGCCGCGTCCAGCCACCGGCGGCCCCCTGAACCGGCACCTCACCGCTTCTGCCTCACCCGCGCGATCCTGCGGCGGGAGGTGTCCGGGCGCCGTCACGGCGGATCGTCGTCGGTACCGTCGAACCCGCGAAACGCCGGACGCCCGCCGGGCAGCCGGGGAAGCCGGGAGGAGGGCCCCGATCCCCGAACCATCTCGCCGGGATCACCTCAGTGGTGCAGGCCCCGCTTGTCCGGTGTCCAGAACGGCTTGACCCTGATCGACGTGTGGGGCCAGTCGTGCTCGCGGACCAGGTGGTCGCGGACGAGCCGGCACGTCCGGGCCTCCCCTGCGACGTACGCCGTCCCGGCGTTGCCGGGGAGGTCGAGCTCCGCCACCCCGGCGAGCAGCGCCTCGGAGGACACGGCCGAGGCGCCGTTCCGGTGGACACGGTGCAGCCTGTGGGGTCCGCCGGGCACCGGGACCTCGTCCTCCTCGGTGTCGCTCTCCAGCACCGCGAACACCGCCGCCTGCGGCCCGAGGACGCGGATCATCGGGCCGAACGCCACCGTCGCGGTCTCCTCGCCGACGAACAGGTGGTACGGCGCGGGCCGAGTCGTGAAGTCCCCCATCGGCCCCCAGAACCTCACCCGGTCGCCGATCATCACGTTGCGCGCCCAGGTCAGGCCGATCCCCTCACCGTCGTAGAGGTGGGCACGGAGCTCGAACTCCCGCGACTCGGGCGAGTGCTCCCAGATCGTGTAGGTCCGGAGCGTCTCGACGGGACGGAGGATCCCGTACAGCGAGAGCGGGTCGTTGATCTCGATCCTGACGTGCTGTCCCGGCACGTAGGGGCGCTCGTTCAGCTCCCGGCAGTGGATGCGGATGCGTCTCATCGTGGGCGTGACCATGCTCGCCTCCATCACCGTGCCCTCGGCGACGTGCTTGGCGAAGATGCGCTCCAGCGGGTTGAGGGAAGGGCGGCGACGTCCGGAAACCGCTCGGCCGGCGTTCACTCGGTGCTCCTCGGAAATGGTCGGAATGTATTCGGCACCTGTCTCGGCATCCTTGGGAACGGAGGCCGCTTTAGAAAACAAGAACATACTGATAAAGCAAAGAGTTTGACCCTATAACTTTGTTATTGATGCTAACACGACCATGCTCTATGATGTCAACGAGATCCCGACGAGGAAGAGGCGATGAGCACACCGAGCGCCACGAGCCGCAGGGAGCGGCTGCGGCGGACCACCCTGCGGCAGATCCATGCCGTCGCGCGGAAACTGCTGGTCACCCAGGGCTCCTCGGCCGTGACGATCAACGCCGTCGCCCGCGAGATGGGGATGAGCGGTCCCGCCCTGTACCGCTACTACTCCGGCTACGACGAACTGGTCGCGGACGTGACCGCCGGTTTCTACCGTGAGCTCGCCGGCACCGTCGAGGAGACGCGCCGGACATGGGCCGCGGCCCCCGCCGCCCGGCGGCTGCTCGCCATGTGCCGTGCCCTGCGCGGCTGGGCGATCACCCACTGCGCCGAGTTCGGCTGGATGTTCGCCAGCCCGGCCCCCTCCCCCGCCGACTCGGGCTTCGAGTCCTCCCGCTACGAGGCGGGGAACGAGTTCGAGAAGATCTTCCTGGGAGAGATCGTGAAGATCTGGGAGGCCGGGGGGTTCCCGGTCCCGCGCCCTGAGGATCTGGCCCCGTCCCTGCGCGCCCAGCTCGACGCGTACTCGGCCAGGATCGGCGAGCCGATGCCGCCCGCGGCGCTGCACGTCTTCCTCTCCGCCTGGACGAGGCTGTACGGCCTGCTGTGCATGGAGGTCATGAACCAGCTGAGCTTCGCCTACACCGATTTCGAGCCGGTCTTCGAGGAGTGCCTGCGCGATCTCTGCGGGATGTTCGCCCTGGCCTACGAGCCCCCATCGGCGGCCCAGCCCCGTCCGGCGCCCTGAGGGACACTCCCGCGCATCCCGACGGTGGTCGGCGGCGGTGAAACGCGTTCCTGCGGGTAGGGTCTGGCCTCATGACGGCCACCGCGAGGGCAAGCCGGTGGACCGACCGGCTCACCAGGGGATGGAACGACCTACGGCAGCGGTACGACTGGCTCGACCATCTCGTCCGCGCCGCCATCCACTACGACCGCACCGACGCGGGCCGCCTCTCGGCGGGCATGACCTATCACGCGTTCTACGCCACCTTCGCGCTGGTCCTGCTGGGCTTCGTGATCATCGGCCATGTGATGGACACACCGGCCGCGATCTCCCAGGTGGAGAACTACCTGAGCGAGACGCTGCCGCGCCTGAACGTGCAGGCGCTGCGCGACGCGCGGGACACGGCCGGGGTGATCGCCTCCTTCGGCCTGCCGCTGACCGGCCTGTTCTGGATCGACTCCATGCGCTCCTCCATCCGGGCCGTCTGGGGGCTGGTGCAGTACCCGGGGAACTTCTTCCTGCGCTGGCTGATCGACCTGGCCGTGATGGTCATGCTCGGGCTGCTGCTGTCGATCTCGCTGACCCTCTCCTTCGGCGCCCAGACCGCGCTGGCCTGGCTGATCGGGGAGACGATCGGGACCGAGGCGACCCCGGCGCGCTGGACGCTCTCGGCCGCGGCCTTCGTGCTCGGCATCGGCGTGAACCTGCTGCTGTCGACGGCGCTGCTGACGCTCACCCCCCGGATGCGCCTCTCCCCGCGCCGGGTCATCGGCCCGGCCCTGATCATCACGATCGGGCTGGAGCTGATCAAGAACCTCGGGCAGGCCTACTTCAACGCGAGCTCGGCGAACCCGGCGTACCAGGTCGTCGCGGGCGCGGTGGGCATGCTGCTGTTCCTGAAGCTGGTCAACGTGCTCATCCTGTTCGCCGCCTCGCACGCCGCGACCAGCCACCACGGCACGGCCGTCGACCTGTCCACCGGCCAGCCGGTCGAGGAGCCCCGCACGGAGGTCGTCACCGCCCCGGTGATCCCCGAGGTCGCCGAGCCCGGCAGAGCGGCCCCGGCCCCGACCCCGGAGCAACCCCCCGCACCGGCCTCACCGCCCCCCGGACCGGAGAACGGACCCGGGACCGGGACGGAGAACGGGGCTGGAAACGGAGCCGGGACCGGATCGGAGAACGGGACGGGTCCGGCGAACGGGACAGGTCCGGCGCCGGAACGGCCGGCGCCGCGGATCAGGCCGCGCCGGTACGATCTCCGTTCGCGCCGGACCCGCTGACCCGCCGATCTGCCGATTCGCTGATTCATCGATTCGCCGACCGGCACCGACGGTGCCCCGGGTGACCGGGACTCCGGCGGGCGGACCGGACCGGCGCTCCCGGCCGGAGAGGCCAGGATCCCGGGTTCCCGGGAAAGGACGCCCGGCCGGGATCCGGGCAAGGGCGTCCGGCCGGGAAGGACCGGACGCCCCGGGGCCGATCGCTCAGACGGCCCTGATGGCGAACCGCTGGCAGATGTTGTCCAGCCAGGCCCACTGCGCGATCTCGGCACCGGCCGCCAGCCCGCAGGAGGCGAGGTCGAGGGCCTTGCCGCTGTGCCGGGCCGTGAACCGGACCGAGCCGTCGGTGAGCACCTCCAGGCGCCACTGGGAGTTGTTGCCGGAGCAGGCCCCCTGCGTCACGTCGGCGCCGTCGGCGGTGGAGGCGGCGTTCACGATCAGGCAGCTCCCGGTGCTGTGGGCGGGGCGGATCCGGTAGTGGCCGTTGTCGGTGTGACCGAAGGTCCACTTCTGGCAGTCGGTGTTGAGCCAGGGCCACTGGCGGACGTTCGCGCCGTTGCCGGTCGAGCAGTCGGCCACGTCGAGCACCTTGCCGCTCTGCAGGCTGGTGATCGCGACGTTCCCGACCGGCTGCAGCCTCCACTGCTGGCAGGTGGTGTTCGACCAGGTCCGCTGCCGGACGTCGGCGCCGTCGGCGGTGCCGCAGTCGGCCACGTCGAGCACCTTGCCGCTGCTGCGGCTCTGCAGCCGCAGCCAGCCGTCGGAGGTGGTGATCGGCTGCCACTGCTGGCAGGTGTTGTCCAGCCACGCCCACTGCCGGACGTCGGTGCCGTCGGCGGTGCCGCAGTCGGCCACGTCCAGGGCCTTGTTGCTCTGCTTGTTGACCAGCCGGTGGTGGCCGTCGGCGGTGGGGTCCAGCACCCACTGGGCGGCCGTACCGGAGCAGGAGTGCTGGGCGACGTTCGCCCCGTCGGCGGCCGATCCGCCGGTGGTGGCCAGGCACAGGCCGCTGTTGCGGTTGACGAGCGTGTACGCGGCGCCCTTCACCGCCGTGGTGATCGGGCCCAGCTCGCCGGAGGGCACCGGCAGGTCGGTGCTCGTGGAGACGGGCGCGCCGAAGTTCGGGGTGCCGTCGGAGTTCCAGGTGAACTTCTGCGCCCGGGTGGACCGGGTGCTGCCGCAACCTTCGCTCGTGGAGGCGTTGCCGTGGTAGACGATCCAGTCCTCGGTGCCGTCCGGGGAGGTGAAGAAGCCGTGGTGACCAGGGCCGTACACGCCGTTGCCGCGCTGGAAGACCGGGTTGGGCGCCTTGGTCCAGGAGGAGGCGCTGAGCGGGTTGCTCCCGGTCAGGGTGAGCATGCCGAGCTTGTAGTCCGGCGTGTTGCAGGAGCTGGCCGAGTACACGATGAAGGTCTTCCCGTTGCGCTGCAGCACCTCGGGCGCCTCGTTGGTGCGCCCGCCCACGGTCTCCCAGGAGTGGGTGGGCCTGGAGATGAGGACCCTGGAACCGGTGACCGTCCAGGGGTCGCTCATCCGGGCGATCCACAGGCTCTGGTCGGCCCCCTGCCACTCCGACCACAGCAGGTAGAGCTGCCCGTTGAGCTGCAGGTAGGAGCCGTCGATGTTCCAGGTGCCCGGCATCGGCGAGCCCTTGAGGGTGTACGGCCCCATCGGGTCGTCACCGGCGCTCTCCAGCACGGTCAGGTGCTGGCGGTCGAGGTTGGCGCTCACCCCGGAGGTGTACATCATGTACCAGCGGGTGCCGTTGGGGCCGTTGAGCCGGTGGAACTCGAAGGCCCAGAAGTTGCAGCAGCTGTCGGCGGCGGTCTCCGACCAGACGTGCTGCGGGGCGGCGGTGCGCAGACCGGCCAGGGTGGGCGACTTGCGCATCACCAGCTGGGAGTTCCACGTGGTGGTGGCCAGGTAGTAGTTGCCCGCGTGGTACTGCAGCCACGGGTCGGCGCCGTTGGGCAGCAGCGGGTTGCGGAAGGTGGTCTCGCCCACCGCCTGGGCGGGCGCCGTGACCGCGACCAGGCAGCCGAGGCTGAGGAGAAGCGCGCAGATCGCGCCGATGATGCCCTTTCTTCGGGACATGAGGGGTACTCCTGGAGGGTGGAGGGATGGCACTCCGGACGATCGGCCGGTCGTCACGACATCGCGCACCGCGCCGAGGGTGGGACTCGGCATGCGGTGCCTCCCCGAGGGATGTTAGCGTTAACAAAACGGAGCGGGAAACGGTCGGGGTCACGGAGATCTTTCAGGGGTTCCGGGCAAGTGTCAGGGCGGCCACCGCCGTCGTCAAGGGAGTGCGAACCACCCGGAACGGCCGACGAGACTTCAGGAAAGCGCTTACCTGGCGTTACGCCCCCGCGGAACGCGCCGTATGAAGACGAACCCCGATGTACGTTTCATCCCGAACGGCACGGCGAGGCAGCTCGTGGACACGGCGGGGGTCCGGCACCGGCCCCCGGCCGTGTCCCGTCCACCGTCAGCGGGGCCGGGCCGGCACCGCCTCGGCGCGGGGCCGTGATCCCGGACGGGCGAGCGCGGTGCCCAGCCCGCTGGGGCCGATGACCGGCCGCACCCGCGCGGGCGGGTGGTGCAGCTCGGAGTCGTCGTAGCGGCGGGTCCGCAGGTGCCAGAGCAGGACCCCTGCCATCCAGTCCTGCAACTCCCGCACGTGACCGTCGAGCGCCGCCCGGGCGGCGGAGTCCAGGTCGTGCTCGTCGTACAGGACGGGCAGCTCGGTCGCGACGATGTGCTGGAACTGCCGCATCCGGGAGGTCATCAGGTCGTTGACGATGTCGGCGGCCCGCCGCCGGTCGCAGCCGAGGAAGTCCTGCACGACCAGCACGCAGTTGTGCAGCTCCCCCTCGAACTCGACCTCCTTGCGGTACGAGCACAGGTCGTTGACCAGGCAGGCGTAGTCGGCGGCCGAGTCGTCCAGCGCGCGCATCGTCCGGGTGCGGTAGATCCCGGGCGGCACCGACCGGCCGTGCGCCAGCCGGGAAAGGCTCATCGTGAGGTCGGAGCCGAACGTCCTGCGGCGCATCTCGATGTAGTCGACCGGGTCGGGCACCCGGTTCTGGGCCTGGTTGGCCAGCTCCCACAGCCAGCTGTCGGTCATGTCCCGTACGGCCCGGCGAAACGTGGCGCGCGCGTCCCGCGACATCGGCGTGGCGGTACGGACCCACAGGTCGGCCAGACCGCGTTCGACCGGGTTGGCGGGCGGCGGGACGGCGGAGAGGTCGAGCGGCATGAACGCCGCCAGCCGCGCGTCGAACAGCTTCGCCCCGGCCAGGTCGCGGCGGGCCCCGAAGACCACCGGGACGTAGTCGTCGGCGTAGGTGCCCCAGGTGAGCCAGAACGTCGACACGTCCAGCTCGGGGCCGGTCGCGTCCGGAGCGATCGCCCCGGCACAGACGGCGAAGTCGTAGGAGACGAGCTTGTGCTCGGTCCACACGGCCAGCCCGGGAAAACCGGGAAGCTGCTCGAACATCCCCATCTCGCGGGCCCACTCGACCGCGTTGCGGCGCGAGCGGTCCATGTGGGGGTTCATCCGGGCGGTGTACGGCATGTAGATCTCGGGCAGCGGCATCGGCCCGACCTTCCGCAGCGGGACGTGCGTGTGACTCCTGATCCCGCCCGGCCCGGTGAGGCCCGGCGCCAGCCTGATCCGCGACGCCGCGACGCCCAGGCCGGTCGGGCCGCCCAGCAGGGCCGGGGCGGCGACCGGGGAGTCGCGCGTGGCGCCGTTCATGTAGCGGCTGGAGCGCAGGTGCCACTCGTGGCCGCCCGACTGCCAGTCCTGCAGTCCCTTGACGTAGGCCAGCACGTCCAGGCGGGACCTCAGGTCCAGGCCGTGCTCCTCGAACAGCACGGGCAGCTCGGTCAGCACGGTGTTCTCGAACTGGTGCAGCCGGGAGGTGATCAGGTCGTTGACGGCGTCGGCGGCCTGCTGGGTCTCGTAGCCGAGGAAGCGCTCGAAGACCAGCACGCCGTTGCTGAGCTCGCCCTCGTCGCCGACCTCGCGCTCGTAGGAGAAGAGGTCGTTGCGCAGGTGCACCGCGTCGGAGAAGGTGTCGCGCAGCACGCGCATCGGCCGGCTCGCGGCGACGGCGTCCGGGACCTCGGCCCCGGCGGCGTGCTCGACCAGGTTGGCCGACCAGGGCGCCCCGCCCACCTTGCGCCGCATCTCGACGTACTCGATCGGGTTGGCGACCCGGCCCTCGTTGATGTTGGCCAGCTCCCACAGCGACTCGTCGAGCAGGTTCCTCGTGCTCTCGGCGAACCGGGCGCGCCAGCCGTCGGACCTCGCCGGGACGGTGCGGCCCCACAGGTCGGCCAGGCCGCGCTCCACCGGATTGCGCGGCTCGCCGGGCGAGCCGGTGGGGTGCACCGGCATGAAGGCGGCCAGCCGGTCGAGGTACTCCCTGGCCCCGGCCAGGTCGCCGCTGCGCTTGAAGGTCTCCAGGAAGTGGTCGTCGAAGAAGAACACCCAGACGTACCAGTCGGTGATCAGGTCGAGCTCGGCGGCCGGGGCGTCGGGGTGGGTGTAGGCGCACAGCAGGCCGTAGTCCATGGCCTCCAGCCTGGCCTCGTCCCAGATCCCGAGCTCGTCGTCGAGGATGCCCATGTCGTGGGCCCAGGCGCGGGTGTGCTCGCGCGCGGTCTGCACGTGCGGGTTGAGCCTGGCCGGGTACGGCACGTAGAAGTCGGGGAGCTCGAAGGGGGGCACGCGCTGTCCTTCCGGTCTGCCCCGGCCCGCTCGCGGACGACCCGGGCGGGACACCGGGACACGCGGCGGAGCGGGAGGTGGTCACGCTCGGCGGATCGACGAGACGGCCGCCCTCGGGGGCCCTCGACACGCAGAACGTTACGCAATGGCCACGGAGAGTGAAAGCGTTCTCCGTGAATCCCCCGTGTCACTCTCGGGCAGGGCGTTCCCGCCACCATCCGGAGGAGGCCGCGGGGGAGCGGGGAGGTCAGGGCCGGACGGGTCCCTCACCGTGACCTCGGGGCGGTGGGCCGGACGAGGCCGTGGAACAGCGGGACCAGGCTTCTCACCGCGACGTTCGGGGCGGCGGGCCGGGCGAGGCCGTGGAGCCGCGGGACCAGGGTCCGGACGGGCTCCTCACCGCGGCTTCGGGGCGGAGGGCCCGGCGAGGCCGTGGAGCAGCAGGGAGGTCAGGGTCTCGACGATCTCGTCGTCGGTGAGCCCCGGGCCGTGCTCACCGGCGGTGAGCAGCGCGTACCCGAACATGGAGATCATCGCGCCCATGGCGGCGGCGACGATCGCGGGGTCGCCGGGCAGGTCGCGGCCCCGCTCCCGGGCGTACTCCAGGTGGTCGCGGAAGACGGCGGTCTCGGCCACCAGGTTCCGCCAGGCGCGGCCGGTGCCGGGCGCCTCGGCCATCATCGACTGCATGAGCGCGAGCACGACCGGCAGGTGGTCGCGCATCACCGTCCAGGTGACGCCGAGGTGGGCGTGGAGCTGGTCGCGCTCGGTCAGGTCGTGCTCGCGCGGGTGCGCGCGGACGCCGATCTCCGCGTCGGCCTGGTCGTCCATGTCCCGCATCAGCGCCTGGAGCAGCGCCTCCTTGCTCGCGAAGTGGTCGTAGAAGGAGCCGGTGGCGCGTCCCGCCTCGCGGGTGATGTCGGTGATCTTGGTGTTCGGGTAGCCGTTGTCGGCGAACAGGCGCCGTGCGGCCTGCTTGAGCGCCTGCTCGGTCTCGGCCGCCTTGATCTTCCGCGTGCCCGCCTTCCTGGTGGCCTCCGCCGCATCGCCCTTCCGCGCACCCGCCTTCCGAGTGACCACCGCCGCCTCGCCCTCGCTCTCGCCCGCTCCTTGACGTCCCGTCTCGCACGACAGCATACTGAACCCCAATTCGCCGAATATAGATTCAGTGAATGAGGATTCAGAAAAGGGGAACCATGCGGGTCATCGTGGTGGGCGGCGGGGTGGCCGGGGCGGTGAGCGCGATCGCGCTCCGGCGGATCGGCGCCGAGGTCACCGTGTACGAGGCGTACTCCGATCCCGGCGGGCAGGTCGGCTCGTTCCTGAGCCTGGCGGTCAACGGCCTGCGCGCCCTGGAGTCGCTCGGCTGCCTGGAGCCGGTACGGCGGGCCGGGTTCGACGTCTCCCGGCAGCGCCTGTGGTCGAGCGCCGGGAGGCTCCTGGGCGACGTCCCCCGCGGCCGTCTGTCGGGCGACCGCATGCGCGCGGTGACGCTGATGCGCGGGCACCTGGTCCGGACGTTGCGCGAGCACGCGCTACGGGCGGGCGCGGCGATCGTCACCGGTGAACGGCTGGTCGGCGCGGTGAACGGCGGGGACGGCGTGCGGGCCGTGTTCGCCGGTGGCCGTACGGACACCGCCGACCTGCTCGTGGGCGCCGACGGCCTGTGGTCGGCGACCCGGGCCGTCCTCGACCCGGCGGCGCCCGTCCCCGCCTATGCCGGGCTCTACAGCGTCTCGGGGATCGCCGAGAACCTTCCAGTCGGTATCGGGACGGAGGCGGGCACGTTCAACATGGTCTTCGCCCGCAACGGGGCGTTCGTCCACCTGCCGGCTCCCGACGGGACCGTCTGGTGGTCGGCGCAGGTCGCCCGTCCCGACGAACCGGACCTCACCGGGGTGGACGAGGAAGGGTGGTCACGGCGCTTGACGGAGCTCTACCGCTTCGAGGAGGTGCCCTCGGCGATCCTGCGGGCCACCACCCGGCTGCACCGGCCGACCCTGATGCACACCCTGGCCCCGGTGCCGACCTGGCACGACGACCGCATCGTGCTCCTCGGGGACGCGGCGCACCCGGTCGGCGCGGGCCAGGGCGCGTCCATGGCGATCGAGGACGCCGTGGTGCTCGCCCACCACCTGGCCACCGTCCCCGGCATCCCGGACGCGCTGGCCGGCTACGACCGTGCCCGCCGTGCCCGCGTGGGGAGGATGGTCAGGGCCGCGAGCGCCAACCGCGACTCCAAGACCGCGGGACCGGTCGGCCGCCGCGTCAACGACCTGATCATGCCGATCTTCTTCCGTCACTTCTACGAGAGGTCCACCGCCTGGCTCTACACCCACGGGTTCGAGCCGCTGCCCGGCCCGGGAGACGCCGCGCACGACGGCCCGGAGCGCGCCGCCGGGGACCCCGCGACGACCGGGAGGTGACGACCGTCGCGGGGACGCTCCCCGCGGGTCACCGCGACGGCCCGTTCCCTCGTCCCCGTCCGTTCCCTCGTCCCCGTCCGTTCCCCGGTCTCGTCCGGCCCGGTCTCCCCGTCCGGATCGTGTCAGGAGGAGCCGGAGGCATCCGGGTCCGCGGCCGGTGACGACTCGGCGACCTCCCACTCCAGCTGACCGCCGACCGCCCGGGGCCTCATGTGCCCGATGGAGCCGCCGGTCTCCAGGGCGTCCGCGGTGGCCTTCAGCAGGGCGTAGTACGAGCGGACCGCGATCCCTCCGACCGTGAAGCTCATGTTGCCCTCGTGATCGGTATGTCCGACGTCACCTTTCATCGAGTCGACCACGAGATGGTCGCCCGATCCGCTGGCGCTGATGGGGATCATCCGCCCGTCCCACCACTCCGAGCGCGGATCGGAGAGATCTCCTTCGACTCCGTCGTCGGAATCGACCCTGCACAGCATCCGCCATGTGTCCCGGATCTCCCGGACGCTCAGGTTCGTGTCCCCCTGGAAACCGAATCGCCAGACGCCCTCCACGAAGACGGTCCCGTCGTGCCTCAGCAGCGAGGCCCGCAGGGAGTCGGGGAAGCGCAGGCCCATCTGCGCCTCCGCCACCGCGATCGTCCGGGCCCTCGCGGGCCTGCCGAGCGTGCGACGGCTCGTGGGGGCGTTGGCCTTCAACCACCTCTCGATCCGCCGCCACTGCCGGTTCACCGCCCGCGTCACCCTCGGATCGACCGGCCGTACGCGGGGGACGGCGGGGGCGGGCCGGCAGTCCGCGTCGGAAGCCGGCCCGGGGTCCGGCCCGGGCGTCTCCGGCATCACGTCCGGCACCGACGGTTCCGACGGCCCCGGCGTCTCCGGCGTCTCCGGCGTCTCCGGCGTCTCCGGCGGCCCCGACGGCCTCGTGGACGAAAAAGACGGCGTGTCCTCGCCGAGGACCGCGTCGGCCCCCGACCCGTCGTCCGTACAGGCGTAGGTGAGGGCGAGGGGATCCCAGCCCTGGGTGCACGATCTCGCGTACCGGCCGGATTCCTCGATCGGCGTCCCCGGGAAGACCGCGGACTCAAGGGCCTGCACGGTGCCCGCCAGCAGGAGGAACGCGAGCCCGGCGACGCCCCAGCGGCGCAGCCGGCGCCGGGTGGCCTCGTCCAGCGGCGCTCGCGGCTCTCGCGGCTCTCGGGTGAGAAAGCGCTCGAAGGTGGAACGGAGGGCGGAGGGTTCGACGTCGTAGCGCTTGAGATCCTCGGCGGTGGGGACACCGAGGACCGGGACCGGGGGCCACGGCGGGACGGGCCCGCTCACCGCGCGGGCCGGGGTCCCGGACTGCGCCGAAGACGGGATCCCGGCGGGCGGGGCGTCGTGACGGAGGGGAGCGGAATCCCGGCGTGCCCGGCTCCGGCTCTGGCTCCGACTCTGGCTCTGGTTCCGGCTTCGGCTCTGGCGGAGACGCGTGACGATCGCGATGACCACCATCGCCGTCGCGCCGACCGCGAGCGCGAGCCGTACTCCTCGGGAAGTGATCAATCGCCGCACGTCCGGCAGAGTATCTTGAATCAGTCATGCCGGATCGGCGTTCCGCGACCTCATACGCGCGGCGGCGCGCACCCGGCCCGGCGAACGGGCCGGCGTCCCCCTCACTCGTCCCCGACGCGCTCCCTGATCCACTCCAGACCGTCCTCCCAGGAGGCGAAGGCCTGCAGGTAGCGGCCGTCACGGGCGTGGAAGGCGTGGTAGCGGAACTCCCCGTCGCTGCCCGTACGGATCAGGTCGTAGAGGTCGCCCTTGGAGCGGTACCACACGCACTCGGCGTCGGCGGGACGCGAGGGCGAGGCATAGGCGAACTCACGTGTGATGGACATGGGACGGATGCTACGGATCGCCGAATCACCAGGCAATGCCGTATCCATTTCATTAAGGGATATTCCGCCCTCCCGGGAACTCCGGGAGGGCGGAACGCCTGGCAGGGGTCGCGTTCACCCCGCGGGTGGGGCCGGGGTCGAGCTCACCCGGTGGTCGGTCAGGTGCAGGTCGCCCCCCAGCTCCTGTCGCAGCTCGTCCAGGACCTTCCGCGCGCCGAGCACGGTCCACAGGTCCCCCACGAGGTGCGGGTTGTACTCCGGCGCCTGGTCCATCCACTGGTCCTTGCCGGACTGGGTGACGAAGGTGCTGATGAAGAACCGGCCCGTGGCGGTCTTGCAGGCCCCCGTCCGGATGTCGACCGCGTCGACCTGGATCGTGGGCTTGCAGCCGACCTTCTCGGCCAGCTGCTCCACGGTGAGCGGCGGCCCCGCGGGAGCGGCGTTGCCGGCCGCGACCGGGGCTGCGGGGGGCTGCTCCGCGCTGCAGGCGAGGGAGAACGAGAGAGCGAGGGTCACGGTGGCGACCACGCGGATGTTCCTGGCGACACCGATCCGGCGCGAATGTGTCAACATCCTTCAGATACGCTCACCGGCCCCGCCGGGTTCACCGCATCCGGCACACACTCGCGGGAGGGCGTCAGCCCGCGAGCTCGTCGCGGAGCTCGCGCAGGAACCGCTTGCTCTCGGCGAGGGAGTACGCCTGGACGCACAGGCGGTCCATGACCTGCATGTAGTGGTCGGTCTCCTCGAGCTTGTCCACGTACAGGGCGCTGGTGAGCTGCTCCATGTAGACCACGTCGGGCAGGTCCCGGTCGGCGAAGCGCAGGATGGAGAAGGGCCCTCCGGCCGCGGCGTGACCGCCGTGCTCGAACGGCATGATCTGCAGCTTGATGTTGGGCATCTCGACGACCTCGAGCAGGTGGTCGATCTGCGCGCGCAGCACCTCGGGCCCGCCGATGGGCCTGCGCAGCACGGCCTCGTCCATCACGGCCCACAGGGTCGGCGCGTGCGGCCTGCTCAGGCGCTCCTGGCGGGCCAGCCGCAGCGAGACGCGGCGGTCGACCTCCTCCGCGGAGGCGGCACCGTGCACCAGCATGATGACGGCGCGCGCGTACTCCGGACTCTGCAGCAGGCCGGGGATGAACTGCACCTCGTAGGTGCGGATGACCGAGGCGGCCTCCTCCAGGCCCACGTAGACCTCGAACCAGCTGGGCAGGAGGTCGCCGTACTTGTGCCACCAGCCGGGGGCGTTGGCCTGGCGGGCCAGGGCGAGCAGCGGGGCCCTTTCCTCGGTATCGGTCACCCCGTACATCGTCAGCAGGTCGGCGACGTCGCGTTCCTTGAAGCCGACCCGCCCGAGCTCCAGGCGGCTGATCTTGGCGTGGGAGGCGCGGATGGCGTAACCGGCCTGCTCGCGGGTGATGTTGTTGGCGACGCGCAGCCGCCGCAACTGGGAACCGAGCAGAATGCGCAGGATGGTGGGGCCACCACCGCCCGAGTAGGCGAGGACGCCACTCTGTGCGTCACTGTCCTCGGCGGTCTGTCCGGCCATGTCGGCTCCCTGTCTCACCTTTCTGCGATGTCATACCTTTCCATACTACTGTGAGATTTGCACGGCCCTACGCGACCGCACGTACCCGATGCACTTGCAAACGCATGTGCATACGCCATCGAATTGTCATTTAAAGACATATTCCAGGACAACGGTACGGCGTCCGAAAACCCCGGCGGGTCACTGTCCCACCGCGAGCCCGTACGCGCCACCGACACCGCCCGCCGAGCCCGCCGCACCCATCAAGCCCATCGCACCCGCCGAGCCCGCCGAGCCGGACCCGTCGTTCTCCCCCGGAAGGACGCCCCGGTTCGTGGCGGTACGCCGGGAGAGCATCCCGCGCACGATGTCGCAGAGCTCGCTCGTCTCCCGCGGCGAGAGCACCTGGCTGAGACGTCGCTCGACCACGCCCCCGCTCACCGGCCCCGGAGCCCTCGTCACGTTGAGGTAGCCGGACAGGAACGCGATCCGGAACAGCTTCTCCTGGGAGGGCGACTCGGCCCGGCCCCGGGCGGACCTCTCCGGCGCGTCCCCCTTCCGGTGACGGGACACCTTCAGCCCGGGGAGCAGCAGGTGCGCGGCGGCCCGCTGCAGGGCCCTGCCGTAGGCGCGCATCGGCCCCTCGGGGGAGAACGCCACGATCGACCTGCCGACCGACTCCGCCGCCTCCGCCGGAAGGTCCGCGATGCCGGTCTCCTCACCCAGGCAGGTGTAGACCCGCACCACCCTCTCCCCCACGTACCCCGGCTGGACGTGCTGGGAGAGGGTGACCGTCACCGTCGACCCGTCCGGGTTGCGCAGCTCGGCGATGTCGGCCGCGTGAGTGATGTAGGTGGTGAAGTGCTCCCGCTCGCACCACGACGGGCACGAGACCCCGTCCCGGAGACGAAGAGTGCCGACGGAGGCCGTGATGTCGTCCATCCCAATCCTTCCAGCGCGCGGATCCGCGACGGCGGCACGAGGGACGGCGGCGGCCCGCGTCCGGCCACGGGCCGGGGAGCGCCGCCCCGGCCCGCACCGCCGGTTCCAGGGTCGCTTTCATCCGCAGGTACGCAGGAACGGCGCGCCGGGTTCATCCCGCCCTCGTACCGGCCCCTCACCGGCCCGTCGCACCGCGATCCGGTGACCCGGCCGGCCTTAACCTGCCTTTAGGGTTGCCGCAGCGTGACGCTAACGAGGTCCCCGGCACAGTGGTGGACATGCGAAACACGACGAAGATCACCATTGCCAGCGCCGGACTTCTCGCCGTCGTCGCCGGAGGCGGCGCGGTGGCGTTCGCCGGAACCGCCACGCCCACCCCGGCTCCGAGCGGCACGGCGACCTCCCCCGCCCCGGTGAACACGACCCCCGGCACCGAGACCGCCCCCACCGCCCCGCAGCCCGGTGAGGCCGAGGCCAAGATCAAGCGGGACGCGGCCGTCAAGATCGCCCAGGACAAGGTGCCCGGCGCCAAGCTCGTCAAGGCCGAGTTCGACGGCGGGGAGACCCCCACCACCTGGGAGGTCGAGCTCCTCCAGGGCGACGTCGAGCACGAGTTCGACATCGACGCCACCAGCGGCGCGATCCTGGAGCAGGACCAGGAGACCAGCACGGCCGCCGAGCGGGCCGCCGACCAGGCCGAGGACCAGGCCGAGCAGGCGGGCCAGGACGACGACCAGAACGACCAGAACGAGCAGGCCGAACCGGCCGAGCAGGACGACCAGAACGAGCAGGCCGACGGCCAGGACGACTGACACCACCGGAACGCCCTGACGCCCCCGCGACGGGGAGCGTGAAGGGCCGGGGACGAACCACCCCTCGCCCCCGGCGCGACCGGCCCCCGGGTCCACGTGACCTCGGGGGCCGCTCCGCGTCCGGCGCGCACCCCGGCCCCGCGGCCCGCGGAGGGCGCCGTCACGTGCGCGGTCGTGGAGTCGAAGCCCGAAGCAGGGGTATGGGGAGCGAATGAGCCTTCAAGAAGAACTGCGTCAGGTGGAAGCGGATTTGGAGAGAATGCGCACCGAGGTCGCCGAGATGCGCCGTCAGGTCGGGGACGTCGGTCCCACCGACCCCACGGAGCAGTCGATGATGATCAATCAGGCCGACGAGCAGGAGGTCATCATCGCCTCCCTCGACGCCAGACGCGAGGACCTGCTCAAACGCCTGCGCGAGGAGTGACCCGGGCCGCGTGCCCCCGTCCCCGGTGAAGCCCTCACCTGCGGTTCGTGACATTCGGTTATCCATCATCCCAGGGGGTAACCATAAGAACGAACCATCATCGGGGGGGACGAAATGATCAAAATGCTTCACAAGATGGGCGTGAAGTCCGGCGCGATGTACGTCGCCGGTATCGCCTCGATCGGCGTGTCGATCGCGGTCTGGGCGACGTCGCACTCGTCGGAGAAGGCGGGTATCGACCGCGCGGACCGATGGGGGATCTTCATCGGGGAGTGGGCGCCCACCTTCTTCGCGATGGGGGTCGCGCTGCGCATGGAGGAGGTCCGCGACGAGGCACAGCCCTCCGAGCCGGAGCAGCTCCGCAGCTCCTACTCCGAGGGCAGGATGCCCTCACGGGCGGGTGTCTAGCGGCACCACCGGATGATCGGACGGCGGGGCGCGTCGAGGGACGCGCCCCGCCGTCATGTTCCCGTCTCCCCGGACCGGGTCAGGCCGGGGCGACCAGGGCGGGATGGCGTGGGTCGTCGACCCGGACGACCACGTCCGCGATCTCCGCGGGCCCGACCTCCTCCTCGTAGCGGGCGTAGGCGGGCAGCGTCCAGCGCTCGTCGTCGGGGGTGCGCCGGGCGAGCGCACCCGGCGAGAGCCGCAGGTGCACGGTCAGCTCGAACGGCAGCCCCCGGCCCAGCAGCAGGGGGCCGTCCAGCAGCAGCACCCCGCCCGCCGGCACGGTGACGTAGGACGCGCGGGTGGCGCGGTCGGTGACGCTGTTCCAGAGGGTGGGCAGCACCTTGCCCGACCCTCCCGCATCCAGCGGCCCCAGGACCTCGCGGGTCAGCCCTCCGTGGTCGAACCAGTCGGTGTAGAAGGAGTCGGGGTCGGTACGGCCGAACTCGAAGCGGAGCGAGGCCGGGCGCAGGAAGTCGGCGGCCGAGACGCGGAACACCTCCCGGCCGCGGATCCTGAGCGGGCCGGCGAGCGCGTCGGCGAGGTCGCCCGGCCGGGCCGCCGGGGCTCCGTCGAGCGCGACGCGCACCCACTCCCCGCGGGGCCGCGCGGCCACCCGGTCGGCGAGTTCCTCCACCAGTGACGACGGGGATATCGGCCGTATCTGCTGCACCCCACCATCCTCGCCGACGCGCGGCCGTGACGGACCCACGGGCACGAGCACCGCCACGCGGTCGTCACGGACCCACGGGCGCGAGCACCTCGCGCGGTCGTCACGGACCCACGGACCCACGGACCCACGGGTGCCGGTCCGCGGTCGTCACGGATCCGCGGGCACGAGCACCCGGCGCGTTCGTACCCGCCGGTACGGGCGCCGGTTCGCGGTCGCGGGCCGGTCGCCCGCCATGACCTGGTCAAGGTCGGACGTGATGGCGCTCAAAACTTGGCGTGTCCGGGTTGTCCAGCCGCTATGGGCGGTAACGAACCATATGGATCGACGGCTCGGCCGTGACCGGGCGTCGGCCTCTGATCGCGTCACGTCTCTGTCGGCGCGGTCCGGTAGTTGGCGTGATCTTCACGCTTTCCGCAATCGAGATCACGGCGCATTACGTACAGAGACAGTGATGTCAGGAGGATTTCAGTGATCAAGCGCGGTAAGCCGACCAAGAACGGCCAGGTCAAGCTGACTTTCACCGTAACGGAGAACCCGGGCCATGGCGGGGTCTCCCTGGTCGGCGACTTCAACGACTGGGACCCCTACGCCCACCCCATGGAGCGCAAGGAGAACGGCGCCTACCAGGTGAGCGTCGTCGTGCCCGCCCGGCAGCCCATTCGCTTCCGCTACCTCGCGGACGGCGGCGTATGGTTCGACGACGCCGACGCCGACCACCACGACGAGCACGGCGGCCGGATCAACCCGGTGGACGTACCGGAGATGCCTGACATGACCGCGGCGCGTACCGTGGGCAAGCCGATGCGGCAGACCCTCTCGGCCGGGCAGTCCGCCTCGGCCTCGGTCCCCGCCTCGTAGACGGGGTCTCGTCCTCGGACGGGACCTCGTTCGCGGGGACGGCCGGATCCGCGGTCCCCGCGAACCCCGCGCTCATCCGCGCGGATCGCCGCTCCCCGGTCCGGCAGGGCCGGTGGAGCGGCTCATGCCGTTCACGGCGAGGGTGAGCGTCGCGCCGTACACGACGTGAGCGGCGGCCATCACCGCCGGGCGTCCCGGCCGGTCGTCGGAGATCGGCGGCATGATCCTCAGCATCGGCACCCAGCCCTGGTAGCTGACCAGCCAGATCGCCAGCCCATACCCCACCCCGATCGGTATCGGGGCGCGTTCCTTCCCGAAGACCGCGCCGAACGCGGCCCCGCACGCGCTCCCGAAGGCGAAATGCGTGAGAGCGCCGAGCACCCCCTCACCGCGCTTGGGACGGTGCCGGTTCCCGGGCATGAAGGCACGGACGATCTTCTTGGGCGGCTGGTCGCCCATCAGGCCCGCGCGGTCGCCGGCGAGCATCACCGCGCTCATCGTCGCGGTGGCGAGGACGCCCCCCACGGCTCCCTTGACGAGATCACGCAACATGACCGTTCCCTTTCGCCGTGTCCGGTTCGCAGGACTGCGTCTTCACCGTCTTCACCGTCTTCACTCTCCCCGTTCCCTACCGCTCCTGGCCGCTTCCGGCCGCTTCCGGCCGTCTGTCGCGGTCCGTGCCGTCCCCGCCGGATCGGTGGGCCGCCCTCTCGCCGTGCCCGCGACCGGAGCGGGCAAACGGCGGCCTCCCCGGCAGGTCAACCGGCCGCCGGTGACGGCACGGCGAGGGTGCGGGAGGGCGTGCGGACGGCGGCGCCGATGGCTTCCGATCACCGGTGGTATGCCATCAGGCGTTGAACTGTCACGAGCCACGGGCGTACGGTGGAGGCGAATGGCACCCGTCCTTGTACGGCTCCCGACCGGGCGCTGTCCCCAATCTGCCGTAGACAGCGGGGCGATATGACTCGACTATCCGTCACCGTGGACACGCGTCCCCACTTCTCCGTGGTGACCCTGACCGGAGATCTGGACAAGTCCTCGGCGCCGCGGCTGGAGGAGAGGCTCGCGGAGTTCATCAGACGAGGTCACGTCTACCTGGTCATCGACACCACGGATCTGGAGTTCTGCGACTCCACGGGCATCTGGGTGCTGCTGACGAGCCTGCGTCGCACCTACGAGCGGAAGGGATGGCTGCGCCTGGTCGGCGTGCACGGCTTCCTCGGCCGCCTGCTCGAACTGACCCGGCTGCGCGACGCGTTCCCCATCGACTCCACCCTTGAGGAGTCCCTGCGCGAGGTGTCCGGCGGAGGCGTCCCGGTCGCGCGCTGATCCCGGCGAGCCGGTAGGAAGCGGCCGGCGCGGAACGGTCAGCGCAAAGCGGTCAGTGCGGAACGGTCAGTGCGGAAGCAGCATCGTGAGCCGTACCGTCGATCCCCCCGGGTCGTGCAGGATCTCCACCGAGTCGCACAGCGTGCGCATCAGCCAGATCCCGTAGCCACGGCGGGATCCCACAGGGGGCTGCTTCATGCCCGCGTGGGGATCGATCAGCAGACCCGCGTCGTCGTGGATCTCCGCGACGACCCGTCCCTCCAGGTGGCGCATCGTGAGGGTGCCGGTTCCGCCGGAGTGGTCGAGCACGTTGTTGGCCGCCTCGCTCAGGGCGAGAACGAAGTTCTTCTCGGTGACCTCGTCGAACTCCGCCCGGACCAGGAAGGCACGGACCTTCGCCCTGAGGGAGGCGAGATCCCCGGAGATCGGGAAGGTCACGCGAGCGATGTCGGCACCGCTCCCGTCACCCATGGGACTCCTCGACGATCCGGATCACCTGGTCGAGGGCGGAGATCCGGAAGAGCTGCCGCAGATGCTCGCCCACCCCGGTCAGGACGAACTCCACCCCGGCGCGCTCGGCGTCGGCGTGGGCGTCGAGCAGGGCGACGATCCCCGAGGAGTCGCAGAACGGCACGTGCGTCAGCTCGACGACCAGCAGGGCGGGGGATTCCCGCAGGTCCGCGTCCACCGCGGCGGCCAGTTGCTCGGCGGAGTCCCGGTCCAGGTCGCCGGCAGGAACGAGCACGGGAGAACCATCGGGGTCGATCCTTCGCTCCAGACGAATGGCCATATCCTCACCGCGAAAGCCGTCGCTCCACCAGGTATCGTCACAGTACCTGACGGTCAGGGAGTGAAATGCAGCAGGTGAGCCCCGCCGGCGGGGAGATGGGGCGGCGGATCGGGGCCCACGACTGGGCCGCCACACCGCTGGGCCCGATGGAGAGCTGGCCGGCGGCACTGAGAGCCGCCGTCGACATCGCGCTGTCCTCCCGCGCGCAGATCGTCATCTTCGCCGGTCCGGACTATGTCGCGCTCTACAACGATCCGTACATCCCCACCATCGGCGCGAAGCACCCGGCGGCGCTCGGCCGGCCCGCCGAGGAGAACTGGTCCGAGACCTGGGACGTCCTCGAACCCCTGCTCGACGACGTACGGGAGACCGGCGAGCCCTTCTGGGCCCAGGACCACCTGTTCCTGCTGGAGCGCCACGGTTTCCTGGAGGAGACCTACTTCGACGTCTCCTACGGCCCGATCCGGGTCGAGGACGGAACGGTCGGCGGGGTGATGTGCCTGGTCAGCGAGACGACCGGGCGGGTGCTCGGGGAGCGCAGGATGCGCACGATGAGCCGGGTGGGCGAGGCGGCCGCCGGCGGCACCCCCGAGGAGGTGGCGCGGGCCGCGCTGTCGGCCCTCGCCGAGGCGCGCGACGACGTCCCGTTCGCCCTCGCCTACCTCGCCGAGGACACCGGCTCCACCGGCCCCGATCCCACCGGTCCGGTCGATCCCAACGGTCCTGCGGGTCTTACAGCTCTCAGGGGCCTCGGCGGGGACGGGAGCGGCCCGGCCGGGAACGGTGCCGCGGGCGGGCTGCGGATCGTCGTACCGGACGGGACGGCCCCCGAGCGGATCGACGTCACCCTCGACGGCACCGCCGACGGTGACGGGGGGTTCACGCGGTCCTCGCGAGGCGTCATCGCCGTGCCCGGTGAGCGGTTCGGCGCGCGGGGACCCGCCGTCGCCCTGCCCCTCACCTCCGGCGACGAGACGCTGGGGCTGCTGGTGTGCGGGGTGAACCCCCGGCTGCAGGCGTACGACGACTTCTTCGAGACGATCGCGGCGAGCGTGTCGCGGGCGCTGGCCGCGGCGGCGACCCACGAGCGGGAGCGCGTCCAGGCGCGCAGGCTCGCCCGGCTCGACGCCGACAAGACCGCGTTCTTCGCCAACGTCAGCCATGAGCTGCGCACCCCGCTGACGTTGATCCTGGGACCGCTGGAGGAACTGCTGGAGGACCCCTCCGTCGCCCCGGAGCAGAACGCGGTGCTGCGGACCGCCCGCCGCAACGCGGTGCGGCTGCTCACCCTCCTGGACGACGTGCTGGACGTCACCAGCATCGACTCGGGCCGGACCCGCGCCTACCACCGGCCGACCGACCTGGTGGCGCAGACCGGCGAGCTGGTGAGCGTGTTCCGCTCGGCGACCGAGAGCGTCGGGCTCACCCTGGACGTCGAGTCCGAGCCGCTGCCCGAACCGGTCTTCCTCGACCGGCGGATGTGGGAGCGGATCATCTTCAACCTGCTCTCCAACGCGGTCAAGCACACCTTCGCCGGGGGGATCACGGTCGGCGTGCGCTCCGGCGGCGACCACGCGGTGGTCACGGTCTCCGACACCGGCATCGGCATCTCCGGCGAGGAGATCCCCCACCTTTTCGACCGTTTCCACCGGGTCCCCGGCTCCCCTGCGCGCAGCGACGAGGGCACCGGCATCGGCCTGGCCCTGGTCCACGAGCTGGTCACCCTGCACGGCGGGCGCATCGAGGCGAGCAGCGTCGTCGGCGAGGGGACGACCTTCACGATCAGGCTGCCGTACGGGTCCGCGCACCTTCCCCCGGCGCAGGTGGGCGAGGCGGCGAACCCGTACGAGTCCGGCTCCGACCACGTCTCGCACTGGCTGCCGCTGCCCGGCGAGTCCTCGGGGCGGCCGGCCGCGGACGGGGCCGCGCCGCCGGTGGAGCCGCGCGGGACCGAGCACATCCTGGTCGCCGACGACAACGAGGACCTGCGCCGCTACCTGGTGAGGCTGCTCAGCCCGCACTGGGAGGTGACGGCCGTGGCCGACGGGGCCGCCGCCCTGCGGGCCGCCCGGGAGCGGCTCCCCGACATGATCGTCGCGGACGTGATGATGCCCGGCATGGACGGCCTGGAGATGGTCCGCAGGCTCCGCGCCGACGCGGTCACCCGGAGCGTCCCGATCATGCTCCTGTCGGCCAGGGCCGGGCAGGAGGAGTCGCTGACCGGCCTGATCGCGGGTGCCGACGAGTACCTGGTGAAACCCTTCTCCGCGCGCGAGCTGCTCACCCGCGTGCGGGGTGTGCTGCGGCTGTCGGCCATCCGGTCCCGGCACAACCGCCGGCTGCGGGAGCTGACCGAGGCGGCGCTCGCGCTCAACGGCGCCTCCAGCGCGGCGGACGTGCTCAGGGTGGCCGAGAGGTACGGGGAGCTGCTGGCCGACACCTCCGGGGTGCGGGTGACGGTCACCGGTGACGCGCCCGGTGGCGACGGGACCGGGCCGGCCGGGACGGTGCGGATCGCGGTCTCCGGTGGTCCCCCCGAGGAGACGACGGACGACACCGTGCTGCGCCAGCTCGCCCAGCTCACCTCGGCCCGGCTGCGGGACCTGGAGCAGTTCGAGCAGGAGCACCGGATCGCGACCACGTTGCAGCTGGCCCTGCTCCCGGACGTCCCCGAGATCGGCGGCACCGTGATCGTCGGCCGGTACGTGCCCGGCAGCGACGAGGCCGGGGTCGGCGGGGACTGGTACGACGTCGTCAGGATCTCCGACGAGGAGGTGGTGCTGGTCATCGGCGACATCGTCGGCAAGGGGCTGCGGGCCGCGGCCTCGATGGGCCGGATGCGCAACGCGCTCAGGGCGTACGCGCTGGAGGATCCCGACCCCGGGCGTACCCTCGGCCGGCTCAACCGGATGACCGCCGGGCGGCACGACCGCATGCACGCCACCGTGCTGTGCGTGCGGCTCTCCCTGGCGGACGGGCGGCTGGAGTACGCCAGCGCGGGCCACCCGCCCGCCCTGCTCTGCACCGCGAGCGGGCAGGCGGACTTCCTCGGCGGGGCCCTCTCCCCGCTGATCGGCGCCATGCCCTCGACCGTCTTCTCGACCGGGACGGCGCGGCTGGGACACGGTGACCGGCTGCTCCTCTACACCGACGGCATCGTGGAGAACCGGTCGTGGAACATCTTGGAGGGCATGGACCGGTTGCGCGGGGAGATGGCGAAGGCCTCGCGGCTCGATCTCGGCGCCATGATGGAGTCGCTGCTCACCCTGGTCGAGGACGGGGAGAACCGCGACGACGTGGCCCTGCTCGGCTTCGCCCGCGCCTGATCAGCCGGCGGCGACCAGGCGGACGAACTCCTCGAACGAGAACCGGCCGTCGCCGTCGGAGTCGCCGTCGCGGTTCAGCGAGCCCAGGGCCTCGGGGGGCAGGGCCGGGAAGTGCTCGGCGAACTCCCGTTCGGTGATGAAACCGTCGCCGTCGGTGTCGATGGCGGTGAACGCCTGCCTCAGCTCCGCCAACCGCTCCCCGCTGGGCTCTGTCGACATGGTGACCCGCCTTTCTCAACGACCCGTGCTTCGATCAGCAGACAACCTACGGGAGGGGTGACCGGCACGACCACACGCCCCCTTACAAAGCCATTTATCAGCGGAAATCCCTTTTCGGGGACGCCGGTGGCCTCGCCCTAGACTTCGGGCATGATTCGCCCCGCAACGCCGGACGACGTCCCGGCGATCATCGACATGATCCGCGGACTCGCGGAGTACGAGAAGGCACTGGACGAGGTCGAGACCACCGCCGACCGGCTTCACGAGGCGCTCTTCGGCCCCTCGCCCAGCGTGTTCTGCCACATCGCCGCCGACGGCGAGCAGGTCGCGGGGTTCGCCCTCTGGTTCGTGTCCTACTCGACCTGGCTCGGCAGGCACGGGATCTACCTGGAGGACCTCTACGTCCACCCGGACCGGCGCGGGGGCGGCCACGGCAGGGACCTGCTGGCGGAACTCGCCCGCATCTGCGTGGAGCGCGGCTACGGCCGCTTCGAGTGGTCGGTGCTGGACTGGAACACCCCCAGCATCGCCTTCTACCGCTCGCTCGGCGCCGAACCGCTGGAGGAGTGGGACCGGTACCGCCTCACCGGCCCCGCGCTGGAGCGGCTCGCCGCCACCGCGGGGGAACGACGGGGGTGAATCTTTCATCCGGCGGGACCGCCTCGCGACCCTCCTGACCTCGCAGGACGACACGTCGTCACGGTGCGGGAGAGAGGGTGCGTTTACACCCCGGAAACAGCCACCTAGAGTCCGTCTCGCGTGAGCGCTCACCGCCGTCGATCAGCGACCCTTCATCCCTCGAAAGGGAGGGTAATCCTGTGAGTAAATGGCGAAGCATGGCTGTCGCCGGCGTGGCCACATTGATGACCGCGCTTCTCGCCGTCGTTCTCGTTCCCCAATCGGCATCGGCGCACGGCGCCATGATGGTGCCAGGCAGCCGGACCTTCTTCTGCTGGCAGGACGGCCTCTCCCCGCAGGGGAACATCGTGCCCATCAACCCGGCGTGCAAGGCCGCGGTGGCCCAGAGCGGGGACAACTCGCTCTACAACTGGTTCAGCCTGCTGCGCTCGGACGGCGCGGGTCGGACCCGGGGCTTCATCCCCGACGGCAAGGTGTGCAGCGGCGGCAACCCCGGCTACAGCGGGTTCGACCTGCCGAGCGCCGACTGGCCGGTCACGCACCTGACCGCGGGCTCGAACCTGCAGTTCAAGTACAACAAGTGGGCCGCCCACCCCGGCTGGTTCTACCTCTACATCACCAAGGACGGCTGGAACCCCAACCGGGCGCTGACCTGGGACGACCTGGAGAGTGAGCCCTTCCACACGGCGGACCACCCGCAGAGCGTCGGCTCGCCGGGCACCAACGACGCCAACTACTACTGGAACGCCACGCTCCCCTCGAACAAGACGGGCCGCCACATCATCTACTCGGTGTGGAAGCGTTCCGACTCCGCGGAGACGTTCTACAACTGCTCCGACGTGGTCTTCGACGGCGGCAGGGGCGAGGTGACCGGTGTCGGAAGGCCCGGCTCCACCCCCAGCCCGACGCCGACGGTCACCCCGACCCCGGAACCGACCCCGACGGTCACCCCGACCAGCACGCCGACGCCCGACCCGGGCGGCCCCTGCACCGCCACCTACAAGACCGTCAGCTCCTGGTCGGGTGGTTTCCAGGGTGAGGTGACCGTGAAGAACACCGGTTCGGCGGCCCTCAACGGCTGGACGGCCAGGTGGACGCTCGGCTCCGGCAGCAGCGTCAACAGCGTGTGGAACGGCACGCACACGACGTCGGGATCGACCGTCACGGTGAGGAACGTCGACTGGAACCGGACACTGGCCGGCGGCGGTTCGACGACCTTCGGGTTCACCGCGTCGGGCAGCAGCGGCACCCCGGCCGTGACCTGCACCAGTCCATAACGGGAGAGGGGTCCCGGCCGGTGTCGACGGACACCGGCCGGGACCTCGTTCACGACCGTCCCGCCCCGCCGTGGGCCCCCACCGCCACCGCGCCCCGCCCGAAGGAAGTCCCGTGCCGCCCACCATGAGGATCACGTCGCTGCTCGGTCTGCTCTCGCTCACGGCGGCGGCGATCCTGCCGGTGGCGGCCTGCGCCGGTCGTACGGCGGAGGGCGGGCACGCCGGCACGCACCCGCCCGCGGGGAGCGCCCAGAACACGGCCCCGCAGAACGCGGCCCTGGCCACCCCCTCCGGCGCCGTCCCGGCGCCCCCGCCCTCACCCTCCTCCGCGTCCTCCGCGGCTCCGTCGTCCCCGTCCTCGTCGCCCTCGTCGTCCTCGACGGGCGGCACCCCGCATCCCCAGATCACGTCCGCGGCCGAGTGCCGCGCGACGGTCACCCTGGTGGAGACCTGGCCGGGCGGCTACCGGGGGGCGGCGACGATCAAGAACAACGGCGACCTGCCGCTGGGCGGCTGGTACATCCAGTGGATGATGCCGCACGGGGTCACGATCACCCAGGCGTGGAAGGGGACGCACATGCAGAGCGGGCCGGTCGCGATGATCCACGCCCCGGCCGAGGACCCGCCCCTGCAGCCGGGCAAGAAGATCTCCGAGATCGGCTTCATCGGGACCGCCGCCACTCCCCCGGCCTTCACCGACATCACCTGCGGCTAGAACCGTCCCGGACCCCGGACCCCGGACCCCGGGCCCCCCGGACCCCACGGCCCGGCCGACGGCTCACGGCCCCGGACGGGCTCCTCGCGGCCCCGGGCCGGGAGGCGCGGAGTCCAGGCGACCCGCCCTGTCCGGCCCCGGACGACACCCTCTTCGGCAGGCCGGGGTTCAGCGCCCGCCGTAGCGCTGCCTGAAGCGCTCGACCCGGCCGGCCGTGTCGAGGACCCGGCCGCGGCCGGTGTAGAAGGGGTGGCTCGCCGAGGAGACGTCGACGTCGACCACCGGGTAGGTGTTCCCGTCCTCCCACTCGATCGTCCTGCCGGTCCGGACGGTGGAACGGGTCAGGAAGGCGTAGCCGGCGCTCGGGTCGCGGAAGACGACCGGGCGGTAGCCGGGGTGGATGCCCTTCTTCATGGTCTATCGGTCCTCTCGGAACGGGACGTGCTGGCGGACGATCGGGTCGTACTTGACGACGGTGAGCCGGTCGGGGTCGTTACGCCGGTTCTTGCGGGTCACGTAGGTGTAGCCGGTGCCCGCGGTGGACCTCAGCCTGACCACCGGGCGTGCCTCGTTGCGGGCCATCGCGGGCTCCTCTCGGGAAGACATCTCGCACGATGCGGGTGATAACGGTTTTCATCGGCCGGGCATTCCCGGCCCGTCCCCGCCATCGGAACCACCCCTGAAACCGTCCCCGGGCACCGCCCCGGAAGCCCCGGACCCACGGGGAAGCGGTCGTTCCCGAACGGCCGATCCGGCCTCCCCGGCCGGAGTATTGATTAGATTTGTACCGATATTTCAGGTATAACCTACCCGTGATACATGTTTCCGACCTTCGCAAGGTGTACGGCACCGGCGTGGTCGCGCTCGACGGGGTCGACCTCGACGTGCGCGAGGGCGAGATCTTCGGCGTCCTCGGGCAGAGCGGGGCCGGGAAGAGCACGCTGCTGCGCTGTGTCAACCTGCTGGAGCGGCCCACCGGAGGCACCGTCACCGTCGACGGGCAGGACCTGACCGTCCTCGGGGACGCCGAGCTTCGCGAGGCCCGGCAGCGGATCGGGATGATCCACCAGCACTTCGCGCTGCTGTCCTCCCGTACGGTCGCCGCGAACGTGGCGTTCCCGCTGGAGGTGGCCAAGGTGCCGCGCGCCGAGCGCCGGACACGGGTGGCCGAGCTGCTGGACCTGGTCGGGCTGTCGGACAAGGCGGGGGCGTACCCGGCCCAGCTCTCCGGCGGGCAGAAGCAGCGGGTCGGCATCGCCCGGGCGCTCGCGGGCCGGCCGAAGGTGCTGCTGTCGGACGAGGCGACCAGCGCCCTCGACCCGGGGACCACGCAGTCGATCCTGGCCCTGCTCCGGCGCCTCAACACCGAGCTGGGGCTGACGATCCTGCTGATCACGCACGAGATGCAGGTGATCAAGAGCGTGTGCGACTCGGCGGCCACGATGCGGGACGGGAAGGTGCTGGAGTCGGGGCTCGTCCACGACCTCATCGCCCGGCCCGGGTCCCTGCTGACGCGGGAGATCTTCCCGCTGCCCGAGCCCGCGCCACCGGGCAGCGTCACCCTGACCTTCGCCGCCGGGCAGGCCGGGGAGCCGGTGCTGTCCAGCCTGGTGCGGAAGTTCGACGTGGACGTCAACATTCTCGGCGGCTCGCTGGAGGAGCTGCGCGGCGTGTCCGTGGGCCGGCTGCGGGTCGGGCTCGACGGCAGGGAGACCGCCGCCGCGCTCGACCACCTGCGCGGTCGCGGCGTACTGGTGGAGGGACCGTGACGTTCGAGGAGCTGCTGCCGATCCTGGGGCAGGCCACCCTGGAGACCGGGCAGATGGTGTTCTGGTCGACGCTGCTGACGGCGGTGCTCGGCCTGCCGATCGGCGTGCTGCTGGTCACCACCGACCGCGGCGGCCTGACCCCGATGCCCGCGGTGAAGGCCGTGCTCGGGGCGGTCGTGAACGTGGGGCGTTCGCTGCCGTTCATCGTGCTGATGGTGGCGATCCTGCCGTTCACCCGGCTGATCACCGGCACCACGATCGGCACCGTGGCCGCCATCGTCCCGCTGACGCTCGGGGCCGTCCCGTTCTACGCCCGGCTGGTGGAGACCGCGCTGCGCGGTGTCGGCCGCGAGGTGGTGGAGGCCGCGCAGGCGATGGGGTCGCGGCGGGTCACCGTGGTCACCAAGGTCCTGCTGCCCGAGACCCTGCCGGAACTGGTCGCCGGGCTGACCGTCACCGTCGTCGCGCTGATCAGCTACTCCGCGATGGCGGGCGCGATCGGCGGCGGCGGCCTCGGCGATCTCGCCATCCGGTACGGCTACCAGCGGTTCGACACCGGCGTCATGGTCGTCACCGTCGTCCTGCTGATCGTTCTGGTCCAGCTCATCCAGATCCTCGGCGACGCCGTCGCCCGCAGGCTCTCACACAGATGACCCGCGGGGTCCCACACGGACGCCCGGGCTTTCACACAGACGACCCACGGGGGCCCCACACGGACGACCCGCGGGCTTTCACACAGACGACCCACGGGTTCCCACACGGACGACCCGCGGGCTTTCACAGAGACAAGGAGATCACGGGGATGCGCAGATTGATGGGGGCCACGGCCGCGGCCGTACTGGCACTGACCCTGGCCGCCTGCGGGGGTTCCACCGGGACCGGCGGCGGCACCGCGGCGACGTCGGGGGCGTCGGGGGCGCCGGCCGCCGCGGACGCGCCGCTGAAGGTCGGTGTGAGCCCGGTGCCGCACGCGGAGATCCTCAAGTACGTCAGCGACAACCTGGCCGCCAAGGCCGGGATCAAGGTGGAGATCGTCGAGTTCGCCGACTACGTGCAGCCGAACGTGCAGCTCCAGGAGGACCAGCTGGACGCGAACTACTTCCAGCACCGGCCGTACCTGGCGGACTTCCTGAAGTCCAAGGGCGGCGGGGAGCTGACCTTCGTCCAGGCCGTGCACCTGGAGCCGCTCGGGCTGTACTCCAAGAAGATCAAGGCCGTGACCGAGCTGGCCAATGACGCCACGGTCGCGGTGCCCAACGACGCGACCAACCTGGGCCGCTCGCTCAAGCTGCTCGAGGACAACGGCGTGATCACCCTCAAGGAGGGCGTCGGGACCGCCGCCACCGAGCGCGACGTCGCGAACAACCCCAAGAACCTCCAGTTCAAGCCCTTGGAGGCGGCCCAGCTCCCGCGCTCCCTCGAGGACGTGGACGCCGCGGTGATCAACGGCAACTACGCCCTGGAGGCCGATCTCAAGCCCGCCGGGGACTCGCTGGTGCTGGAGAAGGCCGACGGCAACCCGTACGCCAACGGGCTGGTCGTCCGTCCGGGCGACGAGAACGACCCCCGGGTGAAGAAGCTGGCCGAGCTCCTGGCCGGGCCCGAGGTGAAGAAGTTCATCGAGTCCACCTACCAGGGTTCGGTGATCTCCTCCACGAGCTGACATCCGGCCGTGCGGCGGGCGAGGCGGTAGCTTGGTCCCTGCCACCACGGAGGAAGAGAGATCGTGACCACGTCTATTCATCAGCGGATCGCCGAAGAGCTGGGTGTGCGCGAGCGCCAGGTGCGGGCGGCGGTGGACCTGCTCGACGGCGGGGCCACCGTGCCGTTCATCGCCCGGTACCGCAAGGAAGCCACCGAGATGCTCGACGACACGCAGCTGCGCACGCTGGAGGAACGGCTGCGCTACCTGCGGGAGCTGGAGGAGCGGCGTACCGCGATCCTGGAGTCCGTCGAGGGGCAGGGCAAGCTCGACGACACCCTGCGCGCGCAGATCATGGCGGCCGAGTCCAAGGCCCGGCTGGAGGACATCTACCTCCCGTACAAGCCCAAGCGGCGGACCAAGGCGCAGATCGCCCGGGAGGCCGGTCTCGAACCGCTCGCCGACGGACTGCTGGCGGACCCGTCGGTGGACCCGAAGGCCGCGGCGGAGGCGTTCGTCGGCGAGGGCGTGGCCGACGCCGCGGCCGCACTGGACGGCGCCCGCGCCATCCTGGTCGAGCGGTTCGGCGAGGACGCCGACCTGGTCGGCGAGCTGCGCGAGCGGATGTGGACGAAGGGACGCCTGGTCGCGGCGGTCCGCGAGGGCAAACAGGAGGAGGGCGCCAAGTTCTCCGACTACTTCGACTTCGCCGAGCCGTTCACCAAGCTGCCCTCGCACCGGATCCTGGCGATGTTCCGGGGGGAGAAGGAGGAGATCCTCACCCTCACCCTGGAGCCCGAGCCGGAGCCCACCGGCACCTACGAGGGCCGCATCGCGCACCGCTTCGGCATCGCCGACCGGGGACGGCCCGCCGACGCGTGGCTGGCCGACACGGTCCGCTGGGCCTGGCGCACCCGCATCCTCGTCCACCTCGGCATCGACCTGCGGATGCGCATGTGGCAGGCCGCCGAGGAGGAGGCGGTGCGGGTGTTCGCGGCCAACCTGCGCGACCTGCTGCTCGCCGCGCCCGCCGGGAGCCGCTCCACCATGGGCCTGGACCCCGGGCTGCGCACCGGCGTGAAGGTCGCGGTGGTCGACGCGACCGGCAAGGTGCTGGAGACCGCCACGATCTACCCCCACGAGCCGCGCCGCCAGTGGGACCAGTCGCTGGCCACCCTGGCCGCGCTGGCGAAGAAGCACGACGTGGAGCTCGTCTCGATCGGCAACGGCACCGCCTCGCGCGAGACCGACAAGCTCGCCGCCGAGCTGGTGAAGCTGGTCCCCGGCCTGACCAAGGTGATGGTGTCGGAGGCGGGCGCGTCGGTCTACTCCGCCTCGGCGTTCGCCTCGCAGGAACTGCCCGGCATGGACGTGTCGCTGCGCGGCGCCGTGTCGATCGCCCGGCGGCTGCAGGACCCGCTGGCCGAGCTGGTCAAGATCGACCCCAAGTCGATCGGCGTCGGCCAGTACCAGCACGACCTCGCCGAGACCAAGCTCTCCCGCTCGCTCGACGCGGTGGTCGAGGACTGTGTGAACGCCGTCGGCGTCGACGTCAACACCGCGTCCGCGCCGCTGCTGACCCGGGTGTCGGGCATCGGCTCGGGCCTGGCGGAGAACATCGTCGCCCACCGGGACGCCAACGGCCCGTTCCGCTCCCGCAGGGCGCTGAAGGACGTGGCCAGGCTCGGCCCGAAGGCCTTCGAGCAGTGCGCGGGCTTCCTGCGCATCCGCGGGGGTGACGACCCGCTCGACTCCTCCAGCGTGCACCCGGAGGCGTACCCGGTGGTCCGGCGCATCCTGAAGCGCACCGGCGGCGACGTCTCGACGCTGATCGGCAACGGCACGGTGCTGCGGACGCTGAGCCCGCAGGAGTTCGTGGACGACACCTTCGGCCTGCCGACCGTCACCGACATCCTCTCCGAGCTGGAGAAGCCGGGCCGCGACCCGCGCCCGGCCTTCAAGACCGCGACGTTCAAGGAGGGCGTGGAGAAGCTCTCCGACCTCACCCCCGGCATGCTGCTGGAGGGCGTGGTCACCAACGTGGCCGCCTTCGGCGCGTTCGTCGACGTCGGCGTGCACCAGGACGGCCTGGTCCACGTGTCGGCGCTCTCGTACGACTTCGTCAAGGACCCGCGCGAGGTGGTCAAGCCCGGTGACATCGT
Organism: Streptosporangium longisporum; assembly: GCF_039534895.1. Lineage (NCBI taxonomy): Bacteria > Bacillati > Actinomycetota > Actinomycetes > Streptosporangiales > Streptosporangiaceae > Streptosporangium > Streptosporangium longisporum. The sequence goes on along the minus strand of NZ_BAAAWD010000007.1, from coordinate 721,530 downwards.
CCGGGTGAAGGTGCTCGACGTCGACATCCCACGCAAGCGCATCTCGCTCACCCTGCGCCTGGAGGACGACGTCAAGCCCGCGGGCCCGCGCGGCCGGCGTGACCAGCAGGGCGGCGGTGACCAGCAGGGCCGCGACGGGCGCGGCGACGGCGGGCAGCGCCAGGGCGGTGGCGGCAGGCAGGGACGCGGGGGCCAGGAACGCGGAGATCAGGGACGCGGAGGCGGCGACCGGCAGCGGCAGGACCGCGGGGGGCAGCCGCGCAACGCGCCGGGCGGCGCCATGGCCGACGCCCTGCGCCGGGCCGGGCTCGACGGCTCGGGCAAACGCCCCTGACCGCACCCCGGCCCGTGGGGCGCCACGCACCCCCGAGCGGGTCCGGACGCCGCAGGCCCCGCCCGCGAGGGCGGGGTCAGCGGCGGCGCCGGAGCAGGACGGAGACGACGAGGACGACACCGGCGGCGAACGCCGCCAGCCCGATCCACGTCCACTCGCGGGCGCCGCTCATGAAACTGCCGCCCACGTAGCCGAGACCCTGGAGCGCCCACAGGCCGCCCACCAGGACGAGCAGGACGCCGAGGCCGATCGGGAGCCAGGTCTTCAACGGGACACCTCCGGTACGCGGACCCGGGATCCGGCCCGGGACGACGACAACGCTCTCACAGATCCCCTCCGGCGCGCGGGCCGGTGAACTCGGCGGCCAGCAGGCCGAACAGCGCCTCGTCGACGAAGGCCCCGGCCACCCAGGCGTTGCCGCGGAGCGTGCCCTCGCGCCGGAAGCCCGCCCTCTCCGCGGCGGCGATCATCGCGGTGTTGGTGACGAGCGTCTCCAGGCCGAGCCGGTGCAGGCCGCGGATGCGGAAGGCGTAGTCGCACAGCAGCCTCAGCGCGTCGGGGGCGTACCCGTGGCCGCGCGCCTCGGGGAGCAGCGACATGCCCAGGTGCCCGTTGCGGTTGAGGGTGTCGACGCCCCAGACGACGCCGATGCCGGCCAACTCCCCGGACACGGCCTGGACGGCGAACTCGACGTTGGCCGGGTCGGGCTCCCGCTTCTCGTACCGGGCGATCGCCTGCTCGGCCGTCTGGGGGAGCCAGGGCGTCGGAGTTGCGCCGACCACCGTCTCCACGTCCTCGTGCAGCCGGTGCAGCGGGACCAGGTCCTCCTTGGTGACGGCCCTGATCAGGACCTTCTCTCCACGAAGCATGAGCGCACCCTCGATGTCGGACGCGTGCGGCCCCGTCGCCGCCCTGCCGCCGGGTGGCACGCGGAAACCGCCACCTACCGGACATCACACCATACGGAAGATCGGGAGGGGCGCCGGGCGACGCCGACGGCACGGCTCCCTGACGACCGTCCCTGACAGGAACGTCCCGGGGCGTGCCCCTCCCCCAGGTCAGGACCGGCACCGCCGCGCAGCTCACACACCCCCCGCCCGCGTCCCGGCCCGATGACGCCGCTTTTTTTACTGCTTGTATTGACCCGAGAACGAAGGCTGACCTATGGTTCCGGCAAGCGAGACCTTGCCTCGAAGGGACCCCCCATGACTCGCTCCCCCTCGAACCGGACGCCGGTGGGCGCCCCGGCCTGACCCCACCCCGCCCGGGCGGCGCGCGGACCGCGCACCCGCCCGCCGAGCCGTTCTCCCCGCCGTATCCGTCGCGGCAGGGCCAGGACGCGTCGTGCGCACCCCGCGCGGCAGGCCCACCGGGCCGCCCACGGTACGTGACACGCTCACCGCGTCCGGCGGCATTCGCACGTCACCCCCCACAGGGTCGTGGCGCCGGTCACGCTCTCCCCGCGCAGCGGGTCGCGTCGTCGCCGGGACGTCACCTCCCACGACGGAAGGAGTCCGCGCATGGACGCCACCCGACCCTCCCCCCGGCCTCCCCGGCGCCGGCGCGTCTCGCTCTCGGCCGCCCTCGGCGGAACGGTCACCGCCCTCCTGCTCGCCGTCACCGGCGTGCTGGCCGCACCACCGGCCGCCGCGGCCACCGGTCAGATCACCGGCATCGCCGGCAAGTGCGTGGACGTCGCGGGCGCCAACAGCGCCAACGGCACCCCCGTGCAGCTCTACGACTGCAACGGCACCGCGGCCCAGCAGTGGAGCCGCAACGGTGACGGCACGATCCGCGCGCTGGGCAAGTGCCTGGACGTGACCGCGGCCTCCACCGCCGACGGAGCACAGATCCAGCTCTACGACTGCAACGGCACCTCCGCCCAGCAATGGGTCCACAGCGGCGCACGCGACCTGGTCAACCCCGCCGCCAACAAGTGCCTGGACGCCACCGGCCAGTCCAGCGCCAACGGCACCCGCCTGCAGATCTGGACCTGCGGCGGCACCGCCAACCAGAAGTGGAACGCCCCGGCCGACGGCGGCACCGACCCCGGCCCGGCCGGGAAGATGCCCGGGGCGCCTTACCTGTACATGGGCTGGGGCAGCCCGCCCAGTCCTGCCGCGGTGATGAGTGCGACCGGGGTGAAGTCGTTCACGATGGCGTTCATCCTGTCCAGCGGGGGCTGCACCCCGGCCTGGGACGGTAACCGGCCGCTGACCGGTGGCGCCGACGCGCAGGCGATCAGCCAGATCAAGGCCGCGGGTGGCAGTGTGCAGATCTCCTTCGGTGGCTGGTCGGGCAACAAGCTCGGCCCCAACTGCGCCACCCCGGCCGCGTTCGCCGGTGCGGTGCAGCAGGTCATCAACGCCGTCGGCCCCGCGGTGGTGGACTTCGACATCGAAAACAGCGACGAGTTCGAGAACTACACCGTCCAGGACCGCATTCTCAACGGCTTGAAGATCGTCAAGCAGAACAATCCGGGCGTGAAGATCGCCGTGACCTTCGGCACCACGACCACCGGCCCCAACACCCACGGCCTGCGGCTGATCAACCAGGCCAGGGCGCTGGCGGTGCCGATCGACAACTACACGATCATGCCGTTCGACTTCGGCAGCTCCAACATCTACACCGACACCGTCAACGCCTCCGAGGGGCTGAAGAACGCGCTCAAGGCCGCCAACGGCTGGAGCGACGCGCAGGCGTATGCCCGGATGGGTATCTCCGGCATGAACGGCCTGTCCGACCAGCAGGAGCTGACCACGGTGGCGGCCTGGACCCAGATCCGCGACTGGGCCCGCTCCAAGGGCCTGACCCGGTTCGCCTACTGGTCGGTCAACCGCGACCGTCCCTGCCCGGGCGGCGGGGTGACCTCCAACTGCAGCGGCATCGCCCAGGCCGAGTGGGACTTCACCCGCGTCACCGCAGGCTTCTAGACCATGGCACCCCCCGCCGGTCGACACCGGTCCGAAAGGAACAGCCCATGACCTCCACCGTCCCGACCCCCTCCCCGGCCTCTCCCGGCGGCCCGCGACGCGCGCGCGGACCGCTCGCGCGGATCGGCGGCCTGCTGACGGCGACGCTGCTCGCCCTCACCTCCGCGGCCCTGGTCCCCTCCCCGGCGAGCGCGACCGGCCCCCAGGCCGTCACCGCACGCGCCTCGGCCGCTCCCGGCCCGCTCGTCTGGTCCGACGAGTTCAACGCCGCCGCGGGCACCGCCCCGGACGCCGCCAAGTGGCGCCACGACGTGGGCGGCGGCGGCTGGGGCAACAACGAGCGGCAGTACTACACCACGGGCACCCAGAACATCGCCCACGACGGCGCCGGCAACCTGGTCATCACCGCGCGTAAGGGCAACCCGTCCGGATACGGCTGCTGGTACGGCTCCTGCGAGTACACCTCCGGCAAGCTGACCACCGCCGCGACGTTCACCCGCACCTACGGCCGCTACGAGGCGCGGATGAAGCTCCCGCGCGGCAAGGGCATGTGGCCGGCGTTCTGGATGCTGGGCACCGGGGGTGCCGGCTGGCCGGCCAACGGCGAGATCGACATCATGGAGAACGTCGGCAGCGTCCCCGGGCAGGTGCTCGGCAGCCTGCACGGCCCCGGCTACTCGGGGGGCAGCCCGCTGAGCGGCAGTTACGACCTCCCCGCCGGGCAGGCGTTCGCCGACGCCTTCCACACCTTCACCGTCGACTGGGAGCCCGGCTCGGTGACCTGGTACGTCGACGGCGTGCAGTACTCCAGGAAGACGCCCGCCGACACCAGGGGCAACCCCTGGGTCTACGACCACCCGTTCTACATGATCCTCAACCTGGCCGTGGGCGGGAACTGGCCCGGCTCCCCGGACGCGTCCACGACCTTCCCGCAGCAGCTCACCGTCGACTACGTCCGCGTCTACGCCCAGGGCGGCACCGGTGGCCGCACCGGTCAGATCACCGGCATCGCCGGCAAGTGCGTGGACGTCGCGGGCGCCAACAGCGCCAACGGCACCGCCGTCCAGCTCTACGACTGCAACGGCACCGGCGCCCAGCAGTGGACGATCGGCACCGACGGCACGATCCGCGCGCTGGGCAAGTGCCTGGACGTGACCGCGGCCTCCACCGCCGACGGAGCACAGATCCAGCTCTACGACTGCAACGGCACCTCCGCCCAGCAATGGGTCCACAGCGGCGCGCGCGACCTGGTCAACCCCGCCGCCAACAAGTGCCTGGACGCCACCGGCCAGTCCAGCGCCAACGGCACCCGCCTGCAGATCTGGACCTGCGGCGGCACCGCCAACCAGAAGTGGAACATCCCGGCCTGACCCCGCCCGCGGGCCGGAACGTCCCCGTTCCGGCCCGCCGTGGTCTCAGAGCAGGCGCCTGATGTCGCCGTACGCCCGGTAGAAGCCGCCCCGCTCGGAGAGGCGGACGCCCTCGACGAGGTAGCGGGCCCCGGCCTCGCGCACGCCCTTGGGGAACTGCATGTTGCGCCGCACGTCGTAGCCCTCGCTGACCACCCGCACCCGCAGCCGCTCGCCCTCGCGGAAGCACTCGACCACCACGCCGTCGCCGCCGTCGGGGACGGCGTCGAAGGTCACGGTCTCCAGCGTCGTGGCCGGTTCCACCACGGCCAGTCCCGCGGCGGCCTTGACGTCGACCGGCGTGGGGACGGTGCCGGCCTGGGCCGCCCTGATCGCCTCCTCGCTCGCGTCGATGCAGGCCAGCGTGCCGTCGGTGGTCACGATGTAGAGGCGCTCGTCGAGGTACTGCATGGAGAAGGCCGACCCGCAGCCGGTGGCCAGCTTCCACAGCCGCTCGCCGCCCTCGTCGAAGCAGTACACCGAGGAGTGGTTGTCGGCGGCGAAGACGTACCGGCCGCCGGGGGCGGTGGCGCAGGAGAAGACGGTGGCGTCGCAGCGGTAGACCGCCTGGGAGACGCCGTCGGACTTGCGCAGGCGGTGCACGGCGCCGCGCGCGGTGCCCGCGTACACCGCGTCGGCCTCCTGCCAGCCGAAGAGCACCGCGCCGTTGACGGGCGTCTCCCAGACCGGCGCGCCGTCGGCGGCGTCGTAGCGGGCGACCCCGGTGGAGTGGCCGTGGTAGACGGCCTCGTCGTCGCAGCGCACCATCCAGGCCGAGTCGCCCCTGCCGGTGCGGGCCCACTGGAACTCGTCCTCGTGGTCGATGGTGGTGATCCGGCCGGCCCGGTCGGAGACGCCCAGCACGCCGTCGTGGATGTCGAGCCAGTAGATGTCGACGTCCTCGGCGATCTCGTACGCGACCCGCGGGACCTTGCCGCCGAGGTCGTAGACCTTGCCGTCGTCGGCGCCCGCGTAGATCCAGAAGTCGTCGGCGACGATGCACTTGACCCCGTCCGGCAGCCGGAAGCGGCCGGTGACGGTGCCGTCGTGGGTGACGGTGTAGACGTCGCCGCGCTGGTTGCCGACCCAGCAGCGCTCGGCGTCGACGAAGATGCCGAACGCGGCCGCGCCGCTGGCGAAGCGCCACAGCACCGGCGCCTGGGTGGCGGTGGAGCGGCTGCTCTGCACGCTGCGCCGGGTGACCGCGCGGCGCTGGCGCACCCCCTGCACGGCAGGGGCGTACCCCCGGCGGACCTTCTCCCCGATCTTCTTCGCGGCGGCCGCCGCGGCCTTCTCCGCGCTGGCGAAGGCCGACGCCTTGGTCTGGCCGGGCTCGCCGATGCGGCCGTACCTGATCGTCACCTCGGTCCCGTCGAGCACGACCTCGTAGAACTTGTGCGAGCTCCCGTCCTCCTCCGAAAGCTCCAGGTACGTGCTGCGTGCGGTCATGCTCCACCCCTCGCGTCGGTCGGTTTCACGGAGCGTACGGGAGGCGTATGACAAACGACGAAATGTCAGGAGAAGTAGCGCCGGGGGTTGTCGACGAGCATCCGGTCGATCTGCTCGTCGGTCACCCCGGCCTCGCGCAGGGCCGGGAGCACGTCGTCGTGGACGTGGTCGAACCGCCAGTTGGGGGCGGCCAGCGGGATGCCCTCGTCCCAGGCCCCGCCGAAGTAGTCCATGAAGCACGCGGTGTCGTGGCTGAGCACCATCCGGTCGGCGTACCCGCGCTCGCACAGTGCCACGATGGTGGCGACCCGGGAGGCCGTGGGGTTGTACGCGTCCAGCCCGAAGCGGTCCATGCCGAGCGTCGCCCCGGTGTCGGCCAGCCGCATCAGGTGGTCCAGGTCGTTGGTGTCGCCCGAGTGCCCGAGCACGACCTTCGCCGGGTCCACCCCCTCCCGGCGGAACAGCTCCAGGGCGAGCAGCCCGGTCCCGGCCGAGGGGTTGGTGTGCACGGTGATCGGCACGCCGGTCTCCACGTGGGTCCTGGCGACCGCCCGGCAGATCCGCTCGACGCCGGGGGTGAGGCCCTTGCCCTCGACCACGCACTTGAGGAACGCGGCCCGGACGCCGGTGTCGGCGATGCCGTCGGCGATGTCGCGGGTGAAGTCCTCGACCATCGGCTCGGGCACGTCCATCATCAGGCCGGGCCCGCGGTGCAGGTAGTGGAACGGGACCTCGTCGTAGGAGTAGATCCCGGTGGCGACGACGATGTTCAGCTCCGGCACCTGCTCGGCCACCCTCTGGACGCGCGGGATGTAGCGGCCCAGCCCCCACACGGTCGGGTCGACGATGGTCCGCACCCCCTTGGCCGCCACCGCCCTGAGCTTGGCGACCGCATCGGCCACCCGGAACTCCTCGTCCCACCAGGCGCCCCTGCCGTGGTTGTCGACGTGCTCGGGGGAGATCACGAAGACGTGCTCGTGCATCAGGGTCTGCCCCAGGTCGGCGACGTCGACGGGACCTCGGACGGTGTTCACGACCGGCATGCGCGTCCTTCCGGGGTGGCCCGACCGGCGGTCACCTACCGAGCGGTCGCTTCCTGCGAAGGTAGGGCGGGCGGACCGGGCCGTCAACCGGCCACGCGACCCCGAAGGCGGCCGGTCCGCGTCGGGCCCCAGGACGCGGGACCTGGGACCCAGGACCCGGGGCGTCGGGGGGATCACCGTCGCGGCGCCCCGCCGGGAGATCCCGGCGACCCGCCAGGAGACCCCGGCGACCCGCTAGGAGACCCCGGCCATCCGCCGGGAGGTCGCGACGACCCTCCGGGAGGTGACGGCCACCCGCCGAGGGGTCGCGGCCACCCGCCGGGTGGTTCCGGCGACCAGGCCCAGCAGGGTCAGCACGGCGACCTCCAGGCCCACCACCAGCCGCTGGGTCACCCCGGCGGGGATGTCGTCGTTGGTCACCTCCATGCCGAACGTCCGCAGCACGTACGGGAGGATCACCAGGACCAGCACCCCCAGCGAGGCCAGGCTGAGCAGGCGGACCGCGCGGGCGTACCGGCCGGACGCGAGCCGCCGCGCCATGATCAGCCCGGCGACCGGCATGGTGAGGAAGGCCACGAACGCGGCGTAGCGGTGGATGCCACCGGACATCGACAGCGGCAGGCCGGGCTCGTCGGTGGGGAAGGCGCCGATCAGCAGCATGCACAGGCCCCAGGTGCCGACCAGCAGCGCGGCCCCGCGGTTCCCTGCGTCCCTGCCGAGCATGGCCGCGATGACCGTCGCGGCGGCCGCGAAGAGGGTGAGGGAGAGCGGCAGCAGCCACCCGTCCGCCTCGAACGCGTACTCGCTGATCACGGTATGCACCGGGTCGAGACCGGTGACCACGTGCAGCCCGAGCATCGTGGTGGCCCCGGCGCCGATCGCCGCGTGACCGCCGAGGATGACCATGGATCCCGTGAACGCCTGACTTCCCATGGCCTCAACGATGGCGGCGGGCGGGGTCGCCGGACATCGGAGACAGCCCCCGGCCGCCCCTGAACGACCCCGGAGACACCCCGGGACCACCGGGGGCCGGACACACCGGGACGCCGGTCACGTCACGCCCCTGACCTGGGCGGAACCGGACCGGGGTAGGGCCTGCCCCCTCAGGGTCGCCCCGGGGCGGGGGGCCGGCCTCGGGGGTGCCTCCGGGCGGGGGGCCGGCCTCAGGAGGCCCCGTTTGACTTCGAGCGCGCTCGAAGGAGCACAGTTGTCCCATGGGGATCACCATCCAGGAGGCCTCGCGCACCTCGGGGCTGAGCGCGCACACGCTGCGTTACTACGAGCGCATCGGGCTCATCCACCAGGTGGACCGGAGCGTGAGCGGGCACCGCGTCTACACCGAGCCCGACCTCGACTGGCTCGTCTTCCTCACCAGGCTGCGCTCGACCGGCATGCCGATCGCCGACATGTGTCACTACGCCGAGCTGCGCAGGCGGGGGCCGGAGACCTCCGCCGAGCGGCGGAGGATCCTGGCGGCCCACCGCGAGCGGGTGAGGGAGCGGATCGCGCGCCTCACCGAGGATCTGGGGGTCCTCGACATGAAGATCGAGATGTACGACACCAAGGAGCGTTCATGAACAAGCGTCATATCGGCCGGGGCGGCCCGGAGGTCTCGGCCATCGGGCTCGGCTGCATGGGCATGTCGGAGTTCTACGGCACGGCCGACGAGAGCGAGTCGATCGCGGTCCTGCACCGTGCCCTCGACCTGGGGGTGAACTTCCTCGACACGGCCGACATGTACGGCAGCGGCCACAACGAGGAGCTGGTGGGACGGGCGATCTCCGGCCGCAGGGACGAGGTGTTCCTGGCCACCAAGTTCGGCATCGTCCGGGGCGAGACCCTGGCCGACCGGCGTATCGACGGCAGCCCCGAGTACGTGCGCAGGGCCGCCGACGCCTCGCTCAGGCGGCTGGGCACCGACCACATCGACCTGTACTACCTGCACCGCCGCGACACCGGGGTGCCCATCGAGGAGACCGTCGGCGCGATGGCCGAGCTGGTCGAGGCGGGCAAGGTCGGCCGTCTGGGGCTGTCGGAGGTGAACGCCGAGACGCTGCGCAGGGCGCACGCCACGCACCCGATCTCCGCCCTGCAGAACGAGTACTCGCTGTTCACCCGCGACCCGGAGGCGATCCTGCCGGTCACCCGGGAGCTGGGCGTCACGCTGGTTGCCTACTCGCCGATCAGCCGGGGGCTGCTCGGCGGCACGCTGGAGCCGGCCGAGAAGCTGTCGGACGACGACTTCCGCAAGCACCACCCCCGCTTCACCGGGGAGGCCGGGGCGGCCAACGAGGCGCTCGTCGCGAGGATCCGCGACATCGCCGCCGAGGTGGGCTGCACCCCGGCCCAGCTCTCCCTGGCCTGGCTGCTGTCCCGGGGCGAGGACGTCGTCCCCATCCCGGGCACCAAGCGGCTGCGCTACCTGGAGGAGAACGCCGCCGCGGCCGACATCACGCTGACCCCGGCCCAGCTCGACGCGCTGGAGGCGGCCGTGCCCGCGGGCGCGGTCAGGGGCGAGCGGTACGCGGACATGTCGTCGATCGGCAAGTGACCGTCCGGCGGCTCCCAGAAGTACCCGGAACGGCTCAGAAGGCGAAGAACACGGTCTCGTCCTCGCCCTGGAGCCGGACGTCGAACCGGTAGGAGCGCTCCCCCTCCTTCCGGGCGACGAGCGTGCCGCGCCGCGCCGGGTCCACCTCGGCCAGGAACGGCGCGTCCGCGCTGAGGTAGACCCGGGTCCAGACCGGCTTGAGCAGGCCGCGCCCGAAGACCAGCAGGGGGATGTAGCCGTCCGTTGCGGCCGTGCGGAAGCGGTAGGAGCCGTCGGCACCGGTCTCGCACCGTCCGAACAGGCCGGGCTGGCAGATCTCCAGCAGCGCGTCGGGCACCGGCTCCCCGGCGCCGTCGGTGACCCGGCCGTGCAGCTCGATCGCGTCCGGATGGTCCTCGGGCACCACGAGGGGCCCCTCGGCGTACGGCAGGGCGTGGGCGAAGAACGGGCCCACGGTCTGCGACGGGGTCGGCACCATCACTCCTCCTCGAAGGGGGTCGCGCCCAGGACGACGTCCCAGCGGTAGCCGAGCGCCCACTCCGGCTCGGTGACGTCCAGGTCGAAGGCGCTGACCAGCCGCTCGCGGTCCCTGGGGTCCGGGACGGACTGCAGGATCGGGTCGTGGGGGAACAGCGGGTCGCCGGGGAAGTACATCTGGGTGATCAGCCGCTGGGTGAAGGCGGTGCCGAACACCGAGAAGTGGATGTGCGCGGGCCGCCAGGCGTTGGGGTGGTTGCGCCAGGGGTAGGTGCCCGGCTTGATCGTGACGAACCGGTAGCGGCCCTCGGCGTCGGTCAGGCAGCGGCCGAACCCGGTGAAGTTGGGGTCGAGCGGGGCCGGGTGCCGGTCCAGCGGGTGGGCGTACCTGCCGGTGGCGGCCGCCTGCCACACCTCCACCAGCGTGTTCGGTACGGGCCTGCCCCGGCCGTCGAGGATCCGGCCGGTGACGATGATGCGCTCGCCGATCGGCTCGCCCGCGTGCTGCCGGGTCAGGTCGTGGTCCAGCTCCCCGACCGGCCGGTGGCCGTAGACGGGGTCGAGCAGTTCCGCGGCCTCGGGGTCGAGGGCGGGACGCAGCGGCGGATGCGAGGGGGCCCGCAGCACGGTGCTGCGGTACCCGGGGCTGAGGTGGGGCGGGTGCGGGTCGGCGGGAGCCGGAGAGGAGGAGGACGGGGACAGGGACGGGGACGGGGACGGGCCGGTGGGGACGGGCGGTCGGTCGGTGGCGGTCACGGGCGGGCTCCGAAGTCGAAGGGCAGGCCGACGTAGTTCTCCGCGAGCGTGGTCGCGGCGGCCTCGGACGAGGTGACGTAGTCGAGGTGGGACAGCTGCAGGCGCCGCCCGTAGGGGTCGTCGTCGAAGGTGTGCAGCAGGGTGGTCATCCACCAGGAGAAGTGCTGCGCGCGCCAGACCCGCTTCAGGCAGCTGCCGGAGTAGGCGTCCAGCAGGGCGGTCGAGCCCGTCGCGTAGAACTCGGCCAGCGCGGCGGTCAGCAGCCGGACGTCCGCGACGGCCAGGTTGAGCCCCTTGGCGCCGGTGGGCGGCACGATGTGGGCGGCGTCACCGGCCAGGTAGAGGGCGCCGTACCGCATGGGCTCGGCGACGAACGAGCGCATCGCCGACACGTCCCTGGAGATGATCGGCCCCTCGGCCAGGGTGAATCCCGGGACCGTCTCCAGGCGGGCCCGCAGCTCGGCCCAGATCCGCTCGTCCGGCCAGTCGTCCAGGGAGGTCTCCGGGGGGACCTGGAGGTAGAAGCGGCTGATCTCCGGCGAGCGCATGCTGTGCAGCGCGAACCCCCGGTCGCTGTGGGCGTAGATCAGCTCCTCGGCCGAGGGCGGGACCTCGGCGAGGATGCCGAGCCAGGCGAACGGGTACTCCCGCTGGAAGACCGTCAGCACCCCCTCGGGGATCGACGGCCGCGAGACGCCGTGGAAGCCGTCGCACCCGGCGATGACGTCGCAGTCCAGGCGCTCGCCCGAGAAGGTGATGTACGGGTCCTTCTCCAGCGAGTGCAGGGCGACGTCCGGGACGTCGAAGAGGATCGTCCCGCCGTCGGCCAGCCGCCTGGCGATGAGGTCCTTGACGACCTCCTGCTGGCCGTAGACGGTGATGGCCCGGCCGGGGACGAGCCGCTCGAACGGGACGCGGTGCCCGCCGCCGCCGTAGCGCAGCTCGATGCCGTGGTGCGGCAGCCCCTCGGCGCGCATCCGCTCCCCCACGCCCGCCTCGTCGAGCACGTCCACCGTGCCCTGTTCCAGCACGCCCGCCCGCACCCGCTGCTCGACGTACCGCCTGCTCCGCGACTCCAGGACCACCGAGTCGATGCCCCGCAGGTGGAGCAGGTGGGACAGCAGCAGCCCGGCGGGCCCGGCGCCGACGATCCCTACCTGAGTTCGCATTCCCCGAGCATCGCCTACGGCTCCCCCGCGCATACCCGGCCCTTCCGCTCAGCGGAAAACCCCTGCCGCCCGGCACGACCCTTGAAGCCGCCCGGCACGACCCCTGAGCACGTCCCACCCGAGCCACCCGTACCACCGGCCCGTCCGAACCACCTGAACCACCCGAACCGGCCCGCGCGGCCCCTACGGACCGGGTGGTGTCCCGGGTCCGTCACCGGCCCGAGGCGGCGAGGTCGCGGGAGAGGTCGCGGGCCGCGGCCAGCACGGCGGGCACCAGCCTGCGCAGGTCGGCGTTGTGCCGCCAGGCCACCAGCGACAGCGCCGCCACCACCGTGCCGTCCGGTCCCCGTACCGGGACCGCGACCGAGCAGGTGCCCACCGACATCTCCTCCTGCGTGCAGGCGACCCCGGTGCGGCGGACCTCCTCCAGCTCGGCCCGGAGCCGTACCGGGTCGACCACGGTGTTCGGCGTGTGCGAGGTGAGCTCCCCGGCCAGCACCCGGTCCACCGTCTCGGGGGCGGCGAAGGCCAGCAGGACCTTGCCGACCCCGGTCGCGTGCAGCGGCAGGTCCCCGGCCACCCGCGAGACGATCGGCACCGAGGTGCGCCCGCGCAGCCGTTCGACGTACAGCGCCCGGTCGTGGTGCAGCACCGCGAGCTGCACGTTCTCGCGGGTGGTGGCGTAGAGGTCCTCCATGTACGGCAGGGCCAGCTCGCGCAGCTCCCTCGGCCCGCCGGCCTGGGCGCCGATCTGCCACAGCAGCGTCCCGACCCGGTAGGACCCGTCCGGGAGCCGCTCGACGAACCCGCCCTCCACCAGCTCCTTGACCAGGCGGTGGCCGGTGGCGAGGGGCAGCTCGGCCCGGCGGCAGATCTCGGTGAGCGTCAGCCGCACGTCCCCGGGCAGGAACGCGCCGAGGATCGCCATGACCTTCCCGGTGACCGTGGGAGCCCTCACACGCCCACCCTAGGCCAGCGGGCGGCCCCCGGCCCGGAGGGCACGGGCCGGTCGCCCGGAGGGCACGGGCCGGTCGCGCGAAAGCGTCCCCCCTTTCAAGACCGCCAGGGGAATCCCTACGGGGAGACGGTGACGGGCTCGGCCATGTACCAGCGGGCGTTGTGCTCGCCCCGGGTGAGGGAGTCGAGCCTGCGGGGCAGCTCGCGCCGGGAGAAGGGGTCGGCGGAGGCGTTGCGGATGTGGATGCCCACCGCGTAGACGTCCCGGACCTCCATCAGCGTGGAGTAGCCCGGCCAGGAACGCAGGTCGCTGCCGTAGGCGTCGGCGAAGGCGTCCACGTCGGCGGCGGTCAGGCCGAAGCGGCGCTGGCCGTGGTAGGTGTGCACCAGGTCCCACTCGCGGGGGCCGACCGCGACGCCGTCCCAGTCGCAGAGCACCACGTGGCCGTCCGCGCAGCGCAGCAGGTTGTCGATCCAGGCGTCGCCGTGCAGCAGCACCGGCGCGTCGTCCATCTCCAGGTCCGACCAGCGCTCGGTCAGCTCGGCGATGCGGTCGCTCAGCCAGGCGCGCTGGCAGCCGGTGAGCTCCTCGGAGCGGTCCACGGCGCGGCGTACCTCGCAGAGCGGGTCGGCGAACCGCCGCAGCGCCACCGGCGGCACCGGCAGCAGGTGCAGGCTGCGCAGGATCCCGCCCAGCTCGGTGGTGGTGGGCCGCCCGCTGGCCGGGACGTAGTGCCAGAACGTGACGACCCTGCCGTCGTGCACCACGGGCTGTGGGGAGATCTCGTCGGCCGGGCGCACCGCGGGGAAGCCCTGTTCGGCGAGCCAGCGGGCCACCGCGAGCACCAGCGGCAGCCGGGTCAGCGCGTTGGGCGCGGTGGCGATCCTGACCACGATCTCGCCACGCAGCTTGAAGACGGCGTTGCTGCGCACCCGCAGCAGCTCCGCGTCCCGGTGGTCGATGCCGAGGTCCTCGCAGACCTCGCGCAGGACGGTGAACGCCTCCTCGGCGAGCGAGCCCATCAGCTGACCGGTGCCGTGGCGGCGACGAGATCGGCCAGGCGGCGTACGGCCGCCGCCCGGTGCCGGGTCTGCGGCACCTCCGACAGCAGCGCCCGGGCGCGGTTGACCACGATCGAGGTGCGGTGCTCGGGAGGGACCTGCAGCAGGGCCTTCTCGGCCAGTTCGCAGGCGTCGTCGACCTTGCCGTGGCGCAGGACGTGCGCGGCCTGGTCGAGCAGGATGAGCACCGGGTCGATGGCGTACGGCCCCGGGGGCCCCGAGAGCCCGATGGGGACCGGTTTCCAGTCCACGTCCTCGCCCAGCTCGATCAGGGTGCCGATGCGGTAGAACTGCAGCCGCCGTTCGGAGAAGCGGAAGGCCAGGTGGTCGTGGCCCTCGGGAGGCATCCTGGCGAAGATCCGTTCCGCCTCGGCGAGGGCGACCCTGGCGGCCTTGTGCTCGCCCATCCTGGCCAGCGCCCGCGCCTCGGCCGCCGCGCCGAGCGCGGCCGGGGAGCTGGGCGCACTGCCCGCGAGCATCCGGGCCTCGCGCGCCAGCCGCACGGTCTCGGCCAGGTCGCCGTAGTAGTACGGCAGCATCGCCTGCTGTGCCCTGACCAGGGCGCGCAGCCGCACGTCGCCCATGTCGTCGGCGGCGTTGCGCGCGGTGCCGTACCAGGCGTGGGCCTGGCGGGTGTCGCCGAGCTTCATCAGCGCGTCGGCGGCCAGCAGCGCCAGCATGACGGTCGCGTTGAGCAGGCGGCGCTGGGTCATCGCGGGCTGGCGGGCCAGCGAGAGCGTCCGCACGTCCGACAGCTCCAGCATCAGCCGGTAGAGCATCGGCAGCGGGGCGCTGCTGATGTACTCGCGCCGGTAGCTCAGCACCTGCTCGTCCAGCCGGTCGAGCTGCTCCTCGGAGACCGTGGTGACCGCGAGCGTGCGGTCCAGGTCCTGGCGGGTGCGCTCGACCTCGGCCAGCAGACGGCCGGTCATCACCGACCCGGATCCGAGCAGCGCGTGGTGGAACAGCGCGCGCCGCTCCATGTCCTCCTCGGACCGTTCCCGCTCCTCGGCCCGGTACGGCGAGCGGGCCTCCCCGCCGGAGACGACCACCACCTTGGAGCCGCCCTCGCCGCCGTCGTCGCAGTAGTCGCCGGCCAGGCCGAGCCGGACGGCGTTGGCACGGTAGAGTCGGGCCAGCAGGTCGATGGTCTGCGGGCGCGGCCTGGCCCGGTTGTTCTCCCAGGCGTTGAGCAGGTCGATGCTGGCCCGTGCCTCACCCAGGCTCTGGCGCTCGCACAGCTCCTCCAGCTCCTGGACGGACTGCCTGGCCGACCATCCCCTGGCCAGCCGGTGGGCTTTGAGGAGGCTGACCCCGCAGCATCCGTGGATGGCCTGCGTGGTCTGCCAGTGGGTCCACTGCCGCGACGCGGCCTGTTCGCGCCAGCGGCGCGCGCACGCGGGCGAATGCTCACCTCGGGCCACGGCGCTCCTCCCGGGACTGTTCACGCAACATTAACAAGAGCGCACCATGCTCTTAGCGCACCTGTGCGTTGCATTCCCTTTATTCGTGGTTTCCCCACGGAACAGCGGCCGGTTTCTGCTCTATTCCACTGATCCGGGGGGATGTCGCGAAAGGACCGATTGCCTCGGATGCCGCGAAACCGCACGCTGCAGAGAAGCAACCATCGGCGTCCGCGGGAGTGATCCGGATGAGGGCAGAGAGCGGCGAGGCCGTCGACCACCTGCGGCGGCTGGCCGCACAACTGGAGGCGCACGCCTTCCAGGTACGCCTGAGGTCGCCCACCGGGCTCTATCCCAGGCTGCACGTGATCAACCCGATGGTGCCCGCCAGGACCGAGGACGTGCTCGCGGCCCACGAGGAGGACGGCGAGTGGTGGTTCTGGCTGTCCTGGGCGGGCCGCATCGGGCACGCCGAGGACGTGGCGACGGCAGCGGAGCGTGTGGCCAGTGTTCTTCACGTGATACGGAGATAGGTGATTCTTTGCCGCCGCATGGGTACCACTTGGTGATCACGAAGAGCACGGAGGCGGAGCAGTGAAAAAGATCCAGGTCGTGCAACGTCCACGCCCTCCCCGGGAGGTCACCCCCCTCGACCTGCGCACTCCGTCGGGACGTATACTCCCTTTTTGACGGTCCGTAAAGTGACCTTCCCACTGTCCAAAAGGAGAGGTCATGCTTCAGGACCGTATGTCTGCGTCAGGCTTGCAAGAGGTTGGCAAGTGGCCTGCAGGCGCCCCGGTGCATCGTTCGACCATGAAAAGCGTTCCTTTCGCCTTCAGTGTCAGTGTGGTCGTCCCCGCCATGAACGAGGCGGAGAACCTGCCTCACGTCTTCGCGACCCTGCCGTCCTGGATCGATGAGGTGATCCTCGTCGACGGGAACTCCGTCGACGACACGGTGGCCGTCGCCAGGTCCCTCCGTCCCGGCCTCCGCGTCGTCCGGCAGACCGGCAAGGGCAAGGGCAACGCCCTCACCGAGGGGTTCGCCGCCGCGACCGGCGACATCATCGTCATGATCGACGCCGACGGGTCCACCGACGGCCGGGAGATCCACTCCTTCGTGACCGCGCTGGTCGAGGGAGCCGACTTCGCCAAGGGGTCCCGCTGTGCCCCCGGAGGCGGGTCCGACGACATCAGCCCGATCCGCTCGCTGGGCAACACCGCCCTCACCAAGATCACCAACTGGCTGTACGGCACCTCGTACACCGACCTGTGCTACGGCTACAACGCCTTCTGGGCCCGCCACCTCGACGCGCTCGACCTCGACTGCGACGGCTTCGAGATCGAGACCCTGATGAACATCCGCGCCGCCCAGGCCGGTCTCGTCATCCACGAGGTGCCCAGCCACGAGCGCAGCCGCATCCACGGCGCCAGCAACCTGCACGCCGTCCGCGACGGCCTTCGGGTGCTCCGCACCATCCTGCGCGAGCGCGACGGCCGCGTCGCCGCCCCGGTCCGGCTCCGCGAGGAGCACGCCACCGCGGCCTGACCCCGTCCGAAAACCGTCCGGACCCCCGTCCGGAACCCCGTGTCACGAACCCGGCCGTGCCCTCCCCGGCCGGGGACGCCTCAGGCGGCCTCCAGCGCGTCGGCCACCGAGGGGAACACCTCGAACACCGGCAGCAGCCCGGCCAGGGTGAGCCGCCGGGCCAGATTCCCCTGGACACCGGTGAGGATCACCCGCACGCCCTCGGTCAGGCCGTGGTGACGCACCTGGAGCAGCTCGCCGATCCCCGAGGAGTCGCAGAAGGTCAGGGCCGACAGGTCCAGGATGAGGATCGGTGAGCGCAGGGTGTTCCAGGCCCTGGACATCTCCTCCCGCAGCACCGGGGTCCGGTAGTGGTCCAGCTCCCCGCTCGCCCTGATCACGAGCGTCGTACCGTGCAGCCCGGACGTGGCGGTGAAGACCGGCTCCGGCTCATTTCCCGCGAACATGACCAACCCTCTGAACGATCCTGCGCAAGCACACAACTGTCTCATACGGCGCGGATCGGACCGGTACGGCGGAGCCCCTTCGCCCCCGTCGCCGGCACGGGCTCACGTCGCCTCGGGGAACGTCTCCATGGCCTCCTCGACGGTACGGCGGGTCTCGAACAGCTCGGCCACCCCGAGGCGGTTCAGCCGGTTCCGCATCACGGCGGAGGTGCCGACCAGCACGAGCGAGCCGGCCAGCCGGCGGACCCGGGTGAGGGCGTACATCAGCACGCCGTACCCGGTGGAGTCGCAGAAGGTGACCTCGCTGAGGTCGATCACCAGCCGGGGATGGTCCATGGCGCCCAGGGCGGCGTCGGCCTCCCTCTTCAGCAGCGGGGAGGAGGCGTAGTCCAGCGCACCCACCGCGTGCAGGGCGGTGACCCGGCCGTGCCTGTCGGCCCGGACGCGAAACCTCGTAGCCTCTTCTTCGGCCCTTGACATCGGTATCCTCTCCGCCTACGTCCCAGGTGCCCCGGCCAGGAGGTTCTAATCCTGACGGGCACGGCCCGGGGACGGCGGCATGGGCGACAATGAGGACATGCCGAATCCGCGCCCGGTGGCGGCCCTGGTCGTCGGAACGCTCCTGGTGGCCGCCTGCGGCGCGGGCCGCACGACGCCCTCCCCCACCGCCGCTCCGGCACCGGGCACCGCCACGCCCCTGCCCGCGACCCCCCGGGACGGCACCCCGCCCGTGCCCTCGCCGGGCGGGACCGATTCGTCCGCTCCCGCCGCCGACCCCTCGGCCACCGCCGATCCCTCCGCCACCGGGGAGGTCAAGGCCTCCTCCGCCTGGACGGGTGTGAAGGGGGCGGACCTGCCGGGGAGCACGGCGCTGCTCGACGTGGCCGCGACCGGGCCCCGCGACGCCTGGGCCGTCGGGTACCAGGACGGCGCCGAGGACCGGGAGGGCACCCCCGCCGTGCTGCGCTGGAACGGGAGCCGCTGGCGCGAGGTGGCCGTGGGGGACGACACCGGCGCCCATCACCTGGAGGGGGTCAGCGCGGGCGGGCCGCGTGACGTGTGGGTGGTGGGCAACGGCCCGAGCGCATTCGCCGCCCACTGGGACGGGCGGGGCTGGACCCCGTACCGGCCCTTCGGGGTGGCCGAGGACTACCGGCTGGCCGACGTCGCCGCGAGCGGCGGCGGCGCCTGGTTCGCCGCGAACGGCCCCTCGGGCGCGGTCGTGCTGGAGGGCGGGGGCGGCGAGTTCCGCAACGCGCTGAGCACCGAGGGCACCCTGCGGGGGATCACCTCCCGCCAGGGTCACGTCTGGGCGGTGGGGACGAGCACCGCCCGCACCCCGCTGGTCTGGCACGGCACGGCCGGATCGTGGGAGAGCCCCGGGACGCCCCCGGTTCCCGGCGGCGTCCTCAACCGGGTCTGGCAGGTCTCGCCGACGGAGGTCTGGGCGGTCGGGCACGTCTCCGCCTCCCCGCAGGCCCGGCCCCCGGCCGGGGACTCCCGCCCCCTGGTCATGCGCTGGGACGGGAACCGCTGGGCCCGGGTCGAGGTCCCGGTCGCCCGCGGGGCGCTGCACGGCGTCACCGCCACCGGCCCCGGCGACGTGTGGATCAGCGGCGTCGACGCCGACCACGCCGGGCAGGTGCTCGTCCTGCACTTCGACGGGACCTCCTGGTCCCGCGAGTACGGCCCGCTGCTGCGCGCCCACGCCTCCGGCCAGCAGTACGAGGGGACCGACGACATCGCCGCCACCGGCCTCACCCGGGTGCCGGGCACCGGCACGCTCTGGGCGGTGGGCTCGGTCGGGGTGGGCGACGACGAGAAGGCGTTCGTCCTCCGCCGCTGAGACCTCCTCCGGCGAGACCTCCGGCGCTGAGACCTCAGCCGCTGAGGCCACCGCCGCCCAGACATCCGGCGCAGAGGCCACCGGCGTTGAGGCCACCGCCGCCGAGGTCTCCGGCGCTGAGGCCACCGGCCGCGCCGCGGGCGGCCCTCGCCGGGCCGCGTACCGTCTCCGACCTCGGGCTCCTCCCGGGCCGTCCCGGCGTGGCCCGGAGCGTACCCGGCAAAAAATCACAGAAAAAGTCGGTCAACTGACGTAGTCTCTCTCAAACTCCAACAAAGAGGGAGTCGACATGAAAAAGGTCCTGATTCTCACCAAGCCTCGCCCGCCCCGGAAACCCGTGCCCCTCGACCTGCGCACCCCCTCAGGACGCGCTCTTCCGTTCTGACAGGAACAACCGGTTGACGAACCACAGGAGTGCCCCGATCGCGAGCAGGACCCCCGCTCGCAGGTAGACGTCCGCCGCCCTGCCGGTGATGGGCAGGACCAGTACGAGACAGACCAGTGCCCCCAGGACGGGCATCCAGCTCGGCGCCCGGAAGTGATCGTGGTCCACCGGGTCCCTGCGGAGGACCAGCACGGCCACGTTGACCATCGCGAACACGCACAGCAGCAGGAGCACGGTGGTGTCCGCGAGGTTCTTCACGTCCCCGGTGGCGACCAGCACCGCGGCCACGCCCACCGTGAAGACGATGGAGACCCACGGGGTCGCCCTCGACGCGTGCACGGTCGCGAAGACCCGCGGCACGATCCCCTCCCGCGCCATGCCGTAGACCAGGCGCGAGGCCATCAGCATGTTGATCAGCGCGGTGTTGCCCACCGCGAGCAGCGCGATCAGGGCGAACAGCTTGGGCGGGAACGCCAGCCCGGCCACCTTGACGACCTCCAGCAGCGGGCCGGAGGAGTCCACCAGCGTCTTGGTGTCGACCAGCATGGTGGCGGTGAACGCCACCGCCAGGTAGATGACCCCCGCGACGGCCAGGCCGCCGAAGAGCGCGCGGGGGAAGTCGCGCTGCGGCTCCTTGGCCTCCTCCGCGAGGTTGACCGAGTCCTCGAAGCCCAGCAGCGCGTAGAAGGCCAGGGCCGTTCCGCCCAGGACGCCGAGGAAGGCGCCGTTGGCCGGGTGGAACTCCAGGGCTCGGGACGGCTCGCCGTCACCGGCGATCAGGGCGTAGATCCCGATCGCGACGATCACCAGCAGCCCGAAGATCTCGACGATCGTCAGCACCACGTTCACCTTGACGGACTCGGAGATGCCCGCGAGGTTCACCAGCGTGATCAGGCCGAGGAAGATGAAGGCCCCCACGATGACCGGGATCGAGACGAACTCCGCCAGGTAGTCGCCGCCGAACGCGCGGGCCGCGGCGCTCGCCGAGGTGATCCCGCTCATCAGCACCGCGAACGCCACGATGAACGTGACGAACGGGATGTTGAACGCCTTGTTCGTGTAGAGCGCCGCCCCCGCGGCCTGCGGGTACTTCCCGACGAGTTCGGCGTAGGCGGTCGCCGTCAGGGCGGCCAGCACGAAGGCCACCAGGAAGGGCACCCACAGCGCCCCTCCGACGTTCCCCGCGACCTTGCCGACCAGCGCGTAGATGCCCGCGCCGAGGATGTCGCCCACCACGAACAGCAGCAGCACCTTGCGGCCGATGACCCGCTTGAGCGAGTGCTGACCGGAGCCCGGATCGACGTTCGCCTCAGCCATTCCCATCTCTTACCCAGCGGCCGGATGGAATCACGCCGGGTCACAGGAGTCACTTCTGTAAGCAACGTGAAAGTGGCCCGCAAGGTCACCCTTCTAGGGTCTCCACTGTCACGAACTGCAATGAAGGGTACAAATTGTTCCGCGCACTTTCCTCCCGCCGCATCGCCGTCGCCGTCGCGGGAGCCGCCCTCATCTCGATGACCGCCGCCTGTGGCGGCTCGGCCAACGACGAGGTCTGCAAGAACGCCGCATGGTCGAAGTCCTTCACCGACTTCAACACCTCGGTCGCCGGTGCCGCCGGCGACGCGGGGAAGATCAACGCCGCGACCGCCAAGCTCGGCGGCGACCTCAAGGCCCTGGCGGCGAAGGCCGACGGTGACGTGGCCACCGCCCTGACCGACCTGGGGGCCTCGTTCGAGGCGGTCAAGATCGACGCCAACGACCCGGCCGCCGCGGCCTCCGCCATGGAGCCGCTGGTGTCGAAGATCCAGGAGGCCGGCACCAAGTTCGCCGCCGCCTGCTCCTGACGGCCCTCCCGCCGGTGCCCGTGCCTCCCGACGACGGGGAGGCACCCGGGCCCGGCCGGGAAGGCAGGGTACGGCCGCCGCTCCGCCTGCGGGGGGGCAGTGCGGCGCGGCGGCCGTACCGGACACCCCGCAAGGCCCCCGCCACCGCACGACGGGGGCCTTCGGGTTTTTCCTGCCTTTCGCAACCGGCTGTCCTTCGCGGCCGGTCGGCTTGCGCGGCCGGTCGGCTTGCGCGGCCGATCGCCTTTCACAGCCGGTCCCCCTCACGGCCGGTCATCCCTCGCGATCGGCCGCCTTCCGCGATCGGCCGCCCTCCGCCGTGCTCCGCCGTGCTCCCGTCAGCTCCGGATGGAGCGGGCCTGCTCGTAGCAGCGTTCGAAACCCTCCAGCACGGCCGGCCAGGAACTGCGGACCGGCTCGGTCTCCCGGTTGTGGGCCGCGATCGACGCGCGCAGCTCGCGGTCCCGCACCAGCCTGGCCACCGACGTGACCAGCTCGTCGAAGCTCCGCCCGAGCAGGCCCTCCTTGCCCGGCCGGACGAAGTCGGCCACCCCGCTCTGCGCGCGGGCCACCACCGGCACCCCGGCCGCCCTGGCCTCCAGCGCGGCCAGCCCGAAGGACTCGCGCGGCGCGGGCGCGACGAACACGTCCGTCGAGGCGAGCAGCTCGCGGATCCGCTCCCGGCTGTAGCGGCCCGGGAGCGCGACCCAGCCGGTCATCCCGTTGACCCTCAGGTAGCGCTCCATCCGGGACCGGGCCGGGCCGTCCCCGACGACGGTGGCCCGCATCGGTATCTCCGCCGGCACCTGGGCGCGGGCCTGGCGCAGCAGACGCAGCAGCCGCAGCGGCTGCTTGCGGGGCGCCAGCCGTCCCACCGCCACCACGTGCACCGGCGCGAGCCCCTCCCCCGGCTCGGGGCGTACCGAGCGCCAGCCGGAGACGTCCAGGCCGTTGGAGACCACGTGCACCGGCACGCGGGGACCGGCCACCGCGCGGATCGGCAGGGCCGCGGCCTCGCTCACCGCGGTGCCGACCAGGCCCCAGCGGTGCCAGCCCGACAGCAGCCGCAGCCCCCGGTACACGGCGCGGGTGACCGGGTCCCACATGCTGTGCACGGTGACGACCACGGGCAGCCCGGCCCGCGCCGCCGCCCGCACGCCCATCCAGGCGAACGGCGAGACCGCCCCGGCGTGCACGTGCACCACGTCGGGGCGCCGCGCCCTCATCAGGCGGAGCAGGTACCCCGTCCCCAGCGGGTGGACCGGCAGGTCGAAGGGGAGGCGCGCGACGATCCTGTGCACTCCGGTCAGGGGTTCACCCGGGGTGGCCGTGGCCACCTCGACCTGGTGACCCGCCTGCCGCTGCATCCGGATCAGATCGGCGACCTGTACCTCGATCCCGCCCAGGCGTGGCAGGTAACAGTCACTGATGTGGAGGATCCTCACCGTGCCAGCGTAGACCCGCGTGAGATCATGCCTGCGTGCCCATGAGGGCACATCCGAGCCGCGAACGGAGTGAACCCGATCAGCACCGCCAGGACAGCAGTGTTCTTCCATGCCCACCCCGACGACGAGGCCCTGCTGACCGCGGGCACCATGGCGATGCTCGCCGCCGAGGGGCACCGGGTGGTGCTCGTCGTGGCGACCTCGGGTGAACGGGGCCAGGCCGACGTCGAACCCGGCGAGGCGCTGGGCGCCACCAGGATGGCCGAGCTGTACGCCTCGGCGGCGGCGCTCGGCTGCGCCCGGGTGGTGAACCTCGGCTACGCCGACTCCGGGCTCGCCCCCGGCGGCGGGGTCGCCGACGACCGCCCGGACGGCGCCTTCATCGACGCCGACGTCGAGGAGGCCGCGGGCCGGCTGGCCGCCGTCCTCACCGAGGAGAAGGCCGACCTGCTCACCACCTACGACCCCGCGGGCGGCTACGGTCACCCCGACCACGTCCAGGTGCACCGGGTCGGCGGCCGGGCCGCCGAGATCGCCGGGACCGCGATCGTGCTGGAGGCCACGGTCAACCGCGACCCGCTGCTGCGCGGGCTGAGGCTGGCCCGGCGGTTCTACCCGCAGCTCGACATCCGGGCCTTCGAGCGGGCCTACTCCCCCGGCGACGTGATCACCCACCGGGTCGCCGTGCGGCGCTTCGCCCGGCAGAAGCGGGCGAGCATGGCCGCCCACGCCTCCCAGGCCACCGGCGCCGACACCCGCACGCTCGGGGTGATGCTCAAGATCCCTCGGCCGCTCTACCGCCTGATCTTCGGCACCGAGTGGTACGTCCGCCGGGACGCCCCCCTGGGCTCCCGGCTGAGGCACCCCTTCGAAGTTCCTCCCAAAGGATGAGGACGGGACCGGCAGACTTGGTCGGGGTCGTCCCATGACGAGGGGGTGTGGCAGATGAGGAACAGGTGGGTGCAGGTCGGGCTGTCGGTCGCGTCGCTGGCGCTGGCCGTCACGCTCGTGGTCTTCATGCCCCAGGTGGTGGGCGCCCTGACCGGCAAGCAGGTCTCCTGGCCGCAGATCGGCGCCCAGTTCGCCGCGCTGGGGCCCGGGGAGATCGCGCTGATGGCCGCGGTCTGGCTGCTCAGCCTGCTGTCCTACACGTTCGTGCTGACCGCCTCCCTGCCCGGCCTGAACCACCTGCAGGCCCTGACGCTGAACGCGGGCGGCAGCGCGGTGAGCAACCTGCTGCCCTTCGGCGGTGCGGCCGGGGTCGCCGTGACGTTCGCGATGACCAAGGGGTGGGGTTTCCCGGCCAGGGCGGTGGTGGTCTCCACCCTGACCACCGGCATCTGGAACACGCTGTTCCGCTTCCTGCTGCCCGCGGCGGGCATCGTGGCCCTGCTCCTCAGCGGGCAGGCCCTCAGCCCCGCGGTGACCCGCGCGGGCTGGGCGGGCGCGCTCTCCATCCTCGTCCTGGTCGCGGTGGTGGCCGCCGCGCTCTACTGGGACCGCGCCGCCGCCCTGCTGGGCCGGGGCCTGGACGTGCTGGCCCGGCTGCTGCCGCGCCGCGTCCGGCCCGGTGAGCGCGCCGCCTCCGAGGCGCTGGGCAGGCTGCGGGCCGACACCTCCGAGGTCGTACGGCACCGCTGGGCCGGGCTGACCCTGGGCATGGCCTTCTTCCTGGGGTTCCAGTGGCTGATCCTGGTCGTCTGCCTGCAGGCCACCGGCGCGTACCCGGGGCTGGCCCAGTCGATCGCCGCGTTCGCCCTCTCCCGGGTCCTCACCACGGCCCTGGTCACCCCGAGCGGTACGGGGATAATGGAGGCCGGGACCATCGGGGCCCTGGTCTTCTTCGGTGCCCCGCTGGACTCGGCCACCGCCGCCGCACTGCTTTTCGGCTTCTGGACCTACACTGTCGAAATCCCCTTCGGCGGGCTGGCGCTCGGCGCGTGGACGTTCCTGCGCCGGCGTGAGAACGCCGCACCGGCCCCTGAAAAGGAGTCGATCAGCCGCTAGATTGGGAAATACCTTGTGCGCGATCCGAAGGCCCGCATAGCGTGACGGCTGACATGGTGGCGTTCCGAGTTCTGGGCCCGGTCGAGGCGTACTCCGGCGAGGACGAGCTCGACCTGGGCGGGCTGCGCCAGCGTGCGGTCCTGGCCCGCCTGCTCGTGGCACGCGGTCAGGTGGTGCCCGTCGACTCGCTGCTGTACGACCTCTGGGACGACGACGCGGCCAAGGGCGCGCAGTCCGGCCTTCAGGTGTACATCTCCCGGCTGCGGCGGGTGCTGGAGCCCGGCCGCCCGCGGGGCGGGCCCAACCGGCTGCTGGTGACCGTCGCCTCGGGGTACGCGCTGCGCGCCGCCCCCGACCAGGTCGACGCGTTGCGCTTCGAGACGCTGGTCCGCAGCGCCGGCGAGCGGCTGGAGGCCGACGAGCCGGCCCCTGCGCGGGCCCGCCTGGAGAAGGCCCTGGGCCTGTGGCGCGGCACGCCGTACTCCGACTTCGCCGACCAGCCGTGGGCCGAGGCCGAGGTCAACCGGCTCACCGAGCTGCGCCTGGTGGCCCGCGAGCGGCACGCCGACAGCGGCCTGAGGATGGGCCTGCCCGCCGAGTCCGTGCCCGACCTGGAGGCGCTGACCACCGAGCACCCGCTGCGCGAGGAGGGCTGGCGGCTGCTCGCCCTGGGCCTGTACCGGTGCGGGCGCCAGGGCGACGCGCTGGCCGCGCTGCGCAGGGCGCGCACGATCCTCTCCGACGAGCTGGGCATCGACCCCGGGCCCGCGCTGCGCAAGCTGGAGTCCGACATCCTGTCGCAGGACCCGGGCCTGCAGCTCGCCGTGTCACCGCAGGCCAGGCAGCGCCCGCAGGCGGTGTCCGCCGACACCTGGCCGCCCAGGCCGACGGTCGCCCCGGTGGAGCTCCCGCCGCTGGAGCCCGAGCCGTTCGTCGGCCGCGACGCCGAGCTGGGCAGGCTCACCACCGCGGCCGCCAGGACGGGCCGCTTCACCGTCGCGATCATCAGCGGGGACGCCGGGGCGGGCAAGACCACCCTGGTCCGCCAGCTCATCAGGCGGCTGTCGCAGGACGGCTGGGGCATCTCCTCGGGCGCCTGCCCCGACAGCAGCGCCACGCCCCCGGGCTGGGCCTGGGTGGAGATACTGCGCACCCTGGTGAACGCGGCCGGTCCGGGCGAGTACGCCTCGCTGCTGGCCCCGCTCCTGGACGACGCGGCCCCCGAGCCCGACGACGACCAGGCCTCGGGGGGCTTCCGGCTGCACCGGG
The DNA here is from genome assembly GCF_039534895.1 of Streptosporangium longisporum. Classification (NCBI taxonomy): domain Bacteria; kingdom Bacillati; phylum Actinomycetota; class Actinomycetes; order Streptosporangiales; family Streptosporangiaceae; genus Streptosporangium; species Streptosporangium longisporum. Next base: position 695,197 of record NZ_BAAAWD010000007.1, on the reverse strand, counting down.
CGGTGGGCGGCTACCTCGCCGCGGTCGCCAAGGAGACGCCGATCCTGCTGACCCTGGAGGACCTGCACTGGGCCGACGACCAGACGCTGGCGCTGCTGCGCGCGCTGCCCAGCCTGCTGGCCACCAGCCGGGTGCTGCTCGTGGTGACCTGCCGCGACAGCGAGCTGACCGACCAGCAGGCCGACGTGCTGGCCGCGCTGGCCAGGCTCGGCCCGGTCCGGGTCGGCCTGACCGGCCTGGACACCAAGGCGGTGGCCGAGCTGGTGCGGGCCACCTGCGTGCGCGAGGTCGACGAGGACGCGGTGAACAGCATCGTCGAGCGCACCGGCGGCAACCCGTTCTTCGTCCGCGAGACGGTCCGCCTGCTCGACGCCGAGGCGGTCAGCGACCGCGCCACGGCCGCCGAGGTGATCTCCGGTGTGCCCTCGGGCGTCCGCGACGTGCTGCGGCGGCGCATCTCCCGCCTGCCGCAGTCCGCCCAGCAGATCCTGCTGCAGGCCGCGGTGATCGGCCGCGACGTGGACGTGGACGTGCTGGTCGACGTGGCCGGTGACGAGGAGGCCGTGGTCGACGCGGTGGAGGCGGCGCTGCTGGCCGGCCTGGTCACCGAACCGGGGCCGGGCATGCTCCGCTTCGACCACGACCTGGTGCGCGACACCCTGTACTCCGACGCCTCCCGGCTGCGCCGCTCCCGGCTGCACGCGGCGGTGGCCGCGGTGATCGAGCGCAGGAACCCCGGCGACGTGGCCGCGCTGGCCCACCACTACGCCTCCGCGGGGACCAGCGAGACCGCCATCAAGACGGTGCACTACGCCGGGCTCGCCGCCGAGCAGGCCGAGCGCCGCTTCGCCCACCGCGAGGCCGCGACCCTGTGGGAGCAGGCCATCGCCGCCTTCGACCGGTCGGGCATCACCCACACCCCCGAGAGCACCCGCGACCGCCTGCTGCTCACCCTGCGGCTGATCAAGGCCCTGGCGCTCTGCGGTGACATGGCCGCGGCCCGCAGGCGGCGGCGCGAGGCGATGGACGCGGCGCTGCCGCTGGGCAACCTCGAACTCACCGCCCGGGTGGCCGCCTCACTGGCCGTGCCGCACAAGGGCATGGCCCGCGACTTCACCCGTACCGCCTGGGAGATCGTCGACGTCGCCGAGCAGGCGCTGGTCGAGCTGCCCGCGGGCGAGCAGTCGCTGCGGGCGAGCCTGCTGGCCACGCTCGCCCTGGAGCTGGAGGGCTCGGCCACCCCGCGCGGCGAGCAGGCCTCGCTGGAGGCCGAGGAGCTGGCCCGGCGCTCGGGCGACCCGGCCCTGCTGGCGACCGCGCTGAGCGGGCGGCTGCGCCAGTCGTACGCCATCACGCCGGTGGGTGAGCGCGAGGTCATCGGCAGGGAGCTGCTGGAGGTCGGCAGGGCGAGCGGGCAGGTCTCGGTGCAGGCCCTGGCGCACCTGGTGCTGATGGAGTGCGCGGCCGCCTCGGGCGCGTTCGCCGAGGCCGACGCGCACGTGGCCACCGCCGAGCAGCTGGCCAGGCAGTACGGCCTGTCCGCGCCCGCCGCCGTGGTCGCCTGGTACGCCGGGCAGCGCCTGATGATCGCCGGTGACTTCGCCGGGGCGACGCGCGCCTATCGCGACGCCGCCCGGCTGACCGCCAAGGCCGGGATGCTGGAGGGCCGCCAGGACCTGCCGCTGATCACCACCTTCTGCCTGCACCTGGTCAACGGGCGGGCCGCCGAGATGGTCGAGCCGCTGGCCGAGGCACACCAGCGCGGGGCCAAGTGGACGCTGGACGCCTACGCGGTGGCACTCGCCTCGGCCGGTCACCACCGCGACGCCAGGGCCGTCATCGCGGTGAAGACGCCCGTCCGGCCGGACTTCCTCTACGAGCTGGCGATGGTCTGGCGGGCCCTGGCCGGGATGCTGCTGGAGGACCGGGAGCGGATGGTCGAGGCGTACGACACGCTGAAGCCGTTCGCCGACCGGATCGCGGGCGCGGGCACCGGCGTGGTGGCGCTCTGGCCGGTCGCCCTGACCTTGGGCGACCTGGCGCTGCGGCTGGGCTTCACCGACGCGGTCAGGCCGCACTACGAGAACGCCCTCGCGGTGGCCCAGCGGGTCGGCGTGAGCCGCTGGGTGGAGGCGGCACAGCGTTCCCTGGGCGGCTGAGCCGCCCGGGGCCGGGCCGGGACGCCTCGGTTCGCGGGCCCGCGACGGGGTGGCGGCCGGTCAGCAGGTGACGAAGAACCGCTCGCTGCGCAGCGGGCGCTCGTCCCCGACCGAGAGCACGACGCGGTACCAGCCGGGGTTGCCGACGATCCGGGGGCGCCACTCGACGACCTGGTCCTCGCCGGTGAAACCGGCCCCGGCGTTGAGGTAGGTGTGCCAGCGGTGGGTGGCCGCGCTCCACCGCTCCAGGCGCCAGGCGTAGGAGACGACGGCCCGCGGGTCCTCGTTGCCGACGACCGTCCGGGCCAGGTACGGGCTGTCGCAGGGGCCGAGCGCGCCGCCCTCGCCGACGGCGATCCTGCCCGCCACCACGGCCCGTCCGGTGGCGGCCGGGTCCGCCGCCGTCCGGTCCCCGGCGGACGGGGTCCTCGCGGCCGGGTCCTTCGCGACCGAGGTCTTCGGGGTGTTCGGGGTCTTCGGGGTCGCGTCCGTGCCGGCGTTCGTCCTTGCGGCCGGGGTCCTCACGGCCGGGTCCTTCGCGACCGAGGTCTTCGGGGTGTTCGGGGTCTTCGGGGTCGCGTCCGTGCCGGCGTTCGTCCTTGCGGCCGGGGTCCTCACGGCCGGGGTCGCGTCGGCCGGGGTCGATCGTGAGGAGAGCACCACCGTGCGTACCGCCACCCGGGCCGTCACCTCGGCCGAGGCCGACACCGGAGCCTGGGCCGGGACGCCGGGCGTGCCCCACACGCCCAGGTAGACGCCGGCGAAGGCGAAGGTGGCGACGAGCAGCCTGACGACGCTCGCGACCCCACCGGCCAGTACCGGGACCACACTGCCACGCGGACTCATGACGGACACCTTTCTTCGCTACCCCCAGGTGTACGCCGCGGTGCTTGCCCTGGAGTTGACGTCCGCTTGCAGCGGGCGCCGGGCGTCCGGGAGCCGTCCACCCCCGCCCGGGGCGCGCCGGTCCGTCGGCGGTCCCCGATGCCCGGCGGCACCGGCGGATCGGCGCGCCGCCGAGCCTCGAGGGCCGCCCGGCCGTCGCCCACGTCCGCGCATATGACTTTCCAAATGCGCAAGTCAAAGCTAGACTTGCCAACATGGAAAACGACTTTCGTCCCGGCGGCCCGGACGGCTTCGGGGGTCCCCTCACCTCGTCCCAGGCGCGCGACGCCCTGGACCGCCTCGGCCTTGACGGCGCCAGGCTCGCCGAACGGGTGGTCACGCCCTGGTGGTACCACCTCGCCCTCGGTCTGATCGTGGGGGTGCTCACCGCCGCCCAGGCACTGCCGGGGGCGGTGTCCTTCGTCGTCGTGGCCCTCGGCATCGTCGCGATCCTCCTGCTCGTCACCGCCTACAGCCGGCGCTACGGGATCTTCATCACCCAGCCGGCGGGTCCCCGCGGCAAGCGCCTGTTGAGGGTGATATCCGGGGTGCTCATCCTCGCCATGCTCACCGCCCTGGTCGTCAGGTTCACCGGTACCGACCCCCGATGGGGGCTGGTGCCGGCCGCCCTCGCCTTCGGCGCGACCCTCGTGCTCGGCCGCCGCTACGACGACGTCCTGCGCGACGAGCTCGTCCACGACGCCACCGGGCGCGCGTGAGCGCCCCGCCCACCCCCGCGTTCAACGAGGTCATCCACTCACCGGTGCGCCTGCGCGTCTGCGGGCTGCTGCGGCGCATGTCGGAACTCGAGTTCGCGGTCATCAGGGACACCCTCGGGCTGAACGACGCGAACCTGTCCAAGAACCTCAGGGTGCTCGCCGAGGCCGGCTTCGTCACGGTGCGCAAGGAGAGCTCGCCCGTCCGGGCGGATGCCCGCAGGCTCACCTGGGTGGCGCTCACCGCGGAGGGAAGAAGCGCCCTGGAGGACCACCTGGCCGCACTCGCCCGGATCGCCGAGGGCAGCCCCGACGTCGCGGGCTGAACCGGCGCGGGGAAACGGGCGTTCGGGGACTCCGCCCGGCCGCTCCAGGTAAGCCTGGCCTAATATCGGTACAGGCAGGTGAGACGACCCTGGTGGTGATGTTCGGAGTGCGACCTGTTGTGGCGGGCATCCCCGATCCCGCTTCCGCGTCCTTCCTGGGCATGCCCCTGTGGCTCTGGGTGATCGTCGGCGGCGTGGCCCTGTTCGGCGCGTTCCAGGCGTACTACTGGATCGGCCACGTGCTGGGCTCCCGGCTCTACGCCTCGCGGCTGGGTCTCAGGATCGGCCAGGAGAACATCACCCGCGTCGAGAACGTGGTGCGGAAGTGGGGCGCGCTCGCCGTCTACGCCTGCTTCTGGGTGCCCGGCCTGCGCCATACCCTGCCCTGGGTGGCCGGTGTGCTGCGGATCTCCTACCCCTGGTACGTCGTGGCCAGCGCGCTCGGCTGCCTGACCTGGGTGCCGGTGACGTCCTTCGGCCTGTACTCGGTGATCTGGGGCTGGCTGGTGCTGGCCGCGCGGTCTCCGCTGCTCGCCGCCCTGGCCGCGCTGGCGGTGATCGCGGTGATCGTCGTCCTCGTCCGGCGGCGCCGGCGCCTGCGGGCCGCCCGCCGCGAGGCCGACGCCGAGGCCGAGCGGATCACCGCCGTCTGATGTGACACCGATACCGATTTTCGATGGTAAATGGCTGACTTTCGAACATGACAGGTCGTCTCTGTCACCATGTCCTCATGCATAACGGGGGAATCCGGCTCATCGCCCATGCCGCGCTGGCCACTGCGACCGTCCTGGCCACGGCCTCTCCGGCCGGTGCCCTGACCTCGGCGACCGGGACGTCCGCCCCGGCCCACCTGGCCCCGGCGCATCCCCCGGCCGGGGGCCGGGGCGCACCCGCGCCGATCACCGCTCCGGCGGCGCTCGCGGCGTCCTCGCCGTCCGCCGCCTCCGCCCCGGCCGTCGCCGCCGGGAAGCGGCGCGGTGACGTGCCGGCCGTTCCCGGAAGGGCCGCGTATCTGTTCGACCCCGTCGCGGGAACGGTCCACCTGAGCAGGCAGGCCGCGAAACGGATGCCGGTGGCCAGCCTGACGAAGATCATGACGACGTACGTCATGCTGAGGACGGCGCGGCTGGACGACATCGTCACGATCCGGGCCGAGGACGTGCGGTACGCGGCGGTGAACGGCGCGACGCACGCCTCGCTGCGCGCCGGGGAGCGGCTGACCGTCAGGGACCTGCTGTACGCGGTGATGCTCCCCTCCGGGGCGGACGCCTCCCACGCGCTGGCCCGTGTCTACGGGCCGGGGACCAGGAGGTTCGTGGCGAGGATGAACGCCACGGCCCGCTCCATGGGGCTGGCCGACACCGTCTACACCAACGCCGACGGCCTTCCGAAGCCGGCTCCCGGTCACTCCACCGCGCTGGACCAGGCGAAGCTCGCCGACATCGCGCTGCGCGACCCGGTGATGCGGACGATCGCCTCCACCGGCAGGCACGTGGTGTCCAGGACGAAGGTGCACAGGGCGCACACCTGGATCAACTCCAACAAGCTGCTCGGCAGGACACCCGGGGTCATCGGGCTCAAGACCGGTTACACGCGGGCCGCCGGGTACTGCCTGTCGTTCGCCGCCGACGCCGACGGACGCCGGCTCGTCGGCGTCATCCTCGGCGAGACCAACGGCGACCGGCGCTTCAGGAGCGCGGAGCGGCTGCTGGAGTGGGCGGGCGAGCCGGCACCGCCGCAGCCGTGGGAGTCCGACGCGAAGTGACCGGCCGACCGTCCCGGCGCTCCGGCCGCGAGCCCGCACGAGGGCCGCACGAGGGCCGCACGAGGGCCGCACGAGGGCCGCACGAGGAGGCCCGGCCGGGATCCGTCCGGGCCTCTCCGTCGGCCCGGCGCTCCGGGACGGTCAGCCGCGGTCCGGGGACGTCTGCGCGGCCCGCATCAGGCCGTGGCAGGCGATGGCGGCGGCGGCCACCACGTTGAGGGAGTCGACGCCCAGCCCCATCGCCTCCGGGCTCATCGGGATGCAGACCGCCTCGTCGGCCTCGCGCAGCCAGCGGGAGGAGAGCCCGTCCCCCTCGGAGCCGAGCAGCAGCGCCACCCGGTCGGCCATGGCGACCCGGTCCAGGGGCACGGCGGACTGGTCGGGGGTGAGCGCCAGCGTCCGGAAGCCCGCCTCGCGCAGCTCGGCCAGGCCCGCGTACCAGTCGGTCATCCGGGCGTACGGGATCGCGAAGACCGCGCCCATGGAGACCTTCACCGAACGCCGGTAGAGGGGGTCGGCGCAGCGGGGGGGAGAGGACCACCGCCTGCACGCCCAGCGCGGCGGCGCAGCGGAAGATGGCGCCGACGTTGCCGTGGTCGACGAGGTCCTCCAGGACCAGGATGCGGCGGGGCGGCACCGGGACGCCTCCAGGTGCCGCCCGGCCGGACAGCACGTCCCGCACCTCGGGCATGGGGAGCCGTTCCATCGCGGCCAGTGCCCCCCGGTGGACCTGGAAACCGGCGACGCCCTCCATGGTGGCGTCGTCGACGACGTGCACCCGGTCGCCGAGGGGGGCCAGCAGGTCCGCCAGGGGCTCGGCCCAGCGCGGGGTGAGCAGCACGGAACGCACCGGGTGACCCGCCGCGACCGCGCGGCGGATGACCTTCTCCCCCTCGGCGATGAAGAGGCCGTGCTCGGCCTCCAGGCTCTTGCGCAGCTCGACGTCGCGCAGGCCGGCGTAGTCGGCCAGGTGACCGGCCGGATCGGCGGGCCTGCCGACCGGACGGGCAGGTCGGTCGACCGGACGGGCGACCGGATCGGAGGGCCGGTCGGAGGGCCGGTCGGACGGATCGGCCGGATCGGCGGCGGGCCGGGGGCGGGTGGGCTCAGGCACCCTCGAATACTGCCATGGCGCGCCTGAGCTGCCATATCAGCGCGTACACGAGCAGCATGGCCGAGCAGCCGACGACCACTCCCGCGCCGACCCGCGTCATGAGCTCGGCCTTGGTCCCGGAGGGGAAGGCGATCGTCCAGGCGATCGCGCCCAGCACGATCGACACGGCGGTGGCCACCAGGACGGCCGCGCGCTCCCCGGCGGGCAGGACCAGCCGTTCGGGCACCGGCCTCGGCTCCATGGCGCTCAGCCCGCGCCAGGCCCACCAGACCACCACAGCCAGGCCGGCCACGGTGGAGGTGTACTGCAGCAGGCGGAAGACGGAGATCACGTCCCCGACCCGGCCGTCCAGCCAGCTCCAGCCCCACAGCGCTGCACTGTAGGAGTGGGTGAAGGAGTCCCAGACCTTGTGGGTGAAGGCTCCCACGACGCCTCCGGCGACCACGGCGGGCAGCCTGCGCCACCCGTACATGCCGGGTGTCAGCGCGGCGGCGCGGCCGGCCAGGGCGGGGGGCAGCAGCGCGGTCAGCGGGTCGCGGAGCAGCAGGTGGAAGACGGCGAGCAGCACGACCACGGCGAACGGGTCGATGGTCACGACGCCCCTGAGGGAGTGCCAGATCATGTAGTCCGGCAGGAACGGGAAGAAGATCGGCAGGTCGGGCACCATGGCCCCCAGCGCGAGGGCCCAGGGGTCGAGCAGGCGGCGGATCCGTTCCGAGGAGATCAGCGGCAGCACCGCGGCGACGTGACTGGGCGTGAACGGCACGGACTTCCCCCCGACGGTTCTGCTGGCGGCCTCCGGTCCCGTGGCGCGGCGGCCTGACGAGGATACGGCGCCGCCGCGGCGGGAACCCCGCCTCCCGGCGTCACCCCGTCGCGCGACGTATACATTACCCATCGTCACCGAACGTCACCCAGCGCCACCGATCGGTTTCCCGGTCGGGCACCCGGAGGCCGCCTTGACCGAGCAGACCGCGCCGGCGCCGCCCCGCGCCGAGTGGCTGCGCGACGCCCGCAGGGCCCGCACCCTGTCCCTGGCCACCCTGGTCTGGCTGGGCGCCGAGAGCGTGCTCGGCATCGCCGCGGGGCTGGACGCGCACTCGGTCGCCCTGATCGGCTGGGGCGCGACGGCCCTGGTGGAGGCGGCGGCGAGCCTGATCGTGGTCTGGCGCTTCACCGGTACGAGGACCTCCTCCGCGCACGCCGAGGAGCGGGCTCGCAAGGCCGTCGCGGTCAGCTTCTGGCTGCTGGCGCCGTACCTGGTGCTGCACGTGGCGCACGACCTGGACGCGGGCCATCGCGCCGTGCCGAGCACGCTGGGGATCGTGGTGACGGCGGCCAGCGTGGTCGGCATGCCGCTGCTGGGCACGGCCAAGCGGCGGCTGGGCGCCCGGCTGGGGTCGGCGGCGACGGCCGGCGAGGGCACCCAGAACCTGATGTGCGCCGCGCTCGCGGCGGGGGTGCTCGCCGGGCTCGCGCTGAACGCGGCCGGATGGTGGTGGATCGATCCCGCCATGGCGGTGCTGCTGGCGGCGGTGGCGGCGCGGGAGGGGGCCAGGGCGTGGCGCGGGGACCCGTGTTGCCACTGAGCTGGGGATGGACGATCGGGACGCACGGTGCCCGGATCGGCACACGTGGTGATAGCACCAGCAAAATGCGTGTTTTGCCACAGTAACCGTTCCAAGTACAGTTCCGTGAATATTGCGGAGGACCTCCCGGTAGGGTGGCCCGCTCCGGCTCCATGACATCGACAGCTAAGAGGGCATCGTGGGCGGACGTCACCGGACGGATGAACTCGAGGACGGCTACACCCCCTACCCCGAGCCCCAGCAACGACGCCGCCGCACCGGCCGCGGCGGGGTCCTGGTCCCGCTGGCCGGTTCCGTCGCCCTGGCGGTACTGCTCGGCGTGGCCGCGTTCGTGATCATCAATCGCGACCGCGGGTGCGCGGGCGACGCCCTGCCGCTGCGGGTCACCGCGGCCCCGGACATCCAGCCCGCCGTCTCCCGGATCGCCGAGCGGTTCACCCGGGCGGCCCACGAGATCGACGGCCGGTGCGCCACGGTCACGGTGACCAAGGGCCTCCCCTCGGCCGTGGCCTCGGCGCTGGGCGGTGCCGGTGGCAAGGCCCCCGCGATGGACCTGTGGATCCCGGACTCGGCGCTGTGGGTGACGAACCTGCGGGCGAGGAACCCCGACGTGCCCGAGGCGAGCACGTCCGTGGCCCGCTCCCCCATCGTCATGGTGGCCTCGGGGTCGGTGGTGCCCGTCCTGCGCAAAAGCTTCGGCGAGGCGAGCTGGGGCGGCATGATCGACGCCGCCAACGTGGCCAACGTGGACGGTCCCGGCCGCAAGGTCCGGGTGCTCGTGCCGGACCCCTCGCTCAACGCGGCCGGGCTCGGCGCGCTGCTGGCCGCCGCCGGGGTCGCCACGGCCTCGGGAGTGGGCGAGGAACAGCTCGTCGGCGCGCTCAAGAACCTGTCGGGCTCGACCTCGACGGTCCGCGACCAGGGCGCGCTGCTGTCCAGCCTGGGCGTCAAGGGCAGCAAGGTCCCCCTGGGCATCGCCTCGGAACAGAGCGTGTGGACGTTCAACAGGACCAGGAAGCCCGAGGTCCCGGCGGTGCCGCTGTACCCGGCCGAGGGGACCGTCGACCTGGACTACCCGGTGGTGATCACCACCGCGGACGCCACGGTCCGCAAGGCGGCCGAGGCGTTCCGCAAGGAGCTGGGCGGCGAGCAGGCCCGCAAGACCCTTCAGGAGCTGGGTTTCCGCAGCCCCGACGGCAAGGGGGCCAAGGCCGTCGTCGGCTCCGGGGGCTTCCAGGCCACGGCTCCGAAGGCGATCGCGGTTCCCGACGCCAAGACGGTCGCGAGGATGTCCCAGACCTGGTCGCGGATCAAACTCGGCACCAGGCTGCTGACCCTGCTGGACGTCTCGGGGACCATGGCCCTGCCGGTGCCCGGCACCGGCCTGACCCGGATGCAGGCGATCACGCGGATCGCCGTCGAGGGCATGAGGCTCTTCCCGGTCAAGAGCGAGCTGGGCCTGTGGGAGTTCTCCACCCACCTGAACGGCAGGGGGGTGGACTACCGCAGGACGGTCCCGGTCGGCCCGCTCACCGAGGAGCTGGACGGGGGCCTGCGCAGGGACGTGATCAACCAGAGGCTGGTGTCCACCCGGGCCCGCTCGACCGGCGACACCGGGCTCAACGACACCCTGGCCGCCGCCTACGAGCAGATGACGAAGGAGTACCAGAGCGACAAGATCAACACGGTGCTGATCCTCACCGACGGGGCCGGCAACGACGACCCGGACGGCGGGATCGGCAACCAGCAGATCCTGAGGCGGCTGAGGGAGCAGTTCGACCCGGAGAAGCCGGTCAGCGTGCTGATCATCGCCTTCGGTCCGGACGCACCCAAGGGCAAGCGCCAGATGGACGCCCTGGCCAAGGCGACCGCCGGTGACGCGTACATCGCCAAGGACATCCTGGAGGTCAGGAAGTTCTTCCTGGAGGGCATGAAGCGGCGGCTCTGCTCGCCCAACTGCTGACCCTCGCGCACCACGATCATCCGGTACGACAACCGTCACATCCGTCCCTTTCGTAGGCAGTTTTACCAGGTCATACCGGGTGGGCATACATTCCACCCATCCGGTCAACCGGTTGCGGGGAGGTGGCGTCCTACGCGTGTGGGGCCTGGACCGGGCAGGGGTGATGCCCGGGAACGAGCCCGTCCCGCGGGGAGGAATGTCCGTGCCCGGATGGCCGACCGTCGGCCGAACCGACGATCAGAATCTCGTTGAGGCGCTGCGGCGTGCCGGCACAACGGCGCCCGCGAGCCTCTACGACTCCTACTCCGAACGTCTCGGTGACTACGCCCACTCGCTGCTGGGCGACCGTGAGGCCGCCGCGGAGGCCGTGCACGACGCCCTGGTGACGGCTCAGGGCAGGGTGGACCGCCTGCGCGAGCCCGGCCGCCTGCGCGCCTGGCTGTACGCGCTCGTCCGAGTCCGGTGCGCGGCCGTCGCGCGGGGACCACGGACGACGACGGCTCCGCCCGACGTGCACGACGACCCGAACGAGCGGGAGCTGGCCGCGCTGGTGCACGAGGCGATGGCCGAGCTGAGCGTGCAGGAGCGCGAGGTGCTGGAGCTCTCGCTCCGGCACGACCTCGGCACCGGCGAGGTCGGCGCGGTGCTCGGGCTGAGCTCGCGGCAGGTCGCGGCGCGTCTCGGCCGGGCCAGGGACCACCTGGAGAACGCCGCCGCCGCCGTGGTGCTCGCCAAGGTCGGCCGGGCACACTGCCCGGACCTGTCGGCGATGGTGGACTGCTGGGAGGGGCCGCTCACCACGATGCTGCGCAGGCGGCTCTCGGCCCACATCGGCCGCTGCGAGGTCTGCGTGGAGCGCAGGGACCGGCACGTCTCGGCGGGACGGCTGCTGGACCTGGTCCCGCTGGCCTACCCGCCGCTCTCGCTGCGCCGCCGGGTGATCGAGACCTGCGTGGACCCGCGGCTGCGCGAGGCGCGCGACGCCGTCCTCGCCGAGAACGACCACTTCGACCGGGCCGGTTTCCCGGTGGCGGCTCCCCGGCGGTCCGGGGGCCGCCGCTGGATGGGCCGCAGGGAAAGCACGGACTCCCCCGGTTCCACGGGTTCCCGGGGTTCCCGGGGTTCTCGCGGCTCCCGCGGTGCGGACGACGGGCGAGCCCGCGACGTGGGCGCCCACCGGCCGGGCGCGGCCACACCCACCCCGGACACCCCGGACACCCCGGGCACATCGGGTACCCCGGGCTCGAGCACCCCGGCCACCGGCACCCCGGCCGTGGGCGTCCCGGTCGCGGACGAGCGCTTCCGGCACGCGGCCCCGGCCGGACAGGACGCGCCGCCGTGGCCCGTGGAGCCGGCCGGGCGATCCTGGCCCATCGAGCAGGACGCGCGGCCCTGGCCGGTGGAGCCGGACGCGCGCGCCTGGCCCGCGGAACCGGCCGGGAGCGCCTGGCCCGCCGAACCTGCCGGGCGGACCGGGCCCGCCGAGCCGGCCGGGCGGGCCGGGCAGGACCTCGAGGCATGGCCCTCGGAGCAGAGCATCGGGGCCTGGCTCGCGGAGGCGGACGGTGCCACACCGGCCACGGAGATCTGGCACGCCTCCGCAGGCACCGGAGAGGGCCGGGCGGACGGGACGCACGAGCCGGACGACGCCTGGGAGGACACCCCCACCGGAGGCGCCGCGGCCCGTCGTGCACCGAGTCCGGGAAGTTCGGCGAGCGCGATGGGCTCGGCGGGAGAGGGGCGGCACGGGGGGACGCAGGTCCAGCGGCGCAGGCGCAGGCCACGGCGCGGTCCCCTGCTGCTGGCCGCGGTCTGCCTGCTGGCGGCCACCGGAGCGGTGGTCGTGGTGGGCGGGCAGGAGCTGACCGGCGGGGCTCCGGAGAACCCGCAGGCCGCGCCGTCGACGCGACCCGCGCTGATCACGACGGAGCCCGGGCCGGAGCCGACGCCCGAGCCGTCACCGGAGACCACCGGGGAGGACCCGCAGGAGCGGCAGGAGCCGGACGAGGCCGGGCCGACCCCCACCGAGGGGCCGGGCACCGCCGCGCCCGCCCCCTCGGCCACCCGGGCGGCACCGGTGCGCAGGAGCACGGCCGCGCGGCCCCGTCCCACCCGCACCGCCCCCCGGCGTCCCGTGACCGGACGGCTGGTCGTCTCCTGCCCGTCCGACATCGGCCAGGGGGCCGGGCAGATCCGGCTCGCGGCCCGCGGCGCCGCGCTCTCCTGGTCGGCCACCACCTCCGGCGGCCTGAGCGTGCAGCCGTCGCAGGGACGGCTGGGGGCGGGGTCCTCGGGCGTGATTTGGGTCACCGCCTCCGACCCCTCGGAGAGCGGGTCCGGCCGGGTGGCGTTCAGGTCGGCCGGGGGCAACACGGCCTGCTCCGTCTCGTGGGAAAGCCCTGCTCCCGAGGCCTCGGACCCTCCCGAGGACCCCGGCCCCGAGCCGACGCCGACCGCCTCGGCGGGTACGGAGTCGGAGGTGGAGACCGACTGATTCCTTCCCCTCGTTTTACCCAACGCCGAGACTTCTTCCAGGGATCCGGTAAACCATGGGCTGGTGCCGAGCGTCGGCATTGACGTCCATGCGAAGTGATTGGTCACATGAGGACGCGATCAGTCACTTCATCACCAACCTGGAGTCCGGAAGATGTCGATCAACCGCAGGGTGCTCATGTGGGCGCTCGTCCTGGCATGCGTCACGGGAGCCGTGATCGCCTTAGCGGGCATCGACACGCCTTTACGCCTGGTTCTCACCCCCCTGTTCCTGTTGGTGGTTCCGGGCGCCGCGGTGGTAGGACTGTTGCGTGATCGTGACCCTCTTGAGGCACTATCAGTGGGGGCAGCCGCGAGCCTGGTGGTCAACGTTCTCCTGGCCGCTGCCATGCTTACCTTTGACGCATGGTCGCCCCGTGCCGGAGTGGCGACGATCGCGGTGCTCGGCGGCTTCATCTACGTACTACGCGTGTTGTATCGGGGGAGCGGGAGCTTGCAGACCGAACAGGGGGTCAGGTGACGGTGAACATCGTCGTCGTTCGCCCGGGAGACCTCGGAGCGTCGGAGATCTCCCGGTGGCGCGAGCTGCAGGTTGCCGACCCCTCCCTGGACAACCCCTTCCTCTCCGTCGAGTTCGCCCTGGCCATGGGCCGCCTGCGCGACTACGTCCGCGTCGCGGTCATCCAGGACGGTGGCAAGATCGTGGGGTTCTTCCCCTACGAGCGCCACAACTTCGGGATCGGCAAGCCGCTGGGCGGCTTCCTCACCACCTGCCACGGGCTGATCTCCGTGCCCGGGCTGCAGCTGGACGTCCGGACCCTGCTGCGCGCCTGCAAGCTCTCCGTCTTCGACTTCGACCACCTGGTGCCCGGCCAGCCGACGTTCGCCCCGTACGAGTCCGACGTGCGGCCCGCGCCGGTGATGGACCTCAGCGTGGGGTTCGAGACCTACATCGCGCGGGTCAAGGCCAACTCGCCGAAGAACCTCAAGACCGTCCGCTACAAGGAGCGCAAGCTCGGCCGTGAGCAGGGCGAGATCCGGTTCGAGTGGTACTCGACCGACGCGGGCACGCTCCGCACGCTCACCAACTGGAAGTCCGACCAGTACCGCAGGACCGGGCGGGTCGACCGGTTCGCCCAGCCGTGGATCGTCCAGCTTCTCGACGAGATGCACGCCGAGAGGTCGGAGAGCTTCGCGGGCGTCCTGACCATGGTCTACGCCGGGGACAGGCCCGTCGCCGGGCACTTCGGGCTGCGGACGGCCACCACCCTGGTGGGCTGGTTCCCGGCCTACGACACCGAGTTCGCCAAGTACTCGCCCGGTATCGTCCACCACCTGCACATGGCCGAGCATGCCGCCGCCTCCGGGCTCCGGCAGGTCGACATGGGCAAGGGCGGGCGGGAGTACAAGAGCTGGCTGAAGAGCGGCGACCTGTTCGTCGCGGAGGGCCGCGTCTCGCGCCCCTCCCCCGCCGCCGCGGTCCACTGGCTGGGCCGTACCCCGGTCAACAAGGCACGAACGATCGTCACCGATCGCCCGCAGTTGTACAGGCTTGCCGACCGCGTGCTGAAGGGTTTCGGCCGCATGCGCACCCCCTCGCAGAACCAATCCGGTACGCCGGTCGTCAAGGAACCATGGGGAGTGGGTTAAACCGCTCCCGTCACGCCACATCACCCGCCAGGACCCTCGCATGCATCCCTCACCGCATTCGCCATTCCCCCCGGTCGTCCCGATCGGTCATGGCCACGGGTCCGTCCGCCAGTCATCTCTGACGACCGACCGCGAAGGACATTCGTCATCATGAGTCCCGAGATCACCAAGCACTACAACGGCAAGCCACCGCTCAGGGCGGTGCCTCCCATCGAGCGGTTCACCCCCATCACCCCGCACATGGCGATCTCCCCCACCGTCAGCGTCGTCGTTCCGGCCATGAACGAGGCGGAGAACCTTCCGCACGTCTTCGCGACGCTGCCGCAGTGGATCGACGAGATCGTCCTGGTGGACGGCAACTCCAAGGACGACACCGTCGCCGTGGCCAGGAAGCTGCGTCCCAACGTCCGCGTGGTCCACCAGACCGGCAAGGGCAAGGGGGGACGCGCTCTCGGCCGGTTTCGCCGCCTGCACCGGCGACATCATCGTGATGATCGACGCCGACGGCTCCACCGACGGCCGCGAGATCATCCAGTTCGTGGGGGCGCTGGTCACCGGCGCCGACTTCGTCAAGGGCTCGCGGTACGCGGCCGGGGGCGGCAGCGACGACCTGACCTTCACCCGCACGTTCGGCAACAAGGCGCTGACCAGGCTGGTCAACAAGATGTACGGCACCAGCTACAGTGACCTGTGCTATGGCTACAACGCGTTCTGGGCCCGTCACCTGGACGTCCTCAACCTCGACTGTGACGGCTTCGAGATCGAGACCCTGATGAACATCCGGGCCTTCAAGGCCGGCCTCAAGGTGCACGAGGTCCCCAGCCACGAGCGCTGCCGCATCCACGGCGAGAGCAACCTGCACGCCGTCCGCGACGGCATCCGGGTGCTCAAGACCATCATCCGTGAGTGGCGGAGCACCCCGGCCCCGGTCGTGCACGAGCCGGCCGCCGCCGCCCGCGCCGCCGACCAGGGCGCTGCGTAGCCATGAGAAGCAGTGTCGTCATCTGCGTCTACACCGAGGATCGCTGGGAGGACATCCGCGAGGCCGTCGAGTCGGTCGAGAACCAGACCCGAAGGCCGCACGAGATCATCCTGGTCGTCGACTACAACCCGGAGCTCCATCTTCGGCTGAAGAAGGAGTACCCCGGCGCGATCGTGGTGGAGAACGCTCAGGAGAAGGGCCTGTCCGGTGGCAAGAACACCGGCGCGCAGATCGCCTCCGGCGACATCGTGGCCTACCTGGACGACGACGCCATAGCGGAACCCGGCTGGCTGGAAGCGCTGGAGGAGGGCTTCCAGGACCCGACCATCGTGGGGGTGGGCGGGCTGACCAGGCCGCTGTGGGGCACCGGGCACCGGCCCGGCTGGTATCCGTACGAGTTCGACTGGACCGTGGGCTGCAGCTACCGGGGCATGCCCACGGAGCGGGCGCGGATCCGCAACGTGATGGGCGGGAACGCGGCCTTCCGCAGGGAGTCGATCGGCGCGGTCGGCGGTTTCCACACCGGTATCGGGCGCAGCGTGCAGGGGCGCAAGCCCCGCCCGCTGGGCTGTGAGGAGACCGAGTTCTGCATCCGGCTCTCGCAGCGGATGCCGGGCTCGGGCATGCTGTTCGAGCCGGCCGCGGTGATCGGCCACAAGGTGCCCGCCGCTCGGGCCACGTTCGGCTACTTCCGCTCGCGCTGCTACGCCGAGGGCCTGTCCAAGGCGCTGGTCACGCAGAGCGTGGGGGCGGGCGACGGGCTGGCGAGCGAGCGGGCGCACGCGCTGAAGGCGCTGCCGCTGGGCGCGCTGCGCGGTGTCGGCGAGGCCCTCCGGGGTGACGTGTCCGGTCTGGGCAGGGCCGGCGCGATCGTCGTCGGTCTCGCCTGGACCACCTGGGGTTACGTTGTCGGGTCCCTTCGGCTGAAGAAGAAGCGGGGGCGTGCATGATCCGTGTACCGATCCTGATGTACCACTCCATCTCCGACCGGCCCAACGCCGAGACGAAGCCGCTGTCGGTACGGCCCTCGGTCTTCGCCGACCAGCTGGCCTACCTCAAGGAGAAGCGGTTCACCCCGCTGACCGTGGCCGACCTGGTCGCCTCGCTGCACAGGAACAACGGCCGTGCCCTGCCGGAGCGGCCGGTCGTGGTGACCTTCGACGACGGGTACGCCGACTTCCACAGCGAGGCGCTGCCCCTGCTCGAACGGTACGACTTCCCCGCCACGGTCTTTTTGACCAGCGGGTGGGTCCGTGACGCGGGCAAGGACGCGGCGGGCAGGCCGCTGGACAGCATGCTGTCGTGGAGCCAGGCCCGTGAGGCCGCCTCCTGCGGTGTGGAGATCGGCGGGCACAGCCACAGCCACCCCCAGCTCGACCAGCTGCCCGAGGACGAGCTCCGCCAGGAGCTGCGGCGCAACAAGGCCCTGCTGGAGGACAAGATCGGTTCCCTGGTCTCGACGATGGCCTACCCGTACGGCTACTCCAACGTGCGGGTGCGGCGCGAGGTCAGGCGGGCCGGGTACTGGGCCGCCTGCGCGGTGAGCAACGCCATCGCCGCCGACCGGCACGACGTGCTCGCGCTGCCGCGCCTGACCGTGGCCGAGGGCACGTCGATGCGGATGTTCAGCCGCGCGGTCGAGGGCAACCAGGTCCCCCTGATCTACATGCGGGAACGGGTCCTGACGAAGGGGTACGCCGTCGTCAGGCGTACCCGGTACGGCCTGCGCCGGGTACGCGGCCAGGTGTGAGACCGGTCGTCCCGGGGCGCGTGATCTCCGGGACGGTCGGCGGAACCGGTGTCCGCCCGGGGTGTCCCGGGACGGTCACCGCCGATGTCGGCACCCTCCCCGCGGGGTGCCGGACGGCGGGACGGGTGCCATCGGGTGAGAATCCTGGTCGTGGTTTTGCCGTTCAAGGATCTACGCAAAACACCCAAACATGACGAAACTTCTCGCTTGTTCGTCGCACCTCGGTCCGCGCAGCCGCCATGATGTTAGACGTGAGGCAACGGGCAGGTAATGACGTGACGACGCCGAAGGCGGCGGAGGCCGCCGAGACCGGGAGGACCGGTCTCACCCCTCCCGCGCCTTCCGACGGAACGCCTGCCGCGACCGGCGGCGAGCCCGGCGGCACGGCACCCCCCGAGGGCCACGACGGCGTTCCCGGGGCTCCCGAGGCTCCCGATGTCGTCCCCGACCGCGTGAGATCCGGCGATGACACGGGATCCGGCGATGACGTCCCTGACGGCCGCGGTCCCCGCGACCGGGACGCCGACGAGGACCCTGCCGGGGAGTCGGCCGGGGAGCCCGGCGCCGAGGACGACGTGGAGACCGGCACGGAAACCGATGCGGAGACCGGCGCGGAGACCGATGCGGGGACCGGCTCGGACACCGGCACGGAGACCGGTGACGGGCGTGACGAGGATCGGCCCGGTACGCCGGACGACGAGATCACCGGTGAACCTCCCGGCCGGACCTTCGCCGCCCCCGTCGCGGACGCCCCCGAGGACGACCACCGGGACACCGCCCACGACGACGCTCACGACGACGCCCGGAACGAAGCCCGGGACAGGATCCGGAACGAAGCCCGGGACGGGGTTCAGGACGAGAACCGGGACGAACCCCAGGGCGAGAGCCGGGACGAGGCCCAGGACGACCTTGGGGACGAGGTCCACGACGAGAACCGGGGCGACGCGGCTCGGGACGATCTCCAGGATGAGCCCGAGGACGAACCCGACTACGACCCCGACGTCACCGCCGTCATCCGGCTCCCCCTGCGTCCCCTCCCCCCGCCCCGGACCGACGACGCCCCCGGAGCGGGCGTCCCCGGAGCCGACGCCCCCGGCCATGTCGCAGACGACGCCACGGACGGCGACGCCGACGAGGACGCCGAGGACACGAGCGACAACACCGCGGAGATCCGCCTTCCCTCGGCCCCGCTCCGTCCGGACCCGGCCGGACGCCTCGCGCCCCGGGCCCCGGACGCGAAGCCCGGCTCCATGGACGAGGACAACGACCCCCCGGGCGAGGACACCGGCTTCCCCGACGAGGACGACGACCCCTCGGACGAGGACACCGGGCCCGCGGAGGCGCGATCCGAACCCCGCACGACCGAGCCCCCGAAGCGGCAGGCGCCGGAGGACCCTGGGCGCCCGGCCCCCCTGGCGTGGCCCTGGGAGAGCGAGGAGGAGCCGGAGACCTCCGGGCTCCCGGAGACCGTCCCCGCCGTACGCCCCCCGGCGGTCGCGTACGCGCCGGCCGGTCATGCGACGGATCGGAGCGCGGCGGCGCCCGCCGGCGCCGGAGGCCCGGCCCCCGCGGCCGCCCCCTCCCGGATGGCGTCCCTGGTGCGCACGGCCATGGTGTGGCTGCCGCCCCTCCTGACCGTCGAGGGCCTGATCATGTACGTGCTGGCCCTGCGCGTGCCGCCGGGTCCGCTCTGGGGCGTCGACCTGAACAAGATCGACGGTGTGGGCCTGATCTCGGCCATGCCGCCGACCGCGTTCGCGGCGATCCTGTTGATGCTCGTGGCGTTCTTCGTCACGATCGCGCAGAACACCGACCGGAAGTTCCTGCTGCTCTTCCAGATCGCGGCGATCACCTTCGCCCTGCACGGGGGCGCGGCCCTGATCGAGGACGAGGCCAGGTTCCACACGGCCTACGTGCACGCCGGGTTCGTCGAGTACATCAACCGTACGGGCGAGGCGTCGGCCATCCTCGACGCCCGCCTGGCCTGGCCGGGGTTCTTCGCGCTGGTGGGGTTCGTCACCAAGGCCGCCGGGGTCACCGACCTGACGACGATCATGCGGTGGACCCCGCTGCTGTCGAACCTGCTGTACCTGCTGCCGTTCGTGCTGATCCTGCGCCAGGTGGTCGCCACCACCAGGGCCCGCTGGTTCGCCGCGCTGCTGTTCGTCATCGTCCAGTGGATCGGCCAGGACTACTTCTCCTCGCAGGGCTTCACGTACGCGATCTACCTGGCCTTCGTGGCGATCGTGCTGCGCTGGTTCGGCAAGGTCGAGCCGCGGACCAGGCCGATGCCGGTCAAGGGGCCCGTCCGGCGGCTGCTGGCCCGGCTGGACGGCCTGACGCCCGGGGAGCTGCCCCACTCGACCGGCGTCTACGACCGGACGATCATGCTGATCGTGCTGATCGGCCTGTTCGCCACGGCGACCGCCTCGCACCAGATCACGCCGTTCATGATGCTCGGCGCGCTGACCGGCCTGATCCTGCTCCGGCGCTCCTCGCTGAGCTGGGGGCTCCCGTTCTTCCTGGGCCTGATGGTGCTGGCCTGGATCAGCTACCAGACGGTCACCTTCTGGAGCGGCCACATCGACCAGCTCTTCGGCGGTCTGGGCCGGATCCTGGAGAACCTGCAGAGCAACACCGGCGACCGGATCGACGGCAGCGACCCCAAGCACGCGCTCGTCCTGATGGCCCGCCTCGGCATCTGCGGCGTGATCCTGACCCTGGCCGCCGCCGGCCTGTTCCGGCGGCTGCGGCGCGGCGTGGGCGACCGCGCGGCGTTGCTGCTGCTGTGCATCCCGGTGCTGGCCCTGGGCCTGCAGAACTACGGCGGCGAGATCGGCCTGCGGATCTACCTGTTCGCGCTTCCCGGCGCCTGCATCCTGGCCGCGTACGCCTTCTTCCCGAACCTCCCGGCGGGCACCGAGGACGCGCCGGAGGAGACGGTGCCGATCCGCAAGCGCAACATCCGGTTCAACCCGGAGCTGACGCGCCGGATCTCGCTGCTGCTGGCCGCGGGGTGCGCGATGGCGCTGGCCATGGTCTTCCTGGTGGCGCGCTACGGCAACGAGCAGTTCGAGCGGGTCTCGGCCAGCGAGGTCGCGGCGATGCACTACGTCTACGAGCACGACGAGCCCAGCGCCCGCGTCCTGTACCTGGTCCCGCTGCTCGGCGAGGAGGTCACGCCGAGCATCCCGTGGGGCGAGCGCGACTTCGACAGGATCGCCTACGAGCAGGTGCTGGTGGACAAGAATCCGGCCCAGCTCACCTCGGTGATCGCCAAGCTTCGCACGTCGCCGCCGAACACCTACCTGGTGGCCACCCGCGGCCAGGCCGGTTACCTGCAGCTCAACCACGGCTTCCCGACGGACTGGGCGCCGCGCTTCCGTGCCGCGCTGGACGCCAACAAGGAGCTCAAGCGGGTCTTCAACGGCGAGGACGCGGCCGTGTACACGCTGCGGTCCTTCCCCAAGGGCACCACGATCCCCGAGCGCGCGGCGCCGGTCGGCGGCAACGACCCGACCTCGCCGTTGACGCCGGTCGGCCTGGCGGCGCTGGGGGTGACGTGGATCGCGCTCTTCGCCTACGAGGTGTTCCTGCTGCGCGGCCGCGGACGGGCGAACAGGACCCGCAGGCGCATCCTGTTCGTCGCGATACCCGCGTTCGTGCTGGCGGTGGGCGTGATCGCCGAACGCTTCGTGGTCATCGGCTACCAACTCCAATAAAGGACAAGGTCCTCCGGCCCGCGGCCGTCCCGGGCCATACTGGGCACGTTTCGCAGGGAGGACTCGCGTCCCGGAACGCACGAAGGACGAATCGGATGCTCGCAGGGGAACCCCGTGGCGGCGGGGCGGGAGCCCCGGCACGGGCCTCGGGACGCCGGATCGAGGCGGTCGACGCGCTCCGCGGCTTCGCGCTCTTCGGCATCGTGGTGGTCAACATGACCTACCTGGCCTCGGGGTACCGGATGGCGGGGCTGGCCGCGCCGATGTTCTCCACCCCGCTGGACTGGGGGACGCGCTGGTTCGTCTCGGTGCTCTTCGAGAACAAGTTCTATCTGCTCTTCGCGTTCCTGTTCGGCTACAGCTTCACCCTCCAGGTCGACTCGGCCGACCGGGCCGGGACGGCGTTCGCACCCCGGTTCCTGCGCCGCCTGGGAGGGCTCCTGCTGCTTGGCGTCGCCCACGGCGTCCTGCTGTTCCCCGGTGACATCCTGGCCACGTACGCGGTGGTGGGGCTGGTCCTGCTGGTGGTGCGGCGGATCACCCCGCGTACCGCGGTGATCGCGGCGGTGGCGCTGACGGTCGCACTCGCCGCGGGCGTGCTGCTGCTGGCCGGGCTGGCGATGCTGGGTGCCGACGCCTCAGGGGCGGTCTCCGAGAACGCCGCCGAGGCGGCCCTGTCCGACCGTGCCCTGCACGGCTCCGCATCCATGATCATCGGTGAGCACCTGCACCGGCTGGCCAAGATCCTGCTGCTGCGGGTCTTCTTCCAGGGGCCCACGGTGCTCGCCGCCTGCCTGGTCGGGATGGCCCTGGGCAAGCTGAGGCTGCTCTCCGACCTGTCGGGGTACGCGACCGCGCTGCGGCGGCTGCAGTGGGCGGGGTTCACCGCGGGGTTCGCCGGGGCCCTGGTCTACGCGCACTCCACCTGGTCGGGCGGGGGGCACGCGTACCACATGGTCGGGCAGTCGGTGAACCTGGTCACCGCGCCGCTGCTGGCCGCGGCCTACGCCGCCACCCTGCTGCGGCTGCTCCCGCACAGGCAGCGCCTGAACGATCTCCTCGCACCCCCGGGCAGGCTGGCGCTGACGAACTACCTGGGGCAGTCGCTGGTCGGCTCACTGATCTTCACCGGGTACGGGCTGAGCCTGGTGGACCGGCTCGGCCCGTTCCCTGCGGTGTCGATCGGCGTCGCGGTCTTCGCCGTCCAGGCCGTATGGAGCCGGTGGTGGCTGCGACGGCACCGGTACGGGCCGACGGAGTGGCTGCTGCGCTGGTTCACCAACTGGCGCCGGCCCGGCCGCCCGCCGGTCTCCCCGATCCTCGGGCCACCCTCCGCACCGGACGACGGCCGGGGAACCGGGTGAGGGCTCAGGCGGGGCCGAGCAGGTCCCAGCGGTTCCCGGCGATGTCGGTGAAGACCGCGATCCGCCCGTAGGGCTCGGTGCGCGGCACGGTCACGAACTCGACCCCGGCCGCCGTCATCCGCGCGTGGGCCGCGTCGAAGTCGTCCACCCGCAGGAAGAAGCCCACCCGGCCGGCGATCTGGTTCCCGACGACGGCGGCCTGGTGCGCGCCGTCCGCACGGGCCAGCAGGATGCCGGTCTCCCCGCCGGGAGGGCGGACGACGACCCAGCGCTTCGGACGGCCGTCGTTCGTCAGCGAGGGCGAGTCCTCGACGAGATCGAACCCCAGGGCCTCGACGAAGAACGCGACGGCCGGGTCGTAGTCGTCCACGACGATCGTGACCAGGTCGATTCTCATCCTGGTGATCGTAGTGTCCCGGCGGCCGGACGACCGTACCCGCAGGACCTGACGGGATCCCGGGAAAACCGGACGACCGGCCGAACGGCCGTACTCGCAGGACCGGACGGCCGTCAGGCCACGGCGCGCTCGCTCCACCTGACCTCGTACGGCCTCAGCTGCACCTGCCTGCCGTCCACGACGGTGTTCACGGCCGCGTTCGCGGTGTTGACCATCACGAGCTGACGCTCCTGGGCCAGGACGCGCACCCTCGGGTCGGAGGAGGCGACCGCCTGCAGCGTGACCCCGAGCGGGAACCACTTGGCGAAACCGCTCAGGACGCCCGCCATGGGCAGCTCGGCGCCGGTGTCGGGATGCCAGAGGCAGCCCGGGCAGGGCTCGTCGCCACCGGCGGACTTGAGCTGGGGGTTCCAGTAGAGCGAGGTGGTGACGCCGCTGGTGGCGAACTCCATCATCGCGGCCGTCTGGACGGCGATCCGGCGCTCCTCGGTCCAGTCCCTGCTGTTGGGCTCGACGTACCACTCGGCCCACCAGACCGGCAGGCCGCCGCTCTTCTGCCGCAGCCAGGTGCTGAGGACGCCGAACTTGCCGAGGGCGGTGAACTCGTCGGGGTAGGCCCCGGCCTCCTTGGTGACCGAGGCGCCGTCCACCACGATGAAGTCGGCGCCCTTCTTGTTCTGGATCCAGTACTGGATCGCCTCCAGGTCGCGCTGGTCGATGCTGCCCCAGGGGCCCTGGAGCTCCGCTCCGGCGGCGACGGTGCTGCTGCTGCCCACCGACACGTACGGGCCGCCGACCTGGATGTCCTCGTCGACGGCCTTGAGCGCCGTGTAGACCTTGTTGTAGAAGTCGGTGTAGCCCTCGATGTCCCACCGGTTCTGGGCCGGGTTCCAGAAACCCTTCAGCTCGTTCCACACCATGAAGTGCTTGACCGTGGGGTAACGCCTGGCCACGGTCGCGGCGAGCTCGGCGTAGTCGTCGAAGTGCTCGCGCAGCGGCGCGGTCTCCAGCTGCGACCAGTCGGTCCGGCCGCTGGTGCCGCCCTTCATCCAGTCGGGCGAGCAGCAGAGCGTGATGATCGGAAGGGCCTTGGAACCGGCCATGAACATGATGCGGCGGTCCAGGTCGCGGAAGTCGTTCTTGCCCGGCGCGGGCTCGGGGTTCCCGGCGCCCCAGCCCATGATGTGCTGGTTCTGCAGGAACGGCACCCGGCCGAGGACGTGCGAGGCCGCGTCGGCGACCCTGCGGCTCGCGTTGTCGGCGCTGAACTGCGTATGGGTGATGCCCCAGCGCGGCCACTGCTCGACGGTGGGGGGCTGCTCCAGCGTCGGGGCCGCCTGTGACGGGGGGATGGTCATCTTCTGCCCGCGGGGCACGTCGGGCCTGGCCGCCAGGGTGATGATGCTCACCACGAGCACCACCGTCACGACCAACGCCCCCAGTGCGACCGGCCAGGCCGGGCGCCGTCGCTGGTGCCGTCCGCTAGTCGGTATCACCGGTTCCTCGATCCTCGCAGGTCAACGAATGTAGCGTTCCACGGTGGCGGCGGTCGTGACGGCCCCCGGGACCGGTTCACAGGTAAGCGTTACCGACCGTCTCACCAGCGTATCCAGAGCCGCTTGCGCGACGCTTGAAACTTCTACCGTAGGTGCCCGCGGACCGTGGATCCGCCGGTCGGCGCCGTGCCGGTGATCGAACGGGACGCCCGGCGCGCGGGTCAGCCCTCCAGGACCCGCAGGGCCCGGTCGAGGAGGGTGGGGACGGCGGCGCCGATGTTCTCGAATCCCTCGCCGACGGTCTTGCCCTGCCTGAACCTGGCGTGGATGCCCTCCACGATGACGGCGAGCTTGTAGTTGCCGAAGGCGACGTAGAAGTCCAGGTCGGTCAGGTCGGCCCCGGAGACCCGGGCGTAGTGGGCGGCGAACTCGCGGGCGGTGAGGAAGCCCGGGGCCACGGTGACGTCCCCGGCGACCGGGATCGAGGCCCGTTCCTCGTCGCCGGGGTCGTGCCAGTAGGTCAGGGTGAGGCCGAGATCGGCCAGCGGGTCGCCGAGGGTGGACATCTCCCAGTCGACGACGGCGAGGATCTCCGGGTCGGGCGAGAGCCGTACGAGCGTGTTGTCGAGCCGGTAGTCGCCGTGCACCAGCGTCGAGGCCGAGCGCGCGGGCAGCCGCTCGCGCAGCCGGGCCACCAGCCGGTCGTAGGCGGGCGACTCGGCGGTCCTCGACCGCTCCCACTGCTGTCCCCAGCGCTCCAGCTGGCGGGCCATGTACCCCTCGGGCCGGCCGAAATCGGCCAGACCGGCCCGCTCGTAGTCGACCGCGTGGATCGCGGCGAGCACCTCGGCCAGCCGCTCCGACAGCCTCCGGGTCTGTTCTGGTCCGAGATCCCGGACGTCCTGGCGGCTCCGTACGGCCGCGCCGTCCACGTGCGCCATCAGGTAGAACGGCGCGCCGATCACGTCGGGGTCGGCGCAGAAGGCGACCGGCTCGGGCACCGGGACGCCGGTCGGCGCGAGCGCCGAGATCACCCGCCACTCCCGCCTCATGTCGTGGGCGGTCGGCAGCACGTGTCCCAGCGGGGGCCGGCGGAGCACCAGGCGGCGGGCGGGGGTCTCGACGACGTACGTCAGGTTCGACCTGCCCCCGGCGATCAGGGAGATCCCGGCCGGTTCCCCGGCGTCGGGGACGTTGGCCGCCATCCATCCGACGAGACGGGACCGGTCGATGCCAGGGGTGCTCATGGCCACCAATTAGAACGCCACTCGGGCGAGCCGCGCCAGCCGGGCCCGCACAATGAGATCCCGAAACGTTGCCTTCCCCCGGGCCTTCACCATGCGGCGCGTCCTTTATCGTTACATTACGTGCCTACCCGCATGCTTGGGCTTACGGCATCCTTCTCAGGATGACGTAGGGGAACCCGCACACCCCAGTAGGAGCTCATGCGCGTCTCAATCGTTCAGCCCCGTGATCTCGGACCGGCCGACATCGACCGGTGGCGGACACTGCAGGGGGCCGACCCGGCCTTCGACAGCCCGTTCCTTTCTCCCGAGTTCACCGTCACCGTCGGCGCCCTGCAGGAGCGCGTCCGGGTGGCGGTCCTGCACGACGGGCCGGACACGGTGGGGTTCTTCCCCTTCGAACGTCATCCGCTGGGCATCGGCATGCCGGTGGCCGCGGGCCTGACCGACGCCCAGGGGCTGATCCACTCCAAGGACGTGGAGATCGACCCGCAGGCGCTGATCAGGGCCTGCGGCCTGGCCGTCTTCGAGTTCGACCATCTGATCGCCGGTCAGCCGCTGCTGCTGCCCGGACACGAGCGGCACCCCTCGCCCATCATCGACCTGCGCGACGGCTTCGAGGCGTACGTCGAGACGATCAAGGTGCGCTCCGGCAAGACGTACCGCTCGACGGCCTACAAGAGCCGCAAGCTCCAGCGCGACGTCGGCCCGCTCCGGCACGACTACGCCGTCACCGACCTGGCGCCGCTGCGCACCCTGCTCGGCTGGAAGACCGAGCAGTACCGCCGCACCGGCCGCAGCGACCGGTTCGCCAAGCCCTGGATCGTGGAGCTGGTCGAGCGGCTGCTCGCCACCGACACCGAGCACTTCGGCGGGGTCCTGGACATGCTGTACGTGGACGGGAAGCCGGTCGCCGGGCACTTCGGGCTGCGCACCGCCACCACGCTCGCCGGCTGGTTCCCCGCCTACGACACCTCGTTCGCGAAGTACTCCCCCGGCCTGATCCACCACCTGGCCATGGCCGAGAAGGCGGCCGAGGCCGGGATCCGGGTGATCGACATGGGCCGTGGCGAGAAGGAGTACAAAGAAAAGCTCAAGAACGGCGAGTACGAGGTCGCCGAGGGCCGTGTCGCCCGGATGAGCGCCGGTGCCGGGGTGCACTGGATGCTCCGGGTGCCGGTGCGCAAGGCGCGCGGCACGGTCCTGGCGAACCCGCTGCTGCGCACGACCGCCGACCGCGCCTTGAAGACCTACGGCAGGCTTCGGACGTCGCTGCAGTCCTGACGACGCTCATCGCGGGGTGGGAACGTTCCCACCGGGCCCGGCCCGCCCCGCGAGCTCCGCGAGCTCCGTGGGCCCCGCGAGTCTCGTGGGACCGGCGCGTCCCGGCACCACCGCGCGTCCGGTACGTCCCACGGGTCCGGCCGGCTCCGCCCGTTCCGCCAGTTCTTCCGCGAGTTCCGCGACCAGTGACAGGCCCCGCCGGATCTCCGCCGGGGACTCCGCGCCGTAGCCGATGACCAGGCCGTGCCGCAGCGGCGGCCCGTGGTAGTGGCGTTCCAGCGAGTCCAGCAGCACGCCGTGGGCGGCGGCGGCCTCGACCAGGGGGGCGACCACGTGCTCCGGCAGCTCCACCAGGACGTGCAGGCCCGCGGTCTCGCCGGTCAGCCCCGGCCCGAGGACGTCGACGACCGTGGCGCGGCGGCGCGCGTACTCCAGCCGCATCCGGCGCAGGTGACGGTTCAGGTCCCCCCGCTCCAGCAGGATCGACACCGCCTGCTGGGCCGCGCCGCCGGTCCGGTCGGCCAGGTCGTCCCGGGTGACGGCGACGGCCTCGACCAGCTCCGGTGAGGCGACCAGCCAGCCGACGCCGATGTCGGGGGTCAGCGCCTTGCTCAGGCTGCCCAGCAGCACCACCCGCCCGGGGTCGAGGCCGTACAGGGCGGGCAGCGGGGCGACGTCGTAGCGGAACTCGGCGTCGTAGTCGTCCTCCACCACGATCGCGCCGGTACGGCGGGCCCAGGCCAGCAGCCGCTCCCGGCGCGCGACGGGCAGGCGCCCGCCGAGCGGGTACTGGTGGGCCGGGGTGGTGTAGAGCAGGCGCAGGTCGTCCGGGAGGGCCTCCACGATCACGCCGTCGTCGTCGACCGGGCAGGGCACCACCCGCGCGCCCCGCCCGGCGAAGGCGTTCCTGGCGACGCGGTAGCCGGGTTCCTCGACACCGGCCCGGTCACCGGGCCGCAGCAGGGTGGCCGCGATCAGGTCGAGCCCGTTTCCGGTGCCCCGGGTGACCATGACGCTCGACGGCCCGACCGGGATGGCCCTGGTCCTGCGCAGGTGCTCGGCCAGGGCCTCGCGGAGCCGGGGCAGGCCGCGCTGGTCGGGGTCGACCGCCGGAGGAAGGTCGGCCGCACCGCGCCAGGCCCGGCGCCAGGCGGCCCTGTCGTAGTCGTGGACCCACGGCATGCCGGGACGCAGGTCGATCACGCGTCCCTCGCCCGTCCGGGGTGCGGCCTGCCGCCGCGAGGACCGGGCGGCGCGCCCGTCCCCGGGGGGCGGCACCGCCTCCGCGACCCCCCGGTGGCCGTCGCGGCGATCCCCCGCCGGGGACACCGAGGACACTGGGGACACCGGGGACACCGGGGACGACAGCACTCCCGGGGACGCCGGGGGCACCGGCGCCGCGGGCACGATCACGTCCGCCACGTAGGTGCCGGAGCCGTGCCGGCCGTCGAGCCAGCCCTCGGCGTACAGCTGCTGGTAGGCCTCGGTGACGACGGTGCGGCTGACCCCGAGCTGGCGGGCGAGGGCACGGCTGGAGGGCAGGCGCTCCCCCGACACGAGGGCGCCCCCGCGCATGGCGGCCCTGAGGCTGTCGCCCAGCTGGACGGCGAGCGGCCTGCCGGCGTCGCGGTCCAGGGACACGGGCAGGTCGACGGCGGGGCGTGGCAAAGTGGTCTCCTGTAAGCGCACGAGAGTGGACATGGTGTCCATGTCCACTTCTTCCTAGGGTAGTGCCATGCTCTCTACGACTCCCCGCACCACCCTCGGCCGCGCCAAGGACAGGAGCCGCACCGGTCGCGAGGACCTGTACGCGGTGCTCGACGCCGGGCTGGTCTGCCACCTGGGCGTCGTGGCCGGAGGCGTCCCGATGGTCGTCCCGACCGGTTACGGCCGGATCGACGACACCCTCTACCTGCACGGTTCGACCGGGGCCACCTCGCTGCGGGCGGAGGGGGAGGTCTGCGTCACCGTGACCCACCTGGACGGCATCGTGCTGGCCCGCTCGTCCTTCAACCACTCGATGAACTACCGCTGCGCCATGATCTACGGCCGTCCCCGCCGGGTGAAGGACGCCGAGGAGCGGCTGGCCGCGTTGCGGGCGATCACCGAGCAGCTCGCCCCGGGCCGCTGGGACGCCACCCGCAAGCCGACCCCCAAGGAGCTCGCCGCGACCGCGGTGCTGGCCCTGTCGCTCTCCGAGGCGTCGGTCAAGGTGCGCCAGGGCCCGCCGCTGGACGAGGAGGAGGACTACGCGCTGCCGATCTGGGCCGGGGTCCTGCCGCTCCACCAGTCCTGGGGGACACCGGAACCCGATCCGGCGATGACGGCCGACCTGCCCGTCCCCGATCACGTGGCGTCCCGAACCATACCCGTTCGGTAAGGGACGGCGGCCAACCGGCCCCGTGCGTCACGCGTCTCCCATCTGTGAGGGCCGCATCCGGCCCCGCGGACCCTGGAGGCGTCATGACGGCCAGCGGCTGGACACCGCCCGGCTACACCGAGCTGCGCGCGCTCGGCGCGGGCGGCGGCGGGCGGGTGGTCCTCGCCCGCCACGACGAGTCGGGCACCCGGGTGGCCGTGAAGTACCTGTCCGAGCGCCTCCGGGACGAACCGGGCTTCCTGGCGGGCTTCCGCGAGGAGGCCAGGCTGCTGGTGGAGCTGGCCGACGAGAACGTGACCCGGCTGTACGAGTACGTGGAGACCCCCCGCGGGGCCGCCATCGTCATGGAGGCCGTGGACGGCGCCAGTCTGCGCGCGATCCTGCGCGAGCACGGCTCGACGGGGCCCGAGGCGGCGCTGGCCGTGCTGAAGGGCTCGCTCCTGGGGCTGGCCGCGGCGCACGGGGCCGGGCTGGTGCACCGCGACTACAAGCCGGAGAACGTGCTCGTCCGGCGCGACGGGGTCAGCAAGCTCGTCGACTTCGGCATCGCGGTGCGGGCGGGGCAGGGCGCCCCGGCGGCCGGCACCCCGCCGTACATGGCGCCCGAGCGGTGGACGGGCGGGCCGGCCTCCCCCGCCTCGGACGTCTACGCCGCCACGGCCGTCTTCTTCGAGTGCCTGACCGGGCACCGCCCCTACCGGGCCGGTGAGCGGGTGGTGCTGATGCACCGGCACCTGACCGCGCCGATCCCGGTGGACGAGGTGCCCGAGCAGGTCAGGGAGCTGGTCGCCAGGGGCATGGCCAAGGACCCCCGGGACCGGCCGGCCGGTGCCCGGGAGTTCGTCGCCGAGCTGGAGCGCGTCGCGACCGCCGGCTACGGCGAGGAGTGGGAGGAGCGCGGCCGGTCCCGGCTGGCCGCGCTGGCGCTGCTGTTCCCGGCGCTGCTCGGGGCGGACCCTCCGGCGCCGTCGGCCGGGACCACGCTGTTCCGCACCGTGCTGGACTCGCTCCGGCGCAGGCCCGCCGGTGCGGCGGCCGGCGCCGCCGTCCTGGCGCTGGTGGTGGGCGGCGCCGGGGTGTACGCGCTGGCCTCCGACCGGCCGGCCCGGCCCCGTCAGGCGGCCGCGCCCGCCGCGGCCCCTCCCGCGTCGTCCTCCCCGCTCGCGCGCGGCCGTCTGCTCCCCTCGCCGTCCACCGCGGGGCCCTCCGGCGGGCCGGGGTCGCCCTCGGCCCCTGTCACCTCCCCGGTCACGCCCTCGGCGGGTCCCCTCGGCCCCACCGGGGCCACCACCTCGGCGGGGCCGCTCCCCTCCTCCGCGCCGCCCTCGCCCGGCGCCCCCACCGGGAGGACCGGCACCCCGGCCCCGACGGGCGGGACGACCACCTCGCCGCCCGCCTCCCCGAGGCCCTCGCGGACGCCCGCGGCGACCTCCTCACCGGCACCGCCGACGGCCACGCCGACCCCGGCGGCCCCGGGGTCGTCCCGGGCGCGGGTACGCCGGGTGCAGATCCTGCGGGCGGGCGTCGACGCGCGGGGTGCGGCGTCGATCTCGGTCTCGGTACGGGCCGCGGACACCCGCGCGGTGCGGCTGCGCGTGGTCCTGCGCGCGGGCCGGGCCGTGCGCAGGACCGTCGTGCCGCTGTCCGGGGCGACGGACTACGCCCCCGCCGTCGCGCTCACCCTCCCGAGGTCGGTGTGCGGGACCGCCTGGAGCGTGGTGGCGACCGGCCTGCCCTCGGGGGTCACGAGCACCGCGAGCGGCATCGTGCCCGCCTGCGCCGGGCCGGCGCGCAGGCCGAGACCGGCCCCGGTCACCTCCCCCGTTCCCGATCCCGTCCCGGAACCGGCGGCCGGCCGCACGACCCGCGCCGTCCCCGGGGCCGCGCTCACCCCCGCCGCGCGCCCGGCCGTGGAGTCGCGGTCCACCTCCCGGCCGCGCGCCACCGGCGACGCGAGACCCGGACCCGTGGTCTCGGTCGTCTCCCCAGCGAGGACGGGGCCCGCGGGCTCCACCGGCTGATCGCCGGGCGTCGCGGCCATGAGGTGGCCATGAGAATGATTCGTAAATAAGGCGTGGAAGATGTTTATATGTGGCTAAGCTGCGGTCCGTCTGTTGAGGGTGGGGGGGCCCGACGACTGAGGAGACCGTTATGTACGGCACGCCATCGGCATGGCGAGTCCCGGGGTATACCGAGATCCGCGAGCTGGGGGCCGGTGCCACCGGGCGCGTGGTGATGGCGCGTCACGACGCCGACGGCGTCATGGTGGCCATCAAGTACCTTTCCGAGGAGCTCAGGAGCGACGTCGGTTTCGTCGCGCGCTTCCGGCACGAGGCCCGGGTGCTCAACTCGCTGACCAGCCCGCACTCGGTCCGGCTCTACGACTACGTCGAGACCGGCGAGGGCGCCGCCATCGTCATGGAGCTGGTCGACGGGGTCGCCCTGCGGGCGCTGCTGCGCTCGGAGGGGCCGACCGGCCCGGAGGCGGCGCTGGTCGTGCTCAAGGGCTCGCTCCTGGGGCTGGCCGCCGCGCACTCCGCGCGGGTGGTGCACCGCGACTTCAAGCCCGAGAACGTGATGGTGGAGGCCGACGGGGCGAGCAAGCTCGTCGACTTCGGCATCGCGGTCCGTTCGGGCGACGACGACCTCCCGGCCGGGACGCCGCCGTACATGGCGCCCGAGCAGTGGATGGGCGGGCCCGCGGGGCCCGCCACCGACGTCTACGCGGCCACCGTGGTGTTCTTCGAGTGCCTCACCGGCACCCGGCCCTACCGGGCCACGAACATCGCCGCGCTGGCCCGCCAGCACCAGACCGCGCCCCCTCCGATCGAGGAGGTGCCCCCGGGCCTGCGCGGCCTGGTCGAGCGCGGCCTGGCCAAGCACCCCGCCGACCGGCCGCCGACCGCCGCCGCCTTCCTGACCGAGCTGGAGGCCGTGGCCGCCGAGTCGTACGGGCCGGACTGGCAGGAGCGCGGCCGGCACCGCCTGGCCGCGATGGCCGGGCTGCTGGCGGCGCTGTTCCCGCTGGACGCCCCGCCGTCCCCGGGCGTCGACTCCTCGCTGGCCATGACCGAGCTCGGCGACGACGATCACGACCGCGACTACGACGACGCCGACCGCTCGGAGGGGTCCTCCTCGATCCGCAGGCTGGGCGTGAAGATCCTCGTCGGGGTCGGCTGCGTGGCGGTGATCGGCGGGCTGGCCACGTTCCTGGTGCGCTCGGGCGACCCCACCGAGGTCAAGTCGCAGAGTTCCGTCACGACGCAGAGCCCGTCCCCGGCCGAGACGGTCGTTCCGGCCGAGGAGACCGAGGAGCCGGCCGAGGAGCCTCCGGCCGAGGACACGGCCGATCCGACGCCGTCCCCGAGCACCACCTCCACCGCGGCCCTGCCGCCGGTCACCGAACCGGCCACCACCACCGGCCCGTCGGCGACGCCCACCGCCCGCCCGACGACCCGGCCCACCACCCGCCCGACCAGGCGGGCGACCACCCGGCCGACCGCCGCGCCCGCCCCGGAGGAGGAGCCCACGCCGGAGGAGGACGCCACCCTGGGCGACCCCGGCCCGGGCACGCCGACGACCAGGCAGCCGTCCGCCACGCCGGACTCGCCCCGCCCGACGAACTCCCCGACCCGGACACAGCCGACGAGCACCCCCACCGAGACCGGCGGCTCCAGTCCCGACCCCACGACGACGACCGCCACCCCCACCGGAGGTGTCGGGCTCACCTCCTCGCCCTCACCGGTCGAGACGGCACCGGCGGCGTTCCTCGCGCTGGGCCTGGTGACGAGCGGCGCCGTACCGTTCACACTGGTGGTAGGACGTGGCATGGCGGGACGGCACCGGAGACGCCGGTAGGCGGGAGACCAGCACGATCATGAGCGGCGACCGGGGAGACCTCGGCGGCTTCCGGCTGACCGGTCGCACCTGGGCCGACGACGTGGGGGTCTGGTCGTCGGTCGTCTCGGCCGACGGGAGGCCGGGGAGCGCGCTCAGGTTCGACCCGCGGACGGTCGCCGACCCCGCGGCGCGTGAGCGGCTGGTCGCGGCCGTGGTCGCCGACCGCAGGCTCGCGCAGGGCGGCCCGAACGGCCTGGTCCCGGTCGCCGACCTCCTCATGGCCCGGGGCGAGGTGTGGCTGATCACGTCCCTGCCGGTCGTGCCGACGCTGGGCGACCTGCTGTCCGGCGTGCCGGGGGCACCGGCTCCCGACGCGGGCAGCGCGGCCACCGTGCTGGTGGAGACGGCGCAGGCGCTGCTGGCCCTGCACGCCGCCGGCCTGTCCCACGGCGAGTTCCACCCGGGAACCGTGGTGATCGCCTCGGACGGGTCGGCGCTGCTCGCGAAGCGGGGTCTGGCCGACGCGCTGTCCGGCAGGCCGTCCCTGCCGGAGCGGGACGTGGCGGCCTGGGCGTCGCTCGCCCGCGGGCTGGCCGCCGGCTGGGCCGCGGACGACCCGGAGGGAGCCCGGCTGCTGGAGCGGGTGGCGGCCAGGGCCTCCGCCCGCGGGCTCGCCCCCGCCCGCGACGCCCTGGTCGCCGGACGTGAGGTGCTGCCGGCCGGGTTCGCCACCCGCGACCGGCTCGTACAGACCCTCCACCTCTGGTCGGCGCCGGAGGCCGGGCGCCCGGCGTCCGGGCGGGCGGGTCCCGGGTATCGGGCGGCGGGGCATCCGGCGGCCGGCCAGCCGGTGCCGGGATATCCGGCGCCCGAGTATCCGGTGTCCGTACCGGACGAGGGGGAGATCGTCACCCTGCTGCGCGTCCCGGGCGAGACGGACCGGCACGGCCCGCCGCCTTCGGAACGACCGCCCCCGGAACAGCGGAGCGAGGACGTGGTCATGCGGTTCGGCCCGGGGGTGCCCTCGGAGACCACGGCCGCCCAGCTCTGGCGGGCCGGCCGGGACCTCCAGCAGACCCAGCCCCCCGCCGAGCGGCTCAGGGCCGTCGCGGCCCCTCGCGAACGACGGCGTCGCGGCCGTACGGTCCTCGCCTCGGCGATCCTCGCGCTGATGGTCGTGGCGGCACTGGCGCTCTGGCTGCTCCGCGGCCCGGTGACGCCGCTGGAGGTGACAGGGGTCAGCGTCAGCGCCCCGAAGGGGACGCAGAGGTGCGACGCCAAGATCCGCATCGTCGGCGTCCTGACCACCAACGGCTCGGCGGGAGAGGTCCGCTACCAGTGGAAACGCAGCGACCGCAGGAAGCCGATCGTGCAGAACGACCGGCTCGCGGCCGGGACGACCTCGCACGAGGTGGTCCTGGACTGGACGGTCAAGGGCGAGGGGGACTTCCGGGGAACCGCCACCCTGCTGCTGCTCTCCCCGTCCCCCGCGACCGGGAAGATCCAGGACAAAGCCAGTTTCACCTATAAATGTTGACGAGTGACCGCAAGGTCCACAATGCGGCACAAAGCCGTTCTTACTACTCTGGCGGCCATGACCACGCAGATCCCCTCCGGCTGGTATCCCGATCCCTACGGCTCGCCGCTGCTGCGGTGGTGGGACGGTAGCCAGTGGACCGACGCCACCCATCAGGCGGACGCCTCCGCCGGGCAGGACGGTCCCCAGGGGCCGCAGACGGGCCCCTCCCCCCAGCAGCATCACACCGGCCCCGGGCGGACCGGGCCGTTCCCCGGGCCGGCAGGCCCGGCCGGACCGGGAGCCACCGGCCCGGGGCCCGCGCTGCCGGGGTCGGGCGGGCAGGGTCCCGCGATGCCGGGGCCGGGCGGCACCGGGCCGGGGCCCGTCTGGGCGGGACCCGGTGGGCCGGGCGGACCTGGTGGACCGGGCGGGCCGAGTGGACCCGGCGGGCCGGGGGGAACCGGTCCCGGGCCCGTCTGGGCGGGGCCGGGCGGGCCCGGAGCACCGGGAGCACCTGGAGCACCGGGAGCGCCGTACGGGACGGGTCCCGCCGGGCAGGCCGGGCCCGGGGGACCGTGGAACCGGCAGCCCGTCCAGCACCAGGCGCAGGGCGGCACCCCGGGACCGGCGTGGGGCGGCCCGCCCAACGGCACCGCGCAGATGCCGCTGCCGCCCTTCGGGGCCTACCCGGCGGGGCCGCCGCCGCGCAAGCGCGGCCCGCTCCCGTGGATCCTGGGCGGTGGCGGGGTGCTGGTCCTCATCGTCGTGCTGGTGGTCGCCGCGATGTACCTGCTCGACCCGTCCAACAGGAACGTGACGAGCCCGTCCGTCACCCCGTACACGCCGCCCCCCTCGGCGACGCGGGAGCCCAGCCTGGAGCCGAGCCCGGGCCCGTCGGCCTCCCGGGGTGGCGTGCTGCCCGAGGCCGTGGACGGGCGCGTCACGGATCCGGTGACCGGCCTGTCGTACGAGGTGCCGCAGGGGCCCTGGAAGGTGCCGCCGAGCGTGGGCGGCGGGCTCGGGTTCACCTGGAGCAGCGCGGTCGTGGCCGTCGCCCAGGAGGACTACGACGGCCAGGGCGGTGACTGGCTCGGCAACGTCATGACCGCCGAGCTTCCCGCGTCGTACGGCTACCAGGGGACCACCGGCATGCGCGCGACCGCCGCGACGCTGCTGCAGATCATCGAACCGGCCTTCTACACGCCCCCGCACACCCGGAAGATCATCGAGGACAAGGCGATCAAGGTGGACGGCAGGGACGCCTGGTTGCTGGAGTTCGATCTCGACTTCTCCGATCAGGCCGAGGCCAACGGCTGGAAGTGGAAGAGCGAGCGGGCCGCGTTCGTGATCGTCGACCGGGGCCAGAACGAGCCTCCGGCGCTGGTCTACATCTCCGTACCGGACAATCTCGACACCTCGGTCGTCGACAAGGTGATCAAGTCGTTCAGGATGTCGTGAGAGTGGGGACTACCCTGAGGGCTATGAGTGACCTGCTGGTCTGGATCGACTGTGAGATGACCGGGCTCGACCTCGGCCGGGACGCGCTCGTCGAGGTGGCCTGCGTGGTCACCGACGGCGAGCTCAACCGGCTCGACGAGGGGGTGGACGTGGTCATCAAGCCACCGCCCGAGTCCCTGGAGCAGATGTCGGACGTGGTACGCGAGATGCACACCGCGTCCGGCCTGCTGGAGGCGCTGGGGAGCGGGGTCACGCTGGCCGAGGCCGAGTCCCTGGTGCTCGACTACATCAAGGGGCACGTCAGGGAGCCGAAGAGGGCCCCGCTGTGCGGGAACTCCATCTCCACGGACCGCTCCTTCCTGTCCCGGGACATGCCCGCGGTGGACGCGTTCCTGCACTACCGGATGATCGACGTCTCCTCGGTGAAGGAACTGGCCCGGCGCTGGTACCCGCGGGTCTACTTCGCCTCGCCCGAGAAGCAGGGCGGCCATCGGGCGCTCGCGGACATCGTCGAGAGCATCCGGGAGCTGCGCTACTACCGCGCGGCGGTCTTCGTACCCCAGCCGGGCCCGGATTCCGCCGCCGCGCGGCGGCTGGCCGAGGACGTGTCCACCGGCGACTCCTAAGCGGTTCACGCGAAACCCGGTACGAAACGACTCCCAAAGACCGCTACACTTTTCATGTGCTGCCACGGCGGCGATGGTGGGTGTAGCTCAGTTGGCAGAGCGCTAGGTTGTGGTCCTAGATGCCGGGGGTTCAAGTCCCCTCACTCACCCCACGAGAACGGCCGGTCCCCAGGGACCGGCCGTTCCGCATTTCCCGGTCCTCACTTACCCCCTAAAAATGGATATTACGGGTTATGCTCGCTGCTATCGCTACGCCGTAAGAACCGGGGGTTTCGGCGACCTGACCGTGTTTGCAGCCACGGAGGCCGGATGAGAGTCGACGACGCCCCGTTCGACGCAGGACCCAGCGTCGCGGCGGGTTTGAGCAGGCGTGAGGCCGAGGTCATGGAACTGATCGCGACGGGCCGCTCCAACGGGCAGATCGCGCAGCACCTGTTCCTCAGTGAGAAGACCGTGAAGAACCATGTGAACCGCATCTACGCCAAACTCGGCGCCGACTCGCGGGGGGCCGCGATCGACATGTGGCGGGAGAGGACCCCCTGCCCGGCCGACGCCCTCCGGGAGGGGGAGGCCTAGAGCCTGTTTCAAAGGCAGGTGAGCCAGTCGTTGATGGCGGCGATATGGATGGTGGCCTGGTAACGGACGGCGAGCTTGTCGTATCTGGTGGCGAGAGCGCGGTGGCGCTTGAGCCGGTTGATACCGCGCTCCACGGTGTTGCGATCGCGGTAGTCGATCCGGTCGAAGGCCGGAGGCCGACCGCCTCGGCTGCCGCGTCGTAGCCGTCCTTGAACCCGGTCGGCCGGTTCGGGAATCGTGGCGCGGATACCGCGCCGGCGCAGGTGAGAGCGGATGGCTTGGGAGGAGTAGGCCTTGTCCGCCCGTACCCGGTCCGGACGGGTCCGCGGCCGTCCCGGCCCTACTCTGGGCACCTTGATGGCGGCCATGACCGCCTCGAACTGCGGTGCATCTCCGCGCTGGCCGGCGGTCAGGACCAGCGACAACAGTTTCTGGCCCTGCTCGCACGCCAGGTGCAGCTTGGTCGACAGGCCACCGCGAGAGCGGCCCAGCGCGTGATCGCCGGGTTCGGTCTCCACCCCGCCGGGCGGCTCGGCCTGCCGGTCTGCTGTCCTTGATGCCCCGGCCGCGTGCTGGTGGGCTCGGCAGATCGTGGAATCGACTCCCACCTGCCAGCCGATCAGCCCTTGGGCATCGCCGGCGGCCTGCAGGCCGCACACGATCTGCCGCCAGGTACCTGAGCGCTGCCACCGGCGAAACAAGGAGTACACCGCCTGCCAGGAGCCATAGCATTCGGGCACGTCCCGCCACGGTGCTCCGACCCGTACCCGCCACCGGATCCCGTCGATCAGCTGTCGTTTGGTCCACCGCGAGGGCCGCCCCGGCCTCTTGGCCGCCGGCAGCAGCGGTTCCAAGGCCGCCCATTGCGCATCGGTCAGATCGAACCGCCGCGTCACCGCTAGGGTGGTCACGAGATCTCCGGTGTTCAGGTTCTTCTTGGTCGTTGAACCCTCTACCGGAGATCTCTTTATTTAGCGATCGTTACACACCGCTACATACCGGACTTCGAGACAGGCCTTAGGCCGGGAGACGGCAGCGGGAGCTCTCCAGGGCGTGGGCGATGGCGGACGTGCCCTCCCCCAGCTCCTCGGAGGTGATCGAGAGCGCGGGCCGCAGCCGTACCGAACGTTCACCGCAGGGCAGCACCAGCACCCCCTCCTCGTTCCTCAGCCTGGCCACCAGCAGGTCGCGCTCGGCGGCGTCCGGGAGGTCGAAGGCGCACATCAGGCCGCGCCCGCGGGCGTTCTCCACCAGGCCGGGAAAGCGCGCCTGGATCTCCCGCAGCGTGCCGAGCAGCTCGGCGCCGAGCCTGCCCGCGCGCGGGATCAGGCCGTCGCGTTCGATGATCTCCAGCATCCTGCGGGAGCGGACCATGTCGACCAGCCCGCCGCCCCAGGTGGAGTTGATCCTGCCGCTGGTCTCGAACACGTTGCCGGGCACCGTGTCCACCCTGCGGCCCGCCATGATCCCGCCCACCTGGACCTTCTTGGCGAAGGCCACCACGTCGGGCCGCAGTCCCAGCTGCTGGTACGCCCACGGGGTGCCGGTGGTCCCGCCACCGGTCTGCACCTCGTCCAGGACGAACAGGGCATCGTGCTCGTGGCAGAGCCGTTCCATGGCCAGCAGGAACTCCGGCCGCATGTGGTTGTCGCCCCCCTCGCCCTGGACGGGTTCGGCGATGAAGCAGGCGATGTCGTGGGGGTGGCGCTCGAAGGCCGCCCGTGCCGCGGCCAGCGACCTCTCCTCGGCCGCCTCGACGTCGCCGAGGTGGACGGCGGGCACCGCGATCCTGGGCCAGTCGAACGCCGGGAAGCGGTCGGTCTTGACCGGGTCGGTGTTGGTCAGCGAGAGCGTGTAGCCGCTGCGCCCGTGGAAGGCCCGGGTGAGGTGGAGCACCCGGGTGCCGAGCCCCCGGCCGAGCCCCCGCGACTCGTTCAGGCGGCTCTTCCAGTCGAAGGCGCACTTCAGCGCGTTCTCCACGGCGAGGGCGCCGCCCTCCACGAAGAACAGGTGCGGCAGTTCGGGGTCACCGAGGACGCGGGCGAAGGTGTCGGCGAAGTCCGCGAGGTGGACGGTGTACAGGTCGGAGTTGGCGGGCTTGTTGGCCGCGACCCTGCCGAGGAGCGCCAGGAACTCCGGATCGTCGTCGAACGGGTTCACCCCGAGCGGCGCGGAGGCGAAGAAGCTGTAGAAGTCCAGATAGCTCCTGCCGGTACGGGCGTCCACGAGCCGGGCTCCCCGGCTCCGGTCCAGATCCAGCACCAGCCGGTAGCCGTCCACGAGCAGATGACGGGCCAGACGGTCGTGCACGTCCATGTCCCCTCCAGGGTCACCGGAAAGACGATCCCCCGCTTCAGTGACATGTACCCGGAAACATTACGTACTCGAACCGCATCGGGCGAAGATTCTCCCGGAACTGTCGACGGGGCGCCTGGTGCCCGGGTTCGCGGGGCGGCGCCGAGCCGCGCTGCCGTGTCTCGGGTGTCCCGCGAGGAGCGCCCCGGCGGCAGGTGTCCCGGCGACCGGGCTCCGGCGTCCGGCCGCAGGCCCCTCGGTGACCGTTCCCTTCCCGGCCCGCCTCCCCGGCGAGACCATCACCCGGTCAAATCCCGATATTTCGTATCAAGACGGGCCGTCGTCGATCGCGGACACGCCCCGCGGGGGTCACACCGCCGCGTAGACGACCAGCGAGACACCCGCGTACTGGACCAGGTAGGCGGCGACGGTGAAGGCGTGGAAGACCTCGTGGAAGCCGAACCAGCGCGGGGAGGGGTCGGGGCGGCGCATGCCGTACACGATGCCGCCCGCCGTGTAGAGCACCCCGCCGACGAAGATCAGGGCGACCGCGACGACCCCGGCCCCCGCCAGGAGCTGGGGAAGCACGAACACGGCCGTCCAGCCGAGGCCGATGTAGAGCGCGGTCGAGAGCCAGCGGGGGGCGCCGGTCCACAGCACGCGGAAGAGCACCCCAGCGATCGCGCCCGTCCAGACCACGCCGAGCACCACCGCGGCGGCGGGCCCGTCCAGGGCGAGCAGCGCGAACGGCGTGTAGGTGCCCGCGATGATCAAGTAGATGTTGGCGTGGTCGAGACGGCGCAGCACCTCCTCCAGCCGCGGCGAGAGCGTGCCCCGGTGGTAGGTGGCGGAGATGCCGAAGAGCAGCCCGGAGGTGATCGCGTAGATCGCGGCGGCGAGCCTGGCCTGCAGGGTGGGTCCCAGCGCGACGAGGACGAAGCCGGCGACGAGCGCCACGGGCAGCGCCCCGGCGTGCAGCCAGCCGCGCAGGCGAGGCTTGACGGACTCGGCGGGAGCGAGCCTTTCCGTGATGGTGGCCATGAACCTACGCTAGCGTAACTTACGTGATCGTAGGTTGTGATTCTTCCTACACCGGTTCCCGTGCCGACAGGCCCGGCAGGCCCGACCGGCTCGCAGGCTCGGCGCGACCGTACCTCGTGGCGATCCACCCGGCACGGACATGCCCGGACGTCCGCCCGGAACGGACGTACCCACGCCGGCCCGGCCGCACCGTCACCGTTCACTCCCGGGCGGGCATACGGTTTCCTGCGTGGTCTTCCCCGGGCTCCCCGGGAAGGGCCGGCGCACACCAGGACGAGAGGAACGGGCCGATGGCCGGACGGGAAGCGCGCGAGCCGATGCCGGGACGGTACCCGGTGACGTTCGGCGAGGTCGACCTGCTACAGGACCTCGACCGGTCCTCCGGCTGGGTGATCTCCAAGGACGGCGTGCCGCAGTCCTACGTCGACCTGGACGACCCCGCCTACCTCGACTTCGAGTACGTCCGGCTGATGGCCCACGTGATCGACCTGCTGGACGAGGGCCCGCTGGACGTCGTGCACGTCGGCGGCTGCGCCTGCACGCTGCCCCGCTACGTCGCGGCGACCCGGCCGGGGTCCCGGCAGATCGTCGCCGAACCCGACGCCGGGCTCGTCCAGCTCGTCCGGGACCACCTCAGGCTCAAGTCGGTGCCCCGGCTCAAGGTCAGGATCCTCGACGGCCGTACCGCCACCGCCGGTCTCGAGGATGACTTCGCCGACCTGCTCGTGCTGGACGCCTTCAGCGGTGCCACGATGCCGATCGAGCTGGCCACCTCCGAGTACATGCGGGACGTCGCCCGCGTCCT
The DNA here is from genome assembly GCF_039534895.1 of Streptosporangium longisporum. Lineage (NCBI taxonomy): Bacteria > Bacillati > Actinomycetota > Actinomycetes > Streptosporangiales > Streptosporangiaceae > Streptosporangium > Streptosporangium longisporum. The sequence goes on along the minus strand of NZ_BAAAWD010000007.1, from coordinate 653,758 downwards.
GCGCCCGGCCGGCACCGTGCTGATCAACGTCGCCGACGGCAAGGGCCTGGCCTTCACCCGCCGGGTGCTGGCCACCGTCCGCGACGCGTTCCCGCAGGTGGTGCTGCTCGCCGAGCCCGGTGTGCTGCGCGGGCGCCGCTTCGGCAACCTCATCGTCGCCGCCTCCCGCGTGCCGCTGCCCGTGTCCGGCCTGGCCCGCAGGGCCGCGGGCGGCCTCACCCAGGCCCGCTGCGTGGACGGCGAGGACGTCGTCCGGTTCATCGCCGGGGCCAGGCCGCTGAACGACGGCGACGCCGTCCTCATCCCCGTCCCCCCGCCCGCGGTCTTCGGCTGACGGAACGTCCCGCCGCGGGGAACGACCGGGCGAAGGACGCGGCCACACCCGATTTTCGGGGTACGTACGGTGAACCGGACCACGGCGACGACCGGGCCGTTCGCCCAGGTGGCGCCCCTTCCGGCCGGGGAGGGGAACGGGCCGGGTCCCGGTGCGACGTACGGTTTCGCGGGTTTCGCGGGGAGATCACCGGGGAGGTTGCCGCGACGCAGGAGAACGTCCGAAGGAGCACCTGATGCGGTCACCGTCCCGATCGAAGCGTCTGCCGGCCCTCGCCACCGCCGTCGCCGTCGTCGTACCGGTGACGGCCCTGCCCGCGGCCGCCGCCCCCGGCCCCGCCGCCGTGATCGCCCCCGTGGCCGCTGCCTCCACCGGAACCGCACCCGGCGCGGTCGTACCCGGCACCGTCACCTCCCGCACCACCGCGTCCCGCACCACCGCGTCCCGCACCACCGCGTCCCGCACCGTCGTACCGGCCGTGACGACCGGCGCCGAGCCGAAGATCCCGGACAGCCCGGCGGGCCGGCAGCTGCGCTGGCTCCTCGGCGCAACGGATCGGGCGCCCGTGGCCGAGCACGAACTGCGGGAGCACTTCAACGCCGGTTACCTCTCCTCCCTGACCCTCGACGGCGTCAACGCCTTCCTGAAGGCGGCGAAGGGGTTCCGCCTGGAAAGACTGACCAGGGTCACGCCGTCGTCGCTGGCCGGGACCGGGAGGATCGGCGAGAAGGACTTCGTCGTCCAGCTCGGCGTGGACGGCGACGGAAGGATCAACCTGGCCGGGGTCACCCCTCCGGCCCCCACCGTGCCCGCCGCGCCGCGTACCTGGAAGCAGCTCGACGCCCGGCTCCGCAAGGTCGCCCCGCGGACCGGCTTCCTGGCCGCGGAGATCGACTCCCGGGGCAGGTGCGACGTCACGCACGCCGTGGCACCGGACACGGTCCGGCCACTGGGGTCGGTCTTCAAGCTGTACGTGCTGGGTGCGGTGGCCGAGAAGATCCGTGACGGCGAGCTGAGCTGGAACACCAAGATCACGATCAGGCCCGGGTGGAAGAGCCTCGGTGAGGACGGGCTGACGACCCGCCCGGACGGCAGCACCACCACGGTCAGCGAGGCCGCCAAGCTGATGATCTCCATCAGCGACAACACCGCCACCGACGTCCTGATCCACACGGTCGGCCGCAAGGCCGTGGAGGCCACGGTACGTCGCTGGTCGGGTCACACCGGGCGGAACACCCCCTTCCTCACCACCCGCGAGGTCTTCCTGCTCAAGGGCGTGAACCACCCCGACCAGGCCCGCGCCTACCTGGCGCTGGACGCCGCGGGCCGGCGCGCCTACCTGGCGAACACGGTCGCGAAGCAGTCGCTCTCGGACATCACGCTCTGGGAGAAGCCCAGGGAGCTCGACACGCTGGAGTGGTTCGGCTCGCCCCGTGACGTCTGCCGCGCCTACGCGGGCCTGCTCCGTTCGAAGAGCGGCCGGGTCGGCGAGATCATGTCGGTCAACGACCTCGGACTGAAGCTCGACCGGAAGAAGTGGCCCGCGGTCTGGGCCAAGGGCGGTTCCGAGGTGGGCGTGCTGAACCTGTCGTACGCGGCCCGCTCGGCCTCGGGGAGGATCCACGTCGTCACCGTGTTCGCCTCCGACCCCGGCGCCGCGCTGGACGAGCAGGTGGTCGCCGCCGAGCTGATCTCGCTGAGTCGGGGCGGCTTCGCCCTGGCCGACGACGAGTGATCTCCCGCACCTCCTCCCCCGCGACGGGCCCCTCCCCGGGACCCCCACCCGCGGTTTCTCCTCCGCGACGGGTCCCCTTCCCCGGTCGGCACCGGCCGGGCCCCGCACCCCGCCGATCATGATCCTTCTTCGAGGCCGTGGCATCCCGGTGCCACGGCCTCTTCCACGAAGGAATAGTTGAAACATCAACTGAGTTGTCACCGGCGAACACCGAGGAAGGAACCCGAGATGCCCGCCGTGACCGTAGAGAACCCGCTGACCCTGCCCCGCCTGCCGCAGCCGCTCGACGCGGTCCGCGAGCGTCAGGTGCTGGCCGTGACCACCGCTCCGAGCGGATTCGAGGGAGAGGGCTTCCCGGTCCGCAAGGCATTGGCGACGATCAGGCCGCAGTACCTGGACCCGTTCATCATGATGGACCAGATGGGCGAGGTCGACTACGCGCCGGGCGAGCCCAAGGGGACCCCCTGGCACCCGCACCGGGGCTTCGAGACCGTCACGTACATGATCGACGGGGTGATGGAGCACGCCGACTCGCACGGCGGCGGAGGCACGATCTCCGACGGCGACACCCAGTGGATGACGGCCGGTGGCGGCATCCTGCACCGGGAGGCCCCTCCGGAGTGGCTGGTGAACAAGGGCGGCCTGTTCCACGGGATCCAGCTCTGGGTCAACCTGCCGGGCCGCGAGAAGATGGTCGCCCCCGCGTACCAGGACATCGGCCGGAGCAACGTCGTCCTGCTGAGCAGTCACGACGGCGGGGCCCTGGTCCGCCTGATCGCGGGCGAGGTCGCCGGCTTCACCGGTCCCGGTTCCACCAGGACGCCGATCACCCTGCTGCACGCCTCGCTCAGCCCCGGCTCGCGGCTGACGCTTCCCTGGCGCAAGGACTTCAACGCGCTCGCGTACGTCCTGTCCGGCCGTGGCAGCGTCGGAGCCGACCGGCAGCCGATCGAGTCGGGCCAGCTGGCCGTCTTCGAGGGCTTCGGCACCCTTCCGGGGCTGGGCACCGACGGGGAGACCGTCACGCTCGCCGCGGCGGGCACCCAGGACGGCCGCAGCGCCAACCTGGAGGTCATCGTGCTCGGCGGCCTGCCGATCGGCGAGCCGGTCGCGCACTACGGGCCGTTCGTGATGAACACCCAGGAGGAGCTCGTCAAGGCGTTCGAGGACTACCAGGCGGGCCGCCTCGGCAGCATCCCCGCCGGTCACGCCTGAACCCCAACATGCCTGAACCCGGACACGCTCGAACCCGAGGACGTCCGGATCGGACACGAGACCCGGCACCGGTTTCCGGTGCCGGGTCTCGGCGTCTCGGCATCGAAGCTCCGACGCTGGAGCTTCAGGGGTTCAAGTCCTGGCGCTGAAGCCCGGACGCTGGAGCTTCAGCGTTGAAGCCTCGGCATCGAAGCCCCGACGCTGGAGCTTCAGGGGTTGAAGTCCCGGCGTTGAAGCCTCGGCTCCGGGGGCTCAGCGTTGGGGCTCAGCGTTGGACGAGGGTGACGCAGGCGACCCGGGGACCCGCGTTACCGGCCTCGGCACCCGCGGTACGGGTCGGCTCGGCGTGGATCACCAGGGACCGGGGCGGCCGTCCGGGAGTGAACGCCCAGTCCTGGGTGGCGGTGGCGGTGGCGCCGCCGCGGGTGTCGGTGGTGAAGTCGAGCCAGACCTCGTTCTCGGCGCTCGCGTGGGTGTGGGCGTGCCGGTAGTGCGGCCCGGCGTCGTCCGGCTTGAGGCCGCACGGGTTGACGTGCAGGTGCACCCCGTAGGCACGTGCCGGGAGCATGCCCTTGGCGGTGACCGTGGAGGTGGAGAGCACCGCCCCCGACTCCGCGGTGACCGTGACCTCGGCCCCCGCGGGCACCAGCGTGGTGTCGTAGACGATCGCGGAGGCGCGCTGCGCCGGGGCGGTGAGCGTGCCGCCCCCGGCGAGGCGGATCCCGGCGTCGGTCACACCGCTCGCGCTCCCGCTCGGGCCCGCCCCGGAGCGATGCCCGGCCGGGTGCTGCGCGTCGACCTGATCACCGCAGCCCGCGCAGAACAGCAGGGCGGCGACGAGAACTCCCAGGGTGCGCATTCATGATCTCCCTGACCGGGCCGACGAGGAACAGCGTCCACCCTAATCGTGATCGTGCGATCACCCAGGGTGTTGGCCGCTTCCGGTCAGTGGGTGCCGTAGCCCTCGGCGACGATGACCTTGGCCATCTCCGCGTACCCGGCGGGGTCGTCGGGGGCGAACGTGCCCAGGCCGTCGACGTAGCGGTTGAACATGCAGAACGCCGCCGCGATGAGCACCGTGTCGTGGATCTCGAGGTCGGTGGCGCCCTCCGCCCTGGCGGCCTCGACGTGCTTGTCGGAGACCTCCTGCCCGCCCTGCTGCACGGCCGCCGCGATGGCCAGCAGCGCCTTCGTCTTCGCGGGGATCGGCGCGCCGTCCGGATCAGCGCGCACCTGCTCCACCAGCGTCATCCCCTCGGGCAGCTGCGCGGCGGCGAACGCGGCGTGCGAGGAGAAGCAGAACCGGCAGCTGTTCAGCGACGACACGTACGCCGCGATCAGCTCGCGTTCCCCGCGCGACAGCGTGCTGTCGCCGCGCAGCAGGACCTCCACGAGTTGGTTGAGCGGCCCTGCCGTCTCCGGGCGGAACCGGAAGAGGCCGAGGATCCCGGGCTCGTCGGTGGGGAGGGTGATGTGGGGCATGGGTGCTCCCTGCGCTGGTGAAGGCTCGTCCGTCACGAGAAGGGGGTCTCGTGAACGCCTTCATCGTCCGCACGGCAGGGCACACCCGTCAATGGCCGATCTTGCTCACCGTCCCCCCGCCGTCCTGTGAAGGTCCCCGCCCTCCCCGCCACGGTCCTCGGCCCCGCCCTGCCCCCGGACCCGATCCCGTCCCCGGACCCGACCCAGCCGGCCTCGGCTCCGGTGAGGGCCCCCGGCTCCGGTGAGAGCCCCGGTGAGGGCTCCGGCCGTCCCGTCGCGGCCGGCGCTCAGGCGCCGGCCGGGTGCTCAGGCGCCGGCGGCTATCTCGTCGATCCGGGCGGCCAGGGTGAAGTCCAGCTCGGTCAGGCCGCCGGCGTCGTGCGTGCTCAGCACCAGGTGCAGGGTGCGCCAGCGGATGTCGATGTCGGGGTGGTGGTTGAGCTTCTCGGCCTCGACCGCGATCTCGTCCACGATGCGGATCGCGGCCGGGAAGTCGGCCGCGGTGATCGTACGGCGGATCTCGTCGCCCTCGCGCCGCCACTCGGGCACTGCGGCGAGCCTGTCGCGCACCGCGGAGTCGTCAAGCAGGTTCATCCCGCCAGGAGATCACGCCCGAGGTGAGGACGCCAAGCCGGGGCAGGGTTCCGGCGCGCCGGGCCATGGCCAGGATGCCCCGGGCCATCGAGGTGGCGTGACTGGCCCGGCCGAGCAGGGGCTCCAGCTCGGACAGCAGGCCGGGCAGCCGGGTGAGGCTCCAGGCGTGCCAGTCCGACAGGCGGGTACCGCCGCCGTCCGGGTCCTCGGCGCGGTGGGCGGCCAGGATCGGGCACTCCCGGTCGATGCGCAGCAGCCAGCCCTCGATGTCGGCGTTGAGCGCGGCGACCCGGGAGGGGGGCCGCGTGCAGCCAGCCGTCGTCGTCGATCCGGTCGGAGTCGCCGTCGGCGGCCGGGTAGGAGCGGACCAGCGCGCCGTGCAGGGACAGGCCGCTGGAGACCATCAGCTGGCGTCCCTCGCACCAGTCGATCGCCCCGCGCAGCGGGGCCGGGACGGTGTCGGTGATGACCGCCCGCTGGGAGGCCGACGGCTCCCGGGCGAAGCGCACGTGCACCTCTGCCCACATGTAGTAGCTCGCCTGCCCCGCGCCGAAGAACGGGAAGGGGAAGTCCTGGTCGGGATGGGCCATGATGTCCGGTGCTCCGGGGGAAGGGGACGGGAGTCGCTTACGCCTATGAACGACTCCCGGCACCCCTTCCGGGATTACTCCGCGGGACCGGTAATTTGACCGGATCCGGTCATCCGGTGATCACCGGACGGCTCGGGCTCACTTCACCGCGCCGGAGGTGAGGCCCGACTGGATCTGGCGCTGGAAGATGATGTAGACGATCATGACGGGTACGATGGCCATGCTCAGCGCGGCGAACAGGCCGGGCCAGTCGGCCTCGTACCCGGCGTTGGTGGAGATGTTGGCGACGCCCTGGGTGATCAGCCACTTGTCCTCGACGTTGCCGGTGAGCAGCACGATCGGCAGCAGGTACTGGTTCCACTGGCCCAGGATGTTGAAGATCGTGATGCTGACCAGGCCGGGCTTGGCCATCGGCACCATGATCTGGAAGAACGTCCGGGTGTGCGAGCAGCCGTCCATCATCGCCGCCTCGGCCACCGAGGTGGGCAGCGTCTTGAAGAACGCCGACAGGAAGAAGACCGTGAACGGCAGCGAGTAGGCGATGTAGACCAGGATCACGCCGAGGTGGGTGTCGAGCAGGCCGAGGTTCTTGACCACGAAGAACAGCGGGACCAGCGCGAGGAAGACCGGGAACGTCATCCCCGACACGAACAGGAAGTAGATCAGCCTGTTGCCGGGGAAGGTGTAGCGCGCCAGCACGTACGCCGCCATCGAGCCCAGCAGCATGGTGCCGGCCGTGGCGCACGCCACCACGAAGACGGTGTTCAGCATGTACTGCCCGATGTGGGCCTTCTCCCAGGCCCGTCCCCAGGCGTCCCAGCCGAACGAGGCCGGCAGCGTGATGGCGTCCCCGAAGATCTCGGTGTTGGTCTTGAAGGAGGACAGGAACGTCCACAGGATCGGGCCGACGATCAGGATCGCCCAGACCAGCAGCGCCAGGTGGGAGAGCACCCCGAAGGCGCCGATCGGGTTCTTCCTGCGGCGCCTGACGTGCGCCGGGGCGGAGGGGCGGGCGGCGGGCTTGCGAGCCGTGTCCGTGGCCATCAGAACTCGATCCTCTCGCGCCGGGTCACGCGCAGGGTGAGGGCGGCGAACGTGATGGTCAGGAAGAACAGCGCCACGCCCATCGCCGAGGCGTAGCCGAACTTGGAGAAGTTGAACGCGGTGCGCCAGATCTCCATCGGCAGCACCGTGGTGGAGTTGTCCGGCCCGCCGCGGTCGACCGAGAGCACCTGGACCAGGGCGAAGGCGTCGAAGGCGGCGATGCCGAGATAGACCCAGGCGACCTGCATGGTGTCCCAGAGCAGCGGGATCGTGATCCGGAAGAACAGGGTGAACCGGCCGGCGCCGTCCAGGGCGGCGGCCTCGAACACGTCCGGGGGGATCGACGACATGCCGGCCGAGAACAGCACCACGTAGAAGCCGACCGCCTGCCAGACCATCACGCCGATGATCGACAGCAGGGCGATGTCCGGGTCGATGAGCCAGCCGACCGGGTCGATGCCGACCTTGCCGAGCAGGCTGTTGAGCACGCCGGTCTCGTCCGGGCGGTAGATCGCCTGGAAGAGCACGCCGACGATGGCCACGGCCAGGACCTGGGGCAGGAAGAAGATCACACGATAGACCTTCGAGCCCCAGATCCCGGCCATCCGGCCGCCGTGCTGTCCGCCCCCCAGGTTGAGCAGGAAGGAGAAGAACAGCGCGATCACGAGCGTGGCCAGCGGCATGACAAGCAACAGGACACCGTGGTGACGCACCGCAGCCCAGAAGACCTCGTCGTCAAAGAGCCTGGTGAAGTTCTCCAGGCCGATGAACCGGGGGTTCGCCGAGATGCCCTTCCAGTCGGTCAGCGAGATGTAGAAAGCCTGGACGTACGGGCTGACCACGAAGACCACGTAGAGGAGGACGGGTGCGGCGAGAAAGCCGACGATGAACGGGTACTTGCCCTGCCGCATGGGGAGCTACACCGTCCGCTTCTGCTTGGTGATGGACGAGTCGGCCTTGGTCTTGTCGGCGGCCTTCTGCACCTTCTCGCAGAACTCGTCGGCGGAGATGCGGCCGAACATCAGGGCGTTGGTCTGCTTGCGCAGCTCGGTCTCGAACTCCTTGTACCAGTTCTCGAAGCTGCTGAAGGTGACGATGTTCTGGCCCGCGGCGGTCTGCGCGGCGCTGAGGCTCGCGTTGCCGGGGGTCAGCTCCAGGCCGTCGGCGGCACCGGTCACGACGGTGATGTTGCCGGACTTCTCGGTGAAGCCCTTGGCGCCCTCCTTGGAGAGCATGAGGCGCAGGTACTCCAGGCCGCCCCGGGGGTTCTTGGCCTTGGACGGGACGATGTAGGCCTCGCCGGCCGCGGCGCGGATGGCCTCGAACGGCATCTTGTCGGCCGCGGTGACGCTGGGGGTGGGCGTCAGCGCGTACTTGAACTCCTTGGGCGTCTGCGCCTTCTGCTCGTTCTCCAGCCAGGAGCCCGACGGGTACAGCGCGACCTTGCCCTGGTTCTGGCGGAGCTGCACCTCGGTGTGGATCAGGCCCTCGAAGGACTTGTCCATGTGCTTGCCGATCTCGGCCCAGGCGGCGGCGGACTGCTTCATGGCGTCGCGCTGCCAGACGCCGTCGACGAGGTTGTCGACGTCGACCAGGATCTGGTTGCCCTCGATCTTCGCGGCGGAGATGAGGATCATCCAGTAGGCGTAGTAGGCGGCGTTCTTGCCGGCGTACGCGAACGGGGTGATCCCGGCGGCCTTGGCCGTCTCGGCGAAGGTCTTGAACTCGTCGAAGGTCTTCGGCGGCGTCCAGCCCTTCTCCTCGAACAGCGCGGAGTCGTACCAGAGGCCGTACGCGGAGAAGACGTAGTTCATCAGGTACGGCTTGCCGTCGATGAGGCCGGACTCGACGGTGCCCGGCGCGACCATGTCGCGCACCTTCTTGCTCGGGTCGTCGATCGAGGGGGCGTCCCAGAGCTCGGTGAGCTCCAGCAGCTGGCCCTCCTTCTGCAGGGCGGCGTTGTCCATCAGGTCGGTGCCGGAGTTGGCGATCATGTCGGGGACGTCGCCGCCGGCGAACCGCGGCTGCAGGGTCTGCGCGATCTGCTGGGTGGCGACGTGCTTGATCTGCGCCTGCGGGAAGGCCTTCTTGTACAGCGGCTCGTGGACCTCCACGGCGTAGCCGTCACCGAGGCCGCCCTTGAAGATCACAACTTCCAGGGGCGCGTTCGCGGGGACGCCGAACGGGTTCTTCGCGGACACCGCGCCGCCCGCCGAGGCGGCCGGCGAGGCGCTGGAGGCGGGAGCCGCGCCACCGCCGGTGGCGCAGGCGGTGAGCAGCCCGGCGCCGGGACCGGCGATCAGGGCGCTCATGCCGATCCGGCGGAGCATCTGCCGCCGGGTGATGTCTCCGGGCGTACCGGCCGAATGGGACATGCAACCCTCCTGAACGGGGGATGAATTAGGAAAGTTTCCTAAACGTTTGCCCGAAGGTACGTACCCCGGAGTCCACCGTCAAGGGTTCGCAGCCGGTCTAGACCGAGCCGTGATGTCCCCGCGACCTATCCGGTAGCCGTCGGACGCCGAGGAAGCACGATCCGCTGACAGAACGGCACACGGTAGCCGATATTCTCCCGATGACCATTGACGTTCGCACGTCAGGGAGGTAAAGGAACCGCACCTTCCGGTCACCTGGGAGCGGCAACCGGTCTAGACCAGATAATGGGGGTTTGCCGCCCGGTACCGCAAGCCCCTACTTTTGGCACATGTTGCTGGCCGAGCAGCGCCGCCTGCTGTGTGAGTACGGCCACCGCGCCGCCGCGTCCGGTCTGGTGGTCGGGACCGCGGGGAACCTCAGCGTCCGCGCGGGCGACCTGGTGGCGGTGACGCCGAGCGGCGTCCCCCTCGACCGGCTGGAACCGGAGGCCTGTCCCGTCGTCGACGTCGAGGGGCACCTCGTGGACGGCGACCTGTCCCCCTCCTCCGAGACGCCCATGCACCTGGCGGTCTACGCGGCCACCGGGGCCGGGGCCGTGGTGCACACCCACTCGGTCTTCGGCACCGTGGTCGCCACCACCATGAGCGAGCTGCCGCCGATCCACTACAACGCCCTGCTGCTGGGCGGGACCGTCCGCGTCGCGGACTACGCCACCTACGGCACCCCCGAGCTGGCGACCTCCGTACGGGAGGCCCTGACCGGCAGGCGCGCCGCGCTGATGGCCAACCACGGCGGGGTCACGATCGGCGACGACCTGGACGGCGCCTTCGAGGCGACCCGGTTGCTGGAGTGGCTCTGCGAGGTCTACGTGCGCGCCAGGTCCGTCGGCGAGCCGCGCGTGCTCACCGACGAGCAGCTCGCCGACGTGGTCCGGCGTGCCCTCGACCCGCCCACCTTCCCCCGTCGCGAGGACTGACCCGATGCCCCTGCAGCTCACCGGCGCCCCGAGCGATCCGGACCTCATCCGCCTGCCCTGGGACGTCCCGCTGGAGAACTGGCCCGAGCACCGCCTGGTCTCCCTGCCGCGCGGCATCTCCCGGCACGTGGTGCGCTTCACCAGGCTCTCGGGCAAGGTGTACGCGATCAAGGAGATCAGCGAGTACTACGCCAAGCGCGAGTACCGCCTGCTGTGGGACCTGTCCAGGATGGACACCCCCTCCGTCGAGCCGGTGGCCGTGGTCACCGGGCGCGCCGACGCCTCGGGCGAGCCGCTCGACTCCGCGCTCATCACCCAGCACCTGCAGTTCTCCCTGCCCTACCGGGCGGTCATGTCCGGGACGGTACGGCCCGAGACGCTCAACCGGCTGCTCGACGCCCTGGCCGTGCTGCTGGTACGGCTGCACATCAGCGGCTTCTACTGGGGCGACTGCTCGCTGTCGAACATCCTGTTCCGCCGGGACGCGGGCTCGTTCGCCGCCTACCTGGTCGACGCCGAGACCGGCGAGCTGCACCCGATGATCAGCGAGGGCCAGCGGCTGTACGACATCGAGGTGGCGCACACCAACATCTTCGGCGAGATGCTCGACCTGGAGGCGGGCGGGCTGCTGCACCCGACCATCGACCCCGAGCGGGTCGCCGACTCCATCTGCGAGCGCTACCACCGCCTGTGGGGCGAGCTCACCTCCGACGACATCATCGAGGAGGTCGACTGGCACATGATCGACCAGCGGATCCGGCGGCTGAACTCGCTGGGCTTCGACGTCGCCGAGATGATGGTCCGCCGCAAGGCCGGCACCGGCCGCCTGATCGTCCGGCCCAAGGTGGTGGACGCCGGGCACCACCAGCGCAGGCTGCTCCGGCTCACCGGCCTGGACGTGGAGGAGAACCAGGCCAGGCGGCTGCTGAACGACCTCGACTCCTTCCGGGTCTCGGTCGGCCTGCGCCACGAGGACGAGGCGATCGTGGCCCACCGCTGGCTGGCCGAGGTCTTCCAGCCCACGGTCGGGGCCGTCCCGCAGGAGATGCGCGGCAAGCTGGAGCCGGCCCAGTTCTTCCACGAGGTGCTCGACCACCGCTGGTACATGTCGGAGGAGGCCGGGGCCGACGTCGGACTGCCCGCCGCGGTGGATTCCTACGTGAAGAACATTCTTGTTTTCAAGCCGGACGAGAAGGCTCTCATCACCGGCGATCCGGTGGATTGATTCCACCCGGAGTACGTCTTTTCCCACCCGGTTAATGAATCGTATGTCTTTTCCGGCCATATCAAGCGATGGGCCGGAGTATTCCGTCTGCTTTTCCCTACGCTGTCCGGGCGATGCGTGACATCACCGGCGAGGGAGAGCACGTGCTCGGAATCGAAGACTGCCTGACCGAGGTGATGGCCATCCCCGGCGCCCTGGACGCGATCCTCATCGACCAGACCAGCGGGACGGCCGTGGCGGCCGGCGGCGTGAGCCGTCACACCGGCGTGGAGGGCGTGGAGAGGTCGGCCGCGGGGCTGAACGAGACCCTGCGCGCGACGCTGGACGGGCTGGCCGTCGTCTCCCCCGGCGGCACCGTCCGGATCGACGACATGATGGTGACCACCGACGGCGGCCACCACGTGCTGAGGCCGCTGGAGACGCCCTTCGACGGCCCGCTCGTCATCTACGTCAGGCTCGACCGGGACCGTTCGAACCTGGCGCTGGCCAGGCACCGGCTCCAGGTGCTCTCCGGCCGTCTGACATCGACGTGAGCCCATGCCGAGCGTCGAGAGCGTCCGCAGTGCCCACAGCGTCCCCGGTGCCCATGGCGTCCACAGCGTCCCCGGCGTTCTCGGCGGGCTCGCCGCCGGCCGCGCCACCGGCTCGCTCCGCCTCGGCCGGGCGGGGGTCCTCTACCTCACCGACGGGCGGATCACCTACGCCCAGAGCGCGGCGGCCCCCCGGCTGGAGGACCTGCTCGTCACCGGCGCCGGGGTCCCCGCCGGGCTCCTGCGGAGCGTCAGGCGCGCCGCCACGGCCGAGCTGCGGGAGGGGACGACCGGCGGCCCACCGGTCTCCGGCGGTGAGCGGCTGGTCGAGCAGGGCCTGCTGACCAGGGGCAAGCTGGAGTTCTGCGTGCTGAGCGCGGTGCTCGACGCCGCGTACTTCCTGCTGGAGACGGCCACGGGCAGGCCGCGGTTCCGGCCCGGGGAGCGGCACTGGCTCGGGCCGCAGTGGCACGTCGACGTGCCCGGCCTGCTCCGGGAGTGCGAGCGGAGGAGGGAACAGTTGGAACGGACCTGGCCGTCGGCGGAGCTGGACACGCTCCCGGTCGTCCCGCTGCGGCGCATCGGCGCCCAGCGGGTCGTGCTGAGCCCGCTGCAGTGGGAGGTGCTGGTCGGCGCGGACCACACCGCGACCCCGGCCGAGCTGGCCCGCAGACTGGGCCGCCCCGCCTACTCGGTGCTGCTGGCCGTACGGCAGCTCGCCTCCTCGGGACTGCTCCAGACACCGGCCTCGGCTCCTGCTCCCGCTTCTGCTCCCGCTCCGGTCCCGACCGCGGTCGCGGCTCCGGCTCCGGCTCCGGTCGTGGCTGCGAGTTCGGGTCCGGGTTCGGGTCCGGGTTCGGGTCCGGGTTCGGGTCCGGCTGCGGGTCCGGGGTCGGGTTCGGGTCCGGCCGAGGTTCCCGGCGAGACCGACGCGCGGGGTTCGCTGCCCAGGCGGGCCAGGGGTGCCACGGAGATCCCGCACGCCCCGGCGGGTTCCGTACGGACGACGGAGTGGCTGCCCAGGGCGAACGGGGACCCCGCCGACGTGAACCTGCTCATCCGGCTCAGGAACGCATTGGAGGCACTGACATGAGCCCGGTTCGATGCCGATAAGGCTGCGGACGCCGAAGCTGATCGGAAGGAGGGTGCCGGTGGAACTGCGTGAGCAGGTACGCCGTGAGATGGCGCTGCTGCGTGAGCGCATCCCCGACGTCGACGGGAGCATCGCGAGCAGCGTCGACGGCCTGACCATAGCGAGCGACCTGAACGACGAGACCGAGCAGACCGGCGCGCTCTCCTCGGCGTTGCTGGCCCTGAGCCGTCGGATGACGGGCATGACCGGCAAGGGCGCCTTCGAGGAGACGCTGATCTCCGGCACCAACGGCCACGCGGCCCTCTACGCCGCCGGCCCCACGATCGTCTTCACAGTGCTGGCGCGCCCGGGGACCAACCTCGGGTTGCTCAGGCTGGAGGGCAGGAAGACGGCGGCCCGGCTGGCCGCCATCACCTCGCGTACGTCGATATCCCAATGAACATCCCAATGAACATCCAGTGAGCGGAGGCAGGAATGGGCAACATGGACATCTCTCTCAAGGAGATGATGGCGATCGACGGTGCCATCGGCGCGGTCATCGTCGACTACGGCAGCGGGATGGCGCTGGGCGCGCTCGGCGGTTCCAAGGACCTCGACCTTCAGGTGGCCGCGGCCGGCAACACCGAGGTCGTCAAGGCCAAGATGCGGACCATGGACTCGCTCGGCCTCAAGGACGGCATCGAGGACATCCTCATCACGCTCGGTACGCAGTACCACGTGATCCGCCCGCTCACCGGCCGCAGCGGCAAGGGTCTCTTCATGTACCTGGCCCTCGACCGGAACCGGTCCAACCTGGCGCTCGCCCGGCACACCCTCCGGAGCATCGAGGAGAAGATCGAGGTCTGAACCTCCCGGCGCCTCCCGGGCCTATATCCCGGCGGGTCATGTGCCGGCGGCCCGTTCGTCGGCGGCCGGGCCCCGGGGTGTACGGCCCCGGGGCCGGGGACACCGGGTTCTCAGCGCGCCGCGGCGGCGGCCTGGTCGGCGGAGCCGGTGAGCTCCTCGATCGCGTCGGCGAAGTCCGTCCAGAGCTCGCGGGGCAGGTCGTGGCCCATGCCGGGGAAGGTCAGCAGACGCGCGCCGGGGATCGCCTCGGCCGTGGCGATCCCCCCGGAGAGCGGGACGAGCTGGTCGTCCTCCCCGTGCATGACGAGGGCCGGCACCGTCAGCTTCGCCAGCAGCGGGGCGCGGTCCTCGGAGGCCATGATCGCGGCCAGTTGCCTGGCGGTGCCCGGCGGGTCGTAGGCCCTGTCGTAGCTCAGGGCGGCGACCCTCGCGATCCGCTCGCGGTCGGCCGGGTAGCCGGGTGAGCCGATGACGTCCCAGGTCGCGACGGCCCGCCGGATCGCCGCCTCGCGGTCGGGCGAGGGCGGCGACATGAGCGCGGCCATCGCGGCCTCGGTCGGGGGCGCCGCCCGCGGGCTGGGGGTGGACATGATCGAGGTGAGGCTGCGCACCCGGTGCGGGTGGCGGATCGCCAGCGACTGCGCGATCATCCCGCCCATCGAGACGCCCGCCACGTGCGCGGAGTCCAGGCCGAGCGCCTCCAGCAGTCCCGCGGCGTCGTCGGCCATGTCGCCGACCAGGTAGGGGACCCGGCCGTTCCAGCCGGGTCCGGGTGCTCCTGCCTCGTGCAGGTGGGTGCTCTCGCCGACGTCACGGTTGTCGAAACGCACCACGTGGTGCCCGCGTCCGGCGAGCAGCCCGCAGAGGTCCTCGTCCCAGTGGATCATCTGGGAACCGAGTCCCATGATCAACAGGAGCGGGCGGTCTCCGGGGGAGCCGAAGGTGTCGTAGGCGATCTCGATGCCGTTCGCCCGGGTTCGCAGAGTCGTCATGGCACTCCTACCGTGGTGATCCTGCGAAACAGAATGCCATTCTGGACAGGATCCGGCACCGGCGGGGCCGGTCGGGACGACCGCTACTCGGGACGACCGCTACCAGACGACGGCTCCCGGCTCCCGCACGCTCAGCCCGGCGGCGGAGAGGGCTTCGGCCATGACCTTGGGCTTGGCCGACGTCGACACCGGCGCGGCGCTCACCTGCTCGGTCTCGGTGACCTTCTTCGGCCGTCCGGACTTGGCCAGCACGGTCTTGGGCGGGTCGGCCGGGTTGGGGTCCTTGCGGCCCCAGGCACCGGTGGAGAAGGCCACGGGGTGGTTCTTCCTGCCCACGCCGTCGCCCCACCGGGTGATCACGTACTCGACGTCGATGTGGCCCATGCCACCGTTGCCGTCCACGCCGAGCGTGCCGGCGTTGAAGGTGCCGCCGGTCAGGTCGGCGAAGGTCTTGGCGTCGATGTCGAGCATGATGCCGCGGTTGGAGGGCACCCCGGGGCCGCGGTCACCGACGAAGAACTTGGCCCGCTTGCCCTTGTAGAGGATGTAGCCCTCGGTGAGCAGCGGCCAGCTCGGGCTGGCGATCATGCCCTTCTGCATCGGCTTGCCACTGGCCGGCAGGCCGGTGTCCCCGGCGCGGCCGGAGGAGTCGTCCCAGAAGTAGGAGGCGCGGGTGGATCCGTGGAGCAGGACGGCCTCGACGCCGTCCTCGGGGCCGCTCACCGCGGGGGCGGTGGCGGCGAGGGACGGCGAGACGGGCAGTGCGCAGGCGACGCCCGCGGAGGCGAGCACGCTCGCCCCGACGAGGGTGGCGGCGGCCAGGCGGTTCTTGTACATGCCAAAGAAGAGGCTCATGGGGGAAAGGCTCTTTCGCGAGGGAACGGGGCTACCGCGTGCGACACGCCGAAAAGGGGCGCACGGGCGAGGGCGCGCTATCGGAAAAAAGGCGTAACCGGACGAACCAGTCGTTACGCAGAGCGCTACCGGGAAATGCCGCGATCAGGCGCGGCGCGAAAGGTACGGGGGATGGGGGACGGGGGGCAGGGGAACGTTCAGGGGGTCGGCGCGGACAGGGGGTGCACCGACGCGGTGACGCGGTCATCCATGAGGGGGTCTCCTCTCCAGCTCGTCTACCGGGTTAGCTGACGGGTTCGGGCGGTGGAGTTGCCCTACCGCCGCATGAGCGGCGGATTCACCCCGGAAAATGGGTCCCCGGTTCCCGCGGCATCCGGCCTGCGGGATTCGACGTCGGGCGGTCGCTCCCTCTTGTGAAGGGCAGGTCACCGGCCGATAACAGGGGACACTACCCACGGAAACCAGACAAAGCAAAGCAAACGCCACGAAAACCCCAGAAGATCTACCTTGTTGGCAAAAAGTCCCCTAAAGCACTCAACATCTGGGTTTGCCCGAACGCGCGTCCCGCCACCCCGCAGGCCCGCCCGGTACGGGGACGGCGGCCTCCCGGACCCCGGGAGGGCTCAGTCCCACCAGAACGACCAGGCGTTCCGTCCCTTGATCTGCTCGGCGTAGTCGATGAGGGTCCCCGCGCCCTGGAGGATGCTGTCGGGGCAGAACGTCCAGTGCTCCGCGGCGACCTGCAGGGCGTGCTCGAAGGTCGTCGGCGGGGCCGCCACGCTGACGTCGAGGGTGTTGAACCCCATCCCGACCACCCGCACCCCGAACCTGTCCTCCCAGCTGCGCACGACGGCCGCGAGCGGGACCATCCACTCGTTGTGGTTCAGCGCACCCTGCCAGCCCATGACGGCCAGGGCGTCGGCCCCGCGGTCGACCGCGACGAGCCCGAGCGGCGTCCTGCGCTCGGCCACCATCCCCGCGTACCAGTCGGCGACCACCCCGGGGTCGGCGGCGAGCCTGCCCGCGGGGGCCGGGCCGGGGCACTCCGGGCCGAAGGGGTCGAGCAGTTCGAGCTGGTCGACGTGGGCCCTGGCGATCCAGTCGGACCACACCTCGGCCATGAACGCCTCGACGTGGTAATTGTCGATCTCGGCCGCCGCGTCCGGGGCGATCTGGCCGGCCGACCAGGGCTGGACCGAGTCCTCCAGCAGCACCGGCCACAGCCCCGACCGCTCGTGCTCGGCCCGCAGCCGCGCCCAGTACTCCCCCGAGACCGTCACCTCGCTGAGCCAGAAGGCCGGACGGTGACGGATCGCGAGCTGAGCGTAACCGGGGTCGGGCCAGACCAGTTCACCCGGCGGCAGGTCCACCGAGAGCCTCCTGCCCTCACCTCCGCTCGTCCCGCGAGCTCCGTCGGCTCCGTCGGCTCCGTCGGCTCCGTCGGCGAACAACTGGCGCAGAACGGGCGGAAGCTTCCCCTGCTCGCAATCGTTCATCTCTACCGATCCGATCCTGACCACGCATCAATTTTGGCCTGTCAAGCACCCCCAGGGACAGTTGTGCCCTGCACCAAGCAAAAATTAGAGGAAGATCCATGCCGCCCGACGGCCGCCCGGTGCGGGACGTTATGCTGCACGGTGGCCGCGAGAAAGCGCTATCCAATCCCTTGACCTGGTATTCGACGTATCGGATCATGCCGCCAGGACCGGCGGGCGGCCGGGTACGACCGATCACCGACCCCGCTGCGTGAGGAGCCACCTTCCATGACCGACCTGGTCACGCTCGGCGAGAGCATGGCACTGTTCAGCGCGCGGCGCACCGGCCCGCTCAGGCACGCCCGCGACTTCGGGCTGGGCGTGGGGGGGCGCGGAGTCGAACGTGGCCATCGGCGTCTCCCGTCTCGGCGGGCGCTCGGCCTGGATCGGCAGGGTGGGCGACGACGAGTTCGGGGAACTGCTCCGCTCGACGCTGGCGGGCGAGGGCGTCGACGTACGGGGGATGCGGGTCGACCCGGACGCGCCCACCGGACTGATGATCAAGAGCAGGCGCACGGCCGAGGTCGTGGACGTGCGCTACTACCGCTCGGCGAGCGCCGGATCCCGGCTCTGCCCGGCCGACCTGGACACCTCGATGATCCGTTCGGCCCGCGTGCTGCACGTCACCGGCATCACGCCGGCCCTGTCGGCCTCCGCCGTCGAGGCGGTCCGGGCCGCGATCGCCGAGGCCCGCGACGCGGGGGTGACCGTGTCGATGGACGTCAACTACCGCCGGGCACTGTGGACGCCCGCCGAGGCGTCCGCCGTGCTGCGGGAGATCGTCCCGACGGTGGACGTCATGTTCGCGACCGAGGCCGAGGCCCGGCTGGTCGTCGAGGGCGACGACCAGCTCGCCCTGGCCCGCGCCTTGGCCGACCTCGGCCCGCGCCACGTCCTCGTCAAGCGCGGCTCGCTGGGCGCGATGGAACTCTCCGACGGCGTCGTACGGCACGCCGAGCCGCACCGGGTCACCGAGGTCGACCCGGTGGGCGCGGGGGACGCCTTCGCCGCGGGCTGGATCGCCGAGACCCTCGCGGGAGCCGGCCCGGAGGAGCGCCTGGCCACGGCGTCGGCCGCCGGGGCATTCGCGGTCACCGCCGACGGAGACTGGGAGAGCCTTCCCCGCCGTTCCGACCTCGGCCTGCTGCGCCCGTCCGGCGACGCGGTCAGCCGCTGAGCGACCTCACCGCGCCTCACCGCGCCGCCCGGCGTCACCCGGTGCAGCCCAGTGCCTTCGCGCCGTACGGCGCGAAGGGCCCGCGACGGCCGGTGAGGCACCCCTACGGCTCGAAGATCACCAACGGGTGCCGCCAGGACATCTCCAGCACCACCCGGCACACCTCCCCGGCCCGGGGGAAGACCGCGCTCATCAGCACGAAGTCCTCCCCCACGCTCAACGGCTCGGACCACGGCGAGGTCGCGTAGTTCTCGGCGGTCAGGTCGGGGAAGACCGACGTCAGCTCCTCGTAGAAGGCCGCCACCTCCGGACTCGGCTCACCGCAGGCGATCTCGCTCCCGGTCCGCAGGAGGTACCGGCGGAGGGCCTCGGCCGCGGTGAGCGGTTCGGCTCCGAGCCAGACCCCGAGATCAAAACTCACACCGTGCCCTCGCCGTCCTCGTCTCCGCCGTACCTGCCCGGCCGTCGGATCCTACGTGCCCCGCGGGCGCCTGATATGCGCGACCGGTTCGGAGGTCCGCCCTTCCGCCCCCGCGTACCGGCTCCGGTCCGGCGGTGATCCTGTCGGTGGCGGGCCGTACCGTGGCGGCATGATCATTGTTTCAGGCTGGATCCGCGTCGACCCCGGCGCCCGTGACGACTACCTGCGAGGGTGCGTGACCGTGGTCGAGCAGGCCCGCGCCGCGTCCGGCTGCCTCGACTTCACGCTCGGCGCCGACCTCGTCGAGACCGGGCGGATCAACGTCTACGAGCGGTGGGAGTCACAGGAGGCCCTGGAGGCGTTCCGGGGTTCCGGCCCGGAGGACGACCGGTCCGCGATGATCCGCGACGCCGACGTGGCCCGCTACCAGATCTCCGGGGTCGGCCCCGCCTGACCCGTCCCCGTCCGTGCCACGGGCGGTCCCGGGGACGGTGGCCGACGGCCCGCATCCGGGCTGCGGCAGACTGGTCCCGAGAGAAAGGGGTGCCCGCCATGACCGACAAGCCCGTTCTTCAGCCCAGCGCCAAGCATCCGATCACGATCACGGAGAACCCGGCCCGGGTCGTCGTCTCTGTCTCCGGCCGGGTGGTCGCCGACTCGCAGCGCGTGCTGACGCTGCAGGAGGCGTCGTACCCGCCCGTGCAGTACATCCCGATCGACGACGTCGACCGCTCGCTGCTGGAGCGGACCGACACCGCCACCTACTGCCCGTTCAAGGGCGACGCGAGCTACTACACCGTCACGGTGGACGGCAAGCAGGTGGTGGACGCGTTGTGGGTCTACGAGTCGCCGCACCCGGCCGTCGCCGAGATCAAGGACCACGTCGCCTTCTACCCCGACCGCGTCGACTCCATCGACGAGCAGCCGGCCGCCTGACCGTCTCCCCCGTCGGGCGACGGATCTCGTGGCCGACCTCAGGTCGTCGAGCGGCCGACCGCGTGAGCGTCTGTGATCGTCTCCCCCGTCGGCCCGACGGGGGAGGCACGGGGCCGCTCCGGTCCTCGGCGTCGTGCGCGCGGGCATCGGTGACGCCCGCACGCCCGGCCGGGACCAGGAACCCCGCCGGTTCCCCGCACGTCCTACAGACCATGGATCACGCGCGGTTCCTCCGGCCGATCGCCGTCACGATGACCTCCGTCATCGTGGCCGGCGCGCTCTCCGCGTGCACGGCCACCGTCGCCGACCGCGGACCGTCGGCCCCGTCCCGATCCGCCACACCGCCGAAGCCGCAGCAGCCGTCGTCCGGTGACATCCCCGGCGCGGGGACGACCTCGACCGAGACGGGAACGGGTGCGGGGACGGCACGGACGGAGGTCGCGGGTCCGGGGCAGGCTCGGGTCAGCAGGGAGCTGCGCGGGCTGGAGAGGTCCTTCAGGGGGCGCATCGGCGCGTACGCGCTGGACACGGCGACCGGCAGGACGGTGACGTACCGGGCGGGCGAGCGGTTCCCGATGCTGTCCACCTTCAAGGCACCCCTGTGCGCGAACGTGCTGCACAGGGCACGTACCTCCGAGCCGGGACTGATGAACAGGGTCGTCAGGTGGACGGCCGCCGACATGACGCCCAACTCGCCGGTCACCGGGAAGCACCTCAAGGACGGCCTGACCGTCGCCCGGCTGTGCGAGGCGGCCATGAACCAGAGCGACGGCACCGCGTCCAACCTGCTGCTCACGCTGGTCGGCGGGCCCGCGGGCCTGACGAGATACTTCCGCGGACTGAAGGATCCGGTCTCCCGCATGGACCGCCGCCACCCCGGGCTCAACGACTGGACCCCCAAGGAGAAGCACGACACCACCACCCCCGAGGCCATCGGCCGCGACCTGCGCGTGCTCACGACCGGCCGGGCGTTGCACGCGAAGGACCGTGAGCGGTTCGTCGCCTGGCTGCTCGCGAACAGGACCGGCGACGAGCGCATCAGGGCGGGCCTGCCCGGGACGTGGACCGTCGGCGACAAGACCGGCACCAACTCCGACGGGTTCGGCGGCGGGAACGACATCGCCGTCATCTGGCCTGCCAGGGGTGCGGCCCCCGTCATCATGGCGATCTACACCAACCGCACCCCGGGTCTTCCCACCGACGACCCGACCATCGCGAAGACCGCAACCGTCCTGGCCCGCGGGCTCGGCAGGCTCTGAGACGCGGGCCGGGAACGAACCGGGTCCCGGGCGGCGCGCGTCGCGGCGGAACTCGGCGTGAACGTCAACGTGCCCGTGACGGTGACACCGTCGCGCCGGGCCGCCGGAGCCGTTCCCACTCGGCCCGGGTGAGCTCGTACTCGACGTCGCCGTGCTCGGAACCCTCGATCACCTCCGGCCAGTCCTCGGTGAAGTTCCGGACGAACGACAGACCGGCCTTCTCCATCACGCGCCGGGAGCGCGTGTTGACGGCCATGGTGTTCGCGGTCACCCGCTCCACGCCGAGGTCCGTGAACCCCTTGTGGATCAGTGCCCGCACACCCTCCGTCGCATGACCTGCCCCCCAGGCGGACCTGTTGAGCCGGTAGCCGAGTTCGACCACGCGAGGATCGTGGTCGTCCAGGGGGCGTAACCCGAACCAGCCGAGAAAGGCCCCGGTGGTCCTCTCCTCCGCGGCCCAGAAACCGCGGGTGCCGAAGCACGGATGGTCGTGCAGGAGCCGCGGCAGGGTCTTCGTCAGGATCGCCTCGCGGCTCGTCGGACGACCCCCGTTGATGAAGCGCATCACCTCGGGGTCGCTGTCCAGCGCGAGCAGGTGGTCGGTGTCGGCCTCGGTGAACGCGCGGAGCACGAGCCGGTCGGTCTCCAGGAGGATGTACATACCGGAATCCTCACCACCGGCGCCCGGGGACGCCACCGGATATCGGGCCGGTGAGGGACGAGGGGGTGGAGCGTGACTCATCCGGCCGGCAGCGGATGAGTCACGCCCTCAGCGCCTGGTGCGGGGGCTCAGCAGGCCTTCATCCCTCTGACGCTCGCCCAGCCCGCGATGACGCGCGACGACGAAACGGTCCCTCCGCCGGGAATGGTGTGACACGACCCGTCCGTGGTCCCGGCGATGTCCAGCTTGCGCTGGACCGTGTAGGAGTGGCAGTTGCGGATCGAGTAGTAGACGATCTTCAGGGGGCCGCCGGGCAGGTCACCCGTCGAGTGGGTGAGGCCGCACGGCACCGCGGACACCTTGGCCTGGAGCGCCACCGCCGTCCTCGCCGCGGGCGTGACGGCGGTCTCGGCGGACGCGGATGCCGTCAACGTGAGGCTGCCGGCGAGAGCCGCCACCGTCGCGACCGAAGCGGCGGCCCATCTGATTTTTCCTGTGCTCTGCATTTTAGTTCTCCTTTTGTGTTCCTACGCGGACGGCGTTCTCGACGGCCGGGCGTTTCGACCGCCCGGGTCGGACCATTCAGCCGAATGCCGTCCGACTGCTTCCCGAGAAAGGAGATCATCGCCCGGCTCGAATCGTAAAGACCTTTCGCGAAATACAACTCAAATGCAAATGGAAACACCTGTGACCTGGCCGAACGTGATTGCATTGCAAATGCAATCGCATTTGCGGGCGGTGGCCGGACGTGTTCTGCGGGAGAAGCGGCGAGGCACCGGGACGCGATACGGTGGATGAGAAATGTCCTGACTTGCCCATAGAGAACCAGGGAGTCGAACGAGGCATGGTCGGAACTAATCGGACATCGAGCGAAAAAGATGACACGATTACGGAGTTCTTCGGCCGCTTCTTCGGGTACGTGGAGGAGGCGGCGCGACGCTCGGAGCAGGTGAAACAACGGCAGACCCGTCGTGACGGCGACGGAAAGCCATTGGACATCGACCTCGCCAAGGCGCTCGACCTGAGCCCCTCCACTGTCGGACACTGGCGCAAGGAACGGCATTTCCCGCGCCAGACATTGATCTCCTCCGTGCTCGTCCGAGCGGGACTGGACGTCGAGCACGGCGAGCACACCACCTTCCTCGACCTCGCGCGTCGCGCTCATCGTGCGTGGACGATGCGCGAATCGGCCACCGCCGGCTCGGGGAGGGCCGTGCCCGCCGAAGCCAGGGCGTACGACACCGTCAACGCCGCCATTCGCAGCACGGACGCGCGCGGTGTCTCTGAGCCGATACCCGATGGAAGTAATGAAACGGCGGACGCGGCAGGTGACACGAAGGAGGAGTCCGAACCCGGCCTGCCGGAGGAAAGGCGTCCGGAGATAACCGCCCTCCCCCGGCCCTTCACTCAGGAACGATGCTGCTCGGATCCGGGCGACATTCTTCTTTCAGGATCGGCGGCTGAGAGCGAGCATCGCGTCCGGCTGGCCAGGGCGGCCAACGCGCTGGCGAGAAAGCTGCGGGCGCAGTGGGAGGACGAGGCGGCCGATCGCGGACTGGACAACCCGCCGCCGATCCCACCGCGCTGGGTGAGAACCTCCCGGCCCGTCGCCAGCCGGTTGCGGGTGGCTCTGGACGATCCGCAGCGGCCCCGCTTCACGCCGCTGCCCGGCACCCGGCAGGCGACGGCACAGGCGGTCGAGGGCGGTGAGCTGGCCGGGTTGTTCGACCTGTACGCGGGGCTGGGCTCCGGCCGCATCGTCGTCATGGGTCACCGCGGCACCGGCAAGAGCGCGACGGCCATCCTGTTACTGCTGGAGGCGCTGGATCATCGGGTCCGTCTGCCCCTCCCGCAGGCCATGAGCACGCCGGTTCCGGTGCTGCTGAACGCCTGCGACTGGGATCCCCGGCGTCACGGTCTCGGTGACTGGTTCGCCCGGCAACTCGCCACCGCCTACACCTTCCTCGCCTCGCCCGAATACGGCCCGGACGCGGCGGGCGAACTGGTTCGCCACGGCATGGTCTCGCTGCTCCTGGACGGCTTCGACGAGATGGACCGGCCCCGCCAGGTGGAGGCGTTGCAGCGCATCAACCGGCAGCGCCGTTCCTTCCGGCTGCTGGTGCTGGCCCGCACCGACGACTTCACCACCGCCGTACAGGCCGAGACCAGGCCGCTGCACGGCGCCGCGGCGGTGGAGCTCCTGCCGGTCGCGGGCGAGCAGGCGATCAGATATCTGCAGGACCATCGGCCGGACCCGCCCGCCCATGACGATCCCATGAGCCGGCTGATCGACCGGCTCCGGCAGCACCCCGACGACCCGGTCAGCCGGGCACTGGACACGCCGCTGACCCTCACCCTCCTGCGCGAGGACCCGCACGCCGCCGCCGACCTGCTCCGGCCGGATCACTTCACCACGCGCGAGCAGGCCGAGGACCACCTGCTCGATCGCGTCGTTCCCACCGCCTACCCGCCCCACCGGCCCGGCCCTTCGGCGGAGCAGGCCCGCAGGTGGCTCGGCTTCCTGGCCACCCGGATGGGCCGCGGCGACCTGGCATGGTGGCGGATGCACCACTGGGCACCGATGTGGGAGCGCTGCCTGATCAACGCCCTTGCCGGAACGCTGCTGATGAGCGGGATCGGCGCCGTGGTGTTCGGCCCGATCGGCCGGTACACGGTCGCCGGTGACACCGGAACGTCGTTCGGCGTGTGGTATGGCGCCCTCATGGGCGGGTGTTTCGGGTTACTGACCGGCCTGGTCTCCGAGCTGCGCGATCCCCCTCCCGGCTGGACGGACAGGCTCGGCACCGCCTTCGGCGGACGGCCCGCCCGCCTGCTGCGCCGACGGCCGCGCCCGGCGTTCAACACCGCGGCCGGATTGGCGATCTTCATGGTGGTGACCATGGCCGTGGGCAACCAGAGCACCTACCCGTACGGCCTGGCCTCCGGGATCGTCGCGGCGGTCGCCGCCGGGCACGCGGCCACCCGCGTCCGCCCCACGTCCGGCACCGGCTCCCGGTGGGGCAGGCTGCGTCCGGGCGGCGCCGATCTGCTGGCCGCCGCGACCATCGGGGGGCCGATCGGGCTGGCCTACGGCGTGAGCAAGACACCACTGCACGGAACGTTCGCCGGGCTGATCGCCGCCTTCGGGTTCGGGCTCATGGTCAGCGTGGCCCGTCCGATCGCCGACATCGACACCCCGCCCACTCCCGGCATGCGCTGGCGCCTGGACCGCCGGCGCGCCCTGCTGGTGGCGTGCAGCGCCGCGATCCCCATCGGCGTGGCGCTGGGCTTCCAGAACGGCCGTACCCACGGCCTGACGGCCGGGATCGTCACCGCCGCCGGGTTCGGCATCATGATCGCCCTCGGTTCCGTCGCGGCGATCTCCGACATCTGGCGCACCGGCCTGCTCTTCGCCCAGCTCCGGATGCGGAGGCTGTTCCCCCTGCGTGGGATGCGGTTCCTCGAAGACGCCCGCCGACGTCATGTGCTGCGCACCGCCGGAGCCAGATACCAGTTCAAACACGACCGGCTCCGGGCCACCCTCGCCGACGACCGTCCACGCTCCGATCCACCGCCGCGCTGAAAGCGGACTCACCGGAGAGACGACGTGAGCCTTCTCGGCCCGACGGGCACCGGCAGGACCCGCTCGGCGGCCGGTCCGGCGATCCGGGCCTGTCGGGCCGGACATCGGGTGAGCGGGGAACTTACATCCGTTCACGGTGGATGAGGAGGCGGTGTGCCTCCTGGATGCCTTCCGCAGGTCGCGGCAGGAAGCAAGCGGAACGCCGACCGATGGACATCGTGCCCCGGCGGCCGGTGGACAGGCGTACCCCCGAGATGTGGTCGTGATCAAGGTCCGGCAGGATGTCCTTTTCATACCGGGTGACCAAGGAATTCACATGAAGCGAGTAATCGCCGGCATCTCGATGGCCGCCGCCATCACGGTCGTGGCCGCGGCCCCTGCCCAGGCCGCTCCCGCGGACCCGGTCAAGGCGTTGAAAAGCCAGTTCGTCACGGGCAAGGGCGTGAAGTTCACCGACTTCAGCACCATGACCTCGGACGGCGAGAAAAGTCCCTTCCTTCGGCGGACCGGCTCCTTCCAATTCGGCAAGCGCGGGATCGTCGCCTCGGACATCAGCTCGACGGGCATCGAGGCGGACGGTGGCGCGGGTTCCACGGGCGTTTTCGCCCCGGCGCGAACGATCCGGATCGGCACCACGAGCTACTCCTCGGGCGGGTCGAGCCGCGAGAAGATGCCGAAGGGCAAGAGCTGGTACAAGGATCCGGACGGTATGACCGGCGACGTCGGCGGCTGGTTCGGGCAGCTCGTGAACGTCGCGGAGCCGGCGACCGTGGCGACCCTGCTCAAGGGCGCCAAGCG
Organism: Streptosporangium longisporum; assembly: GCF_039534895.1. NCBI lineage: Bacteria > Bacillati > Actinomycetota > Actinomycetes > Streptosporangiales > Streptosporangiaceae > Streptosporangium > Streptosporangium longisporum. Next base: position 627,501 of record NZ_BAAAWD010000007.1, on the reverse strand, counting down.
GGCGGGCGGCAGCTATTCCGGCAAGGTCACCTTCGCCAGGCTCGCCAAGGTCTCTCCCTGGTTCCGGGCCTCCCTGCCGCTTCGGTCGAGCGACAAGACCGTGGTGACCTTCAAGCTCACCGTGAACCGCAGCGGCCTCCCGCAGCGTCTGACCACCTCTCACTTGATGACGGGCATATTCGACAGTGAGGGTTGGGAAGGCAAGACCATCACCGTCGACACCCGCTTCACCGGCTGGGGAACGAAGGTCTCCATCAAGGCTCCCCCCGCGAGCAAGGTGACCACCAAGCTGGAGGAATAGGCCGTATCCGAGAAGACGACGTCACAGCCGTTCGCCGACTGCGGCAACGTGGGGATCGTGGCTTCGTGACGCATGGCGGACCGCCCGGTGGGAGTGTGCACGGCCCGGGGTGTCGCCGACGGTGGCCGCCATCCGAGCGGGCACCGTCACGGCGCCCGGGCCGGAACCGGAGGAGAAGACGACGGTCATCGGATTCTCAGGAGCGATCAGGTCAGGCGGTCGAACTCGCCCGACTTGAGGCCACGGACGAAGGACTGCCACTCGGCAGGGGTGAGGACCAGGCTGGGGCCGCCGGGGTCCTTACTGTCGCGGACCGCCACAACGCCGGGCAGGTTCGCGGCGACTTCGACGCACTGCCCACCGTTGTCTCCAGACAGTGATGACTTTCGCCACACTGCAGCACTTAGGTCCATTCTTGCCTCGCTTCTTCGATCATTTTGAGGGACATGCGGTCAGGGTAAGCCCATCGTCGTATCGCTTCATATCTTTCCCACATCGAAGTCACTAAATCATGATCAGCAGTGACGTAGCCTTCCGCCGAAGAGTCCACGTGGATGGTGTCCGGCTGTCCTATCGGGAGTTCGGCAATCATGAAAGCGCCGAGCATGCCTGCCGTGCAGTCCGGGTCGACGACTTGAACGGTCACGGAGGGGCGTTGGGCCACCTCCAGCAGGTGGCCGAGTTGCTCCCGCATCACCTCGGGGCCGTTGACGCGACGGCGGAGAACGCCCTCGTCGATGAGGACCAGGAGCATCGGAGGGTCCTCCTTGTCGAGGATCCGCTGTCGCCGCATGCGGGCCTGCACACGTTCCTCCACCTCGTCGGGGGTGGCTCGGGGGCCGTTGGCGAAAAGGTGCCGCGCGTAGGACTCCGTCTGCAGGAGGCCGGGGACGAGCAGCGGGTCCCAGGAGCGGATGACGAGGGCGATCGGTTCCACCTCCTCGGCCCAGCCGATGAACCAGGCCGGGCCTCCGGGGCGGGCGACGATGTGTTTGCGCAGGTCCGCGAAGTGCGTGCTGCCGCCTGAGCCGAAGAGGCGGTCCAGTTGTTCCGCGTCGTACTTCGACGGGGTCCGGCTGCCGCCCTCCAGGCGGCTCACCTGGGCCTGGGTGCAGCCGAGGCGCGCGGCCACGGAGGCCTGGGAGAGCTGGGCGGCCTCGCGCAGACGGCGCATCTCGGCGGCGAAGCGCGCGGGGGGTTCCCGGGTCCGGGGGGACGTCCTCGCTCATCGCATTCCTCCTGAATCAGAGAAAACGGACTTTTGCCTTTTCAGCCATTCCCGGTGTCGGTATGGGGAATCCCTCACCCGTCATTCCGGGTCATCCGGCGAGATGCCGATCCGGCCCTGAATTCACCTGCCATGCGGGCAATCTAAGCACACGTCACGTCGATTCGGCAGGACGAAAAAGAAAGCACCCGATGGTCTTTGAAACAGGGACGGGAACGAGCGATGCACGATCAGAACGGCGACCTTTCACGCCTCGGGCGTGCCGGCCGGGAGCGTCCGGAGGACAGGAGCGTGACGGCGGTCGAGCGGCGCGCGCGGTTCGTCCATCTGACCCGGCTCGGCTGGGACCTGCACGGTCTCGGGGTGCGCACCTCGCTCGTCCTCCCGGTGGCCGGGCAGCCGATCCTGGAGATCCACTCGACCGCCGGCACGGTGGCCCGGATCACCGTCGTCCGGCGGTACTGCGGGTGGGCGTACGTCTGGCGGCCGTGGTGGGCCCGTCTGTGGCGGCGCGGGGAATGGGTGTGGGCGGAGGCCGACAACGCGGCCGACGTCGTCATGTCGGCGGTGACCGCGTGAGGGCGGAGGAGGAACCGCCTCGGGAAAGGCCCGGATGTCAGGACGGGAACACCCTGCCGGGAGCGTGCCGCATGGACGGGGCATACAAAACGGACGGGCCTTGCCGCGCGAACGGGCCGTACAGCGTGTGGCGGAAGGTCTTCCCCGGCCGGGTCGCGGCCGTGCCGGAGGTGCGGGCCTGGGCGCGCGGCCTGCTGGCCGGGCGGCTCACGGTCCCGGTGCTCGACGACGTGCTGCTCCTGCTCAGCGAGCTGGCCACGAACGCGGTGACCCACTCCGACTCCGGGCGCGGGGCGGACGGGAGGGTGACGGTGTACGTGGCCCGCCTTCCCGGGACGGTCCACGTGGAGGTCACCGACGAGGGATCGGACACGAGCGCGCCCGCCGCGCGCGTCCCGGGGACGGACGACGACGGCGGGCGGGGGTTGTGGCTGGTGGAGGCGGTCGCGGCCGGGTGGGGGTCGTACCGTGACGAGAGGGGCAGGTCGGTCTGGTTCCGGGTGACGGGGTAGCGCACCGCAGGTCAGCGGGCCTGGAGGGTGTTCTCCGAGACGCTCGGGTCAGCGGCCCTGGGCTGTGTTCTCCGGGACGCGCGGGTCAGCGGGCCCAGACGGCGTTCTTCAGGATCCTGTCCAGGCCGGGGGTGGACCACTTGTCGATGACGAGGATCTTCGACGTCGGCAGGTACCACTCGCGCTGGTCGAACGTCGACTTCTGCACGGCGCCGTTGTACGTGATGCACCGGCCCGGCCATACCCGGTAGTGCGCCCTGTGCCCGGCGCCGACGGTGCGGTAGCCGACCGTGGTCGCCTTGCCGATGACATGGCCGTACCTGGGGTTGGTCGGGCAGGGCGGTACGTCGCCCGCCGGGAAGAACGGTCCCTGGGTGGGGTCGTAGCGCCGCAGTCCCTCTCCCCCGTTCTTCAGCGCCTTGGGTCCCATGACCCAGAAGCTGTCGCACCGGGGCTGGAAGAAGTCGCCGCCGGGACGCGCGCAGGCTCCGGTCACCACCCGGACCCGGTCGGCGGTCCCGTACACCCGCCATGAGGCCGGGATCTCCAGGGTCAGCCCGCCGCGCAGGCGCAGCAGCGCGGTGGCCGAGGTCACGGAGGTCACGGAGGTCACGGAGGTCACGGTCGCGGTGGACCCGGACGCGGTGGACCCGGACGCGGAGGTGACGGTCGCGGTGGACCCGGTCGCGGTGGTCGCGGACGCGGTCGCGGGGAGCTGGGTCGTCATGGTGAGCGCCCCGGCGGCGACGGCCGCGGCAAGCGTGATCGTTCTTCTCGTCATGACGGCGATGCTAGGGATCGTGACTTGCGATCCGTTTGCGTTCCTCTTGCCATCGCGCTGAACGCCGTCGCGCCGGACGCCGGATGCCGCCGGACGCCAGACGCCTCCGGACGCCGGCCCCGTTCGGCCGGCTCGTGCCGGGATCCGGCGTCGATGGGCGGAGGACCACGAAGTACCCTCGCTGACGTGAGCGGCGGGCACACCCCGAGGCGGTCGTCGCCCGTGACATCGGCAGGACCAGCGAGAGGAGCCGGGCGTGTACACCGCTCCGGGCAATCCCGAGTCCGTCTTCACCTACGGCGCCCCCGCCCTGAAGTTCGGGCCGGGCGCCTCGGCCGAGATCGGCTTCGATCTCGGGCAGTACGGCGTCCGCCGCGTCCTGGTCGTCACCGACCCCGGGGTGGCGGCGACCGGGGCACCGGCGCGGATCGCCGAGCAGATCGAGGGCTTCGGCATGGAGGCGTCGGTGTACGACGGCGTACGCGTCGAGCCGACGGACGAGAGCCTGCTCGCGGCCGTCGAGCACGCCCGCGCCTCCGGTCCTTGGGACGCCTTCGTCGCCGTCGGGGGCGGGTCGAGCATCGACACGGCCAAGGCGGTCAACCTGCTCGTCACCAATCCCGGTGAGCTGATGGACTACGTCAACGCCCCGGTGGGAGGCGGCCTGGCACCCTCCCGGCCGCTCAAGCCGCTGGTGGCGGTGCCCACGACCACCGGCACCGGCGCGGAGAGCACCACGATCTGCGTGCTCGACGTGCTCGACCTGAAGGTCAAGACCGGTATCAGCCACGCCCGGCTCCGCCCGGTCCTGGCGGTCGTCGATCCGGACCTGACGATGTCCCAGCCCCCCGAGGTCACCGCGGCCTCCGGGATGGACATCCTCTGCCACGCCCTGGAGAGCTACACGGCCCGGCCCTACACCTCCTACGAGCGCAAGCGTCCCGAGGAGCGGGTGCCGTACTGCGGTGCGAACCCGGTGGCCGACATGTGGTCCGAACGCGCCATGCAGTTGCTCGCGCACTCCTTCAGGACGGCCGTACGCGACGGGGAGGACGTGGACGCGAGGGCGCGGATGGCGCTGGCGGCGACGTTCGCCGGGCTGGGGTTCGGCAACGCGGGGGTGCACATCCCGCACGCCAACGCCTACCCGATCGCCGGGCGTGTCAGGGACTTCCACCCCTCGGGATACCCGGCCGGTGAGCCGATGGTGCCGCACGGCATGGCGGTGGCGCTGACCGCTCCCGAGGCGTTCAGGTTCACCTTCGAGGCGCGGCCGGAACGGCACCTGCGCGCGGCCGAGCTGCTCGACCCGTCGGCCGTCAGGCCCGACGACCCGGCCGAGTTCCTGCCGGGCGTGCTGACGAGGCTGATGCGGGACGTCGGCCTGCCCAACGGCGTGGGCGGTGTCGGCTACACCGAGGCGGACGTCCCGGCGCTGGCCGAGGGGGCGATGAAGCAGCAGCGGCTGCTGACCACCGCACCCCGGCCGGTCACCGAGGAGGACGTCACCGGCATCCTGCGGCGTTCCCTCACGCTCTGGTGAGGGAACGGCGGGGCCGGGATCCGGAGCCGGGCAGGGCCGGCGGCGCGGGCCGGACGGAGACCGGACCGGGGAACGCATGGAACCGATGAGCGCGAGCAGGCCCGGCAGGCCGACGCCCTCACCGGACCGGGGAACGCGTGGAACCGGTCGGGGTCAGGCGCCGGAGGCGGCGGCGGTCAGCGCCTCGCCGGCCACGCCCTCCTCGGTGTCCGGCGGGATCACCCGCAGGTTGACGGGTTCCATGTTCGCGCCGATCAGGGTGACCACGTGGGCGTCCATGTGGCGGAACCAGCCGATCTTGACCTGACGGCCGGGGGCGGCGATGCGGTGCGGGATGTCGTCCCAGGAGTCCAGCGGCAGGCCCACCCGCAGGACGGGCCGGTCCAGACGGCGGTCGATGTCCGCGATGAGGCCGGGCAGTTCCGCGGCGGCGTCCCTGGAGCGCGGCCACCAGGCCCCGTCCACGGCTCCCTCGCGGCCGAGGGCGGGGTCCAGGCTGACGCGGGCCGGTGAGGCGGCGTCGGGCGTGGCGCCCGTGGTGGTCGCGGGGGTCGCGGGGGCGGTCTCCGGGGCGGTCCCGTGGTCGATGTTCGCGACGGCGTCGAGGAGCGTGTGGAGAGGAGAGCGCTTCGGCGCCATGATCGGCCGGCCCGTCTCGGTCCCGTGGGGACCGGGGTTGCCTATCGCCTCGGGCGACGCCGGCCTGAATGCCGGCGCGCGAGATGTCCTCGGTCTCTCCACCCTACCCCGCTGCGTCCCGGTTCCACGGTGATGGTGCCTCTACGGCGGCCGATATATGACAAATGCCGAAAAGCGCAGAAATGCATCATGACACATCTGGAAAAACACGAAAAATCATTAGAAGGTGAGCGAAGGGCGGTCTCCATGGATTCCGCCGGGTTCAACAGGTTCCATGCCGACGTACGACCTCCGCGGAGTCCGGGCGGCGACACGGTCGCCGGGCCGTGACGCGCGGAGGAACGACGAAAGGAAGATCATGGCCCAGACCACCGCCGCCCTCCTGGTGCTCGCCTCCCTCCTGTCCGGCGGGACGGTGAACGGTGGGACGGCCGCCGGCGGCACACCGCAGGCGTCCCCGGAGCGGGTACGGGTGAGCGCGCAGACGGCCGCCCCGAACCTGCGTGCCTGCTACGACGGGAACTGCAAACTCACCATCAGGAAGACCGTGAGGTTCCGGGTGAACCCGCGGTTCGGTGTCACCCGACTGTCGATCTCCTTCACCTCGAACTTCATACGGGTGAAGGGCACCGGGCCCGGTGTGAGCGGACAGACGATGTTCGGCATGGGCGGCTCGGGCACGGTCAACGGCATCAAGGTGCGGCTGGTGTCGCTCTCCGGGAGCAAGGCCGTGCTGAGGCTCTCCACGAAGCGCTGACCGCGTCGGCGTGGCGAGCCGCTTTCCTCCCCTGGCCGGTGTCAGCTGATTTAGGGTGGTGGCGCCCGCATCGCACATCCGCCGGTGACACAAGGCGATCTCCCCTCGAACGCTCCGGAAGCCGAGATCGAGGAGAGACCCACATGTCCCGCAAGCACGCCGTCGCCACGGGATACGTCCTGACGATCACCGCTCTCACCCTCGCCGCCGTCCCGGCGGGCGCCGACCGCCGGCCGGACGTCCCCGCCGATCCCGCGTCGCCCCTGTCGCGAGCATCCGGCGCCCCGGACGCGACAGGTACGGCGAGGGTGCGAGCCGCGGCTGTCGTGGCACCACCGGGCATGCTGGAGGCCCTCCAGCGTGACCTGGGCCTGACCGCGGAACAGGCCGAGGAGCGGTTGCTCAACGAGAAGCGCCTCGCGCCGATCGTGGAGAGGATGAGGACGATGCTCGGCACCCGCTTCGGCGGCGCCTGGCTCCGGGCCAAGACCGCGAACACGCTGGTGGTGTCGTCCACCAGCGTGGCCGACATCCCGGCCATCGTCGCCGCGGGCGCACAGGCCGAGGTCGTCCCCCGGTCGCTGACGCAACTCGCCGACATCAAGGCGAAGCTCGACATCACGCTGCCGCCGAAACCGCTGGTCTCCAGCGTGCGCTACGTCGACGTCAAGCGGAACAAGGTGGTCGTGCTGACCTCCGAGCCCCAGTCCGCCCAGAACTTCGTGCAGGCCTCCGACGTGGAGCAGAACGCGGTGGTCGTGCTGCCCTCCAGCGAGGCCCCGCAGCCGCTGTACGACCTGATCGGCGGCGCCGCCTACTACGTCGGCGTCGCCAGCCGCTGCTCGATCGGTTTCTCGGTCACCAAGGGGGCCCAGACCGGTTTCGTCACCGCAGGCCACTGCGGCAAGAAGGGCGCGGTCACCAGTGGCTTCAACCGCGTCGCCCAGGGCGTCTTCCAGGCGTCCAGCTTTCCCGTCGACGACCACGCCTGGGTCGCGGCCAAGCCGGGCTGGACGGCCACCGCGGCCGTGGACAACGGCGCGGGCGCCACCCTGCCCGTCACCGGCGCCAGGGCCGCCATCGAGGGAGCCTCGGTCTGCCGGTCCGGTTCCACCAGCGACTTCCACTGCGGCCTCATCCAGCAGCGCGACGCCAGCGTCACCTACCCCCAGGGCACCGTCTTCGGATTGACGCGCACCAGCGTCTGCGCCGAGCCAGGCGACTCGGGCGGGGCGTTCATCGCCATCGACCAGGCCCAGGGTGTCACCTCCGGGGGCTCGGGCGACTGCGGTGCCGGCGGCGTCACCTACTTCCAGCCGGTCGACGAGATCCTCACCGCCTACGGCCTGACCCTGAAGACCACCGCGGCCCCCACCGAGGCTCCCGCGCAGAGCCCGGAGGCCTGCGTCGGGTATCTCTCCCTCTACCAGGACACCCTGGCCGTCGGCCAGTCCGCCCTCCAGCCGAGGGGCGTCTACTACCGGGCCAGGCAGGGCGGGCTCCACTCCGGCTGCCTGAACGGTCCCGCCGGCGCGGACTTCGACCTGGAGCTGCTGCGATGGAACGGCTCCGCCTGGCGGGTCGTCGCCTCCTCCGACGGTCCCGGCCCGAACAAGAAGATCGCCTACACCGGCACGCCGGGCCGGTACCGCTTCCGGGTGACCGCCACGGCCGGCTCCGGCCCCTACGCCCTGGCGTTCACCGCCCCCTGAGCCGCCCCTGAGCCGCCCCTGAACCGTCCCCGGCCGGTTGCGGCCGACACGTCCCAGATTCCCCCGCGTGGCGCGTGGCGTGCACGGCATCGATCGGCGACGGCTGCATTAGGGTGGCGTTGCCCGCATCATCCGGTCCTCCGGTGACATGCGGCGATCTCCCCCCTCAGCTCTGGAGCCGAGGTCGAGGAGAGACCCACATGTCCCGCAGACACATCGTCACCGCCGGGTGCGTCCTGGCGATGTCCGCGCTCACCCTGACCGCCGTACCCGCCGTCGGCGCCGACGGCCGGGTGGCGGGCACCCCGCCCATTCCTGCCGCCGTGAAGGCGGTGAAACCACCGCCGGGCCTGGTGGACGCCCTCCGGCGTGACCTGGACCTGACCCGGGCCGAGGCCGAGGCCCGGCTGGTCAACGAGGCGCGGCTGATCCCGGTCGCCGAGCAGATGAGCAGGAGGCTCGGTGCCCGCTTCGGCGGCGCCTGGCTGCGGACCAAGACCGCGAGCACCCTGGTGGTGGCCAGCACCAAGGCCACCGACATCCCCCAGATCGTGGCCGCGGGCGCGCAGGCCGAGGTCGTCCCCCGGTCGCTGACGGAGCTGTCCGCCATCAAGGCGAAGCTCGACGTCACCCTGCCGCCGAAACCGGCGGTCTCCAGCGTGCGCTACGTCGACGTCAAGCGGAACAAGGTGGTCGTGCTGACCTCCGAACCCCGGGCCGCCGAGAACTTCGTGCAGGCCTCCGACGTGGAGCAGAACGCGGTGGTCGTGCTGCCCTCCAGCGAGGCGCCCCTGCCGCTGTACGACCTGATCGGCGGCACCGCCTACTACGTCGGCACCGCCAGCCGCTGCTCCGTCGGCTTCCCGGTCACCAAGGGGGCCCAGACCGGTTTCGTCACCGCCGGCCACTGCGGCAACCAGGGTGCGGCCACCACCGGCTTCAACCGCCTGGCCCAGGGGGTGTTCCAGGGATCGTCCTTCCCCGGCAGCGACTACGCCTGGGTCGCGGTCAACAACAACTGGGCGGCCACCGCCGGCGTGGACAACGGCCAGGGCGGCATCGTCCCCGTCGCCGGGGCCCGGATCGCCATCGAGGGAGCCTCGGTCTGCCGGTCGGGCTCCACCACCGAATGGCACTGCGGTGTCATCCAGCAGCGTGACGCCAGCGTCACCTACCCCCAGGGCGCCGTCCTGGAGCTGACGCGCACCAGCGTCTGCGCCGAGCCCGGCGACTCGGGAGGCTCGTTCATCGCCATCGACCAGGCCCAGGGGGTCACCTCCGGAGGCTCGGGCGACTGCGCCTCGGGGGGCACGACCTACTTCCAGCCGATCACCGAGATCCTCACCACCTACGGGCTGACCCTGAAGACCACCGGTGCCGCGGGCGGTGGCACCCCGCCGCCCGCGCCTCCGGTCGTGACCGCATGCACGGGGTACGCCAGCACCCCCACCGGCACCCTGGGCGTTCGCCAGTCCGCCTACCTGCCGAGGAACGCCTACTATCCGGCGAGGGTCAGGGGCGTCCACTCCGGCTGCGTGGACGGCCCCAACGGCGCGGACTTCGACCTGTACCTGCAGAAGTGGAGCGGTTCCGCCTGGCAGGTCGTCGCCTCCTCGGACGGTCCCGGCCCGGACGAGAGGCTCGCCTACACCGGCACCCCCGGGTTCTACCGCTACCGGGTGGTCAGCGCGACCGGTAGCGGCGCGTACACCGCGGGGTTCACGGCACCCTGACCCGTTCCGCGTCCCTTCCACGACCGAGGGCCCCGGCCCTGCCCGCGAGGGCGGGGGCCGGGGCCCTCGGCGTCACACCGGAACCTCACCGCGGGACCCCGTCACGACTCCCCGTCACGAGTCCCCGTCGCGGGACCCGTCACGAGTCCCCGTCACGAGTCCTCGTCGCGCCGGGTCAGACGACACCGGCCGCGGTGGGGAAGCGGTCCCAGACGCGGTGCTCCGCGAGCAGCCGGACGACCTCCGCCAGAACGGCCTCGCCGCTGCCGCCCACGACCACGCCGGGCGCCACCGGGTCGACCCCGGCCGCGGTGAGCGCCGGTCCGGCGTCACCCCAGCCGCCGATCGGCTTGGCGTGCCGGAACGCCTCGCCGAGCATCAGCAGCACCCGCGGGTCGACGGGCGCCCCGGCCGGCGTGCCGTTCCCGGCCTTGGCGTCCCGCGCGCCGTAGGCGTCCGCGCCGGGCGCGGGCGTACCGGCGAGCAGCAACGCGTCGAACTCGACCGACCGGGCGGTGGCGAACGTGCGCTGCACGGTGACGGGAGTGCCGCCGTCCGCGGCGAGCGTGCCGCCCACCGGGGCGATCACCAGCGGCACCATGCCACCGTCCAGGACGGCCTGCCGGACGGTGCGGACCGCGTCCAGGTCACCGTCCGGGCCGGCGACGATGCCGATGATCCGTCCGGTGACCGGCCAGGCCTTCCCGAGCTGGGACAGGGCCGGGCTGGGCACGGGGGACGGCAGCGGGCCCTCCGCCGCCGGGGCCGGCAGGCCCAGACCCTGCGCCACCTGCTCGCACAGGTACGGGTCGATCCGGGCGAGCACCCTCAGGGTGCGCTCCTTGATCGCCTGCTCGTAGACCTTGCCGAGCTCGAAGGTGTACGCGGAGATGACGTGCTCGCGCTCGGTCGGGGTCAGGCTCAGCCAGAACAGGCGGGGCTGGCCGAAGTGGTCGTCGAACGACGCCGGGGCCTCGCGCACCTTCCGCGCCGCGGGCACCTGGACGGGCGTCTCCACGTACCCGCCCTCCTGGCTCCCGGCGAAGAAGGGGCAGCCGCCGTCCAGCGAGTTGGGCTTGTACGGCGCGACCCCGGCGTGCACGGCCGTCTGGTGGAAGCCGTCGCGCAGCATGTCGTTGACCGGGGCGTGCGTCCGGTTGATCGGGATCTGCCCGAAGTTGGGGCCGCCCAGCCGGGTGAGCTGGGTGTCCAGGTAGGAGAAGAGCCGACCGGCCAGCAACGGGTCGTCGGTGACGTCGATGCCCGGCACCAGGTGACCCGGGTGGAAGGCGACCTGCTCGGTCTCGGCGAAGAAGTTCGTCGGGTTGGCGTTGAGGGTGAGCAGGCCGATCGGCTGTACCGGGGCCAGCTCCTCGGGCACGATCTTCGTCGGGTCCAGCAGGTCGATGCCCTCGAAGGTCTGCTCGGGGGTGTCGGGGAAGACCTGGATGCCCAGCTCCCACTGCGGGTACGCGCCGGCCTCGATGGCGTCGGCGAGGTCGCGCCGGTGGAAGTCCGGGTCCACGCCGTTGACGATCTGCGCCTCCTCCCACACGAGCGAGTGCACCCCGGCCTTGGGCTTCCAGTGGAACTTCACCAGCGTCGTCTCCCCCGCGGCGTCGACCAGCCGGAAGGTGTGGACGCCGAAACCCTCCATCGTCCGGTACGAGCGGGGGATGCCGCGGTCGGACATGTTCCACAGCGTGTGGTGGGTGGCCTCGGTGTGCAGGGAGACGAAGTCCCAGAACGTGTCGTGCGCGCTCTGCGCCTGGGGGATCTCCCGGTCCGGGTGCGGCTTGGCCGCGTGGATGATGTCGGGGAACTTGATGGCGTCCTGGATGAAGAACACCGGGATGTTGTTGGCGACCAGGTCGTAGACGCCCTCGGAGGTGTAGAACTTCGTGGCGAACCCGCGTGTGTCGCGTACCGTGTCGGCCGACCCGCGCGAGCCCAGCACGGTGGAGAAGCGCACGAAGACCGGCGTCTCGACGTCCTTGGCGAGGAAGGCCGCCCTGGTCACCGTCGAGGCGGTGCCGTAGGCGCGGAAGACGCCGTGCGCGGCGGCGCCGCGGGCGTGCACGACGCGCTCGGGGATGCGCTCGTGGTCGAAATGCATGATCTTCTCGCGCAGGTGGTGGTCCTGCAGCAACACCGGGCCCCGGGGGCCGGCCTTGAGCGAGTGGTCGCTGTCCGGCAGCCGCAGGCCCTGGGCCGTCGTCAGGTACGCGCCGCTCTGGGAGCGCGCCGTCGGCGGCTCGTCGAGGGGCCGTCCGGTGGCGCTGAGGACGGCGGGTCCGCTCTGGTCGGGCTTGGGCGGCAGGGGCGGACGGGGCTCGGTCGGCTCCTCCAGGGACGGCGGCGCGCTGCCCGGCCGGCCGGGGATCTCTCCGGCGTGCTCGTCGCCGGATACGGCGCCGACCACCGTGTCGATCACCTTGTGAACCGTTTCCCTCACCGGGTGGGACTCTTCCATCGTCTATCCATCCCCTCCGGCCGCGGTGTGGTGGGACCGCCACCGCGACCGAGAATCACGTTCGGGTACAAGCAGATCCGCGCGCCGGGACGGGGGACCCCGACCGGCACAGCGCTACGCCATACCCTCGATCCGGTCCTCGACTCCCCGTGACGTGGCCGGACACGGTACGCCCTGCGCCGTCCTGCACGGCCCGGCCGGGCGAGGTACGGGGAGCGCGCGGTGTGAGGACCGGCGGGGGTCGGCGCCCGCGTGGCGTGCGGGCTGTCAGGACCGGCGGGGGATCGGCATCCGCGTGGCGCGTGGGGTGTCAGGACCGGCGGGGGTCGGCGTCCGCGTGGCGCGAGGCCTTCACCGGCCCGGCCCCGGTCCGTGATCTAAGGTGGTGGTGTCCGTGTCATGTGGTCCGCCGGTGACATGGAGCGAATCCCCTCGAAGACTCCGCACGCAGAGGTTCGAGGAGAAGGCCCATGTCTCGCAGCCGTACCACCACGGCGGGATGCGTCCTGGCGACCGTCGCGTTCGTCCTGGCCACCGTTCCCGCGGTCGCCGACCACCGGACGACCGGCCCGGCCGACAAGCCGGCCACCGCGTCGGGGGCGTCGGGGATACCCGGAACATCGGGGACATCGGGGACGTCGTTCTCGCCGGGGACGACGGCCGCGACCGGGACGCCGGGCACCCGGACGGCACCGGCCGTGCGGATCGCACCGCCGCCGGGCATGCTGGAGGCCCTTCAGCGCGATCTGGGCCTGAACGCCGAACAAGCTCAGACCCGGTTGCTGAACGAGGCCCGCTTCACCCCGGTCGCGGAACGGCTGGGCAAGCTGCTCGGTCCCCGGTTCGCCGGCGCGTGGCTGCGCGGGAACACCGCGCACACGCTGGTGGTGGCGACCACCAGCGCCGCCGACATCCCGGTGATCCTCGCCGCGGGCGCCCAGGCCGACGTGGTCACCAGATCGCTGACGTTCCTCAACACCGTCAAGGCGAGACTGGATGCCACCCTTCCGCCGAAACCGCTGATCTCCAGCGTTCGCTACGTCGACGTCAAGGGCAACCGGGTGGTCGTGCTGACCCCGCGGCCCGACGAGGCCGAGACCGTCATCGAAGCCTCCGGCATAGACACCGGCGCGGTGCTCATCCTGCCCTCCACCGAGGTCCCTCAGCCGCTGTTCGACCTGGTCGGCGGCAACGCCTTCTACATCGGCGTGACCCGGCGCTGCTCGATCGCCTTCTCCGTCCTCAAGGACAACCAGGCCGGGTTCGTCACCGCCGGTCACTGCGGCAAGAAGGGCGCGGTCACCACCGGCTACAACCGTGTCACCCAGGGGGTCTTCCAGGCGTCGTCCTTCCCCGTCGACGACTACGCCTGGGTCGGCGTCAACTCCGCCTGGACGGCCACCCCTGCGGTGAACAACGGCCAGGGCGGCACGGTCCCGGTCTCCGGTGCCAAGCCCGCCATCGAGGGGGCCTCGGTCTGCCGGGCCGGCTCCACCACCGACTGGCACTGCGGTCTCATCCAGCAGCGTGACGCCAGCGTCACCTACCCCCAGGGCACCGTCTTCGGGCTGACCCGCACCAGCGTCTGCGCCGAGTCCGGCGACTCGGGCGGCTCCCTCATCTCCGCCGACCAGGCCCAGGGCATCGCCTCGGGCGGCTCGGGCGACTGCAGTCTGGGCGGCATCACCTACTTCCAGCCCCTGCTGGAGGTCCTGCTCGCCTACGGCCTGGAGTTGAGGACGACCGCGGGCAACCCCCCGCCGCCGAGCACCGGCACCTGCACCGGCTACTCCGTCACCCACGACGGGGCCCTGGGCGCCGGGGAGTCCGCCTACCAGCCGAGGAGGGTCCCCTACACGACGAAGGTCGCGGGGCCCCATCTCGGCTGCCTGGACGGCCCCCTGGGCGCCGACCTCGACCTGTACCTGCAGAAGCTGACCGGCACGACCTGGAGGACCGTGGCCACCGCCGACGGCGCCGGCCCGGACGAGAGGATCAGCTACACCGGCACGCCGGGCCGCTACCGCTACAAGGTGACCGCCACGGCCGGCTCGGGTGCCTACACCCTGGGCTTCAGCGCCCCCTGACCCGTCTCCCGTCTCCCGTCTCCCGGCCCCCGTCTCCCGGACCCCAGGGGGACGGACCGGCCCGGACGTCCCGGGCCGGTCCGTCCCCGCCGGGGCCCCGTCGTTCCGCGCCCGGTGCGACGGGATGCCGGGATACGGTGAGCGTGCCCGACGGGCCGGCGTCCCGCGAGGCGGGGCCCGACGGGGCGAGGCCGGGCCGGGAGCACGGAGCCGGGTCGTGGGAGACGGGGTGCGATGAGACGGGTGCCGTTCCTGACGTCGGGGATGTGCAGTGTCACCTACCGGCCGCTGAGCGCGGACCGGATCGTCGAGCTGGCCGCCGGTGCCGGGCTCGACCGCGTCGAGTGGGGCCAGGACGCGCACGTCCCGCTGGGCGACGAGGCCGAGGCGCGGCGCGTGGCCGAGGCGACCAGGGCCGCGGGCCTGGAGGTGTCGGCCCTGGGCTCCTACTACCGGGCGGGCGTCGTCACCGACCCGGAAGAGGACCGGCGCGTGTGGCGGCAGGTGCTCGGCGCGGCGCGCGCGCTCGGCGCCCCGCGCATCAGGGTCTGGGCCGGGAACACCGCCTCGGCGGCCGTGGACGCGGCCGGGCGCCGCCGGATCCTGGACGGCCTGAGACGGTGCGTCGACAGCGCGGCGGAGACGACGACGGACGACGGGACCGGCGTCACCGTCGCCACCGAGTTCCACGACGGCACCCTCACCGACGAGATCGTCTCGGCCCGGTCGATGCTGGACGACGTCCCGGGCCTGCGGACGTACTGGCAGCCGCCGAACGGGATGCCGGACGAGCAGGCCCTGGCGGGGCTGGAGGCCGTGCTGGACCGGGTGGACGGGGTGCACGTGTTCAGCTGGTGGCCGACGCCGCGGGAGCGGTGGCCGCTGGAGCACCGGGAGGCGCTGTGGCGCAGTGCCCTGGCCATGGTCGCGGCGACGGGACGGCGGATCGACACGTCCCTGGAGTTCGTCCCGGGCGACGACCCCGCGGTGCTGTCGCGGGAGGCGGCGACCCTGCGGCGCTACCTGCTGGACGCCTGCGCGGGAGACGACGCGGGCCGTCCGGCCTGAGGAGAACGATACGGGCACCGCGGCCTGAGGCCGGGGTGCCCGTGTCGTCGAGGTGCGCCGCCAGGGACTCGAACCCCGGACCCGCTGATTAAGAGTCAGCTGCTCTAACCAACTGAGCTAGCGGCGCGTGAAGCCCTTGAAGGATAGCGCACATCGGGCAGGGCTTCGAAATCCGGGACGATCACCCGCTAAGCTAGAACAAAATTCGGTCCTGTACTGGGAGCTCACATGTGGTTCGCCTCGCCCTCCGACGCCGGTGAGCGGCTCGGCGCCGTCGACTACCTCTCCGACGACTCCATCTCGACCTCGGTGTTCCTGGCGGGCGCGCTCGGCAAGCCACTCCTCGCCGAGGGTCCCGCGGGGGTGGGCAAGACCCAGCTCGCCAAGGCCGTGGCGGAGACCACCGGCGCGCGGCTGGTCAGGTTGCAGTGCTACGAGGGCCTGGACGAGGCCAGGGCGCTGTACGAGTGGAACTACAAGAAGCAGCTCCTGCGCATCCAGGCCGGGCAGGGCGAGGACTGGGACGCCACCCACGACGACATCTTCACCGAGGAGTTCCTGCTGGAACGGCCGCTGCTCGCCGCGATCCGGTCCGAGACGCCGGTGGTCCTGCTGATCGACGAGATCGACAAGGCCGACGTGGAGGTCGAGGGGCTGCTGCTGGAGATCCTGTCGGACTACCAGGTCACCATCCCCGAACTCGGCACGATCACCGCCGTGCGCAGGCCGTACGTGGTGCTGAGCTCCAACGCCACCCGGGAGCTGTCCGAGGCGCTCAAGCGGCGCTGCCTCTACCTGCACCTGGAGTACCCGACGCCCGAGCGCGAGCGGGACATCGTGCTGGCCCGGGTGCCCTCGATCGAGGCGAGCCTGGCCGAGCAGCTCGCCCGCACGGTCGCGACCCTGCGCACCCTGGAGCTGAAGAAGGCGCCCTCGATCGCCGAGACGATCGACTGGGCCAACACCCTGATCGCCCTGGGCAGGACCGAACTGGACGAGGAGGCGATCGGGGCCACCCTGGGCGTCGTGCTCAAGCACGCCTCCGACCAGACCCGGGCGCGCAAGGAGCTCGCGCTGTGACCCCCGGACAGGGGTCCGGACCTCGGGTGGAAGCGGGGACGGGAACGGGACCTCGGACGAGGACGGGACCCGGGACGGGAGGGCCGCGATGAGCCTGCTCGACCGGCACGTGGGGTTCGTGCACGCGCTGCGCGAGGCCGGGTTGCCGGTCTCACCGGCCGAGGGCCTGGACGCGGCCAGGGCGCTGGAGGTGATCGACCTGGCCGAGCGGGAGTCGCTGCGCGCCGCGTACGCCGCGACGCTGGTCAAGCGGCCCTCGCACCGTCCGGGCTTCGACACGCTGTTCGACCTGTGGTTCCCCGCCTCCACGACCGGCCTGCAGGCCGCGCGCGAGGACGGGCCGGACCTGGAGAGCGCCGGGGTCCCCGAGCTGCGCGACCGGCTGGCGGAGCTGCTGCTGGAGGCCGAGGACCGCAAGGGCCACAGCCAGGGGATGAACGCGTTCGCGCGGGCCATGGTGGGCCGTTTCGGCCGCCAGCCCGCCGGGCCCGGCAGGCAGAACTGGTTCTCCTACCCGGTGATGCGGACCCTGTCCCCCGAGACGCTCATGGCGCGGCTGCTGGCCGAGGTCCTGGCGGGCCGGGAGCGCGGCGGGCTGGCCGAGAAGGTCGCCCGGCAGCGCATCGGCGAGAACATCGAGCGCTTCGCGGAGGCGGTCTCCACCGACGTGCGCCGCCGGATCGCCGAGGACTCCGGGATCGAGCGGATCGCCCGCTCCTCCGTACGCCCGCCGCTGGAGCAGCTCGACTTCCTGCGCGTCACCAAGGCCGATCTGGCCAGGCTCCGCCGGGAGGTGCACCCGCTGGCGCGCCGCCTGGCCGCCCGGCTGACCGTCAAGCACCGGCTCGGCCACCGGGGCCGGCTGGACTTCCGCCGGACCGTACGGGCCTCGCTCTCCAGCGGCGGGGTGCCGCTGACCACCTTCAACAGGCCGCGACGGCCGCACAAGCCCGAGCTGGTCGTCCTGTGCGACGTCAGCGACTCGGTCGCCTCCTTCGCGCACTTCACCCTGCTGCTGACGTACGCGCTGCGCGAGCAGTTCGCCAAAGTGCGGGCGTTCGGGTTCGTGGACACCGTCGACGAGATCACCCGGTTCTTCGTGCCGGGCGCCGACGTGGTGGAGGCGATGACCCGGCTGACGAAGGAGGCCGACATGGTGCGGTTCGGCCGGACCGACTACGGCCACGCGCTGGAGGCGTTCGCCGAACGCTACGGCGACAGCGTCGGGCCCAAGACCTCCCTGCTGATCCTGGGCGACGCCCGGTCCAACTACCAGCCCCCCGCCCTGGCCACGCTGAAGCGCCTGGCCCGGGACGCCCGGCACGCCTACTGGCTCAATCCGGAACCGACCGCCCAGTGGGACACCGGCGACTCCCTGGCCACGGCGTACGGCGGGGTGGTGCCGATGTACGAGTGCCGCAACGTCGCGCAGCTCGCGTCCTTCATCGAGGAACTCGCCTGAGCGGGACCCGTCCGGGACGGGTGGGTGGTGTCAGCTCATCCGGCGCAGCACCCGGGCGGCGGTCCTGGCCAGCAGCTCCACCTGGGTCTCGTCGAACTCGGCCCGCGGGCCGTTGCGGATCCAGCGCGCGACCAGGCGGGGCTTGAGCAGGGTGATCCCCTCCGCGGTGACCGACCGCCGAAGCTGCCCGCCGTGCACGGCGATCAGCGGCTCGATGGTCACCGGGACGCCCGACTCGCGGGAGAGCACCTCGGCCAGCGCCTCGGACACCTCCACGAGCGCCTTGGCCGTCTTCGTGCCGTACTTCTCGCCGAGGAACAGCCGGTCGCCGTACCGGGCGATCTCGGTGTCGGGGTCCCACGCCTCGTTGTCGACCACCCAGACGCCGCCGGGGCCGATGACGAGGTGGTCGATCGAGGCCTTGCCCGGGACGGAGCGGCCGTCCAGGATCTGGTACCCGGCCCTGCGCAGCCTGCGGCGGAGCAGCTTGCCGGTGATCGTCGCCCCCCTGCGCCTGCCGCGCCAGACCGCGGTGGCGTCGTACTGCCTCCAGGCCCACAGCGCGTCCCCCGCGGCGACGAGCAGGCCGCAGAGCAGGCCGACGACCGGCATGAACAGGTCGAACCGGTAGGCCAGCGCGACGCCCACGACCAGTCCGGCCACGGCCTTGACCGCGCGCATCTTCCTGCGCTCGCCGGCCTCTTTGATCCAGAACTGTTCGTACATGACCTGGGGCGACAGGCCGTGGACCTGGTCGACCGGGGTGACGTAGATAGATCCGCCGGGCATAGCGAACCCCCATGATTGAACGGCCGAGGAAGGGAGGAGGCGGATCTGCCACGCTGAAGATCCCTGCGCTATGAAATACCCAAATTGGAGCTCCAGCTATCCCCGGCCCGTGAAGGTGACGCAACTAACACGCATTCGCCAGAGGACCACGGTGGAACCGACCAGTCGGTATGCTTTCCCTCACCACATCATGGGGGACGTATGACTCAGGACCAGGAGCCGGTACGGCAGCGGCTGCTCGGCGAGGCCACCCGCCTGTTCGCCGAGCAGGGCTTCGAGAGCACCTCCGTGCAGGAGGTCGTCTCGGCGGCCGGCGTCACCAAGGGCGCGATGTACCACTACTTCGACTCCAAGGACGACCTGCTCCACGAGATCTACGGGCGCGTGCTCCGCATGCAGATGGAGCGGCTGACCCACATCGCCGACGGCCCCGGGTCGGTGTCCGAGCGCCTGCACGCCGCCGCCGCGGACGTCGTGACGACCACCGTGGACAACCTGGACGACTCCAAGATCTTCTTCCGCTCGATGCACCTGCTCGCCCCGGACACGCGCAAGGTCGTCCGGGCCGAGCGGCGCAACTACCACGAGCGTTTCCGCGACCTGGTCACCGAGGGGCAGCGCGAGGGCACCTTCAGGAACGACGTGCCCGCCGACATCGTCGTGGACTTCTTCTTCGGGTCCGTGCACCACCTGGGCACCTGGTACAGCCCCGACGGCCCCCTCTCGGGTGCCGCGCTGGGGGCCCACTTCGCCGACCTGCTCCTCACCTCGCTCCGGCCGCAGTAGCCGGACGCGGTGACCGGCCGCGGTGACCGGCCGCTCCGGCCGCTCGCGGTGACCGGCCGCTCCGGCCGCACGCGCCGACCGCCCGTGCAGACCCGCATGTGCCGACCCGGTCGCGGTGACCGGCCGGGGCCGCCCCGGGAGGGACGGCCCCGGAACGGACCGGTCAGGCCGGCGCGGGCAGGTCCGCCAGGGTCGCCAGCGCCTCCCGGTGGGCCCCGGGGGTGCCGAGCGCGATCTCGGTGGCCTTGGCGCGCTTGAGGTACAGGTGCACCGGGTGCTCCCAGGTCATCCCGATCCCGCCGTGCAGCTGGACGCTCTCCTCGGCGACGTGCACCGCCACCTCCGAGCACCACGACGCGGCCACCGCGGCCGCCAGCTCGCGGTCCTCGGGCGTGTGGGCCACACCCGCGTCCTCGGCCAGCAGGTCGGCGGCGTTCCTCGCGGCGGCGCGGGCGCGCACCACGTCCAGCCAGAGGTCGGCCATGCGGTGCTTGATCGCCTGGAAGGACCCCACCGGCCGGGCGAACTGGTGGCGCTCCTTGATGTAGGAGAGCGTGGTGTTCAGGCACCACTCGGCGACGCCGAGCTGCTCCGAGGCGAGCAGGCCCGCGCCGAAGCTCAGCAGCCGGCGCACGTCGATCGCGCCGACCTCCTCCCCGGCCACGCCGGAGAACGTGAGGGTGGAGACCGGCCTCGTCAGGTCGAGCGACGGCACCGTCTCGATCCGGACGTCCGCGGCCCTGACCCGGTAGAGCGCCGTCCCGACGGGCACGAGCAGCACGTCCGCCACGTCCGCGCCCGCCACCGCCCCGACCTCCCCGCTCAGGGCACCGTCCGTGACGGTGACGGTCGCGGGCAGCGGCCGGTACGGCGAGGCCGCCAGCGACACCGCGAGGGCCGCCGTCGTCTCCCCCGAGGCGAGCTCCTGGATCAGGTCCCCCTCGCCCGCCAGCAGCAGGGCCTTGGTGGCCAGCACGGAGCTGGTGAGGAACGGCAGCGGCGCCACGGCCCGTCCCAGCTCCTCCAGCACCACCGCGACCTCCCGGGCCGACGCCCCGGCGCCGCCGTGCTCCTCCGGCACGAGCAGGCCCGCCACCCCGATCTCCCGGGACAGCGTCTTCCACAGGTCCATGTCGTACGGCGTCTCGGACTCGACGCGCCTCAGCACCGCGCCGGACCCGCTACGGTCCGCGAGGAGGTCGCGCACGGAGGCCCGGAGCTCCTCCTCGACCTCGGTATACAACAGCGTCACAGGTCGCTCACCGCTCCTCGTTCGTTTCCGCCCGCCGTCACCGCGGCAGGTCCTTCCAGGGCACGTCCTTGTCGACGCGGGGTTCCGAGGGCAGCCCGAGCACGCGCTCGGCCACGATGTTGCGCAGGATCTCCGAGGTGCCGCCCTCGATGGAGTTGCCCTTGGCCCGCAGGTAGCGGTACCCCGCGCCCCGGCCGAAGAAGTCGACGGTGTCGGAGCGGCGGAAGGTCCAGTCGTCGTAGGTCAGCCCCTCCTCACCGCGCAGTTCCACGTCCAGTCCGGACAGGGCCTGGTTGAGGGAGGCGAAGGCGAGCTTCATCCCCGAGCCCTCGGGGCCCGGCTGCCCGGCGGAGAGCTGCTCGCGCAGGCGCGTCCCGGCCAGGCGGGTCACCTCCGCCTCCACCCAGAGGCGGAGCAGGCGCTGGTGCAGGTCGTGGGTGCGCAGCTCGGGCCGGGAGCGCCAGGTCTCCGACACCAGGCCGACCACGCCGCCGCCCCGCTTGACCGGCGCGCCGCCGATCGCGACCCGCTCGTTCATCAGCGTGGTCTGCGCGACCCGCCAGCCGTCGCCGACCTCGCCCAGCCGCAGGTCGTCACCGAGCCGTACGCCGGTGAGGAAGACCTCGTTGAACTCGGCCTCGCCGGTGATCTGCCGCAGCGGCCTGACCTCGACCCCCGGGGCCTGCATGTCGCACACGAAGTAGGTCATGCCGCGGTGCTTGGGCACGTCCACGTCGGTCCTGGCGACCAGGATCGCCCACCGGGAGTGGTGCGCACCCGAGGTCCACACCTTCTGCCCGTCCACCACCCACTCGTCGCCGTCCCGGACCGCGCGGGTGCCGAGCGTGGCCAGGTCCGACCCGGCGCCGGGCTCGCTGAAGAGCTGGCACCAGATCTCCTCGCCGGTCCACAGCGGGCGCAGGAACCGCCTGCGCTGCCCCTCGGTGCCGAACGCCAGGATCGTCGGCGCCGCCATGCCCAGCCCGATCGTCTGCAGTCCCGGGTTGATCTGCGGCGTCCCGGCGAGCTCCTGCTCGACGACGTTCTGCAGCTCGCGGGCGGCCCCGAGCCCGCCCAGGCCCTCGGGGAAGTGCACCCAGGCCAGCCCGGCGTCGAACCGGGCCCGCAGGAACTCCAGCCGGTCCCCGGCCGGGTCGTGCTCGGCCAGGAACGCGGCGACGCGTTCCCTGACCGCCTTCTCGTCCAGCGCCACGGGCGCTCCCTTCGTCGATCTCCGTCGATTCGCGCGCCCCGCGGCCCCGGGACGCCCCGCCGTCACCGCCCCCGCCTCACCGCCCCGGTTCCCGTACGGCAGGGGGGAGGCGAGGCGGTCAGGGCATGTACTTCTTGAGCTCCCGGTAGGCAAGGGAGCGCTTGTGGACCTCGTCGGGCCCGTCCGCGAGCCGCAGCGAGCGCGCGCCCGCCCACAGGCCGGCCAGCGGGAAGTCCTGGCTGACCCCTCCGGCGCCGTGCGCCTGGATGGCCTTGTCCAGGATCCACTCCACGTCGCGCGGGGTGGCGATCTTGATGGCCTGGATCTCGGTGTGGGCCCCCCGGTTGCCGACGGTGTCCATCAGCCAGGCGGTCTTCAGCACGAGCAGCCGCAGTTGCTCGATCCTCACCCGCGACTCGGCGATCCAGTCCTGGACGACGCCCTGCTGGGCGATCGGCCTGCCGAACGCGGTCCGCTCCAGGGTGCGGGTGCACATCAGCTCGACCGCCCGCTCGGCCATCCCGATCAGCCGCATGCAGTGGTGGATGCGGCCGGGCCCCAGGCGGGCCTGGGCGATCGCGAAGCCGCCGCCCTCCTCGCCGATCAGGTTGTCGACCGGCACCCGGGCGTCCTCGAAGACGATCTCGGCGTGCCCGCCGTGGTCGGAGTCGGAGTAGCCGAAGACGTGCATGCCCCGCTTGACGTGCATCCCGGGCGTGTCACGCGGGACGAGGATCATCGACTGCTGCCGGTGCGAGGACGCCTCGGGGTCGGTCTTGCCCATCACGATGAAGATCCTGCAGTTGGGGTTCATCGCGCCGGAGGCGAACCACTTGCGGCCGTTGACGACGTACTCGGAGCCGTCCCTGACGATGGACAGGGCGATGTTCGTGGCGTCGGAGGAGGCGGTGTCCGGCTCGGTCATGGCGAACGCCGACCGGATCTCACCGCGCAGCAGCGGCTCCAGCCACTGCTCGCGCTGCCACCGGCTGCCGAACATGGAGAGGACCTCCATGTTGCCGGTGTCGGGGGCGGCGCAGTTGGTCGCGGCCGGGGCGATCCTGGGCGAGCGGCCCATGATCTCGGCCAGCGGCGCGTACTGGAGGTTCGTCAGACCCGCGCCGTGCTCGCCGGGCAGGAACAGGTTCCACAGGTCCCGTTTGCGCGCCTCCTCCTTGAGGTCCTCCAGCAGCGGCGGGGCGGCCCACCCGCTCTCGGCGGCCTGGGCCTCGAACGCCTCCTCCGCCGGGTAGACGCACTCGTCCATGAAGGCGAGCAGCCGTTCCCTCAGCTTCTCGGTCTGGGCGTCGAACGCGAAATCCATGGGGTCTCCTCACGGTCTCCCGTGAGCGTACCGACCGGACGGTATGAGTGTCGACAGGCCGGGAGGACGGACCCGGCCGGTCCGTCCGCCGAGTGGTCCTCGCGAACGCGCTGCGAGTGGACCTACGGACAGGTCCACCCGGGATCCTAGAGTCGCCCCATGACCGCGAAGATGCCCGACCCCGTCGTTCTCGAGGGCGACACCGTACGCCTGGAGCCGCTGACCCCCGGCCACTTCCCCGACCTGTTCCTGGCCGGGGGCGGCGACGAGGAGATCTGGCGCTGGGTGACCTACGACCCCCCTCGTACCGAGGCGGAGCTGGCCGAGATCGCGACCGCCCTGATCGAGGCGCCGGACCACGTCCCGTTCGCCGTGATCCTGCGCGAGACCGGCCGCGCGACCGGCTGGACCACCTACATCGACACCCCCGGGTACGCCGAGAGCATCGAGATCGGCTGGACCTGGTACGCCAGGTCCGTGTGGCGCTCCGCGGTGAACACCGAGTGCAAGGTCCTGCTGATCGACCACGCCTTCGACGTGCTGGGCATGAGCAGGGTGCAGCTCAAGACCGACGACCTGAACCTCCGCTCGCAGAACGCCATCGGGCGCATCGGCGGCGTCCACGAGGGCACGTTGCGCCGCCATCGCCGCCGCGCCGACGGCACCTGGCGCAACACCGTCTACTTCGGCATCCTCGACGACGAATGGCCCGCCCACCGCGCCCGCCTCACCGGCCGCTGAGGTCGGCGGTTTCCGGTTTCCGGTTTCCGGTCGCCGATCCGCCGATCCACCGGGCCGACGGGTCCGCGGGTCCCGGCCACCGGGGCCCGTCAGGCCCGCGGTTCCCGGCCGAGCACGCCGCGCAGCAGTTCCCTGACCCCCAGCCGCAGGTCGTCCAGGCTCGGCTCGACACCGGCACCGACGACGGCGTCGAACATCACCCCCTCGCTGAAGGCGACCAGCAGGCGGGCGTGCCGTACCGGATCGGAGGATCCCGCGGCGGCCAGGATCGCGACCGCGGGGTCGCGGAACCGCTGCCCGGCCAGGTCGTAGATCGTGCGCAGCTCGGGGCGCCGGGTGGCCTCCAGGGCCAGCTCGTAGCGGGCGATCAGCATCTCGCGGCCGGCGGTCAGCTGCGTCCGCAGCGCCTGGGCCGTCATCTCCACCAGGACGTCCACCACGTCCGTCTCCGCGGCGTTCAGCAGCGGCGCGAACGCGCCGGCTTCCAGCCGGGCGAGCCGCGCGAGGGTCAGCTCCAGCAGGGCGGACCGGGTGCGGGCCAGGTTCGAGGTCGACCCCGGCGGCAGGCCCGCCGCCTCGTCCACGGCCCGGTGGGTCAGACCGCGCATGCCTCGCTGTGCCAGCAGGGTGATGGCGGTGTCGGCGACCAGGTCGGCACGCGGTGACGTCACCTTTCCATACTACATTTGTAGTTGGACTACGGATGTAGTAAATTTCACTACATCCGTAGTGAGGGGATGGGTCATGGCACACGCAGTGGTCATCGGCGCGGGCATCGGCGGGCTGACGGCGGCGGTCGCGTTGCGCCGCCGGGGCTGGGAGGTGACGGTGTTCGAGCGGGCGGCGTCCCTGGAGCCGGTCGGCTCCGGCCTGGGCATCGCCGCGAACGCGCTCAGGGCGCTGGACACGATCGGCGCCGGCGACGACGTCCGCGCGCTGTCGGCGGTCCAGGGCTCGGGCGGCTTCCGCCGTTCCGACGGCCGGTGGCTGCTGAGGACCACCGTGGAGGCGACCGCCGCGCGCAACGGCGGCGACTCGCTGGTGCTGCTGCGCCGCTCGGACCTGGTCGACGTGCTCTTCTCGCGGCTGGAGGCGGGCACGGTCCGGCTGGGCACGCCCGTCCTCCGGGTCGATCCGGACAACGGGCTGGTGGTCCTCGCGCGGGAGCAGGTGACGGCGGACCTGGTGGTGGCGGCCGACGGCATCCACTCCCCCGTCAGGTCCACGCTGTTCCCCGGGCACCCCGGCCCGCGCTACGCGGGCGTCACCAGCTGGCGGCTGCTCGTCCCGGCCGACCACGTCCCGGGCCGGGCCCACGAGAGCTGGGGACACGGGAGGGTCTTCGGCGTGATGCCGCTGGCCGCGGGAAGGGTCTACTGCTACGCCACCGACACCGTCCCTGCGGGTGGCGACCGCCGCGCGGACGGTGACGCCAGTGGCGACGCGAACGGCGACGGCGGGGATCAGCTGGCCGAGCTGCGGCGGCTGTTCGGGGACTGGCACTCCCCGATCCCGGAGCTCCTGGCCGCGGCCTCGCCGCGGGACGTGCTGAGGAACGACGTGTATCACCTGGCCACCCCGCTGCCCGCCATGCACCGGGGCAGGATCGCCCTGCTGGGCGACGCCGCGCACGCCATGACCCCCAACATGGGCCAGGGGGCCTGCCAGGCGATCGAGGACGCGGTGGTCCTGGCCCATGCGATGGGCTCCCCCGGACACGCCGTGCCGGACGGCTCGCGCGGCGGGCGGGAGGGGACCCTCGGCGGGGAGAACGGCGGGCTTGCCGCCTACACCGCCGCCCGCCTGGAGCGCACCTCGAAGATCATGGCCAGGTCCGCGACGATCTGCCGCGTCAGCCGGATGCGCAACCCCCTGGCCGTACGGCTGCGTGACACCGCGCTGGCGGTCGGCTGGCGGCTCGCCCCGTCGCGCGTGAACGGCGCCATGGACGAGGTGCTCGGCTGGACACCGCCCGCGGACTGACCGATCGGGGTGCCCAGGGTGAGAGGGACGGCCTCGGGAGGGGACGTCCACGACGGGACGGACACGCCCTCACCACGGGGCGACTACGGGGGCGGCTACGGGGAGACGGACTCCTTCTCGCGGACCGCGGCCGGGACGCCGTGGTCCGGCGAGAGCCTTCCCAGGGTGACCGTTCCCCAGACCAGCAGCGCGGCGGCGCCCAGCGCGGGGATCACGTTCGCCCAGCCGCGGGGGACGGCCTCGTCGAGCAGGAGCGTGCCCGCCAGGATCGAGGTGACCGGGTCCACCACCTGAACGGCCGCATACGAGATCCCGAAATATCCCACCTCGTACGTCTTCTGCAGCAGCACGACCGCGAGGATGAGCAGCACCGGGATCGCCAGGGTGAACCAGTGGACCAGCATGGACAGGTCACCCTCGAAGGTGCCGCCCACCACCCGGACGAAGGTGGAGACGCTGGCCGTCACCGCCCCCGCGCCGACCGACAGCACGAGCGCCTGGGGGGAGCCGGTCATCCTCCGGCTCAGCAGGTGCGTGACCAGCACGACCAGCCCGACACAGCCCAGGAAGCCCAGCGCCTCCTGGTTCGTCATGTGCGGCCTCACCGGGTGGGAGGGGACCAGCAGCATCAGGACGAGCAGTCCCACGGCCACCGCCAGCGAGCCGAGGATCTCCGCCCGGTGCGGGCGCCTGCCGTGCAGCAACGCCGCCAGCGGCACCGCGAACACCAGCGTCGCCACGCTGATCGGCTGCACCGCGATCAGCGGCGCGAAGCTGAGGGCGACGGCGTGCAGGGAGGCCCCGGTGAAACCGATGACGCCGCCGAGCCACCAGCGGGGCCGCTTCATCAGCTTGAGCGAGGCGCCCTCGGAGACGGCCTCGAACTGCTGAAGCGCGGCCCCGAGCGCGTAGCCCAGCGCGCCGACCAGCGCGATCGATATCCCGACCCAGGTCATCGCCACCCCCCAGAGCGGACAGGGCATACGGAAAGAAGCGATTCTCGGGTCATCCCGCAAGCTTAGGGCGCCGGGGGAACGGGTAGGGACCCCCCTTCCACCAATCGTGAGATGTCCGAGCCGTCGTCGGCGGCCTCGCTCCACCCGCCGGGCCAGGACCGCTGCGTGCCGGGCACGGTACGGGCCCTCGCCTCCGCGAAGGAGGGGCCGGTACGGAACGTGGCCGTGCCGAAGAACGCCGCCCCCTCGAACGTGGCCTGGCGGAAGACGGCCTCACCGGTGAAGGCGGCACCGCCGAACAGCGCGGCCTCCGCGAAGACGGCCCCGCGGAAGGTCGCCCGGTCCTCGAAGGCCGCTCCGCCGAACAGCGCCGCCCCCTCGAACGTCGTGCCCGCGAAGTTCGCCCGCACCGCGAACACCGCGTCCCGGAACACCGCCTCCCGTGCGAACCGCGCGCCCCTGAAGGTCGCCGCACGGTCGCCGTACCTTGCCGGGCCGGAGACGCTCTCCTCCCGGCCGGAGACGCTCCCCTCCGGACCGGAGGGGCTCCCCGCCGCGCCGGAGACGTGCCCCGCCGGTTCGGGGACGGTGAAGACGGCTCCCCCGAACACCGCCCGTTCCGCGAAGAGGGCCCCTGCGAAGACGGCACCCCCCTCGAAGACGGCCCCGCCGAACCCGGCCCGGCGCATCCGGCAGTCACCGAGGTCGAGCTTCACCAGTCGCGCGCCGGTGAGGTCGAGGTCGATGCCGGGCCAGAACCGGACGGGCGGCACCGGTTCCGATCCGCTCCAGCGCAGGTGCTCGCCGAGGATCCGCTGCGCCGTGACGCGGACCTGGAGCTCCTGCGGGTCGACGGACGGACCGGTCTCCCGCTCCTCGTCGGACGGTTCCGCCGGTCCGGCCCAGAAAGGCATCCGCAGGTAGCCACAGATCACGTCGACGACCGTCTGGCGATGCTCGGGATTGTCCTGGGCGACCCGCTCCAGCGCGTACAGCCCGGCCAGCCGCACCGCGGCCCGCTCGTGGCCGAGCTGACCGGTCGCCCCGATGTAGAGCTCGGTCACGCGCTTCTCTGCGGCGTCGTACTCCTGGTGGGCCTGCGTCCGCTCCCCGAGCCACTGCCGGCGTACGCCGAGCAGGAGCGCCACCAGCCCGGCCGCTCCCGCGCCGACGGTCAGGCCGGTCTTGACCGCGTCCAGCCGCAGCTCGACGCGCCTGGCCGCGTCCGGCGCCGTGTCGGCGAGGGAGAGCAGGACGGCCGTGGTCCCCCAGACGGACACGGCGACGAGCACGGCTCCGGCGAGGACCCACCGCCGGGGCAGGACGCGCAGCACCGCACGCCCCTGTTCGCCGGACCGCCTCACCAGGCCCGCTCCCGCGACCGCGAGCACCGCGGCCGTCAGGGCGAGCACCCCGGACAGCGGTACGTAGGCCGCCACGTCCGGCGCCCCGGCCAGGGCCGCCACCGGCGTGGCCGTCGCCGCCGCCCCCGCCGCGACGAGCACCCCCACGCCGGCCGCCCGGCGCCCCGGCCGCCACCCCCATCGCCTCATGGGGGAAACTTCACCGCATCCCGCCGGAAACGTCCACGGGAACGAACCGGCCCGGTCACCCGGGGACGTCCGGAAGAGCGGCCCGGTCCTCCCGGGGATCTGTCCGGCCACCGCGGGAGACGTCCGGGAGAGCGGTGCGCGGGCGGGCCGGCTACTCGGCGGCGGGCGGGCAGAGACAGAACAGGTGCCCCTCCGGGTCGGCCAGGACGACCCAGTTCCCCTCCCCGGGCTGGAAGTCGGGCTTGGTGGCGCCGAGTTCCAGGTAGTCCTGGACGGCCCGGTCCAGGTCGGGGACGCGCACGTCGAGGTGGAACTGCTTGTCGGGGCCGGGCCAGGTGGACGGCTTGCGGTCGAGGTTCTGCTGGAAGTAGATGCTCATCGTGCCGTCACCGATGCCGGCGTAGGTGTCCTCGGCGTACTGGACCTCGTAACCGAGGACGGTCGCGTAGAACTCGGCCAGCCGCCTGGGCTCGGCGCAGTCGATGCTCACCGCGATGAATTGCGCTTTCGTGGTCATGTGCCGATCGTCCCGCCCGTACCTGTCACCTGATGTCAGGTTTCCGGAGGGGAACGGCCTGCTCGTCCACGCCTCCGGCCGTCCGGCGGACCCGGTGACCCGGCGCGGGTGGTGGCCCGGCGCGGGTGGTGGCCGGATACCTCCTGGCTCCGGGGAGGCGGACCCGGTTAGGGTGGCCCCGTGTTCCTGATCGTCTCTCCGCCCCCCGCCCGCTAGCGGGCGGCCCTCTCTCCTGACAGACCGGACCCGGGCGGTCCGGTGGGTGCTTGCCGTCCGCACACGTGCGACCTGACGACGAACACCTCATCTGGAGAGACCCTCATGACGCATGTCTCCGTACGCCGGGGCCTGCTGTACGTTTCCATCGCGGCGACCGCCTGGGGCACCGGCGGTGCCGCCGGCGCGCTGCTCGATCTGAGCGGCGGGATCGGCCCCGTCGCCGTCTCCTTCTGGCGGTTCGCCGCGGGGGCGGCCATGCTCCTGCTCGCCACCCGCCTGTTCGGCCTGGGGGGAACCCCGGGACACCGCTCACCCGCCGGCCCCTCCACCGGGAACGGGCCGGACGGTCACCGCTCCACCCGGCCCTCCATCGGGAACGGGCCGGACGGTCACCGGTCCGATCGGCCCTCCGTCGGGAACGGGGAGCGGCGCCGGTCCGGCCGGCCCCGCAACCTCGGCGCGATCCTGGTCACCGGCGCCGGGATGGCCGTCTACCAGACCGCGTACTTCGCGGCGATCGCGGACTCGGGCCTGGCCGTGGCGACCGTGGTCACCATCGGCGCCACCCCCGTCCTGGTGGCCGCCGGGGGCCGGCTGCTTCTGGGCGAACGGCTCGGCGCGGCCAGGCTGGGTTCGGTCACGGTCGCGCTGGCCGGTCTGGTCCTGCTGACCCTGGACGACGGGTCGGGGTCCTTCTCGGCGTCCGGCACCTGGTGGGCCCTGCTGTCGGCGGCGGGCTACGCGGGGGTGACGCTGCTCAACCGGGCCTTCGCGACGGAGCCGTACGCCACCGCGACGGGCGGCTTCGTCGTCGGCGGACTCTGCCTGCTGCCGATCGCGCTCGTCCAGGGCCTGCTGCCCTCCGGTGACCCGCTCGTCTTCTGGACGATCATCGTCTACCTCGGCGCGGTCCCGACGGCCCTGGCCTACGGCCTGTTCTTCATCGGCCTGGGCGCGGTACGCGCCACCACCGCCTCGGTGATCACGCTGGTGGAGCCGGTGGGCGCGGCGCTGCTGGGGGTCCTGCTGCTCGGTGAGCGGCTCACCCCGGCGGCGGTGTGCGGCGGGTGCCTGCTGCTCGGCGCGGTGGCCCTGCTGGCCCTGAACGAGAGGGGCCGCACGGGCGTCCCGGCCTGAGGACCGGCCCTGCCGGGCCTCGGCCGAGGCCCGGCAGGGACACCGGCGGGGACACCGGCGGGGACACCGGCCGCGCGGGACCTCAGCCGAACAGGTCGGGCTCGGCGGCGGTGATCTGGTCGTACAGCGGCTGGAAGTTGATCCAGCCGACCGTGTCGTTGCCGATCTGGCCGTGGGTGAGCTTGGCGTTCTCGTGGCTGATCGGGACCGTCGGGCCCGCCGCCTTGGCCAGGAGCTGGGCCTGGCACGAGCGCTCCAGCGTGATGAACCACCAGGCGGCGGCGTCCACGCTCGTGCCGACCGTCAGCAGCCCGTGGTTGCGCAGGATGACCGCCTTGCCGGAGCCGAGGGCCTGGGCGATGCGGCGCCCCTCCTCGGTCTCCAGCACGACGCCGGTGTAGTCGTCGAACAGGGCGATGTCCTCGTAGAAGGCGCACGCGTCCTGGGTGAGGGGTTCCAGCAGGGTGCCCAGCGAGGACAGCGCCTTGCCGTACACCGAGTGGCTGTGCGCGGCGGCGACCACGTCCGGCCGGGCCTGGTGGACCATCGAGTGGATCGCGAACGCGGCCTGGTTGACGTGGTAGCGCCCCTCGACCACCTGGCCCTCGTGGTTGACCAGGATCAGGTCGGCGATCGTGACGTGCCTGAACGACATGCCGAACGGGTTCACCCAGAAGTGGTCGGTGTGCTCGGGGTCGCGGACGGTGATGTGACCGGCCACGCCCTCCTCGAAGCCGAACCTGCCGAACAGCCGCAGTGCCGCGACCAGGCGCTCCTGCCGGTGGCGGCGCTCCTCCTCGGCGGTCGCGAACGTCTGCGGCAGCCGGAAGATCAGCTGGTCGCCGGGGATCGGCTGCAGGTCGGACAGGCTCATGATGCCTCCAGGGCGGAAGGGTCGAGGCCGGCGGGGCCGTCGTGGCCCGCCAGGCCGAGGGTGAGGTCGAGTTCGGCGAGCAGTGAGCGCAGGACGTGGCGGACGCCGTCCTCCCCGCCGACCGCCAGCCCCCACACGTACGGGCGGCCCAGCAGGACGGCCCGCGCGCCGAGGGCCAGGGCCTTGACGACGTCGGAGCCGGTGCGCACCCCCGAGTCGAACAGCACGGTCAGCCGGTCGCCCACGGCCGCCGCGATCGCGGGGAGCGCGTCCAGCGACGCCGTGGCGCCGTCGACCTGGCGGCCTCCGTGGTTGGAGACGACCACGCCGTCCATGCCCGCGTCGGCGGCGCGCAGCGCGTCGTCGGGGTGCTGCACGCCCTTGAGGACGATCGGCCCGTCCCAGTTGTCGCGCAGCAGCGACAGCCGTTCCCAGGTGTGGGAGCGGCCGTTGAACATCGGCGCCCACTGGATGATCGCCCCGTTCAGGTCCTCCTCGACCGGCCGCTCCAGCCGGGAGCGGAACACCGGGTCCGAGAACGGGATCGCCAGGCCGGTGCCGCGCAGGAACGGCAGGTAGGCGAGGTCGAGGTCGCGCGGGCGCCAGGCCAGCGTCCAGGTGTCGAGGGTGACGACCAGGGTGTCGTAGCCGCTCCCGGCGGCCCGTTGCAGCAGGCTGAGCGTCACCTCGTCGTCGTGCGGCCAGTAGAGCTGGAACCAGCGGGGGCCTCCGGCCTCGGCCACCTCCTCGATCGTGTGCGAGGCGGCGGTGCTGAGCACCATGGGGACGCCGAGCGAGGCGGCGGCCCTGGCGGTGGCCATCTCCCCGTCGGGGTGGACGATCGACTGCACCCCGATCGGCGCCAGCAGCAGCGGCGCGGGGTACCTCCTGCCGAACAGCTCCACGCCCAGGTCCCGGACCGAGACGTCGCGCAGCATCCGGGGCACGATCCGCCGCCGGTCGAACGCCTCGCGGTTGGCGCGCTGGGTCGCGCCGATGCCCGCCGACCCCGCCACGTACCAGTACGGTCCCGGCTCCAGCCGCTCGCGCGCCACCCGCTCCAGTTCCGCGAACGAGGTCGAGTACGGGGGCTGCTGCCCGGCGAGGCCGTTGAGGTAGATCTCGTACTGGTAATCGGAGAACGACATGTCCCAACCTTTGTGCCGATCGAGGAGAATGTCCACGCCTGAGTGGACAGGTCCGGCTCCCGATCCGTTCCCGGGCGAGCGGGCCCGGCGTGTCCGGGTCCCGTCCCCGTACGGGTGCGGATCGGCGCGCGCGGGTGGTCCTCCACTCTGTACACGACCGATCTTTACACCACAATGTCCCAAGAGACGGAACGCGAGCCCGGGAAAGGGCGTTGGAGGGAACGTGGCCTCGATAACTCAGCTCTTCCGGCGTTTTCTGGAACGCCCCGGCACCGTGGACCTGTCGGCGTTCGAGCGGGTGGTGGCGGAGGCGGGGGCCCGCGAGGAGCGGATCCGCGCGCTCGACGAGCTCCCCCGTCCCTCGGCCGACGACCTGGCCGAGTTCTGCGCGGTCGTGCGGGAGGCCGCGCGCCGCTCCCTGGACCTGCGTCCGTACGACGTGCAGCTGGTCGGCATGCTCGCGATGCTCTCGGGCAACGTCGCGGAGATGGCGACCGGCGAGGGCAAGACCCTGTCCGGCGCGATGGCCGCGGCCGGGCACGCCCTGCAGGGCAAGCGCGTCCACGTCATCTCGGTCAACGACTACCTGGCCCGGCGCGACGCCGAGTGGATGGGCCCGCTGTACGAGACGCTCGGCGTCTCCTGCGGCTGGATCGGGCAGACCTCCACCCCCGAGGAGCGCCGCGCGGCCTACGCGGCCGACGTGACGTACGGCTCGGTCAGCGAGATCGGCTTCGACGTGCTGCGCGACCGGCTCGCCACGGACGTGGACGACCTGATCGTCCCGGCCCCGGCCGTGGCGCTGGTCGACGAGGCCGACTCGGTGCTGGTCGACGAGGCCCGGGTGCCGCTGGTGCTGGCCGGGGCCGCCGACCCCGGTGACGCGGTGCCGGAGATGGCCGCGCTGGTCAGGCAGCTCGTCAAGGGCTACCACTACGAGCTCGACGACCAGGCGCGCAACGTGCACCTGACGGGCAAGGGCATCGACACCGTCGAGCAGGCGCTCGGCGTGCAGCTCTACGACACCCCCGCCACCCTCACCGAGGTCAACCTCGCCCTGCACGCCCACGCCCTGCTGACCAAGGACGTCGACTACATCGTCCGCGACGGCCGGGTGCACCTGATCAACGCCTCCCGGGGCCGGGTGGCGCTGCTGCAGCGCTGGCCGGACGGCCTGCAGGCGGCGGTGGAGGCCAAGGAGGCGCTGTCGCCGTCGGAGACCGGTGAGATCCTCGACTCGATCACCGTCCAGGCGCTGATCACCCGCTATCCGGAGAAGTGCGGCATGACCGGCACGGCCGTCGCGGTCGGCGACCAGCTCCGGGAGTTCTACGACCTCAAGGTCGCGGTGATCCCGTCCAACCGGCCGTGCGTGCGGACCGACGAACCCGACCGGCTCTTCGAGTACCGGATGGAGAAGGACCTCGCGCTGGTCGACGAGATCGCCGAGGTGCACGCGACCGGCAGGCCGATCCTGGTCGGCACGCTGGACGTGGCCGAGTCCGAGCGCCTGGCGCTGACGCTGAGCGGCCGGGGGCTGGAGTGCGTGGTCCTCAACGCCAAGAACGACGCCGAGGAGGCGGCCATCATCTCCCGGGCCGGGGAGCGCGGCGCGCTGACGGTCTCCACCCAGATGGCCGGTCGCGGCACCGACATCCGGCTCGGCGAGGGCGTCGAGGAGCTCGGCGGCCTGTACATCATCGGTTCCGGACGGCACACCAGCAGCCGCCTGGACGACCAGCTCCGCGGGCGCGCGGGCCGCCAGGGCGACCCCGGCGGCTCGGTCTTCTTCGTCAGCGGCGAGGACGATCTGATCACCCACTACGTCGCCGACGAGTACGCCAAGGGCGTGCCGGAGCACTCGCTGGTGGGTCACGCCCAGCGGGTCGCCGAGGGCGTCAACATGGAGATCCACCGCAACACCTGGCGCTACACGCGGCTGCTGGAACGCCAGCGCGGCCTGCTGCTGGAACGCCGCGACAGGGTGCTGCGCGAGCGGACGGCGGGGGAGGCCCTGGCCGCGGCGGCCCCCGAGCGGTGGGCGGAGCTGTCGGAGACCGTCGGCGAGGACGTGCTGCACGAGGCGGCCCGCCAGATCGTGCTGTTCCACGTCGACCGCTGCTGGGCCGACCACCTGGCCTACCTGGGAGAGCTGCGCGAGGGCATCCACCTGCGGGTGCTGGGCCGGCTCAACCCGATCGACGAGTTCCACAAGGACGCCGTCCCGGCCTACCAGCGGCTGCTGGCCGAGATCGAGACGCGCTCGGTCGAGACGTTCGAGACCGCCGCGGTCACCGCCGAGGGGCTCGACCTGGAGGGCGCGGGGCTCAAGCGTCCCACCGCCACCTGGACCTACCTGGTGCAGGAGAACCCGTTCGGCACCGAGTGGGACCGCATCCTCAACCGCCTCACCAACAAGGTCCGCCGCCGCTGACCGGACCGCCGCTCACCGCGACCGGTAGGCGTCCGCCCGATGCCGGATGGTGATCACCTGGACCACGACGCGGCCTTCGTCGATCAGGTAGAGCACCCTGTAGTCGCCCCGGCGCGCGGACCACTGCGGGGCGAGTGGCTCGTCGAGCGGCTTGCCCACTCGACGGGGGTTGTCCAGGAGCGGACCGGTGATGAACTCCCAGATCGCCGGTACGACCTTCGCCGGTAACCGCTCGGTGAGGTCCTGCCGGGCGCGGCGGGTGAGGCTGAGCTCGTACCGCTCGCTCACAGGCGACCGGTCCGGCGGAGCTCGGCCTCCACCTCCTCCTGCGAGAAGGTGCGTCCCGCCTCCAGATCGGCGAGACCGTCGCGGATGGCCTCCACGGCCTCCGTGGAGGCGAGAATGTCGATCATCTCGCGCATCGTCTCGTAGTCGTCGGCGGCCAGCAGCACGGCCGCGGGCACACCGTTACGGGTGATCTCGAATCGTTCATGGGTGGTGACGGCGGACTCGATGAGGCCGGAGAGCCGGTTTCGTGCCTCGGCCAACGGAAGAAGCGTCATGTACATAATTCTAGCCAACCTCTGAGGCCGGGGCCAGCGATCCGGGCCGTTCCGGAGAGTGCGGGGCCTTCCGCGCGACCGACCGGTACACCGCCGCACACGACCTGCGGCAGGCCTTCACCGTGAAGCCCCACATCATGATCCTCGTTACGTGTCCGGTAATGGTTTCGCCGTCCGGTGATGGTTATCGTGGCGTACGTGACCACCACCAGCGCGTCCCGACCGGTAGGTGAGCTTCTGCGCCAGTGGCGCGAGCGCCGGCGGATGAGCCAGATGGACCTCGCGATCCAGGCCGACATCTCCACCCGGCACCTGAGCTTCGTGGAGACCGGGCGGTCCAAACCGAGCAGGGACATGATCCTGCACCTCGCCGAGGAGCTGGACCTGCCCCTGCGCGAGCGCAACCACCTTCTCCTGTCCGGCGGGTTCGCCCCGGTGTACTCGGAGACCCCGCTCAACTCCCCGCACATGACCTCCGTACGGGAGGCCCTGCGGCAGGTGCTCAGCGGGCACGAACCGCACCCGGCGGTGGTCGTGGACCAGCGCTGGAACCTCATCGACCGCAACTCCGCCACCGGGGTGATGCTGCGCGGGGTCGCCCCCGAGCTGCTGGTCCCCCCGGTCAACGTGCTCCGGCTGAGCCTGCACCCCAAGGGCATGGCGCAGCGGATCACCAACCTGGGCGAGTGGCGGGCCCACCTGCTGCACCGGCTCCGCCGCCAGATGAGCCTGACCGCCGACCCCGAGCTGGCCGCGCTCTGGCGCGAGCTCGACGACTACCCCTGCGACCAGCCCGAACCCGAGATCGACCGGCCGGGTCCCGGTGACATCGTGATCCCGCTCAAGATCCGCCGGGGCTACCGGGAGCTGACCTTCTTCAGCACGATGACGACCTTCGGCACCCCGCTGGACATCACCGTCGCCGAGCTGGCCATCGAGGCGTACTTCCCCGCCAACCCCGAGACCGCCGCCTACCTGCAGCAGCAGCACCACCCCGACTAGAGTCCCGCCGGACGGACACCCGGGACGTCCGCCCGTCCGCGCCACCGGCACCACGCCGTCGAGGACCCCGCAGGACGGGCGCGGGACGTCCGCCCGCACCCCCGGCCGGGAACCCGCGGGACCGGCCGGGAGCCCGCGGGGCCAGCCGGGAACCCGCGGGGCCGGTCCGGCGCACCCGGAGAGCCGGGCGCGCCGGAGCCCTACCCGTCCACCCGGGACCGGCGGGCCCGGAAGGCCGCGGTCCTGGCGAGGACGAGGTCGACCACCAGGAAGGCGAGCAGCGACAGTCCCAGCAGCGGGAGGAACACCCCCACGGCGATCGCCACCGCCCCCAGGAGCAGGGTCACCCCCACCGGCAGCCGGCGCAGGCCGCCGCGCTCGTAGGGCGTCGCGAAACCGCGGGTCGGGCGGCGCAGCCACCACATGCGATACCCCCACACGATGACCGAGACGAGCGCCAGGGCGAGCACGGCCAGCAGGATCTGGTTGGCCAGGCCGAACAGCACGCCCATGTGCCCGTCGATGCCCCAGCGGGTCAGCTTGGCCGCGAGCGGGTAGTCGTCGAAGCGCAGCTCCGCGGTGACCCGGGCGTCGACGGGATCGACCGCGACCTGGTCGTTGCGCTGCGGCCAGAGCCGGTCGATCTCCTTGACGACGTACGGGCTCCCGGGCTCGGCGGGCCAGACGATCTCCAGGGGGCCGGACAGCCCGCCGCCCGCGGCGGCCCGGACGACCTGGTCGGCGTCGGCGGACCGGGCGGCCGCTCCTTCCGCGTCACCGGCGGCGTGACCCCCGTGGTCACCGTGCCCGCCGGAGGGGACGGGCAGTGACGGCGTGGACCAGCCGAACGACCTCTGGAGCACGTCCACGTTGGCCCCGGCGTACTTCGACCAGGTCAGGCCGGTGGCCGAGAGCGCGAGCAGGCCCACCAGCGCCCACAGGCCGACCGAACCGTGCCAGGAGAGCGTCCCGCGCAGGCCGCGGACGCCGCGTTCGGGGGCGACGATCCGGCGCAGCCGCCGCCCGCCCCGGCGACGGCGCGAAAGCCAGAGCACCAGGCCGCCGAGCCCGACGAGCCAGAGCCAGCTCGCCGCCATCTCGCTGTAGACGCGTCCCGGCTCGCCCAGGTGCAGGTGGCGGTGGAGCTGGGAGATCCAGGTCCGCACGGGCAGGGCGCCCGAGCCGCCGTAGCTCTCCAGCGCTCCCCGGACGTGGCCGGTGTACGGGTCGACGAACACCGCGAGGCGGGTGCTCTCGGCCAGGCCGGGCACGTCGAGCAGCACCTGGGTCGTCACACCGGGCTCGTCGGAGGTGCGTACGACCCCGACGGTCCCCTCGGGGTGTGCGGCGGTGGCCGCGGCGACCTGCCGCGCCAGCGGCAGCCTCTGCGCCCCGGCCGGTACGGGAGCCGTCAGCTCCTGGGAGTGGATCACGTTCTCCAGCTGGAAGGAGGCCGCGTACAGCAGGCCGGTCGTGGCCGCCACCAGCAGGAAGGGGGCGACGAGGATTCCGGCGTAGAAGTGCAGGCGGAGCAGGAGGGCGCGCAGCGTCGTCCAGGTGGAGGTCGCGGGGGGCGGGGCGGGAAGGGACGGCCCGGCCGCCGGTTGGATCTCGACGTCAGAGGTCACGGGGTTTCTCCTCGGCAGGGAGCGCGCGTACCGGCAGGTACGCGCCATCGCGATACGGGGTCCGGCCCGGCACGGGGTGAGAACGCGTGCCGGGCGTGTGTCGACGACAGGGAAAGGACGTATGGGGACGTACGGGGGCACGGGGAGGGTCCGCGCGGCCGGGCACGGTGACACGGACGCGCGAGCGGGCACGGCGGTACCGGGTCTCACCCGCCGGAACGACGCGGTGTCACCCGGGCACGGCCCGCCCCGGCGACGACCACGGCGGCGTCCGGGCACAGGACCCGACGACAGAACCGGAACCAGGACCGGGACCGACACCAGGGCCGGTGACCGGACCGGTGACGTGACCGGTGGCGTGAGCGGCGACGGTGCCGGTGACGCGTCCGGTCACCCGGCCGGTGACGGAACCGGTGACGGTGCAGGAGCGGGTGCCGGTGACGGAGCCGGTCGCCGGACCGGTTGCGGGCCGGTGACAGGACCGGTGTCGGGACCGGTGTCAGGGCCGACGGGGCCGATGACGGAGCCGGTGACGGGACCGGGCGGCGGCCGGTGACGCGGCCCCTCGGGGCACGACGGCGTCCGGGCGGAGCGGCCCGATGTCAGATGGCGTACGAGAACGCGGGCGGGCCGCGGCGGGAGACGGCGGCGGCGAGCATCCGCGCGACGAGCGGCACCCGGTCGGCGGGTGCGGCGGGCGGGGCGACGGGGTGGTGGACGGCGGGCGCGTACCGCCACAGCACGGTGAGGATCGAGGCGAAGAGCAGGTGCAGGAGCGTGGCCAGGCCGCGCTCCCCCCGCTCCAGCCAGTGCGCCGACAGCAGCGCCGTCACGGTGTGCACCAGCAGCATGAACAGGCCGGCGGACAGGCCGCCGTCACCGTGCTCGTGCCCGGTCGTCGGCGGCGGGACGGCGCCCGCGGTGAACCACAGGTGCATGCCGTACTGGGCGGCGAAACCCGCCCCCATCAGGACGCCGAAGCCGCGCCTCCTCCGGGCGAGGACGAACGCCCCCGCCGCGGTCGGCAGCACCGCCCAGGCCAGCACGTCCGCCCCCACCGGGGCGCCACCGGCCAGCACGTGCATGGCGAGCGACACCGTCACGCACACGACCGCGAACACCGCGGCGCGAACGGAGCGGAGGACGTACATGCCGTAATGGTGACAGAGAATGGCGAATTCGCCAGCCCCTTGATTGTTTTGACGAACATGGACCGTTGCACGGTGCACGTTTCACATCGACCGGCGGCCGGGCGTTCCTCGTCACCGCGCCCGGCCGCTCCGTGTCACCGGGAAGACGTGACCGTCAGGGCCGCATCGCCGGGGCGTCCTCGGACACGTCGTGGGAGACCTCGGGAACGCCGTCGGAGGCCGTCCCGGGAGCGGTCTCGGGAGCCCTGTCGGCGACCTCCACCTTGAGCAGCGCCGTCGAGGTCAGGACGCTCCCCGCCGGGGCCCCGGCCCTGGCCGCGTCCACCACGACGACACGTTCTCCCAGGTAACGGTAGGTGACGGGGTCGAAGATGTACTCGTGCCGTATCCCGCTCTCCGGGTTGGACATGGCCGCCGCGACCCCCCTGCGGCCCGTGGCGTCCTCGACCCCCTCGACGGTCCGGACACCGGGGATCGTCCCGATCACCCGGAACAGCGCGGCCCGCTGCGCGGCCGGCATGTACGCCTGCGTGATCATCGCGCCGGCCCTGCCCCACGCCTCGTAGTGGTCGATGGCTCCCCCGGTCAGGCCGGTGAAGAGGTGCTCGCGCATCCCGGCGGGGTCGGCGGGCAGCCGGCTCAGGTAGGCGTAGTCGGTGCGCAGGTGGTCGGGACGGTCGTCGCGGCCGGTGACCCTGGCGGGCTCGGAGCGGCTCCCCGCCCGTCGCAGCGCCTCGGCGGGCAGCGACTCCCCCGGGTACGGCTCCGGCGACAGGTGCCGGACCGACATGACGCCCCCGTCCAGCGGGGAGCCCTCGGCGGGGAGCCAGACCCTGTGCACGCTGTGGTCGAGGTACCGGCGTGTCCGCCCGTCCTCCTCCACCTCGGCCGGGCACATGACCTGCGACTCCAGGAAGAGGAACTGACCGGGCCGCGGGCGCAGGTCGCCCTCGGTGCTCACGGTCTCGGCGGCGCGGCGCAGGACCTCCGTCACCGCCACCGGCGCCATCCGGACGGACGGCGCCACCCGGGCGGGCCCGGCGGACGGGGGGTGGACCGCGGTGACGTACACGGCTCCCGCGAGCGCGACGACCGCGGCTCCGGTCCCGACGGCCAGGCTCCGGCGCAGGTTCCCCAGCAGTGCCGCCCGCAGGCCGCCGGGCCGCCTCGGACCCCCCGGCCGTTCCCCGAGGCGTCGGGTCGTGCCGGGCCGCGCGGCCGGGGAGCCGGAGGCGGGCGCGGCTCCGGGGGCGGACGCGCCCCTCGCCGTGGCGGACGCGTCCCTCACCGTACGGGCCGGTGCGCGCGTGGCCGTACCGGCGGACGGCGTGGCGGTGGAGGCGACGGAGGCGGCGATCTCCGCGAACAGCCGCGACTCCTCGGCGCGCAGTTCCGCCGGTCCGGGCAGCGGCACCTCGGAACGCAGCCGGTTCACCTGGGTCATCTCATCCATGGACGCTCTCCTCGCTGACGGATGTGGGATCGACCCCGCCGAGATGCTCGCGCACCTTGCCCCTCGCCCGGCTGACGCGCGAACGGACCGTGCCCACCGGGACGCCCAGTGCCTGGGCCGCCTCCGGGTAGGTCAGGCCGCCCCACGCCACCAGCAGCAGCACGTCCCGGTGACCGGCGGGCAGCCCCGCCAGGGCCGCCGCCAGGTTCCGCCGTACGGCGCCCGCGCTCACCCGTTCGTCGCTGCGCTCGGTGAACGGCTCGGTCACCGGGTCGACGCCGGTCCGTTCGAGAACGCGCAGCCGCTGCAGCTCGACACGCATGTGCCGCCTGATCAGGTTGGTCGCGATGCCGTACAGCCACGGGCGCGCGCTGGGCCGGGACGGGTCGTACCCCTCCCGGCCGCGGAACGCCACCAGGAAGGTGTCCGCCACCACGTCCTCGGCCACGTCGGCTCCCAGCCTGCGGGTGACGTAGCGCTTGATCTCCGGCGCGTGCCGGTGGAAGACCGCGGCGAACGCCTCGGGCTCGTACCGGGACCGCTCGATGACGGAGGCGTCGTCGGCCTCCGCCCCGATCCGGCTCGTGTCGCTCATATCCGGCCTCTCGGCTCTCGGTCAGGTCACCCGTTGTTGCCTTCCCGGGCGGCAACGGTTCCCCGGACCGACACGGCGACCTCCGGCCGGTCCCGGCCGGTCCCGTCGGTTCGTGCGCGTTCCCTCTTCCGAACGTCCATTCTCTTCCGGTCGTACCGGTCTCTTCCGGTCGTACCGGTCTCTTCTGGTCTCTTCCGGCCGTACCGGTTTCTCCGAGTCGTACCGGCGCGTGCGGGTGTCAGCCGTGGCCGACGGGGGTGGTGCCGAACATCAGCGTGCGCCGGCGGACGTCGTAGAAGACGGTCCCCGCGACCGAGAGCAGGTCCTGCAGGTTGTCGGCGTCGTCGGGGTCCAGGGTCAGCACCTCCTCCCAGGCGCCCTGGTCCAGGACGAGCTGCAGGGTGTACGTGCCGGGCCGGCCGGGGTCTCCCGCGACCCAGCTGAACTGGTAGTGGCTCAGCTGGCGCACCGCGATGCTGTCGTCGGTGACGGGCTGGCGAACTTTTGCGGCCATCGGGTTCCTCCCAAGGTCGAGGTCGGCGGAGCGTCGTGGAGCCGGTGGCGCGGCCCCCGGAGCCCCAGGGGCCGCGCCACCGGCTCCACGTGCCGGGTGACGTGCCCGGTTCCCGCTCCGCCACTCCGGCGAGGCGTCCGCCCGTACGCGAAAACCTCCCCATCACGCTTTACCGGCCCTTGGCGCCGCCGGGTCGCACCGGTGGGATCCGTGGCGGGGAACGACGGCCCGGCGTCCCCGCCCGTTCACGTCCGTCCGGGGCCCGTCCGGGCCCGCCTGGGTCCGCCCATGTTCGTTCATGAGGGACACGCCGGGCATGTCGCCGCCCCCGGGCATCGACGCTCAGCGATACTCGATCACGCAGAGTAG
Source organism: Streptosporangium longisporum (assembly GCF_039534895.1). NCBI lineage: Bacteria > Bacillati > Actinomycetota > Actinomycetes > Streptosporangiales > Streptosporangiaceae > Streptosporangium > Streptosporangium longisporum. The sequence goes on along the minus strand of NZ_BAAAWD010000007.1, from coordinate 585,345 downwards.
TCGAACAAAAGGGGTCTCCCATGCGTGTTCATCTCGTCCCGGTCGCCGCCGCAGTGCTGGCGACCACCTCCCTGGCCCTGGTGGTTCCCGCCTCGGCCTCCGCGTCCGACCCGGTCCGGCCCGGCACCTATGTGATCACCAACCCCGAGGGGCGGTGCCTGCGGACCGGTGGTGACTTCAACGAGAAGGTCACCCTGGGCGGGTGCGACACCAGGTGGAAGGTCGCTCCCGGCGACGACAAGGGGTCGGTCGTGATCCGGCACGCGGACACCGGCAACTGCATGGCCTACGCCCTGGAGCGGATCTATCCCCCCAGGGTCGCCACGGTGCCGTGCGAGGTGGGCGGCACGACCAACAACTGGCTCGTACGCGAGGCCGAGGCCGGCCGGGTCACCATCGCCACCCCGCAGGGAGGCGGCTACGTGACCGAGACGGGCACCGACCGGCCGCTGGTGGTGCTGCCCGGCGACGAGGGCGGCCGGAGGCTGTGGACGTTCGCCCTCGCCTGAGGATGCCGGTCCCGCCCCGAGAGCACCCAGAGCACCGAAAGCTCGGAAAGCACCGAGAGCTCCGAGAGCACCGCCCTCGGGTCGAGCCGCACCCGGGGGCGGCCTTGATGTCGTCACCGGTCCGGGTGACCTCGATGTCGTCACCGGCCCAGGTGAAGAGGTGTACAAAGGTCGGCATGCCATGGTGTGACATTTCCGTAGAAGGTGGGCGATCGTGACGACCGGCTCGCTCGACCACCGCGACCGGGTACGCGGCTGCCTGCTGGGCGGCGCGCTCGGCGACGCGCTCGGGGCGCCCGTCGAGTTCGAATCGATCGGAAGGATCCGCAGGCAGTACGGCCCCGACGGCCTGACCGGCCCGGTCCCGGACTGGCGGGGCAAGGTCGGCCTGATCACCGACGACACGCAGATGACGCTGTTCACCGTGGAGGGACTGCTCCGCGGCGGGGACGTCGACGCGGTCCGGCGTGCCTACCTGCGCTGGCTGGACACCCAGGAGCATCCCTCCCCCCCGCCTTCCGCCGTCCCCGCGGGTGCGCCGGACGACGCGTTCCGCACCGGCGCGCTGCGCGAGCAGGGCTGGCTCTACGCGCAGCGGGCCCCGGGGAACGCCTGCCTGTCGGGCCTGCGGGACCTGCGCCGCCCGCGGGCCGGCGCCCCGGCCTTCGTGCCGTCGCCGTTCGGCGAGCCGGGCCCGGTGAACCCGCACTCCAAGGGCTGCGGGACCGTGATGCGCTCGGCCCCCTTCGGCCTGTGCGCGCCCGATGCCCGTCGCGCCTTCGACCTGGCCGCCGACTGCGCCCAGATCACCCACGGCCACCCCACCGGCTACCTCGCCGCCGGAGCCCTCGCCGCCCTCGTCCGTCTCCTCGTGGAGAACGAGACCCCGGGCCGGGACGAACCCCTGGTCCATGCCGTACGGGAGACGATGGACCTGCTGGCGACCTGTCCCGCGCACGAGGAGACCACCGGGGCGCTGCGCGACGCCGTCCGTCTCGCCGCCGAGGGGGATCCGACCCCGGAGAAGGTGGAGTCGCTCGGGGGCGCCTGGGTCGCCGAGGAGGCGCTGGCGATCGCGGTGTACTGCGCCCTGCTGAACCCGGGGCCCGGCGACGTCGGACGGGCCCTGCTGCTCGCGGTCAACCACTCCGGGGACAGCGACTCCACCGGCGCCGTCTGCGGCAACCTGCTGGGCGCCCTGCACGGCGAGGCCGCCCTTCCCGGTGACTGGCTCGCCCACCTGGAGGGCCGCGACGCCATCGCCGGACTGGCCGACGACCTCGCGGCCCGCTTCGGGGACGGCCACCGGGTCACCGACACCTGGCTCGCCCGCTACCCCGCCGGCTGACCCCGTCGCCGCCCGCCGTCGCCGCGTACCTCCCGGCGGATCCGTACCGCGAGCAGCGCGGCCCAGCTCCAGCCGACCAGGGCGAGCAGGCGCAGCAGCAGGCTCAGCGGCCGCGCGTCCTGCCCCCGGTCCGACAGCACCCCCGCCAGCAGGTAGATCACGGGAAGCGCCACGCCGACGGCGGCGCAGTACAGGGCCCAGCCGCGATCCCCCGCCACGGCGAACCGGCGGGCGAACACGGCGCAGGCCGCGACGAGCGAGAGGAGCACCACGAAGAACGACACGCCGTGCACGACGTAGCTCAGCCCGTACTCCTCCGGCAGGCCCTCCGGCGCCCCGGCCGGATAGCCGAACGCGGGCTCGGTGCGGAAGAGACCGGCGCCGACCAGGCCGGCACCGTATCCGCCGATCAGCAGCGCTCCCCAGGCGCCGCCGCGTCCCGGGCGCGGCATCCGCCACAGCCCCGCGGCGAACGCGAGGTTCAGCAGCCCCGCGAGCACGAAGTTCACCACCTGGACCCACCCGCCGTCGCCCAGGCTCAGCATGCTGAGCAGGTGCCGCCGGGGGTCGAACCCCTCCCGGGTGTAGTCCTGGACCGCGACCACGAAGAGGAACAGCGGCCCGGCCACGGCACCGCAGGTCAGCAGAGCCCCGGTCGGTGACCGCTCGGACGCTCCCGGCATGAACCCTCCCCGCGTACGACGTCCTTAGCAGCGCTAAGTGCGTGCTGACGGTCATGTTCCCTTAGCGCTGCTAAGCTGTCAATGGATGGGCGAGAACAGGCGGGGAGCCGGGCTGACCCGGCGGACGATGGTCGAGACGGCGCTCCGGCTGCTCGACGAGACCGGGCTGGACGGGCTGACCGTGCGCAGGCTCGCCACCGAGCTGGGCGTGCAGTCGCCCGCGCTGTACTGGCACCTGCGCAACAAGCAGGAACTGCTCGACGCGATGGCCGACGCGATCGTCCTGGCCGCGGGCATGGGCCCGCCGCGCGACGGCGAGCCCTGGCAGGACTGGCTCCGCCGCCGGGCCCGCGCCTACCGCCGGTCGCTGCTCGCCCACCGCGACGGCGCCCGCCTCGTCTCCAACGCGGCGAGCCTGAGCCCGCGGACGGTCAGGACGTTCGACGAGGAGCTGACCGCCCTCGTCGGCCTCGGGTTCACCCCGGTCCTGGCGCTGCGCACGATCACGGCCGTCACCCGGTACGTCAACGGGTTCGTCCTGCAGGAGCAGACCGAGCGCCAGGTGCCCGACGGCGCCCCGGCCGAGCGGCTGGCGGCGCTGGCCGGGCTGCTCGACCGGGGGGAGGACTCCACCCTGGTCACCGCCCTCCGGGAGGGCGGTGGCCAGGGTGGTGAGGACGCCTTCGAACACGGCCTGAGCGTCCTCGTCGACGGCACGGCCGCGGCCCTGGCCCGCGACGCCGGTCCCGCCCGGCCCGGGCCGTCCTCCGGGCCGTCCCCCGGGTCGCCGCCCGGGTCGCCGCCCGGGTCGCCGCCCGAGGCGTCCCCGTGAGCCGTTCTCCTGAGGTCCCCGGCTACCGGTCGGCCGTTCCCGGTCGCACGAGGGCGGCGCCCCCCGCGGCCGGGGCGTACCCGGCGGCACGGGTGGTGAAGGTCCCCCGGCCCCGGGTCCGGCCGCGCAGCCGGGTGGCGTAGCCGAACAGCTCGGCCAGCGGCACGGTCGCGGTGATCACCACCGTCCCCCCGCGAGCGGCCGAACCCGAGACCCGGCCGCGCCGTGCCGACAGGTCGCCCAGCACCCCGCCCGCGGAGTCACCGGGCACGACGACCGTGACCTCGACCACCGGTTCCAGCAGCACCATCGCGCAGGACCGCAACGCCTCCCGCAGCGCGAGCCGCCCGGCCGTGCGGAACGCCATCTCCGAGGAGTCCTTGGGATGGGTGGCCCCGTCGGTCAGCGTGACCCGCAGGCCGGTCACCGGATGACCGAGAGGGCCCTCGGACAGGGCGTCCCGGCATCCGGCCTCCACCGCCCGGACGTACTCCCGGGGCACCCGCCCGCCAACGACGGCCGAGCCGAACACGAAGCCCGGCGTACCGCCACCGGCGCCACCGGCGTCACCGGCGGCGTCCGGGACGCTGTGCAGCGGTTCCACGTCCAGGACGACGTGGGCGAACTGCCCGGCGCCCCCGTCCTGCTTGACGTGCCGGTACAGCAGCCCCGACACCCCGCGCCCGACCGTCTCGCGGTAGGCCACCTGCGGCCTGCCGACACCGACGTCCAGGTCGTGGGTACGACGGATCCGCTCCACCGCGACCTCCAGGTGCAGCTCGCCCATGCCCGACAGCACCGTCTGGCCGGTCTCGGGATCGGCCCGGACCACCAGCGAGGGGTCCTCCTCGACCAGCCGCGCCAGCGCCGACGCCAGCCGGCCTGCGTCGGCGCTCCTGCGCGCCTCGACCGCGACGGAGACCACCGGGTCGGCCACGGACGGAGGTTCGAGGACCAGCGGCGCCGAGGGCGTGCACAGGGTGGCCCCGGTACGGACCGCCTTCAGCCCGACCACCGCGACGATGTCCCCGGCCACCGCCCGGTCCACCTCGGTGCTCCGGTCGGCCTGCACCCGCAGGATCCGGCCGATCCGCTCGGTGCGTCCCGTGCCCGCGTCCAGCACCGTGTCCCCCTTCCTGATCGTCCCCGAGTACACCCGCAGGTAGGCCGGCCGCCCGGCGGCGGTCGCGCCCACCTTGAACACCAGCGCGACGGCGGGCGCCTCCGGGTCGGCGGGCCGCTCCTGCACCGTGCCGTCGGCCAGCGTGCCGCGTACCGGCGGCACGTCCGGCGGCGAGGGCAGGTAGGCGACGACGGCGTCCAGCAGCGGTTCGATCCCGCGGTCGCGGTAGGCCGCCCCGCACAGCACCACCACGCCCTCACCCGTACGGGTCAGGTCGCGCAGCGCGGCGGCCAGGGTCGGCCCGGAGATCGCCGAGTCCGCGCAGAACTCCTCCAGCGCGAGCGGGTGCAGCTCGGCCACGGCCTCCTCCAGCGACCGGCGGCGCCGGAGCGCCTCGGGCAGCAGGGCACCGGGCACCGGCCCCTCCTCGAACGTGCCGCCGTCCCCGGCCCAGACCAGCGACCGCATGCGCAGCAGGTCCACCACCCCGGTGAAGGCGTCCTCACGCCCGATCGGCAGCTGGACCACCAGCGGGACCACGCCCAGCCGCCCGCGGATCGACGCGACCGCCGCGTCGAGGTCGGCGCCGGCGCGGTCCAGCTTGTTGACGAAGGCGATCCGCGGCACCCCGTGCCGGTCGGCCTGCCGCCACACCGACTCGCTCTGCGGCTCGACCCCGGCGACGGCGTCGAACACCGCTATCGCGCCGTCGAGCACCCGCAGCGAGCGCTCCACCTCGTCGGAGAAGTCGACGTGACCGGGGGTGTCGATCAGGTGGATGCGGTGGCCGTCCCAGGCACAGCTCACCGCGGCGGCGAAGATGGTGATCCCACGATCACGCTCCTGAGGGTCGAAGTCGGTGACGGTCGTCCCGTCGTGCACCTCGCCACGCTTGTGGGTGGCGCCGGTGACGTACAGGATCCGTTCGGTGACGGTGGTCTTGCCCGCGTCGACATGGGCGAGGATGCCCAGGTTGCGGACCCCGGTCGGCGAGTCGGTGATATGACGGTGCAGGTCGGTGCGCACGGCTCATGGCCCTTCGGGAGGATCCGACGGAACAGCGCGATGTCCGGACGGGACGACCCGGGATCAGGTCGCCCGACGACCCCCGGCACGGCGCGACCGTACGAGGGCATGCGCCGGCGGCCGGTTCGGCACCGGGCGGGCGGGGGTCAGAGGTTCGTCACGGAGACTCGGTGCAGGCCGCGCGGCCTGCACCGGACACCGGGGAAGACACCAGGATCACGTCATAGCGCGACGGGGAAACGACGGCGGCGGTGCGTTCGTCGCGCACGGCCTGCTCCCCTCACTGGTCGAGACGCGCCCGCGGTACGCGGCGGCGCGTGGTCAGTGGCGAGTGTAGGTGAGGGCGGAACGGGCGGGAAACCGGTTTTCCCTGTGGGGCGACCCGCCCCCGGCCGCTTTCGATTGCTTCGGGTCGCTCTCAGCCGTTTCCAGCCGCTTCGGCTGGCTTCCGGCGCTCCCGGCCGTTCCGGTTGCTCCCGGTCTTTTCCGGTCCGGCGGGACCGGCCGGCGCGGACCACTCGGTCAGGTCACGCGTCCGGCCCGGGGGCGCCGTGCTCGACGAAGACGAGCCCGTCGGCCCGGTCCAGGTGGCCGGGGTCCAGCGGGAAGTAGCCGTGGTCCGCCGACGTGTCGGTACGCGGGGCCGGTCGCGTACCGGCGGCGCCGAGGGCCGCGGCCAGGCCCGCCGGGTCGATGACGTGGCGGTTCCCCGGCAGCGCGGACAGCATCCCCTCCAGGGTGTCCGGACGCGGAACCCCGAGCCCCTGGAGCGGCGCGGTTCCCAGTGCCGACGCCACGAAGGCGTACGCGTCGCCCAGCCGCGCGGAGACGATCGCGCCCGCGCTCCACCATCTCAGCGTCCGGCCCTCCAGCGGTCCCCAGCCCGGCGGCAGCCGCCAGACGCTCTCGTCCCGCTGGAGGTGGCGGTTGTGGGCGTGGACCAGCGTCGGCCCGATCGGCGACCGCTGCTCCGCGACGGCCCGCAGGTTGTCGGCCATCATCGCGTCGCGCAGGCCCATGAGCCGCACCATGCGCGTCTCGGACGTGTCGGCCATCGCGGCGTGGTAGCGCAGCAGCCCCGCCGCGCTGCGCCCGTACAGGCACGCCCGCCACCAGTCGTCATGCGAGGTCGCGTGGATCAGACGCGGTGACTGGGCGGTGAGCGACGCCATCAGGTCGTCCGCGACGAGACGCAGTGCCCCGGCGTCGGCGGACAGCCCCACGGAGCGGGAGGGGTCCGTGAGGATCGCGGGATCGGTCCACCGGTCGTCGGAGCCGATCAGGTCCTCGACGACGTCCAGGGTGTGCGGGACGAGGTCGGCGTCCAGCCAGGTGGAGAGGTAGTCGTGCAGCGCGACGAGCGCCCGCCGGGGGCCGTCCGGCCCGGTCATCTCGATCGGGGCGTCGAACCCGAAGAAGGCGATCCTGTCCTGTACGGGACGGTCGCGGTTGTACTCCCTCATCCACCGCACCAGCTCGCGGTTCTCCGCCGACCCGGCGAAACCGGGGCTGAAGCCGCGGGCCATGACGTCGTCGAGCGTTCCCGTCCCCTCCGTGACGTACGCGTCGACGATCAGGCCCGACAGGCAGTCGCTCTCCAGCGCGATCGACCGGTAGCCCTCGTGCTCGACGAGATGCCGGAAGACCTCGTTGCGCAGCCGCGTGAGCGCCTCCTCGCCGTGCATGGGCTCCCCCAGGCCGAGCAGGCGGGGCCTGGCCGGGAGCGACCGGAGCAGTGTCGTGATCGCGGAGCCGAGATCGGCGTCGCTTTCGGCGGGGAAGGCCCACGCGCCGTCTCGGATCGGGGGGTCGGCGGCCATGGCGGCTCCTGTCCGTTCGATGGTCTGGCAGCACCTTCAAACGTATCGTTGAAGCCTTTGTTGAGACTTTCATCGCTCGTAGCGTGGTGAAGAGGCTTAAACCTTCAACACCATGGGGAAGCCGGGATCGACGGGCGGCCTGCACGGCTCGTCCTCCGAACGGCCTCGGCCGCGACCTCACCCGCGCGATCTCGTCCGTGCCGTCTCGTCCGTCCGTCCGGTCTCGTCCGTCCAGGTCTCGTCCGTCCGTGCGGCCGGGCCTTCGTGACGGGTTCTACGACGGGGCCGAGGACGCCTCGCGCGCGTCCAGAAGCTCGTCCCAGTGCTCCCGCGTCCAGGCGCACGCCGCGTCCATCGGCCCGATCATGCTGCGGCCGAGCGGCGTCAGCGCGTACTCGACCCGCTGCGTGGGAGCGGGATGGGCGGTGCGGACGATCAGGCCGTCGCGCACGAGCGTCCGGAGCGACCCGGCGAGCACCTTCGCGGTGATGCCGCGCAACGGGACCCGAAGCTCCGAGAACCGCCGCGGACCGTCCTGAAGGCAGCGGATGATCATGCCTGCCCACTTGTCGCCGAAGCGGATCGGCGCGAGGCCAGACGGGCAGACCGTGTCGAACATGTCTGGATCAAGAGGTTCTGTCACGACTCCACGGTAACCGGTATCCCATCGGTAACCACCTGGTCAGCTACCTTTCCGGCAGTGGCCGGTGATCGGATCCGGCCGGGAACACGGGGTGGTCGAATGAGCGACGTCATCGTCTTCGGAGCGGGCGGCAGGGCGGGCCGGGCGGCCGTCCAGGAGGCCCGCCGACGTGGCCACCGGGTCACCGCCGTCGTCCGCGACCCGGCCAAGTACGACGACCTGGCGGCGGACGGCGATGTGACGGCAGGCGACGATCTGTCGGCGGACGGCGTGCGGGTCGTCGCCGGCGACATCCTGGACGCGGACGACGTCGCGCGGCTCGCCAAGGGCCACGACGCCGCGATCGCCGCCGCCTACGACTTCGGTACGCCGCCCGACGTCTTCTTCGCCGGTGCCGCTCGGGCCCTGCTCGACGGGCTGTCCTCGGCGGGTGTCCCCCGGCTGCTGGCGGTCGGCCTGGCGTCGGTGCTGGAGACCGCGTCCGGGACGCTCCTCATGGACACCCCCGGCTATCCGCAGGAGTACCGGTCGTTCTACCTGGGGCACGCGGCCGGGAACGAGGTGCTGCGCACCGCCACCACCGGGCTCGACTGGCTGGTCGTCAGCCCCAGCGGGGACTTCGACCACGGCGGCCCCCGCACCGGCCGCTACCGTACGGCCCCGGCCGAGGCGGACAGCCGCATCTCCTACGCCGACTTCGCGATCGCGTTGCTCGACGAGATCGACTCCCCCGCCCACCACCGCGTCCACCTCGGCGTCGAGCGCGACCCCGGCACCGGCGAGAGCCCCGGCGGCCGCAAGGGCTCCGGCGCCGAGGAGAACCCCGGCACCGGGGAGCGCTGATGGACGAGGAGATCGTCGACAGCCCGAACGAGTGGGTGGCCCAGCACATCCGCCGTTTCGTGGAGACCGGCGGCCAGGCCCGGCCGGGCATGAACGACCTGCTGCTGACCACACGCGGCCGCAAGTCCGGCAAACTCCGCCGTACCGCCCTGATCTACGCGCGCGACGGCGACCGCTACGTCCTCGTCGCGTCCAACGCCGGGGCGGACCGTCACCCGGCCTGGTATCTCAACCTGGTCGCCGACCCCGCTGCCACCGTCCAGATCGGCACCGAGACGTTCACCGTGACCGCGCGGACCGCCACCCCGGAGGAGAAACCTCGCCTGTGGCGGCTCATGGTCGCGACCATGCCGTCCTACGAGAGGTACCGGGAGACCACCGACCGGGACATCCCCGTGGTGATCGTCGAACGCACGGCGTGACGGCCCTGGCGAAGCACTCCCACCCACCTCGCCCCTGACGAGGAGCACGGAAGAGCCCCGCCGAAGGCCGTACCACCGAACCGTCAGTCAAAGCCGCGCCGCCGGAACCGTACCGTCGGACGGCGATCCGGTCACCGGCCCGGCCCCTCCGGCTTCCGCCTTGTACCGTGTCCTCCCATGACGGAGCTTGAGGAGCTGGCCGGCAGACTCCGGCGGTTCGCCGAGGCGCGGGAGTGGCAGCGCTTCCACACCCCCAAGAACCTGGCCATGGCGCTGGCCGGTGAGGCCGGTGAGCTGGTCGCGGAGTTCCAGTGGCTGACGCCCGAGGAGTCGGCGGCCGTCATGGGCGACCCCGAGGCCGCCGCGCGCGTCCGCTCCGAGATCGCCGACGTCATGATCTACCTCTCCCGGCTGGCCGACACGCTGGGGATCGACCTCGTCGAGGCGGCCCACGCCAAGCTCGACGAGGGCGACCGGCGCTACGACGTGGAGACCTACCGGGGAACCATCAAGAAGGCTCCGCCGCTCCCCTGATCCCTGTGAGCAGCACGCCACGGTCGAGCGACGCGCATCGACCGGATCGAGGAGCGGCGCGGAGACCGGTAATGACATGGCCTTGCGAAGGCCGTACAGGACCGGTTCCCTCAGGCCGCATTTGCATGGATATATGCATTTATTACGTATTTGTCGTTGGGGCCGGAATCGCGATGCCCGCTCTCGCGTGACCTTCGGCTTCCTTTTCGAGGATGCCCCCGGACCAAGGCTTTGTCCTATCTGGGATGAGCGTCCATATATAACTGGACTAGCGTCTTATGCGACATCAATCCGTCACATTCCCGGCAATGGCCTTGGTGCCCTTCGAGGGCGGGGAACACGTCGGGATCGACCATCAGACGCGGAGTGATCTTTTATGTTCAAGCATGCTGTCGCCGCCGGCACATTGGTGGCTTCCGGCTTCATCGTCGCCATGACGATGTCAGCGCATCCCGCGGGGGCGAGCGCGATGACCCAGGAGGCCGCTCAGGTGTCCTCGGTGGTTCTGAACGATCCTCCCCCCGGTCACCACCACCATCACCATCCCTGGCACGGCCACGGCCACTGGCACGGTCACCACCATCACCACCCGTGGCACGGCCATCACCACTGGCACGGTCACCACCACCATCACCCCTGGCACGGTCACCACCACCATCACCATCACCCCTGGCACGGCTACTACTGAGGCCTGCACGGGGTCGAGGTCAGAGGGATTCGCCGCGCGGCGGTCTGCCGTCCCGGCAGGCCGCCGTCACGGCGCCCCGTCGGCAATGAAGATCCTCATCCCCGGTGGCGCTTCGCCGGGCCGGCCCGGTCCGACCGTCCGGCCGGTCTCCCGAGATGCGAGGCCGGACGGGGATCCCTCGTCGCAGGACCGGTCACCGCACCGGGCCGGACGGCATGGCGACACGGTCACCGGCGATCGCGGCGGGCCCGGGCACGGTAGTGATCCAGAATGTCCTGGCGGAGGAGGTGGCCGAAGCCCGCGGCCTCGATGCGCAGGCCGAGCTGGGGCTCGGTCACGCCGAGCGCGGCGGCTGCGTCCGCCAGGTTCCAGCCCGTGGCGGCGAGGCTGGTCAGCAGGTGACCGCGCCGGACCTGGTTCTCCGACAGGCGGAACGTCTTGAGGTACGCGAGCCGGCCGGCGCCGTCGGTGATGAGCTCGCCGATGTGGTTCTCCCGCCTCCGTTCGAAGGACGGCAGGAAGCGCGACAGGCGGTACCCGCCCATCTCGTGGACGCGCTGGTAGGTGTGATCCCCGTCCAGCAACCCGCCCGCCATGACCCGGTCGTGAAAGGCCGCCCACTCGTCCCGCTGCCGGCGTGCCCCCGCGCGCAGGTCGGCGAGCGAGCGCACCGTCGCGTCCTCGATACGGGCGCGGAAATCGGCCACCGGCCCGCCGAACATCGCGTAGTGGAAGATCAGCTCGCCGTACAGGTCGTGCACGAGGGTGGTGTGCAACGCGCGGTAGTCGTCGGGGTGCGGCACCACGAACGCGGCGGCGAGCGCGTCCGCGACGTAGACGAGAACGCCGCACTGGCCCGAATGGATCTCGAAGACGCGAAGGGCGTCCTCCAGGCCGCCGACCTGCGCGCCCGTGTAGGCCTCCTCGGCGCGGGGCGAGAGCCCGTGGCTGATCGCGCGCTGCGACCACTCCTCCCACACGATCTCCGGCCCGCCGAAGTGCAGCGCCAGATACCCTTCGAGCGCCAGGTGCAGGGGCAGGAAGCGCAGCCGGTTCCTGCCGGCCCGGCGGGCCATCCGGCGGTGGAACCGCAGCGGCATCCGGCCGGGCGGGCGGTCACGCTCCCGCGGCCCCCGCAGCTGGGTCCCGTACGCCGAGGCCGGGGTGCCGTCGTCCGTCCAGGTCGCCACGAACCCGTGCGGGATGTAGGACACGTACTCGGTCCGCGGGCCCACCTCGACGACGCCGAGCTCGGTGTCGTAGAGGCGGGCGTCGAGCCGCAGGTCCTCGATCGGCTCGGCGCGGACCAGCGGGACGAGCCGTACGCCACCCCAGGCCTGCGCGGGGTGGGTGGTCAGCCCGGTGAGGGCGAGATCCGTCACGCGTCCTCCCCCGGGAACCCTTCGGCACGGCACGTCAGGTGGGCGGGCCTCGTCACGCGTCCTCCCGCAGGAACGCCTCGACGCGGCGCTCCAGGTGGGCACGCAGCTCGGAGATCCCGGTACGCCCCTCCGCGAACCGGGCCAGCTCCACCAGGGCGACCAGGTTCTCGGCGTCCCGGATCCCGGCGGTCGGGACGGTGGGCGCCAGCCGCCGTACGTCGAAGCCGGCCGCGTCGTACACCGGGTTGAGGTGCACGATGCCGCAGGTACGGTCCGGGTCGAGCCGGGTGCGCCAGATCCGCAGCACCTCTCCCGCGAGCCCCGGCGGTGAGTTGTCCCATCCGTCGGAGACGATGACCAGGCGTCCGGGTCCGCGTTCGAGGGCGTCGAGGATGCGCTCGCCGAGCGGCGTCGCCCCGTACGGACGGACGAGCAACGAGTCCGTACGGCCCGAAAGCCACAGCGGCGTGTACTCGGCGGCCAGCGCCTCCAGCAGGAAGTGGCAGGCGAGCGCGACGGCGAGCGGGCGGCGGCGCTTCTGCCCCGAGCCGTAGGCGGAGAAGCTGTCGTCGAGGACGGCGGCCACCGCACCCCAGCTCCCGGCCTCATCGCCCGCGACCCGCCCGGCCGCCGCGCGCAGCGCCTCCGTCAGCTCGGCGCGGCGGCGCACGCGGTCGTCCGCCGGGAGGGCGAGCACGTACGACGCCAGCCGGGTCAACGGCATCGCGGTGAGGTCGGCCCGCACCGCGTCGGCCTTCAGGTCGCGCGCCGACTCCTGCAGGCGCAGCCGCTCCAGCCGGGTGAGCCGTGGCGCGATGCGCTCCAGGAAGGTGGCGCGGGCGATGCGGTGCTTCGCCGCGAACCCCTCCGCGACCGTGTAGGGCAGCTCGTACAGCGCCGCCTGCTCGTAGTGGGCCCGCCGCCAGGTCTCCAGGATCGGCGTGGCGTAGGCGGCCTGCCGGTGCGGGGTGAACAGGAACGGCCCCAGCTCCCCGGGCGGGCTCAGGTGGGCGTGGCGGACGGCGTCCTTGACGGCGCCCCGGTACTTCACCGCGTCGAACGCGGGGTCGGGGCGGGCCGCCAGCCAGTCCCGCATGATCGCCCTGGTCCGCCGGTTGTTGACCCTGGCGCGGCGCAGCTCGCGGAACAGCCCGTACACCCGCTGCGGCGGGAGCAGGGCTAGCCGCCGGGCGATCAGCCGTCCCTCGGCCCGGCGCTGCTCGCCGTCCGCCTCCCCCGCCGTGACCAGCAGGTTCCTGACGATCAGTACGACGTTGTGGTCGTTGACGTTCAGGGCGAGGGTGGCCGCGTACAGATCACGGTAGTTGCCGATCAGGTAGTCGTGCAGGAAGCCCAGCGAGAGACCCTGCTCGCCGGCGCCGGAGTGGAACTCACGCTGGCCGGTGGAGGTGATCGCCGCGTTCACGAACAGCAGGACGTCCTCGGCGGCGATGAGGTCCGCACCGGTCTCGATGTGCGCTTCGATCGCCGCCTCCGGGGTTCACGTACGAGGCCGGCCGGGGAATGGGGGAACGAGCTGCGAATCATCGCTTCAAAGACGGGTTCCGGAAGTCGCACCTGAGTCCCGCGGCCGACCTTGGGAAGGCTAGCACCGCCATATCGCCTTCTTCTTCCTCATTTCCGACCACTGCGGGGGGCGAGGAGCACCTGGCTGGATCAGATCGGCGAATACCGCAACGCGCGGATCCGCCGAAGGACGATCAAGAAGGCACCGCACTCTCCTGATTTTGTCCGATGATCGCTGTAATGTGCCTGGCGTAGTGATGCGGCCCGACGGGCTTCCGCGCGTCGTCTGAGCGCGGACACGCCCCCACACCGCACGAGTCTCTCGTGCTGCCTGGGGGTAGGTCCGTGACGGCATTTCGGCACTCCGCCGAAAGTCTGGCCATGCTGACGACCGGCGACTCGGTCGCCGAACGGCGGTTGAGCGAGGTCATCGCCGAGCACCTCCGAAGGACCGCGCGCATCAACCCCTCCGACGCCGAGCGCAGGTCCTGGGACCGCAGCCTCCCCGTCCTCGCCCGCGACCTGGTCGACGCCGGGCTGGGCGCGGTCGAGATGCTGGTCGAGTACCGGTTGCCGCTGACCAGCAAGCGCGCCGACGTGGTCCTCGCCGGGGTCGACCGCCGCACGGGTGACGACGCGTACCTGGTGGTGGAGCTGAAGCAGTGGAGCCAGGCCGAGTTGTTCGAGGACGACCCCAACCTGGTGCTCGTGGGCGGCGTGGCCGGTCCTCGCCTGCATCCGGCCCTCCAGGTCCAGACCTACTGCGACTACATCGTCGACTTCGTCGGCGCCCTGGAGGGCCGGGACGACGCTGTCAGGGGCGTGGCCTACCTGCACAACGCGGCCGATCCGGACGTCGAGGACCTCTACGGGGAGGCGCGGAGCGAGCGAAGCCGCCTGTTCACCAAGAGCCGGCGTGGAGCGTTCCTCGACCACCTTCGCGAACGGTTCGCCCCCGAGTCGGGTGCCGCAGCGGCCGATCGGTTCCTCAACAGCGCAATCCGCCCCTCCAAGCAGCTTCTCGCACTCGCCGCCCGGGAGATCAGGGAGCGCGAGCAGTTCGTCCTGCTCGACGAGCAGCGGCTGGCGTACGAGATCGTGCTGAACACCGTCGGCAGGGCGCGCAGGGCCGACACCAAGGAGGTCGTCGTCGTCACCGGCGGCCCCGGAAGCGGCAAGAGCGTCATCGCGCTGTCGCTTCTGGGCGAGTTGTCGCGGCAGGGTCGTGCGGTCCTGCACGCCACGGGGTCCCGCTCGTTCACCGAGACGCTGCGCCGGGTGCCGGGCAAGGGCTCCACGGCGGTGAAGAGCCTCTTCAAGTACTTCAACAGCTTCACGAGCGCGGGACGCAACGACCTCGACGTTCTCGTCTGCGACGAGGCGCACCGGATTCGCGAGACTTCGCAGAATCGCTACACCCCGGCCCGTCTGCGCAGCGACCGCCGCCAGATCGACGAGCTGATCGACGCCGCCCGGGTGCCCGTCTTCCTGCTGGACGAGCACCAGGTCGTGCGGCCCGGTGAGTCGGGCACCGTGGCCGAGATCCGCGCCCACGCGGAGGGGCGGGGTTTCCGGGTGCACGAGATCGCCCTGGACGAGCAGTTCCGCTGCGGCGGCAGCCGCGCGTACGAGGAGTGGGTGCTGCGGCTCCTCGGCCTTCAGGACGGCGGGCCCGCGCCATGGCTCGGGGACGACCACTTCGCGGTCTCGGCGGCCCGGTCACCGCAAGAGCTGGAGACCCTGCTCCGCGCGAAGCTGGACGAGGGCCGCTCAGCCCGGATGACGGCCGGGTTCTGCTGGCCGTGGAGCGAACCCGCCAAGGACGGCACGCTGGTCCACGACATCCGGCTCGACGGCTGGTCCCGCCCGTGGAACGTCAAGGGCGACCGGGCCGTGGGCGAGGCACCCGCGAGCGCACTGTGGGCGACCCAGAAGGGCGGCTTCGAACAGGTCGGCTGCGTCTACACCGCCCAGGGCTTCGAGTACGACTGGAACGGCGTGATCATCGGCTCCGACCTGGTCTACCGCGACGGCAGGCTCGTCACCGTCCGGTCGGCCAGCAAGGATCCCGCCCTCACCCGAGGGACCACCGACGAGCAGGCCGACCGGCTGATCCGCAACACCTACAAGGTCCTGCTCACCCGCGGAATGGCCGGAACCTACGTCTGGTCCGTCGATGCGCGTACCCAAGAGTTCATCGAGGAACTGATGCGGGCCTGAGGGTCCGCAGAAACACCGAACGAGCGACGACTTCCGCACCACCGACAGCGCGGCCCGACGGGCTTCCGGCGACGGACACGCCCCCACACCGCACGAATCTTCGTGCCCTGGGGGTATACGCATGGCCAGGCAGCTCGGACCCGCCTACCGGGGTTCTGCGGCGACGTTCTTCACGGCCCTTTCCACGCCGGCCTCCGAGATGGAGAAGGCGTTCACCGCGGCACTCGCCGAAGCGACGAAGCGGGAGACGGGAAGGCCCGCGAGCAAGAGCCAGCTACGGGCGTGGACCAACAGCCTCTCGGCCCTCGCACGCGACCTGAACGACGCGGGCCTCGACGGGATCGAGGTGATGGTCGAGTTCCCCATGCCGCACAACAGGAAAAGCGCGGCGGACGTCGTCCTCGCGGGCGTCAACCGTCACACCGGCAAGGACCTGTTCGTCGTCATCGAGCTCAAGCAGTGGAGCGAGGCCGAGCTCTACGAGGAAGACGAGAAGCTCGTGGCAGTGCCGGGAAGCTGGAACGACTACGACACCCACCCTGCGATCCAGGTCTCCAACTACTGCCAGCAGCTCGCCGAGAACTGCAGCGCCCTCGACGGGGAGCCCGAGGCGGTGGAGGGCGTGGCCTACCTGCACAACGCGACGCGGCAGAGCGTACCCGGCCTGTTCGATCTGGCACTGGACAGCAACGTCCGGCTGTTCACCAAGACGGAGCGGAGCGCGTTCGTCGGCTATCTCCGGGACCGGTTCGAGAACGCCGAGGGACACCCCGCGGCCGAACGCCTCGTCAACGGGCGGATCCAGCCCAACCAGCCGCTTCTGAAAAAGGCCGCGAACGTCCTCAAGGGACGCGACAAGTTCATCCTCGTGGACCAGCAGCAGAAGGCGTTCGAGACCGTGCGGCACGCGGTCGAGGGAGCCTTCGCCGCGAACACCAAGCGGGTCGTCACCATCACCGGCGGCCCCGGGAGCGGGAAGACCGCCGTGGCCATCGAGTTGCTGCACTACATGGCCAGCGCCAAGCGCCGCGCCTGGTACGCCACCGGTTCCCGTGCCTTCACCGAGACGATGCGCCGCTTCGTGACCGGGAGCGACAAGGATCTCAAGAGTCTCTTCAAGTACTTCAACGACTTCGCGACCGTCCAGCCCAACGATGCCGACATCCTCATCGCCGACGAGGCGCACCGTGCCCGACTGAAGTCCTTCGACCGGTTCAACGCGAGCAAGCGCAGCGACCGCCCGCAGATCCAGGACCTGATCAACGCGGCGCGGGTGCCCGTCTTCTTCCTCGACGAGCATCAGGTGGTGAAGCCCGGTGAGGTCGGCACTCTGGCGGCGATCAAGGCGTACGCGCAGCAGTTGAACGTAAGCCATCAGCACATCTCCCTCGAGGGCCAGTGGCGGTGCGGCGGGAGCATCGCCTACGACCTGTGGGTGCGCAGGCTTCTCGCCCTCGGTGACGAGGACGGCGAGTGGGACGGCGACGCGGGACCACAGCCCTGGACCGGTGACGAGAACTTCGAGGTCATCGTGGCCGAGTCTCCGGCGGACATGGAGGCCACCCTGGCCTCCAAGATCTCCGAGGGCTGGACGGCCCGAATGACCGCCGGGTTCTGCTGGCCGTGGAGCGACCCGAACCCCGACAAGACCCTCGAACCCGACGTGAAGATCGGCGACTGGGAGCGCCCCTGGAACGCGAAGAGCCCCTCCAAGGTCGGTGACGCCCCGCCGAGTCAGATCTGGGCCAGCGCGCCCGGCGGGTTCGGCCAGATCGGCTGCGTATACACCGCCCAGGGCCTGGAGTTCGACTGGGCCGGAGTGATCATCGGCCCCGACCTGCTGGCCCGTGGCGGCAGGCTCGTCACCGAACGTGAGAGCTGCAAGGACAAGGACCTGACGAAGTCGTCGGTCACCCCCGAACAGTTCGACCGCCTCATCCGCAACACCTACAAGGTGCTGCTCACCAGGGGGCTGACGGGGGTGGTCCTGTACGCGGTGGATCCCGAGACTCAAGAGTTCCTCTCCGGCCTCGTCAGTGGCACCGGCACCGAGTGAACCCGTTTCATCCCGGGAGGCCGGGCCGCTGGTCGCGGCATGATCGCGAGTTGAGGGTCCGGCACGCTGCCCGGTGGGGCCGAGCCGCTCCTGCCGTCTGGCTACCGATCGGTGCGATCTTCGGCACGGTTGGACAGGAGCGGTGATCCGGCCCTGGTGAGTGGCGCGTGGTCGAGTACCAACCGCGAAGTGAGGCCTCCGCGACGGTCCCGGCTCCTGACGTGTGGGCTTGGCCTGTCGAGCTTGGAGCCCGGCTGGAGGGTCTCAGCGAAGTGCCTCGGTGATGCGATGTTTCAGGACAGGGTCGCTGATGTCGTCGACCTCGCGCCAGGCTGCGGCGGTGACCTCCTCGGTCTGGAGCGGCCCAACTGCGTCGGCGGTGTGGAGGAGGAACCGGAAGTCGATGTGCCGGTGGTTCGGCTCGCCCTTGGCCGGGTTGGCGGGAATCGGATGGATGTCGACGTGAACGGGACGGTCACCGGCCGGGGTGACGGCAGCGGCGGGCATGCCGGTTTCCTCGGCGAGCTCGCGCAGGGCTGCGTCCAGGAGCGTGTCGTCCGATGCCTCCACATGACCGCCGGGCAGCAGCCACTTGTCCAGGGCGAGGTGGTGGATGTGCAGGATGCGCCCGTCGGGGTCGGCCAGAATCGCGCCGGCGGTCACGTGCCCTCGGAACTCCCCGCGGCTCGTGAGGTCCGCGCCGTCGTCCAGCAGTTCCAGGACGGGGGCGAGGCTCCGCTTCTCCTCGGGGTACGCGTCGAGGTAGTCGCCGATGACGGTGCGGATGTGGTCTGCCGTGATGGCCAAGTCGATCACCTGTTGAAGTAGGAGAGCCAGATCGCCGCGACGGCGGCGCGGTCGGCCGCGGAGACCTCATGCATACCGGGTGGGAGGTCTCCGCGGGTGAGCATCCCGATTCCGGCGAGTATCTCGGCCTGCACGAGGAAGATGAACGGCCCGACGCCGGCGCCGTGCAAAAAGTTGACGGCGTTTCCGCCGTTGGCCAGGTAGAAGTAGTGGCCGGTCGTCTGATAGCGGGTGATGTGGTCGCCGACCATGGTGCGGGTGTAAACGTCCGGCAGCCCGTCGAGTTCCAGCTCGTCCTCGCTGCTGGTGACGGTGGCGACGTAGGCACCGTTGCGCAGGTGGGGGAAGTCCTCGCCGCGCAGGGACACGGCACCGGTCGCGCAGAGGACGAGCCCGGCTCCGGTCAGCGCGCCGTGACGGTCGCGGGCGACGGTGAACCCCTGGGACAGTGCCTGGGTACGGCGCACAGGATCGATGTCGAAGACGGTGACCTGGACACCCTTGGCGTGCAGCAGCCGGGCGATCGAGCTGCCGAGCTTGCCGAAACCGATCACCAGGGCCGGGCGGCCGTGCAGGATGTCACCCCTGCCGCGCATGACGGCTTCGGTGGAGAAGACCACGGACTGGCCGACAAGGTAGTCCTCCGGGTCCTTCAGTGGCGACCGGGCGACCGAGACCACCGGGCAGGGCAGCGTGTCGAGATCCCGGTAGCGACGGTGGCCGTTCTCGGTGTCCTCGATCACCCCGAGAAGCCGTCCGGAGAAGCGCTCGTGCACCTCGGCCAGAGTTGGCGCGAAGTAGCCGCCGACGTCCAGCAGCACGATCGGCTCGGTGGCGGCTCGGGACTCGAAGTAGTCCAGGGCCGTGACGGGATCGGCGAACAGCTCACGGGAGAGCACGTCGACCGGGACGGTCTGTTCGGTCTCGCGCCGGGCGGCAGGGTCGATCGACTTGGGCTTGGGCAGCACCGCCCGCAGACGGCCCATCGCCGCGACCGCACGAACGAAGCAGGGCCGTTCGGGCAGCAGATGGGTGACCAGGAAGGACGTGACCCGCTCGTCGGGAACGAACCGAGCTGCGATCTTGGCAAAATAGGCGTCCAGCCGGGCACGTTCGAAGGCTTCCAAGGCTGTTCTCTCTCATCGGTGCGGGCGGGCAGTGCAGGTGGCGGGCGGAGTTTCACCGGAACAGCTCTCAGTGCTCACGGGCCAGTACGGCCGGCTCCTCGGGAGAGAGTGGCGGGGCCGTCAAGGCGCACCAGACGATCTTGCCGCCGGGGATTGGGCGGTAGTAGCCCCAGTCGGTGGCAAGAAGGTCCACGAGGTGGAGGCCACGGCCGCTCTCGTCGTCCGGGCCGGGCGTGCACAGGACGGGCGGGTTGCGGTCGGCGTCCCAGACTCGGAGCACCACCGTCTCACCGACCAGGTAGAGGTCCATCCAGATGCGGTCCGGGCCGAGATGGGCCGTCTCGGCGACGGCACGGCACGAGGCGTGCGCCTTGACCGCGTTGGAGACAAGCTCGGAGACGAGGAGCCGGGCCGTCTCGACCAGGTCATCTCGCCGCCAGCCCTCCAGCACCCGCTGGACGTGCACGCGGGCGTAGTAGGGCGAGGTCGAGAAGACGGAGAGTTCCAGATAGTGCTCGGTGGTTACACCTGTCATTTCACCCGCTCCTGGTCGGTACGTCGGACGTAGGACCGGCGCCGTTCGCAGACGGGGGACGCCGCTCACCCCACCGGGGGGATGGGGGCACGGCGCCGGTCCTACGGGGAAGCACGGCCGGGGAGCGTCGCAGGTGTGTCGCCGGTCGTGCCGCTGGGGCCGGACGGGCACCCGGTACGGGGTGGGCCGCCTCGGGAGGGAAGATCGTCCGCCCGGCCGTCTGGGGAAATCGTGCGTTTCACCTCCAGGGGGAAGCCCGCCTGGAAGGCTTACGGAGAGAGCATGCACTATCACCGTGAGTAAATGCAATGCAGGCTCTTACACTGCCCGCATAATCCAGAGAGGTGCCAAAAATGCAGGAGAAGGGCGAGTTGGAGGTAGTTGCACCCTCGTCACGTACCAAGCGCCAACCGCCGACGGTGCGTCTGCGGCGGCTGGCAGCCGAGCTGCGCCGCCTCCGCCAGGAAGCCGGACTCTCCCAGGTCGAGGTGACCGAGAAGACCAACGTCAACCTCGCCACGCTTCACCGGATCGAAACCGCCAAAGCCAAGCCGCAGCTCCGGACACTCAACGCACTGCTCGACGCCTACGGTGTCACCGGCAACCGACGTACCGACCTGGTGACGCTACAGAAAGAGGCCAAACAGCGCGGGTGGCTGTATGGCGTTGAAGCGGACCTTCCCGACAAGTACAGCGCCTATATCGGCCTGGAAGCCGAAGCCCAGCAGGCGATCAACTATGAGTCCCTGTTCGTGCCTGGCCTGTTGCAGACCGAGGACTACATGCGGGCGATGACGCGCGGTGTCCGACCAACCATTACGGACGCCGAAATCGAGCATCGTGTCGCTGCTCGAATACAGCGACAGGCTCTCCTGGAAGGAGACACACCGCTTCACCTGTGGGCGATTCTGGATCAGGCAGCCCTGTTCCGGCTGGTGGGCGGCGAGATCATCATGCGCGCTCAGCTCGAACATCTCGCCCAGCAAGCCAAACGCCCGCACATCACCGTCCAGGTCATCCCGTTCTCCGCTGGTGCTCACCCGGGTATGCCCGGCAGCTTCATCGTCTTGAAATTCGCCGCGGGCAACCCCGACGTCATTCACATCGACAGCATGGCTGGCGACCTTTTCCTTGAGGAAGAAACGGATATTCAGCGGTATAACGATATGTGTCAGCATCTTCGCGCGGTGGCGCTCAGCCCCGCTGACACA
This sequence comes from Streptosporangium longisporum, assembly GCF_039534895.1. NCBI lineage: Bacteria > Bacillati > Actinomycetota > Actinomycetes > Streptosporangiales > Streptosporangiaceae > Streptosporangium > Streptosporangium longisporum. The sequence continues at coordinate 564,009 of NZ_BAAAWD010000007.1, read as the reverse complement.
GCAGCGCTACTCGCATCTCTACAGAAAGATCACTAGCGAGAGGAGCCGAGATGAAACCAGATCTATCCGGTGCACGCTGGCGTAAGAGCAGCCTCAGTGCCGACGGACCGAGCTGCGTCGAGATGGCGTTCGTCGGCAACGATGTCGCCGTCCGCGACACCAAGAACCGCGAGGGTGGCACACTCGTGGTCGGCCGTGACGAGTGGACGGCCTTCGTCGGCGGCATCAAGAGCGGCCACTTCGACGGTATCTCCTGAAGCCCTCACTGAGACACAGGGTCGTCCTCCGAGTCCTGGAGAGCGCCTGCCAGGGCTCCAAATGACCTCTCAGGAGGAGGCCGCAATCTGCAGGCGAACAGTCTCGGCCAGTGCAGCACGCGCCCTCGAAGTCGGCCAGCCTGGCCGCGACCGTCGCCACCGCCAGCCGTTCCGGCAGGACGGCCGAGAACTTCAGCCCCTGGAAGGCGCGGCGGTCGACGTCCGGCAGCACCAGGAGCTCACCGTTCCCCGCGCCGTCACAAGCCTCGCGCCAGGCGTCGGGGCTCAGGTCCTCGCGGAGCCGTACGGTGAAGTCCGTAGGTCGCTGAACCGGGTCGGTGATCGACGGCAGTGTGGCGGCGAGCGTCGCGTTCGCGCGGTAGCCGGCCCACGTTCAACCACCGCACGTCGTCACCCGCCCTGGTGATCAGGGTGCCCCCGGGATGCACGGACGACCTGCGCATCAGGCTGCTCGATTTCCTAACCCGACCGGTTTGGCACGACAAGATATGAGCGCCCCTGCTCCAGCACCCGCAAGTGGACAGATAAGACGCTGAAGGGGCTAAATTCAATGCCGCTCTGCCGCACGATCTCGCTATCGAGTCACTGGCCGCCCGCTTGGCCGACTTCCCCGCCGGAGCTCGATCCTGACCGAACCAACTCGTCTTCTGATTTGATAGCAGAACCTCCGCCTCACATGGTCGTTCAGGCATGCTTCAATACCGGTCATGACCACAAGGAAGCTGATGGCGGCGTCTGCCCTGGTGGTCGCGATCGTCCCTCTCCACGCGGGACAGGCCGAGGCCCGGACGTCCTCCCCGCCCCTCTCGGTGATGAGCTGGAACGTCTGCGCGGGCACCAACCCCGCCTGCCGCTTCTACGGCAGGGACATGCGGGAGGTGGCCGTGGAGATCGGCCGGTACGCGACCGGCCAGGCGATCAGGCCGGACGTCATCCTCCTGCAGGAGTTCTGCTCGGGCGGGACGGCCGTGCTGGAGGGCGTACTGGAGCAGGCGACCCGGCGCGCCTGGACCGTGCGGTCCTCGGTCCTCACGCTGAAGGACGGCTCGCCCAAGGCGTGCGCGCCCGACCGGCAGGGGCTCTCGCGGGGCGGCATCGCCGTCGCCGTCGCCGTCGCGGTCGCCGACGACACCGCCACCTTCCAGGCCCACGTGCTGACCTCTCCCCCGTGGTACGCCAGGCGCATGGCGCTCTGCGCCGCGATCCCGGCCAGGAGGGTCAACGTCTGCGGCACCCACCTCAGCTCCGGCCTGTCCTACGACGACAGCCGGCCGGGTGCCCCCTTCCGGAGGAAGCAGGTCGGGGAGTTGCTGGCGGCGGTGGTCAAGCCCGGCCACCGCGCCGTCTTCGGCGGGGACCTCAACCTGCCCCCACCGGACAGCCGGCAGGGCACCGCCGTGAAGAGACGCATCCTGGCACCCGTCTACGCGGCCTACGCCGAGTGCGACCAGAGGGGCGGCCGCGACGGCCGCTGGACCGAGAAGCACGTCCGCGAGAACGGTGGCGTCGTGAAACGGAAGCTCGACTACCTCTTCGCCCCCAGGGGAAGCGTGGTGCGGTGCCACGTGGCCCAGGAGGCCGGCTCGTCCGACCACAAACCCGTCTACGTCAGCCTGAATCTCGGCTGACGTGGACGGGGCTCCGGAACACGGTCACCGTCGGAGTGCGGCGCGCTTGTCCGCCGCCGTCACGGCGACCCAGGTCATGGCGGTGATCGCGCCGACGGCCAGGGTCAGCGATCCGGCCCGCCCGCCCGACATGGCCCAGCCGTCACCGAGAGCGAAGATCAGGCCGCTGAGCCGTGAGGCCGTGGCGAAGCCGGGTCGTCCGGCGCGGGAGAAGTGGCGGCCCAGGACGAAGCAGGCGGCGATCAGCGCGGTGAAGGCGATGGATCCCGCGACCATGTGCATGAGGGCGTGCCAGCTCAGCGTGCCGGTCTGGCCCAGCGGGGTGCCCGCGGGGAAGCCGTCGCCCGGATCCATGACGAAGACCCCGGCGGCGATCGTCCCGACGCCGTTGACCAGGATCAGCCGGGGTGCCCAGGTGCCGCCGGGAGTACCCCGCATCGCACGGCGCAGCCCGAGCGCTCCGGCGATCGTCAGGGCTCCGCTGACCAGGAAGGTGGCGATCTGGAGCCAGCCGAGGTCACCGGTGGCGAGCATGCTGAGCGGGTGACGCGTCAGGTCGAAGCCCTCCCGGGTGAAGGCCTGCGTCAGCGACACGATCGCGAACAGGGGCGCGGCGACGACGCCTCCGGCGAGCAGGGCCCGCGTCACCGAGCCCTCGGGGCGGGCGGTGGAGCCGTGGGGAACGGAGTCGTGGGAGGTGGGGGGCTGGGTGACGGTCATGGTCGTTCCTCTCTGCTGCGACGGGATCCCGTCGCTCTCCTTCGTCCACCGGCCTCGACCGGTGCCGTGCTCGTGGTCGCCGGTCTCTCCCGGCCTCGCTGACGCGTCGAACGAGCCGGGCCGAACTCGACACCGTCGCCTGTCAAAGCCATGACCTGCGAATACATGTTTTCTTACGCATTTCCTGTCACATCGCATTCCCTGTCACATCAAGCTGCCGCCCTGGTCGGGACGTTCGTGTCGATATGGGGGTGCCCCGGTCGACGCGTGGCCGAGGACCGGCGAGGATCGGTCCTGCGAACACCAGAGGGAGATATGAAGATGCGATTCCTGATGACCACCAAGGGCGAGATGGCTCCTCCGGACGAGGCGACGATGGCCGAGATGGGCGCCTTCATCGAGGAGATGACCCGGGCGGGGGTGCTGCTGGCGACCGGCGGCCTGGACCCGGCCGGTACGCGCCTGACCTCCTCGGGGGGCAAGGTCACCGTCACCGACGGGCCGTTCACCGAGGCCAAGGAGGCGATCGTCAGCTTCGCGCTCATCGAGGCGCGATCGAAGGAGGAGGCCATCGAGCTCTCCCGCCGCTTCTGGAAGATCATCGGTGACGGTGAGGGCGCCATCCAGCAGGTCTTCGGCCCCGAGAACTGACCGGGCACCCCGGGCCGAGTCGGGCGATCACCGGGGGGTCCCTCGCCGCCCGGCCCGCCCCCGTGCCCGCACATCCGGCAGGACGGCCGGGCGGCCGTTCCCGCAGGTGATCCGGCCGGACATCCGGGCCGGGCGCTTGCGCACCCGGTCGGACGGGTGCTCTCATCGAGCGGTGACATCCGGGGACGCCCACCGCGCGGTCGACGCGGTCTGGAAGATGGAGTCGGCGAGAATCGTCGCCGGGCTCGTCCGGATGGTGGGCGACGTGGGGCTGGCCGAGGAGTTCGCGCAGGACGCGCTCCTCGCCGCCCTCGAACAGTGGCCCCGGACCGGCGTACCGGACAATCCAGGTGCCTGGCTGATGGCCGTCGCCAAGCGCCGCGCCGTCGACCACCTGAGGCGCGGCGAGCGGCTCGACCGCAGGCACGAGCAGCTCGCCCACGAGCTCACCACCCGGCAGGACACCTCCGAGGCCGAGGCCGACGCGGCTCTCGACGACGAGGTGGGCGACGACGTCCTGCGGCTGATGTTCGTCTCCTGCCACCCGGCGCTGTCGGCCGAGGCGCGGGTGGCGCTGACGCTGCGGCTCCTCGGCGGCCTGAGCACCGAGGAGATCGCCCGCGCGTTCCTGGTCTCCGAGTCGGCCGTGGCGCAGCGCGTCGTCCGGGCCAAGCGGACCCTCACCTCCCTCGGCGTCCCCTTCGAGGTTCCCGAGGGTGCCGACCGCGCGGGCCGCCTGTCGTCGGTCCTGGAGGTCGTCTACCTGATCTTCAACGAGGGGTACGCGGCCGGCGCCGGTGACGACTTGATGCGCCACGACCTCTGCCACGAGGCGCTGCGCCTGGGACGCCTGCTGGCCGGGCTCGCACCCGGGGAGGCCGAGGTGCACGGCCTGGTCGCGTTGATGGAGCTTCAGGCGTCACGATCGGCCGCCCGGACGGATCCGTCGGGCCGGCCCGTCGCACTGCACGAGCAGAACCGCGGGCGCTGGGACCGGCTTCTCATCCACCGTGGCGTCGCGGCCCTGTTGCGCGCCCGGCAGTGCGGCGGCCCGCTCGGCCCGTACGTGCTGCAGGCCGCGATCGCCGTGTGCCACGCCCAGGCCCGTACGGCGGAGGAGACCGACTGGTCGCGGATCGCCGCCCTCTACGAGGCGCTCACCCGGGTGCTGCCCACCCCGGTCGTGCAGCTCAACCGCGCGGTCGCGCTGGCCATGGCGTACGGCCCCGAACGAGGGCTGGAGCTCGTCGACACGCTGTCCGGCGAACCGGCGCTCAGGACCTACCACCACCTGCCCAGCGTGCGCGGTGACCTGCTGTTCCGGCTCGGCCGCCACGAGGAGGCCCGGCGGGAGTTCGAGCGCGCCGCGGCCCTCACCCTGAACGTGCCCGAACGCACGATCCTCCTGGAACGGGCCGCGGCCTGCGCCGACGAGGCCGTGCGGAAGGCGATCCCCCGGAAGGCGGGAGGGCCGTCGGGGCCCGTCACCCTGGCCGAGGCCGCGGAGGCGTTCCTCGCCCGTGACGATCTGGACGCCTCGACCGTCCGGTCCTACACGCAGACGATGAACCGGCTCCGCCGCGATCTCGGCGACGACACCCCGCTGGCCGAGGTGAGCGCCGGGCGGGTCGCCGAGGTGTTCACCGCCGCGTGGGGCGGTGCCGCCGCGGCGACCTGGAACCGGCACCGCGGCGCCGTCCGCTCCTTCTCCACCTGGACCGTCGCCCGGGGCCTGAGGCCCCTCGATCCGGACCACGGCCCGGGTCACGGCCCTGGCCACGCCCTGGATCACGGTTCCGGCCACGACGCGGAGCACTCCCCGGAGCACGATCTCGCCGCCGGTCTCACCCGCCGGTACGAGCCCCGGGGGCGTACCCGTCCCCTCGACCGGTCCCTCGTCGAGGCGCTGTGGGAGCGGCAGGACATCGCCCTGCGCGAGCGGACCCTGTGGCTGCTCCTCCACGAGAGCGCGGCCGGTCCCGGTGCGGCGCTCTCCATCGACGTCGAGGACCTCGACCTGCCCGGGATGCGCGCCAGGACGGCCTCCGGCTGGGTCAGCTGGCGCTCGGGCACCGCCGGGCTCCTTCCCCACCTCGTCGCGGGCCGCAGCAGGGGGCCGCTGTTCCTGTCCGACCGCAGGCCGGGGCCCGGCCGTCCCCCCGCCCCGGGTGACCTGTGCCCGGAGACCGGCCGCCGCAGGCTCTCCTACGAGCGGGCCGAGTACCTGTTCAAGCAGGCCACCGGCCACACCCTCAACCAGCTCCGGTCCGGACGGGAGAACGCGCGGGCGGAACGTCCTCGGTGAGGATCCGCCACCGGTCACGATCACGGACGAGGGCACGGGCGATCACGCCGTCCCCGGGGCACCGGTTTCCGGTGATCGTCCTGCGGAGCCCCGCGTTTAACCACCGGCGTGGCGCGCAGGGGCCAGGTCGGTGAGACAGGGGAACGAGCACGGGGAGCGGTGGTCGACGTGGCCGACGGGGAGAGCGTGCCCAGGCTGTGCCAGGTGGTGCTCGACTCCACCGACGCCAGGTCTCTGGCGGAGTTCTACCGATCTCTGCTGGGCCTGGTCTACCGGCCCGGTGACGAGCCGCCGGAGGAGGGGCACGCGGACGAGCGTGGCCGCGACTGGCTCGTGCTGAGGACCCCGGACGGCGCCCCGCAGATGGCCGTCCAGCAGGTCGACCACCTGCCGGAGGTGACGTGGCCGGAGGGCGGGGTGCCACAGCAGCTGCACCTCGATCTGACCGTGGAATCGGTCGAGGACCTGCGGGTCCAGCACGAACGCGTCCTGCGCCTCGGTGGCCGGCTGCTGCTGGACCGCATCGACGATCCCGAGGAGCCCCTGCGCGTGTACGCCGACGTGGCCGGTCATCCGTTCTGCGTCTTCGTCACCCGGCGCCGTGACCGGAGAGGGTTCGCCGGGGCGCCGGGACACGGCTCGCGGTGACGGCATTCCGTACGCTGCGACATCCGAACACGAAGCACCCATTCCTAGATTTATGATGAATTTTCCCCAAAGCATCACCCCTCCCTGATGGTGCATTAAAGGAAAAAGCACGATAACTCACAAACGCCCCGTTCCAGCGAATAACCGCATGTCAACCGGCCGACGGAACATTGCCGATAACGGTCTTTCCATTGACACGGCAGGGCGGAAATGACACGTTTACCAATGTCCGGCGCCATTCATGTGAGATCGGAACCGCGCCCTTTCTCGGCCACCGGACAAGGTTCGCAGAACGACCTCTGCCCACGCTCCACCCAGCTCGGAGGTACGATCATGCGTCGATCACTTCGTACGATCTCCATCACGGCCGGAATCGCAGGCGCGGTGTTCCTCGGGGTCTCGCCGCCCGTGGCGCTCGCGGCCCCGGCGCGGTCCTCCCCCGCGCCCCCTCCCACCCCCGCCCCGGCCCCCGGTTCCGAACGGTCCGCCGCGAGAGGCGAGGCGCGCCTGGAGAGCAGGGGCCCCTCCTCCTCCCGGGACGCCCGGTCGGCGTCCGCGTACTGCGTCTTCCAGACCTACGGGGACTACGTGCACGTCTCCTCGACCGCCTTCGAGGCCTCCGGGCACGGCTGGTGGGTGAACGGCGACTGCAGCGCGACCCTGGCGGTCGTCACCGTGCAGCTCCAGCAGTACTACTCCGACGGTGTCTGGCGGAACGCCGGAGCCGCGGGCAGCCAGACGGTGCGATCCGGCGGTGGCGCGGGCAACCGGGCGACCGGGCGCGCGGCCTGCGTCAACAGCGGCCTGACGGGATGGCGTAGCGTCGTCGACGTGGACCTGGTCGGCCTGGCCGACGACCCGGGCAAGCTCTACACACCGAGCCGCAACATCTACTGCAGGCGGTAACGGAAGAGGGCGCCGTGAGCATCGGACCCGACCACACCATGTCCGTGGCCCTGCACGGCGAACCGGTGTCGCATCGTGGCGAGATCCTCTCGGCGCCTCCCCGGACGCCTGCAGCCTGTTCCTCACCAGGCCGTCCGCGACGAGACGGCTCACCCGGGCGACGCGGGACGCGTCCGGCGGCGTCCGGGGGACAAACGACGCCGGACGCCGCTCTCACGACCCCGTGGACCAGCGGACGACACGGACGGCAGCGCGATACGGCGGCAGAGGATCAAAATACTTTCAACTTTTGATATCACTCTATGTGTCATCAATTTCACTATAAGTGAAAATGGGTAGTTTGACGGTGTGACGGACACGATCGACACCAGCGGCTCGACGAGGCTGTCGAGCCGTGCGTGCGGCCACTCCCACTGCGAGCGCCATGCCACCTGCATCGGCACCGGACCGTTCCGGGAGTACCACGGGCCGCCGGAGCAGATCCGTCCCGACGAGGAGACCTCCGAGCGGGAGGGCCGTCTGGCGGCCGCCGAACGGAAGGCCACCGACCAGACCGCGTTCGCGACGTACGCCCTGAGCCTGCAGCAGAAGGAACGGCGGCGCGCCGAGAGCCTGGCCACGACCAACCAGAGGTTGCGGGACACCCACCGCGTCCTGGAGCAGGAGCTGGCCACCTCGCGCGAGGAGGCCGTGGCCGCGAGGATCCGCGCCCACCAGCTCGACTACCAGGCGGTCGCGCTGCGCGAGCGGTACGTCAGTGAACTGCGCCAGTTCCACCAGGAGGCCACCGAACAGGCGCGGGCCCTGCGCGCCGAGCTGACCATCGCCAGAAGGGAGATCGACGACCTGCGCGTCGCCCTGCTGGAGGTCCGCGAGCAGACTCGGGCCGCGAGCGGGCGGACCGGGGTCGCGGACGAGCCGGCCTGGACCATGGACGAGCCGGCCTGGACCGTGAACGAGCCGCCACGGGTCACGAAAGAGCGGGCCACGCGGAAGCGGGTCACGAAGGAGCGGTTCCCAGGGACGCGGATCGCTCGGACGCGGGTCCCGGTCGCGCGCGGCAGATCCGGCGTGGCCGCATCACCCCGTGGGCGTCATCGTAAAAGCGCGCCGAGGCACAGGGCACGCGGGCGCGGGCTCTGGCCGGTGTCACGCCCGGCCGGGTTGTCCTGGATGAGGACACGTCCGGCGGGCGTCCTCGATGCGATGCTGACATCGATCGTGATCTGGCTGGCCCGCATCCGGTAGCCGGACCCGGTCACGGCACCGTCCCGGGAAGAACCGCTCCGGCTCACGTCATCGCCGAGGAGACGACGTCCCGCCGTACCGGGCGAGGTGCCCGACCAGGAGGCGCGCCAGCCCTTCCGGGTCCTCCCGGTGCGGGTCGTGCCCGGTGGGCAGGGACACCGCCCGCACCAGCGGCGTCTCCCGCACGGCCGCCTCCAGCTCGCGCTCCACCCACGCGCAGTACGCGTTCCAGGCGGGCACGAGACGGTCGGGGAACACCCCCGCGAAGGCCCGCGCGTCACCGCTGACGACGAGCAGCGGGCAGCGGGCCGCGCGATAGGCGGCGAACCGGTCGAGGGCGTCGATCTCCCGCATGACCTGGAGGAACGACTCCGGGAGCCCCTGTCCCATCTCCTCCAGAAAGGCCGTCATCTCCCGGCACGCGCGCGCCGCGGCCACCTCGTCCAGGCCGGGGAACTGTCCGGGTCGCGTGGGATTGCCGTGACCGTCGAGGTTGACCGCGAGCGGGCACTCCGGATGGTCCCCGGCCCACAGCGCGGCGACCATGCCTCCCAGGGAGTGGCCGACGACCACGGGCCGGTGAAGCCCGAACTCCTCCGCGACCGCGGCCACGTCCGCCGCCACGTCCCGCCACGACCACGGCGCCGCGCCCGACTCGCCGTGGCCGCGCAGGTCCATGGCCACCGGCCGGAATCCGGCACCCAGGAGGAGCGTCGCGAAGGCGTCCCAGTCCTCGCGCGTCCGCCCGCCGCCGTGCAGGAGGAGCACGTCCTGGCCGTGCCCGCCGTGGTCCTCCGCCGTGATCCGCACATCGCCGGCCACGACCTTCCTGATCACGCCCATGTCGTCCGTCGCCTTCCGCCCGCCCTTGTCGTACGCCGCTCTTCGTAGCAGCCGGACGCGTCGGTCGCCACGGCTTTTCCCGCCGGACGGTGACGACCCCCGGGGGGCGTCGTGACCGTCACCCGTAGGCGGCGAGGAACGTGTCCACGGCCGCGTCCGCGATGCGGTCGAGCGTCTCGGCGGGCGGGACCGCGTCCGTCCCGGCGAACATGGCCCGGTTCATCGGCTGGTACATGACGAGCCCCGCGAACTGGTAGGCGGCCAGCGTCGGGTCGTCGACGCCGCGCAGCAGGCCGCGGTCGGCGAGGTGGCGCATCGCCTCGCCCAGGACCACCAGGGAGCGGTCGAAACCACGGTCGAACCAGGCCTTCCCGACCTCGGGAAAGCGTTCGGACTCGGCGATCACGAGTCGGCGCAGCCTCAGGACCTCCGGCCGCAGCAGGTTGCCGAGGAAACCGTCCGCGAGGTTGCGAAGGGCCCGGCGCACGTCCTGCGGCGGGGTGTCCCGCAGCGTGGCGGCGATGCCGGACAGCCCGTCGGCCACGTCGGTCGTCGTGTCCATGATGGTCTCGGCGAACAACTGCCGCTTGTCGGCGAAGTGCTTGTAGAGGGTCTGCTTGGACACCGACGCGCGGGCGGCCACCTCGTCCGTGGTCGCGCCCAGATAGCCGTGCTGCAGGAACACCTCGGTGGCCGCCTGGATGATCGCCTTCCGCCTGCGTTCGAACCGGTCGGTCTGCGCGGTGGCACTCGGCCGAGGATCCACGGGTTCTCCTGACGATTTCCTGCGAGCAGTACTGTACAGTACCGTTCGAACAGGTGTACGGTTACGCCCTGCCCGGGTGACAGTACGGAACAGTACCGTTCCGTGGCCTCATCCGGCCGAGACAAGGGACCACCACATGCGCAAGGTGTACGCGGGGCTGTTCAGCTCGATCGACGGTGTCGTCGAGGCGCCCGACAAGTGGCAGCCCGCCTTCGACGCGGAGATGGGCGCGGCGCTGAACCGCATGCTTGACGGTCAGGACACCGTGCTGATGGGCCGGGTGACGTTCACCGACTGGGCTCGGTACTGGCCGACGTCGACCGACGAGCCCTTCGCGAGCTGGATCAACGGCACGCGGAAGTACGTCTTCTCCTCCACCCTGGACTCCGTCGACCACTGGGGGAACAGCACCCTGGTCAAGGGCTCGCTGACCGACTTCATCACCGGCCTGCGCCGCCAGGAGGGTGGGACGATCGGTGTCGCCGGCAGCGTGTCGCTGGTCCGGTCGCTGATCGCGGAGGGGCTGCTGGACGAGCTCACCCTGGTGACCAGCCCGGTCGTCGCGGGCCGCGGCCTGAAGCGCCTGTTCCCCGAGGACACTCCGACGACCCCGTTCGAACTGCTCTCCTCGGAGTCGACCAGCACCGGCACGGTGATCGCCACCTACCGGCCGATCCGCTGACCGGCCGGATCCGGCACCCGCGAGACCCGGCTCCAGCACCCCTCGCGACTCCCGCGTGCCCGGAAGACCCAGGCGCGCTTCACCGAGCACGTCCAGGTGAAAGGGCACACGTGCTCTGACGGCTTGTACCGGGAACCCGATGTCTCCTCTCCCTATCTTCGAACGCGGCGCCGAAAGCGGCGTTCGTTCGAGATGAGAAGGATCCGCCATGCCCACCGACATCGATCCCGGCAAGGGACCGCACGCGACGCGAGGGAACAGGACGACGCGCAGAGCACTCCACCTCTCCCTGCTGGCCGGTCTCGCGACCTCCGCGATCGTCACCACCCCCTCCACCGGCCACGCCGCCACCGGCGCCGAGGTACGGGTCAACCAGAACACCATCAGCCACATCGCCGGAGCGGGAGAGGCCAACCGCGTCCGCTTCTCCAGGAGCGGCACCAAGATCATGGTGCAGGACGCGGTGCCCATCACCCCGGGAGACGGCTGCGACGAGGTGAACGCCACCACGGTGAGCTGCACCTCGAACGGCGTCGGAGCGATCGTCGCGCTGCTCGGCGACGGCAGCGACTCCATCGTGATCGACATCCCCATGTCGAGCTACGTCGACGGCGGCCCCGGCTCCGACGCCTACTATGGGGGTACGGCCCCGACCACGAGCCAGGTCTTCTACCTGGGCGGGGAGGGCAGCGACTGGGTCAGCTACCAGCTCACCGCACAGCCCGCGAGAGTGACCCTGGACTCCCGCAACAACGACGGCCGGATCGGCCTCGACCAGGACAACATCCAGCCCAGCGTGGAGAACGTGATCCTGAACCAGGCCGTCACGACCCAGGGGATCCCGCCCGCACCGGCCGGATGAAAACAACGTCCCGCTTCAGCCGGTGGTCGATCGCCGGTTCGATCAGGACGACGTTCGCGGGGCCCGCGGGACGGTGACCTTGGGAGAAGGGACGGCCGGCCCGGGAGAAGGACAGTCCGGCCTGGTCAGAGCGTGGTAGGACACGGCAGCGGCGAGCAGTCCCAGGCCCCACACGGTGTAGCCGAACATCTCCAGGGACACCTTCCAGACCGGGGCTTGGGCCAGGTTGCCCTTGCCGAGGAACCATGCCGTCATCCCGGCCACGCCAAAGTAGCCGGCCATGCTCGCGCCGACGAACAGGGCGGGTCCGAGCACGAGCCATCGCGGCACGTCGCGTCCTGCCAGCGGCGCCACCCAGCGTGGCCAGATCCTGCCGAACCGGTGGACCAACGCCAGCGGCAGAAGGGTGCCGGCCAGGATCAGCAGGACGATGAAGACCCCGAAGGAGAAGCCGAGCGCGAACGGCAGCGGCTTGCCCTCCGTGATGAACTCGATCACCAGCACGCTCACACGGGCCGCGCAGCCGGCGATGGCGGCGTAGGCGGCCAGACAGGCCCACCGCGGTGCGGGATCGGTACGCCGCTCCGGCGAACGGCCGTGGACCCGGGCGCAGTGGGGGCAGGCCCGCCGGACCCTGCGCTGCTCGGCGACGGCACACGCCAGCGTCAGCGCTCCCGCCGTCATCCCGGCAGCGCGGGTCAGCAGGCTCCCCCAGTGGTCGGCCTGGCCGAACAGCATGGTGGCGAGGCTGATGGCGAGCATGTACGAATAGGCGATCAGCCCGGCCCCGGCCACCCACGCCAATACCACCAGTGTCCACCGCACGGGTGCCGCCCGGTGGTGCCCGATCCCGGTGGCGATCACCGAGCACACCGCGGCGGCCGTGAAGGCGAGCGTCACCGCCACCCACCGGCCGGGCGAGAACACCTCCTCGGGAGGAGCCCAGGGCGCCCCCGGGTTCGCCAGCCACCACACGTGGGCCGCACCGTAGACCGAACACCAGATCGCCGCCACGCACGGCAGTCCGCGCCCTCCGCTCACCATCTCGGCTCTCATCCGGCCCCCTCGACCCGCGACACGATGATCCGGTGAAGCCTCCTACAGCAGGCCTGTGACCTCGCTGAGAGACGCTGAGAATCCCCTCAACCGTGGACCGCTCATCGATGCCGCTTCCTGCCGGACGGCGCCGTTCACCTCACCACCCACCCCACATGAGAGGGTTTTTCGACCGTCATGGGCCAAAAAGTCCAAGAAGAGGGCGGTCCGGCCTCGCCGAACCGCAGGGGGCCGCAACGGCGGCGAGCGCCGTCGTCACGAGCGCGAGGGGGATGTCATGCCCGAGGTGGAACTCTCGGCGGGAACCATCGACTACCAGGACACCGGCGGCGACGGCCCGGTGGTCGTCCTGCTGCACGGCGTCGCGATGGACGGTTCGCTGTGGCGTCACGTCGTCGCCGGGCTCCGGGACGACTACCGCTGCGTCGTCCCCGTCCTCCCGCTCGGCGGGCACCGGCGTCCGATGCGCCCGGACGCCGACCTGTCGATCCTCGGTGTGGCCCGGCTGGTGGACGAGTTCCTCCAGCACCCCGCCGAAGGCCGAGCTGCTCGCCTGGTCCGAGGCGCTCCGCACTTTCGACCGCCCCGTCCTCGTCGCCTGGGCCGCCGAGGACCGCGTGATGCCCCTCTCCCACGCCCACCGCCTGACCGAGCTGCTCCCGCAGGCCAGGCTCGTCGAGATCGCCGACAGCTACACCCTCGTTCCCGAGGACCAGCCCGCCGTCCTCACCGCCCATCTGCGGGACTTCCTCCCAGGCCGGCCGTGAGACGGTGCGGGCACTCATCGCCGTCGGCCTCACGCGCCAGGCCGACGGCGATGAAGCCGGTACCACCGGAAGGCGTGACGGAGCCGTCAGGCGACGCGGGAGGCCGGTGCGCTCCAGGTGTTGCAGGCGGACGGGGAGGCCGCGGCGAAACCACGCTGCAGCCAGGCGGCCCGGTTCCTGCCCGTTCCATGGCTGCGTTTGGTGTTGACCTTCTCGTCACCGCTGAGCCGATAGTGGTCCACGACCTCCTTCCAGTCCTCGCTCCGGTAGTTCTGCGAGGACCAGACGCTGGACATGAACACCGCTCCCAGGCAGTCGGCCTGTAGCTCCAGGCGGCGGCTCTGGGCCAGCGCCTGCGACTCGGTGTCGGCCGGCATGACCTCGTAAGCGCCCCATATGCCGGTGAGGTTCTGCACGTGGTGGGCGTACTCGTGCGCGATCAGGTGCAACATCACCGGATCGGCCGGCGCTTTGACGGCATAGTCGCCGATCATGATGACCAACTGCCGCTCATCGGTGCAGTAGCGGCCGGTGTGATACCTGCCCCATTCCGATCCACACGCGGTGCCGGGCTTGGTCATGAACTGGATGCCCGGCTTCCTGAACATCACGCCGATCTTCTTCAGTTGCTTGGACCACGAGGCGTTCAAACAGCCCGATATCGCCGTCAGGTGCTTCTTCGCGGCGGCGACACTGCCGGCGCCCTTGGGGTGCCGGTCGCAGGGCAGCGTCAGCTTGCCACTGCGATACAGCGGATTGTGGGTCAGCGCCTTGGTGCCCGTGGGGACCGGCGCACCGATGACAGCACCGGTGGTGGCGCCGGTGGTGGCGCCGGCGTGGGCGGTGCCGGTGAGCAGCAGGCCGACCAGCACCCCGAGCGACAGGGTGATATGGGGGGTACGCATGGAGCAGAACAGTACAGAAGGAGCATGAACGCCAAGCGCTGACACCGGTATCGATACCGCTGCGCGACGATCTCTCTACGGCCGGTCCCGGCACGCCATGACGAGCCCGCACCGACGGCGCCGGAAGCCGGTACGCGACCACCTGCCCGTGAAGGTCACGTCGACAACCGTCAGGGACGCGAACCACGTCACCCCGTCCGAGTTTCGCACCCACGCAAAAAATAGTGTGCGCTTAGTTCACATTTGTAAAGAAATAGTCTACGTTTCATGAGTGTGACGCGGCACGCAGCCGATCGGGTTACCGAGCGCAGTCTTTTCGCTCCGATCCGATGTGACCCGCGCGTCCCACCGAAGAACCCCCGGCCGGAGGTGCCGGTGGGCACCGATCTCGGAGGAAACATGGGCAGTGCCGACCTGGCTGACCTGGCCGACCTCACCGACCTCACCGACCGCGCCACCTCGACGAGGGGCGACCACGGTGACCGTGCCGACCGCGCCGAGCGCGCCGCCGGAACGGGTGGCGGCGGCCGGGCCGATCGCGGTACGGGAGCGGCCGGCGGCAACCGGGCCGACCGCGTCACCGCGCCGATCGGCGGTAACCCCGCGGCCCTGGCGGCCACCGTCGGGCACGCCGCCCTGGCGGCCGGGGGTGAGCTCGCCGTCGCCGTCGCGAACGACCGGACCGCGACGATCGCCGAGGAACAGCGCGCCGTCGACCACGCGTACGACTGCCTGGAGTGGCGGCGGCTGGACACAGGGCGGGTGCGGAGCGCGCGCACCCTGGAGGATCCCGACAGCGGCCTCCCCTTCGTCCCGGACCTCCCCCCGGAGTTCGGGGCGTCCGACGACCTCGACGGGCAGCCGCTCGTGTTCCTGCGCGTCGACGTCGCCGACGACCCCGACGGGCGGGAGACGTGGCGTATCGGGCGCCGTTCGGTCCGCGACACCGAGGGCGACCTGGTAGTGATCAGCTGGACCTCCGAGCAGGCGGTCCGGTGGATGAAGGCGCGCGCCTCCCGTCCCGGCGAGATCCGGCTTCGCCGCAGGCTGCGCATGCACGGGCGCACGGTGACCGACTACCTCGACGACATCCGGCCCCGAGTCGCGAACCGCAGGACGCAGGAACCGCTTCCCGGCGACTCCGTCCTTCCGTCCTCCCAGGCACCGCAAGCCGTCGAGCCGCCCGGCGAGGACGCCGATGCCTTCCTCCTCGCCGACCTCGACCGGGGACGCGACGGGATCATGCGCGACATCGTGGAGACCATCCAGCGCGACCAGCTGGAACTGGTCTCCGACGGGCGGCCCGGGGTGCTGGTCGTCCAGGGCGGTCCGGGAACCGGCAAGACCGCGGTCGGCCTGCACCGCGTCGTCTGGCTGCTGGACCCGACGAACCGGGGTCTCACCCCCGACGACGTCCTCGTCATCGGACCGCACCGGGGATTCCTGCGCTACGTCGGCCAGGTCCTGCCGAGGCTGGGCAGCCGTGGGGTGGCGACCGTGGAGGTGTCGCGGCTCTGGGACGGCGAGGTCCGCGGTGAGGACACGCCGCAGGCGCATCTGGTCAAGTCGGACGAGCGGATGGCCGAGGTCCTGCACCGCGTCGTCGAGAGCGGCATCCGTCCCGAGGCGCTGGCCTCCCACATCAGTGACGACGTCTTCAGCACTCCGTACAGGGGCACCGCGCTGACGCTTCCCGCCGCGGAGATCGAGGCGCTCGCCGTCGGCGCGCGCGACTCCAGCGGCCCCTATCTGGTCCGGCGCCGCAAGTTCGTCGACATGTTCGTCGACCGCCTGCTGACCAGGTACGCCAAGGCCTCGCCCGGTCAGCGATCGGACGCCGCCCTGCGGTCCGGCATCGAGAAGCACGGCCGGGTGGCCTCCCTGATCAACGCCATCTGGCCCGCGCTGAACGCCGAGACCATCCTGCGCAGGACGCTGAACGACGCGGAGGTGCTCCGGACGGCCGCCTCGGGCCTGCTGACCGCCGAGGAGCGGGAGGCCGTCACGCGGCCTCGCGTCGCCCGCGCCTCCGAGGAGCCCTGGACGCTCGACGACCTGGTCTGCCTCGAGGAGCTGCGCCACCTGCTGTCGGGCGACGAGCCTCGCCGCTACCGCCACATCGTGGTGGACGAGGCTCAGGACCTCACGCCCATGCAGGCGCGTTCCATCGCGCGCCGCTGCCCCGGTGGCTCCATGACCGTGCTCGGCGACCTCGCCCAGACCACGGGCGCCCGGCAGTACGACGTGTGGGAGCGGCTCGCCGGGATCCTGAGCGGGCACGACGGCTGGCACCTGGCCGAGCTCACCAAGGGGTACCGGGTGCCCGACGAGGTCATGCGGTTCGCGGAACCTCTGGCCAGGTCGGTGTCCCTGTCGACCGCCGTTCCCCGGTCGGTGCGCGGGATCGACGAGACCTCGCTGAGGATCACGCGGGTGGAACAGGACCGGCTGGTGGACGAGGCCGTCGCGCGGGCCCTCGACCTCGCCACCGCCGGCCTGGAGCGGTCGCGGTCGGTCGCGGTGATCGTCCCCGACGACACCGCGCTGCTGGAGGAGCTGGAGCGGAGGATCACGGAGGTACAGGGAGCCGTTCCGGCGAACGACGTCCCGCCGGTGAGCGTGCTGCCCGCGACCCTGGCCAGGGGCCTGGAGTTCGACCATGTCGTGGTGGTCGAACCGGCGGCCATCGCCGCCCAGGGGCCCGCCGGGCCGCGCCGGCTGTACGTGGCGATCACCCGGTGTACCCAGTCGCTCAGCGTGGTGCACGCGGCACCGCTCCCGGCCGTACTGGGCGGCCCGGCCGTCGAGGTGCGGAGCACCCCGGACGGCACGACCGGGACGATGCCGGAGGTCGCGGTCTCGAACATCGTGATCCCCGACATCGCGGTCTCCGAGGTCACGGTTTCGGAGGTCACGGTCGCCGAGGTCTCGGGAGAAGACCCCACGTCGACGCTCACTGTGACGGACCGGCCGGTCACCCCGACCCTCACGATGCCGGAGGAGCCTCTCTCCATCATCGGCACGTCCGGCACGCTCGGCCCGTCGTCACAGGAGATCACGAACGTGGACGCCGGAACGTCGGCCCAGGACGACGGCTTCCAGGACTTCGTCTCCTCCCTGGAGGAACGCGTTCGCGCCGACAGGCGGTGCCACGTCCACGAGCAGTTGCGACACATGCTCATCGCCGAGCTGCACGGAGCCCGGCTCGCCCCCTCGCAGTCCCCTTTCGCCGACATCACCTGCGAGGGACCGGAAGGTTCGGTCCTGTACGAGGTGCTGGGAGAGGGCGGGCACGCCTACGGGCGCATGCGCGAGGCCGTACTCCGCATCATGGAGGTCGAGCACGTCACCGGGGCACGCGCGGAGCACCTGTTCCTGGTGCTCCCCCAGGCCCCCGAGCACGCCTGGGCTCCGGCGATGCTGGCCACGGCGTTCGACATCACGACGATCTGGCGGGATGGTACGAGCTGGGCCGGGAACGGCCTCACCGTCGCCCTCGGCCGGACCTCCACGGCCGGGTCGGCTCCCGGGTGAACTGAGTCAACGGATAGGCTGCCAGAGCCTCCCTTGGGAAGCCTCGACACCTGTCCACCTGGCGTACCTCGTGACCGCGGTTTCCCGCTGTGAGGCCGCCACCGTCCTGTCCCCTGACCGGAGACATAATGCCTCCTGCCGACCCGACCGTGTCCGTCACCCTGGCAGAGATAGCCAGGATCGCCGGTGTCGGGCGTGCGGCCGTCAGCAACTGGCGCCGCCGCCACGACAGTTTTCCCGCGCCCGTCGGCGGCACGGACACCAGCCCGCATTTCGCCCTGTCACAGGTGGAGGAGTGGCTGCGACAGAAGGGGAAGCTCGACGAGGTCGGCAGCCGGGAACGGTTGTGGCCGGAATTCGAGGCGCTCGGGGATCGTGACGCGATGGGAACGGCGATCGCCGTGACCGGTGCCCGCCTCCTTCTGACGGAGGCGGGGCATCCGCCGGACGCGGAAGGCCCGGCAAATCCGCCGAGTGCCGAAGAGGCCGCGGGGCTTTCGGACGACGCCGGCCTGTCCGACGCCCAGCGCTCCCTGGTGGACCGCGCGGTCGGTCTGGCGAGGAAGCACGGGGCGCGGGACACCTTCGACTTCCTGCTCGGCCGCTGGCTCGACACGCACGTCCGGCAGATCGGCGTCACTCCGGCCCCGCTGGCGGCTCTGATGGCCGAGATCGCCGAACTGTCGTACGAGGGCGAGTCCCGTGAGGTCGGCACGGTACTCGACCCGGCGTGCGGCACCGGTGGCCTGCTGCTCGCCGCCACCCAAAGGTGGGCGAGTATCACGGAGGGGGCCGCGCAGAGCATCGCGAAGAAGGCGGGAAAGGGCACCGCGCGAGCGCACGCCTCGCGCTCACCGCTGAAACTGCTCGGCCAGGACGCCGACCCGACCCAGGCCGCGCTGGCCGCCGTGCGCCTTCTGCTCGCCCGGCACCGGCCGGGGTTCGAGACCGCGTGGGAGGTGAACGTCCGGGCCGGGAACACGCTGCGCGCCGATCCCCATCCCGACGTCCGCGCCGACGTGGTGTTGTGCAATCCGCCGTTCAACGAGCGCGACTGGGGATACGAGGAACTCGCCACCGACGTCCGCTGGACGTACGGCCTGCCTCCCCGTACCGAACCGGAGCTCGCCTGGACACAGCACGCGCTGAGCCGCCTGGCGCCCGGCGGGACCGCCGTACTGCTGATGCCGCCCGGTGTGGCCTCCCGCAGGGCGGGGCGCCGGATCCGGGCCGGGCTGCTCCGTAGCGGCGTACTGCGCGCGGTGGTCGCCCTGCCACCGGGATCCGCGCCCCCGCACAGCGTCGCGCTGCACCTGTGGGTCTTGCGCGCACCGGCCGGAGGCGGAACGGATGCGGGAGCCGGGGTTCTCCTGGTCGACGCGGCCGACGTCCAGTCCGAGCCGCCGACGGTGACGCACAGGACGGGCCGGGCGGCGATCGACTGGTCCCTCCTGCACCGGCGCGTGATATCGGCCATCGGGTCGGGCGACGAGGACGACAGGGACGACGAGGGCAGGGAGCGGGCGGCCGACCACGCCGTGCTCCCGGTGATCGACCTGCTGGACGACGAGGTGGACCTCACCCCCGCACGTCACGTTCCGAAAAGGGGGACCTCCGCGAATCAGGGTCTGCGGCGTTCGTGGGGGCGGTTCGGCACCCTGCTCGACGAACTGCGGGATCTGACCAAGACCCTGTCCGTGCTGGAGCCGAGCGAGGAGGAGCCAGCCGATCAGGGCACGGTGACCGTGGGCGACCTGCTCCGGGCGGGCGCGGTGACGTTGCGGGGCGGGCAGCAACCGGCGGACGGGACGGTGCGCACCGGCGACGCTCCCGACGACGCTGTGTCCGTGCTGACCGTCACCGACGTGCTGGCCGGAGGCAGGCCGTCCGGCTGGCTCCCTGTGGACGAGGTCTCTGCGGGAGAGGGGGCGGGCACCCTCACCGTGACCGTTCCCGGGGAGGTGGTCGTCGTCGGGGCCTATCGGGCCTTCGGTGCCTGGGTCGACACCGACGCCCCCACGGTGCTGGGTCCGCAGCTGTTCGCCCTCCGGGTGGATCCCACCCTGCTCGACCCGTGGTTCCTGTCCGGCTGCCTGCGGGCCCCGGCCAACGCCAGGCAGGCGGGGACCCACGCCTCGACCTCCTCCCGCATCGACATCCGCAGGCTGCAGGTGCTGCGGCTTCCCCTCCAGGAGCAGCACCGCTACGGCGAGGCCTTCCGGCAGCTCACAGTTTTCGAGCGGTCGCTGCGAGAGGCCGGGACGGTCGGCGGGAAGCTGGTCGACGGGCTGACCGACGGCCTGGCCGCCGGGAGGATGCCCCGCGACCGGCCGTGAGCAGACGCCTGAAACGGCGACGGAACGAGTCCCTGACCACCTTCCGACAGCATGATCGTGATATGCTGTACGGCCGTCCCGCAGCAAAGATCCTCATCGGACACACACCATGTCCGTGGATATTGCAGAAACCGGCTTCGCTCGCACCCGTGATGGCGTTTGTCGCCTTCCACCACAGCCGGGCGCAGGAAACGCTCACCGGCGCATATACCGGTAGTGGTGGACGATCAGGGCCGTGGCGCACGCCAGGGCGGCCAGCCCGAACCCGACACCGGCGAGGACGTCGGTGCCGGTGGACGAGAACACCACGTTGAGGACCACGCTGACCGCCAGCAGGACCCACAGCACGGGACGGACCATGCCGCCCCGGGTGCCGGCCGGGCGTGCCGGACGTCGCGTCCAGGAGGTCCCGGAGGTCCCGGAGGTCTCGAAGGTCTCGGGGGTGTGCCGGAGATCGGTCATGATGCGCTCCTCGCTCGGGGAATCGGCAGGTCGGCTGCCGTACCTCGACGCTACGGACGACCGTCCCCGGCGACGATCCCGTCAGGGGGACGACCGGGGTACAGCAGGCTGTACTTCTCGGGCGGTGACCCCGTGACGGGGCGGCGGGTGCCCTATCGTCTGGCTGAGGACGGCCGAGGAGGACCGACGAGGGCCGCGAGGGCCGAAGGAGGTGCGGATGCCGATCCCCGATCCCGCGGCCGGTCGCGGGCCGGTTCGCCGATGGGACGTGGTCGCCCGCGCCCGTCTCACCCTGGACGCGTTCGAGCACCTCGCCGGCGGGCTCGGCACCACGCTCCTGGCGCTGCTCGCGTTCCTCATGGTGGCCGCCACCGCGCTGGCCTGCCTGATCGGCGTGGGCGTGCCGCTGGTGCCCGCCGCGCTGCGCGGGCTGCGTTCCGTCGCGAACCGGGAACGCGCGCGGCTCTCCCGCTGGGGTCCGGAGATCATCGAACCGGGGCCGGTGCCGCCCGGTCTGCGTTCCGCCCTCACCGACCCGGCCACACGCCGGGAGGTGGGCTGGGTGGCCGTGCACGGCACCCTCGGGCTGGTCCTCACGCTGGTCGGCCTCACGCTGCCCCTCAGCGCGGTCACCAACCTGACCTTCCCGCTGTGGTGGCGGTTGCTGCCCCCGGAGGAGGCCGCCACCTCGGCCATGGGCCTGTGGATCGTGCGGGACCTGCCCGGCGCCCTCGGGGTCGGCCTGCTGGGCCTGGGGTGGGCCGTCATCGCGATGATCCTCACCCCGGGGATCGCGCGGCTGCAGGCCTGGCCCGGCCGGCGCCTCCTGGGGCCCGAACCGGGCGGTGACCTCCTGCTGCGGGTCGCGCAGCTGACCGCGACCCGGGCCGCCGCGCTCGACGCGCACGCCGCCGAGCTGCGGCGCATCGAGCGGTCGCTGCACGACGGGACGCAGAACCGCATCGTCGCCGTCAGCGTCCTGCTGGGCGCGGCCCGCCGCGCGCTGGCGCGCGACCCGGCGAGCGCCGGGGAGATCCTGGAGCGCGCGCAGGACGCCGCCGAACAGGCGCTCGCCGAGCTGCGCGGGGTGATCCGCGGCATCCTGCCGCCCGTGCTGACCGACCGGAGCCTCGCCGACGCCCTCACCGGCCTGGCCGCGGCCTGCCCGGTCCCGTGCAGGATCGACGCCGACATTCCCGTACGATGTGCCGCGTCCGTCGAGGCCACGGCCTACTTCGTGGCGGCCGAGGCGCTGACCAACATCGCCAGGCACAGCCGGGCCCGGCACGCCACCGTCAGCGTCCGCCGCGACGAGGACCGGCTCCACCTCCAGATCACCGACGACGGCGACGGCGGGGCGGACGAGCGCACCGGGTCGGGGCTCGTCGGCATCCGCCGCCGTACCGAAGCACACGATGGGACGTTCATGCTGACCAGCCCTCCCGGGGGACCCACCACCCTCACCGTGAGCCTGCCGTGCGGATCGTGATCGCCGAGGACGACCCGCTCCTGCGCGAGGGGCTCGCTCTGCTGCTGCGCGCCGAGGCGCTCGACGTCGTGGCCACCGCCGCCGACGCCGTCGGTTTCCTGGAGGCCGTGGACGTCCACGAGCCGGACGTGGCCATCGTCGACGTGCGGATGCCGCCGACCCACACCGACGAGGGGATCGTCGCGGCGGTCGAGGCCAGGCGCCGCCGGCCGGACCTGGCCGTGCTCGTGCTGTCGGCGTACGTCGAGCAGGCGTTCGCCACCGAACTGCTCGCCCAGGGCGGCTCCGGCCTGGGGTACCTCCTCAAGGAGAGGGTGGGGCGGGTCGAGGAGTTCCTGACCGCGCTGCACCGGGTGGCGGACGGGGGGGACGGCCATCGATCCGGACGTGGTCGCGCAGCTCCTGACGCGTTCCCGTCCCGACACGCGGCTGGAACGTCTCAGCCCCCGTGAGCGTGACGTTCTGGCCCTGATGGCCGAAGGGCTGGGCAACGCGGCGATCGCCGAACGGCTCTTCGTCACCGACGGCGCCGTGCACAAGCACATCCGCAGCATCTTCGCCAAGCTCGACCTGCCGCCCACCGACCGGGCGGACCGGCGCGTCACCGCCGTCCTGCACTACCTGCAGGACGTCCACCGGCGGGCCTGACCGGCCGGGCCGGCCCCTCACCGGGCCCCGGGAGCGCCCACCGGAGCACGACGGCCCTGAAATGCCCCTTTAGCGAGACTCGTCACAGAAGACCGAGAGATCGCTTTTGCAGCAGTTCACTGAATACCATTGCGTACGGCGGGAAACACCCTCCGGAAAGATCCCCGATCAAGGGGCGGGATCGAATTCCCGAACCCGATCGAGACCGGCCGGAAACCCATAACCCCCAAACCCCTCTCTCCCAATGTCGGCGCAGCGGTAATCATGGCCGGAATCTGCCACTCGACCTGGGCCGGAGGCCTTGCGCCCCTCCTGTCGTCAATGGTTAGCTCGCTCCCATGAAGCGCACGCCACGATATACGGCGGACGAAATTAAGAGTGAATCAATCGCGATTCGGCCGCGACAGGTCTCCCCCGGGCCCTGATCGACGGCGACATCGCCATCGGACCGATCCGAACCAGGTGACCAGGGCGCGAACAGACGACCGCCCGCCCCCCTCGCTCTCCCCAGGCATCACCGCTCGATATCGAATTTCGATGTTGGAACGTTCCACAAACCGGAGCGGCACGAATTCCGTCCCGTTTCCCTCAAGGCCGAGGATGTCCTCCCCGCTCGGCGCAATACCCGGATCACGCGTTCATCCGCGAGAGCCCTGATGTGATCGCCCGGGAGTTCGGTCCGCCACGTCCGATCTCCCGTCCAGGCGCGACCATATGTGCGTTCCGTACGCCGGATCGTTTGGAGCACCCCGTGACGAGTTCTCTTTCCGATGTCCACAGTCCCTTTCCCGAGCCCGCGACCGAGCCCGCGACCGGCGAGGGTTCCCGATCACCCACGCCGGACCTCGCCGCCGCCTTCGACCCCGAACGTTTCCACGACGGCGCCGTGGACATCGTCGGCCGCCTGACGACGTACCTGGGCGACCGGTCGGTCCGGGGCCTCGACCTCCTCGACCCGGCCGTGCTGCTGAAGGCCGCGCGGGGGCTGATGACCCCGGAACGGCAGCGCATCGCCGACTTCGACGCCGACCGGGTGAACCGGATCGTCGACCTGTACACCGAGACCGGCATCCCGGTCTACTCGCCCGGCTACATGGGGCGGCAGTTCTCCGGCGTGGTGCCGCTGGCCGGTCTCATCGACCTGGTCGGCTCGGTGGTCAACCAGCCCTCCTCCTTCTACGAGGCCGGGCAGCTCCCCAGCGTCGCCGAGCGGCTCATGGCCGAGGAGCTCAACCGTTTCATCGGCTGGGACCGCGACCGGTTCGCCATGGTGACGACCTCGGGGGGCTCCCTGGCCAACCTGACCGCGCTGCTGGCCGCCCGCAACCGCGCCTTCCCGCAGATCTGGACGCGCGGCGCCGCGGACATGTCGGGGCGTCCGGCCATCGCGGTCAGCGAGGAGGCCCACTACAGCGTCACCCGGGCGGCCGGGGTGCTCGGCATCGGGGAACGGCAGATCATCCGGCTCCCGGTCGACCGTGCCGGGCGGATCCGCCCCGATCTGGCCGGCCCGGCGCTGGCCGAGGCGCTGCGGCGCGGCCTGCGGCCGTTCTGCCTGGTGGCCTCGGCCGGGACCACGTCGATGGGCGCCTTCGACCCGCTGGAGGAGCTCGCCGACGTGGCGCACCGGTACGGGCTCTGGCTGCACGTGGACGGGGCGCACGGGGCGAGCCTGCTGCTGTCGGACCGGCACCGGGACAGGCTGCGCGGCATCGAGCGGGCCGACTCGCTGACCTGGGACGCCCACAAGATGCTGTTCATGCCGGCGCCGTGCACGCTGCTCTTCTACCGCGACGGCTCGGCGGCGCGCGACGCGTTCCGGCAGCGCGCCAGCTACGTCTTCGACGAGGAACCGGACGTCTACAGCGCCTACGACAGCGCGGGCAAGAACCTGGAGTGCACGAAGCGCCCCATGATCATGCCGCTCTGGGCGGTCTGGTCGGTCTACGGCCCGGCGCTGTTCGCGCAGAAGATCGACCGGTTGTGCGCGACGGCCCGGCAGGCGTACCGGATGATCGCCGCGGAGCCGGACTTCGCCGTGGCGCACGAGCCGGAGTCCAACATCGTGTGCTTCCGGTACCTGCCGGACGACCTGGACCCGGTGACCGTGCACCGGTTGCAGCTGGAGATCCGCAACCGGATCCGGGGTGACGGGCGCTTCTTCATCTCCAAGGTCGACATCGAGGGGGTGGCGGCGCTGCGCGTGGTGGTGATGAACCACCTCATCGACGCCGGTCACCTGGCCATGCTCATCGCCGAGATCAGGGACATCGGGCAACGGGTGCTGCGCGCGAGCGCCGGTGCCCGCCACGACCAGCCGAACGGGAGTCATTCATGACCATGACGGGTTTGGACATCGCCGCCTCGGCGGAGCTGGCGGAGCGGCTGATCCCCGAGGAGGAGCTGCGGCCGCGCTCGGTGGACGACGTCGTCCGGCTGCCGTCGTTCGCGGGGAGGCTGGAGGAGTGCGGGCGGCTCACCGGGATCCCGTACTGCGAGTCCCCGCTCGACCTGCAGAACGCGCTGGTGTTCCGGCGCCTGCGGCAGCTCGTCGGCATCGCCCTGCTCAACCCGCTGTGGCGGGAGCGGCTGCACCACTTCGGGATCCGCGACGTCCCCGCCGACATGTCCGAGTGGGAGCGGATCCCGCTGTCGGACAAGACCGTGCAGCGCGACATGTTCATGGGCGCGCGGGCCGGGATGGTCGTGCCGCTGGAGCGCGGCGGGTTCGAGGTGGTGGCCAGCGGCGGCACCGGTGACGGCATGCCCCTGGAGATCGTGTACTCGCTGCGGGAGCTGCGCGACACCTACCGCATCTCCGGGGCGTTCATGGGCGCCTACCAGCTCGGCCGCTACCTGCGCGGCCCCGCGCCGCGCTGGCTGTTCACCACGCTGGCCGACTACCAGATGTGGAGCAGCGGGACCATGGTCGGCGGTGTCCTGTCGCACGTCCCGGGGGTCAACTACATCGGCGCGGGGCCGGTGAGCGCGCCGGTGCTGGAGCACATGTTCTCCTACCCGGGCCACAAGGCGCTGATGGGCATCACCGCCGGCATCGCGCTCCTGCCCGAGCTGGGCGCGGGCCTGCCCCCGCACGCCAGGGCGAGCTTCCGGGTCGCCATGTACGGCAGCGGCTCCCTGCCGCAGCGCAAGCGCGACGAGCTGCAGGCGTTCTTCCCCAACGTGTCGATCCTCAGCTACTTCGCCGCGACCCAGGCCGAGTGCGTCGGGCTCCAGCTCGACCACACCTCGCCGGCGCTGTCGGCCGTGCCGGGGCTGCACCTGGTGGAGATCGTGGACGAGCACGGCCGGGCCGTCGCCGAGGGCGAGGAGGGCGAGCTGGTCGTGACCCGGCTGCACGCCGACGAGACGCCGCTGCTGCGGCTCAAGCTCGGCGACCGGATGATCCGCCGTCCCGCCCTGGACGGGCCCGGGCCGCGTGCCGAGCGGTTCGAGTTCGCCGGGCGCAGCGCCGACGTGCTGCACCTCAACGACAGCCAGTACTCGGCGACGCTGGCGTACGCGGCCCTGCGCGGGCGGCTGCGCTCGGCGACCGGCGTCGACCTGGACCTGGTCGCGCACGAGGTCCAGTTCCACAACCACCGCGAGGACCGGATCCTCACCCTGCTGGCGGCGGTGGACGACGCCGAGGGCACCACCGCGGCCGTCGAGCACGCCCTCGGGCCGGGCGGGACGCGGCGGCTGTTCACCCAGGCGCTGCCGGGCTCCCTGTCGCTCTTCAACGACCGGGAGGCCAACGCCGCGGCCATCGAGCAGACCGGATACGGGTTCCGGCTGGAGTTCGTCCCGCGCTCCTCACCGCAGATCGAGCGGACCACCGTCGGCAAGACGCCGCTGGTCCGCGACCGGGGCTGAGCACCCGGTGGCTCGTGCGCCCGAATGACATCCGACAAGGAGGATCGATGAAACACAGGATCAGCATCGTCGTGGTGGTCGACGCCGTCGGGGCGTTGTCCGACCGGACGTTGCACAACGGCAACCTCTCGCTGGTCGACGACGGCTCGGCGGGGAGCAAGAACCAGGGGACCCCCGACCTCGTCACGGTCGTGTCCCCGGGACAGGTCGTCCAGTGGACCCCCATCCACGTGGACGTGCAGACCCCGGTCGAGATCCAGGCCATCGAGTTCCTGTCCGGCGCGGCCGTCCGGGCACCGGCCGACCGGGCCGTGGCGCCGCGTCCGGCGGGGTCTGCCACCGCGCCGGCGGCCGGTGCCGCGCACGGGACGGCCGCGGCGGCGGCCGGGACCGTGTCCGGGGCGGGGGTCGACGCCACCGGTTCCAACGGGCGCGAGAACTACGACCTGCTGGTGTGGGAGGGGATCGTGCCCCACGACATGACGCCCGGCGTCCCCTACCGGTACCGGCTCTCCCTGCGGCTCCACGAAGGGCCCAACAGCGTGCTGCACATCGACTCGCCCGCACTGCTGTGCGCGTGAGCCACGTTCCCCGAAAGGCGGTTCCATGGCACAGCAACACGGGATCATCGTGCTCTTCGACGTCGAGAACGCGCTCCGGACGCGATCGCTCGAGGGCAACACGTACTGGTTCGACAACATGAAGCTGTTCGGCTCGGAGGGGGTGGGCACCGAGCGGCTGGAGACGATCGTGCCCGGCACCCACTACCTCGACGGGTCGCAGGCGACCGAGCAGGTGCTGAACTGGCTGCCCGCGGCGCTGGGGTCGATCCCCCCGACGGTGCCGCGCAACTACCTGGCCGAACAGGGACGCGCCGACGACCGGCGCACGCTGGACGAGCTGGCCGGGCTCGACGCCGCGGGCGGGGTGAACGAGACCGACGTCAGGCGGCTGCAGGGACGGGTCGGCAAGCGGGCCCGCAAGCAGGCGAGCGGACGCGGCCTCACCGACTCCAAGCTGCTGGACGTCACCGGCAGGACCACGACCAGCTCCGACGCGTACAACTACCCGGCTCCGGTGATCACCGACATCACCGGCCCGGCCGTCACCGAGAAGATCATGTACCCGGCCCAGTACGGGTCGCCCGACATGATCTACGACGGCTGGTACTGGGCCGCGACCGTGGACACGAGCCGGCCCGGGGTCTACCGGTACACGATGCACGTCCAGCTGCACGAGCTGGTCGAGCGCAACGACGAGCTGGTCTGGGAGTCGGTGGACCTGACCTGCGAGTCCAGTCTGAAGATCATCAACGATCCGAAGCGCAACGGGTTCACCGGTGCCGGACTGGGCGTCCTCCCCATGCCGCCCGTCCCGGTCACCGGCTGACCCGGTCCGGAGCATCTTCGAGCGAAGGAGCCGCATGCCCCCGAGGAACAGACAGCCCGAACGCCGGTCCACCCGGTCCGCCCGGCCCGTGACGATCACCGCGGTGGTCGACCCCGTGGCCGCGCTGGCGTCGGAGAACCTGGACGGCAGCCTCTACCTCTACGACACCAACAGGCCCGCGGGATCCACCGGTTTCGGTACCCCCGAGCTGCACAGCCGGGTCCGCAAGGGCGACACCCTGCTGTGGAACGTGATCCCGCTGGAGTGCGAGACCTACGTGTCCCTCGCCGACGTCGAGATCGACCCGCAGATCGCCGAGCCCGAACAAAAGGTGTATCCCGGTACCGACATCGTGTTCTGGACCGCCGAGGTCAAGCAGGACCTCACCGAGCCGGTCCCGTACCGGCTCTCGTTCCTGCTCGGCACCGTCACCACGCCGTTCACCCCCACCGGCCGACCGGCCCTGGCCGGTTCCGCCGGCGACGGAAAGGAGGCCTGATGACCCAGGCGTACGCGGCCACGGACTTCACCGAGCGCGGCCAGCTCAACTCCGTCCAGCTGAACGTGGTGACCCTCGTCGACATGGAGCGGGCCGCCGCGACGAAGTCCCTGGACGGCTGCCTCTACATGATGGACAACAGCGTCGGCGGGGTCGGGCAGGGCACCGACCACCTGGAGACCGTCTGCAAGCAGGGACAGGTGATCAACTGGATCATCCGCCCGATCGACATGCACCGCCGCCCGGACGGCACCTGGCCCCCGATGCCGAAGATCAACAACATCGTCTTCCTCGACATCGAGAAGGGCGACGAGGACGACGTCGCCGAACGCCGGATCATGACCGAGCTCAAGGTCTACGGCGCTCCCGACCGGATGCGCGACCAGTACACCGCCGTCTACTACTACTGGGCCGGGGCGGTGATGAGCGAAGCGCGCGCGGGGCTCTACCGCTACCGGTTCGTCCTGGAGCTGGAGAAGGAGCACGGCACCGACAAGCTGTACCTGAACTCGGCCCGCTACCCCGCCCTGCGGGTCCTGCCCGTCTGAGTCCCCGCCCGCTCCCGGCCCCCGCCCCGGGGGCCGGGAGCGGGGCCGGGAGCGGGACCGGACCGAGAGCGGGGCGCGGCGAGGACGGCGGCCATGACCGGCCGGAACGCCGCCACCACCCCCGCGACGTAAAATATTTTTGACATCATGTCCGCTCTGCCATACATTCGGTGATGTTAAAGATGTTTAACATCGGAGCGGGATGTCCCTCAAAGAGAAGAGCGCGTGGCTTCAGGCCATCAGCGCGACCTGCATGTACGCGGCCTATCTGGTGGTCGTCCTGGGGCCCGCGCGGAGCGCGTCCGTCACCGGGACCGCCTACCAGAGACCGATGATCACGATCATCGTCGCCGGGATCGTCGTGTCGATCGTCGCCCAGATCGTGATGGGGATGACCTCTCCCGGCGCGGCGGGCCGGACGGACGAGCGCGACATCGGCATCCACCGCCACGGCGAGTACGTCGGGTACTACGTCGTCTCCGCCGGCGCGGCGGCCGCGCTCGCCCTGGCCATGGCCGAGGCCGACCCGTTCTGGATCGCCAACGTGATCTTCCTGGCGTTCGTCCTCGCGGCCGTCGTCACGTCGGTCGTGAAGATCGTCGCCTACCGGCGGGGGTTCTGAGCGTGGGAAGGCCGACCAGGGTCACCAACGAGATCCGGGCGCTGCGGTTCGCCAACGGCGAGATGACCCAGGCGGAGCTGGCCGACCGGATCGGCGTCACCCGCCAGACCGTCATCGCCATCGAGCAGGGCCGCTACTCGCCCTCCCTGGAGATGGCGTTCCAGATCGCCCGGGTGTTCGGCGTACCGCTCGAAGGGGTCTTCCACTACCCGGAGGACACCCCCGCGTGACCGGCGCACCCGCGTTCTCCCCCGGCCCGCCCCCACGGGCCGGAAGCGTTCCCGACCAGCAGGAGGCACCATGAAGGCGATCGTCCAGGACACCTACGGCTCGGCGGACGTCCTCGGGATGGAGGACGTCGACATGCCGGTGATCGGTGACGACGACGTGCT
This sequence comes from Streptosporangium longisporum, assembly GCF_039534895.1. Lineage (NCBI taxonomy): Bacteria > Bacillati > Actinomycetota > Actinomycetes > Streptosporangiales > Streptosporangiaceae > Streptosporangium > Streptosporangium longisporum. The sequence continues at coordinate 533,949 of NZ_BAAAWD010000007.1, read as the reverse complement.
GGTCCGCGTCCGCGCGGCCTCCCTGCACGTCGGCGACTGGCATGTCATGACGGGACGGCCCTACCTGATGCGCGCGATGGGCTTCGGGCTCCGCGCGCCCGGGACCCGCGTCCGGGGCACGGACGTCGCGGGCGTCGTCGAGGCGACCGGCCGCGGCGTGACGCGCTTCCGGCCGGGCGACGAGGTGTTCGGCACCTGTGACGGCTCCCTGGCCGAGTACGCTCGCGCCGGGCAGGACGGGCTCGCACCCAAGCCGGCCCGCCTCACCTTCGAGCAGGCCGCGGCCGTCCCGGTCTCCGCCCTCGCGGCCCTGCAGGCCCTTCGTGACGCCGGGGGCGTCCGGGCCGGGCAGAAGGTGCTGGTCATCGGCGCCTCGGGGGGCGTGGGGACGTTCGCGGTGCAGCTCGCCAAGGCGTTCGGGGCCGAGGTCACCGGCGTGTGCGGCACGACCGCGCTGGACCTGGTCCGTTCGATCGGCGCCGACCACGTCGTGGACTACACGCGCGAGGACTTCGCCGCCACGGGCGTGCGCCACGACCTCATCGTCGACACCGCGGGCAACCGCCCGCTGTCCCACCTGCGGCGCGCGCTCACCCCGCGCGGCACCCTCGTGATCGTCGGGGCGGAGGGCGGCGGCCGGTGGCTCGGCGGCACGGACCGCCAGCTCCGGGCGCTCCTGCTCTCGCCGTTCGTGGGGCAGCGGCTGCGCGGGCTGATCTCGAAGGGGAACCGGGAGGACCTCGCGCTGCTGGGAGAGCTCGTCGGGGCGGGCACGGTGACGCCCGTCGTCGACCGGACGTATGCGCTGGCCGACGCCGCGGAGGCGATCCGCTACCTCCACCGGGGACACACCCGCGGAAAGGTCGTCGTCACCCCCTGACGTCCCCCGCGCGTCATTGGCCGGTGAGGGATCGCAGGATCGCCCGGACCTCGCCCGCGTCGTCGTGCTGCGGGCCGTACCTGCGTTCCAGGTCGGGCAGCAGCTCTCCCAGCACCCGCTTGGCCCGCACCCGGTTGCCCGCGTCGAGCTCCACCATGCCGATCTTGCGGCGCAGTTCGAGGAGCCGCTCCTCGCTCGCGCCGAACCGCCGCTCGTCGGCCAGGAGCCGCTGGAGCTGGGCCAGGGCGAGTTTCCTGTCACCGGTGGCCGCGTGACAGCCGGCCTCCATCAACCGGCAGCGCAGGGCGAGGTTGTTGTCCGGGCCCTCCACCGCGGCGACGTCGACGGCCAGCCGGTGGAACTCCGGCGCCGCCCGGCGGTGGTCCCCGGCGAGGAAGAGCAGCTCGGCGAGCTCGATCCGCAGCTCGATCACGGTGGAGGCGGTCGCGCCCAACGAGCTCGCGGCCGGGCCCGCCACCTCCGCCAGCAGGTCCGCCGCCTGGCTGAAACGCCCCTGGACCTTGAGGACCTCGGCGTCCCTGCGGGCACGCTCCAGGTCGGCGCGCTCGATCTGGGCCAGCCCCCCGATGTTCCTGATCCGCGTGGGCCGCTGGTGGTGGGCCGACCGCCGGTGACGCTCCCCCGAGGAGGTGATGCGGCCGACGACGGTGGCGTACATCCGCAGTGGGTGGGGGGTGTCCAGGTTCACGTAGCCGGGCAGGGGCGGCAGGTCGTGGCAGAAGTCCAGCAGCCGCTCGCAGATGACGCCGGCGTCGGCGGGCCGCCGGTCCGGTGACTTGGCGAGCATCCACAGGACGAGCCGTTCCAGCCCCTCGGGGACGTCGGGCCGCCTGGTGCGCAGCGGGCGGGGCGGCACGTCGGTGTGGTTGCGCATCGCCGCCAGTGCCGTGGGCGCGGCGAACTGGTTCTTCCCGGTGAGCATCTCGTCCAGGATCACGCCGAGGGAGTACAGGTCGCTGCGCGGGTCCGCGCCGCCCATCATGGCCTGCTCGGGTGCCATGTAGGCGGGTGTGCCCAGCACCTCGCCCGTCCGGGTGAGGCTCGTCGCGTCGGCGGCGGCGAGCGCGGCGGCGATGCCGAAGTCCAGCACCTTGACCGTGCCGTCGGGGCAGAGCATCAGGTTGCTCGGTTTGAGGTCGCGGTGGACCAGCGAGTTCGCGTGGGCGACGGCCAGGACCGAGCAGACCTGGGCGGCGATCGCCACGGCCCAGGCCACCGGCATCTCGGTCTCGTCGATCAGCGCCGAGACCGGGCAGCCCTTGACGAGCTGCATGACCATGTAGAGGTCGTCACCGTGCGGCCCGCAGTCGTAGACGGTCGGGACCCCGGGGTGTTCCAGCCGCGCGGTGATCCGCGACTCGCGGATGAAGCGCCTGGCGAGTTCCTCGTCGGGCCGGCCGTCGGGAAACCTGTCGACTTTGATGAATTTGATAGCGATCTTCCGGTCGAGCCGTTTGTCGTAGCCGAACCAGACCTCTCCCATTCCACCGGTACGGCGGGACAGAGGGTCCAACTCGTAGCGTCCGCCGATGATCGTCCCTCTGCTCAAAACGATCCGCTCCTCCAGAATGCCCGGGTCCCCGGGAAAAATGTAGCGTCCCCCGAGCACCGGCGTCTTGTGCGGACGTTTACGCAGGCCGGAGCGGTATGATTCATGCCTTTCCCCAGCGGGCACGTACGCCGAATGCGCCGCCGCCCGCGGGCCGGACGGGTCCGCGTTCCGTTCCTGCCGTCAAATCGAATTGGGCCGCGACCGGCCCGGGAACGCGATTCCCGTACGGCCGGCGCAGGCCCTCCGATTCCCGCTCCGGCGGAAAACCGGGAACGGGACGGATCGCGCGCGGTCATGGCACGCGACCGGCGGGGCGCGACAGAATATGGTTTATGGAAGCCCGAATCGCGATCCTCCCCTCCGAGGAGGTGTGGGCGGCGCACGGCCGCCCCGCCTCCCCCCGTCTTGCCGATCTGCGCTCCATGGTGGAGCGGGCCGTGTCCGCCGGTGGCGGTGCCGTCGGCCCGCCCGCCGGGGCCGACGGCCTGGTCTGGCTCGTCCCGGGTGAGCCCGAGGTGTTGCGGAAGACGCTGGAGGCCAACCCCGGGATCGGGTGGGTGCAGTTCCCCTGGGCCGGGGTGGAGAAGTTCGTCCCGTCCGGCGTGTTCGGCCTCCCGGTGGTCTTCAGCTGCGCCAAGGGGTCGTTCGCCGGGCAGGTCGGCGAGCACGCGCTCATGCTGATCCTGGCCTGCCTGCGCAGCGTCTCGCGGCAGGCGCGGACGCCTTGCTGGAATCCGGTGGACCCCAGGTCGCTGCACGGCCGGAGGGTGACGATCCTCGGGGGCGGCGGCATAGCCGTCGAGCTGATCCGGCTGCTGGAGCCGTTCGGCTGCCGGATCAGGGTGATCCGGCGCCGCCCGGACGGCGTCGAGGGGGCCGGCGAGACGCTGCCGCCCACCGCCCTGCACGCCGTGCTGCCCGACACCGACGTGCTGGTGCTGGCCCTGGCCCTGACGCCGGAGACCACGCACGTCGTCGACGCGGCCGAGCTGGCGCTGCTGCCGGAGCACGCCGTCGTCGTCAACGTCGCCCGCGGCGGGCACATCCGGACCGACGCGCTCGTCGAGGCCCTCCGCGCGGGGTCGATCTCCGCGGCCGGCCTGGACGTGACGGACCCCGAGCCGCTCCCCGAGGGGCATCCGCTCTGGGACGACCCCAGGGTGCTCATCACCTCGCACTGCGCCGACTCCGCCGAGTACGTCGCCCGGATGTTCTGCGAACGGGTCGAGCGGAACGTGCGCAACCTGCGGGCCGGGCTCCCCCTGGAGGGGGTGATCGACCCCGCGACGGGGTACTGACCGGGACACTGACCGGGGACGCCGTCAGCCCGTCCCGGCGCCGATCACCCGGGCCGCGGCCAGGTAGGCGGCGAGCAGGCTCTCGGCGACCGCCGTCACGGTCTCGTCCCCGGGCAGGAAGTACGGGCTGTGCAGGCCGGAGACCGTGTCGGTGCCCACGAACAGCATCAGCGACGGCACCACCGAGGCGAAGTGGGCGAAGTCGTCGGCGCCGCAGGAGCGCAGGGTGGCGGGCATGTGGTGGGCGGCCTCGACGAGCATGCAGCCGGTCTCCTCGGCGAGACGGGCGTCGTTGACGAGCACCGGCTCGCCGTGCATGACCCGTACCTCGGCCTGGCAGCCGTGCACCCGGGCGATCCCCTCGGCGATCTCGCGGAACCGGTGGTGCAGCTGGTGGCGCCAGGGCTCGGACATGGTGCGCAGGGTGCCGCGCGCGGTGGCCTCCCCCGGGATGGCGTTGGGCGCGGTGCCCGCCGAGACGATCCCGAAGGTGACCACGGTCGGCGTCATCGGGTCGGCGTCCCGGCTGACCAGCTGCTGCGCGGCCACGATGATCTGGGCGAGCGCGAGGACCGGGTCGCGGGACAGGTGGGGGTAGGCGGCGTGCCCGCCCTGGCCCCTGACCACGACGGTGAACTCGTCGGCGGAGGCGTTGACCGCGCCGGGGGTGCATGCCGTCTCCCCCGCGTCGAGCACCGGCTGGACGTGTGCCGCGATCATCGCGCCGACCCGGTTCCTGCGCAGCGCGCCGGACTCGACGATGTCCCGGGCGCCCGAGGGGTGGGTCTCCTCGCGCGGCTGCAGCACCGCGACCATCGGCGCGGGTGCCCGCACCCGGTCGACCGCCCGGGTCAGGGCGGCCAGCGCGGCGAGGTGGACGTCGTGGCCGCAGGCGTGCATGGCGCCGTTGCGCGAGGCCCAGGGGACGTCGGTCTCCTCCAGGATCGGCAGGGCGTCCAACTCTCCCCGCACGCCGACGGCCAGGCCCTCACCACCGACGCGCAGCAGCGCGCCGGTGGTCGCCACCCGCTCCATCGCGCTGCCCTCGGGCAGCGCGTCCAGCATCCGCTTGAGCGTCGGCTCCTCCTTGCCGGAGACGTACGGCTCGGCGTGCAGCTCCCGGCGCAGTTCGAAGGCGGCCGGCAGCTCGGCGTGCAGGGCGGCGCGGAGCCGCTCGTGAAGCTCGTTCATCCTTCCTCCCCGGACCTGTGGAGCCCGGGGCGGGGCGTGGGACGGGGCCCTGAGCAGGGCGTGGGACGGGGCCCTGAGCAGGGCGTGGGACGGGGCGCGGAGGCGGGCAGAGAGCTGAGCACATGGCTGGTCATACCCATGTGACCCTTCCGAACCACCGGCACCGGGCGATTCCGCCCGCCGTGTCCTGGTCCGCTCCTTCGCGCTCCGGCCGGACCGGACCTCGCCCCGGGGAGACGGACCCCGCCCGCGGCCTCTCCGTCACGAACGCGCCCCCTCTCCCCGGCACACCCTGCAGTGCATATGACACTATTTTTTCTTATAGTGAAGTATTAAAAATCATCAGCCCATCCCAGCTCTGATGGGAATATAATTTGAATGTGCATAGCGACTCGGCGAAAATGATTGTGAATCCAGGCCCCACGAGGTGATGCCCTCATGACGACCGCGAGCTCCGACCACAGGACCCCCGCCCGGGATCGGGGCCCTGGCACGACCGCCCTCCGGTTACCGGGGTGCGGCGCCGTCCCGGGAACGGGTGACGGCGGGCCCCGAACGGTCCCGACCTGACCCCGACGCGTCCGGCAGGGGAGACGGACGCGCTGTCACTATAAAAAATCATAGGAAGGCACGAGCGCGTGCTTACGTCCGACAAGCGGCACTACGGACAGTTCTGTGGGTTGGCCGCCGCACTAGACATCATCGGGGAGCGCTGGACGCTGTTGATCGTCAGGGAGCTGATCATAGCTCCGGCGCGATTTCACGAGATCCAGTCACACCTTCCGGGGATCGGGCCGAACCTGCTCACCGACCGCCTCAAGGCGCTCGGCGCGCGGGGGATCCTGGAGGCCGAGCCCGTCCCGGGGGACGCGCGCGGGAAGCGGTACCGGCTCACCCCGGTCGGGGAGCAGCTCCGCGAGCCCCTGCTGTACTTCTCCCGGTGGGGGATGCGCTTCCTCACCGACGAGGACGCCAAGACGGGGATGACCAGCAGCGCCTGGGGGTTCTTCGCCCTGCAGGCCATGATCCAGGGACGGCCCGTGCCCGACGTGCGGGAGTCCTACGAGTTCCGGATCGACGACGACGTCTTCCACATCGTCGTGGCCGACGGCAAGGCGGCGGCCCAGCGGGGCCCCGCGGAGAAGCCGGTCATCGTGGTGCGGACGAGCGCCGAGACGTTCGTCCGGATCGGCGCCGAGCTGATCAGCCCGTTCGACGCCGTCGTCACCGGCGGCCTGTCGCTCGAGGGCGACCCGGCGGCGGTGCTGCGGTGCACGCAGCTGATGGGGCTGTCGGCCCGGCCGGAACGCGACTCCACCGGCGTCTCCTGACGAGAGCGACCGCCCGCAGCGGTCACCCTCGTCCGGGTCCCCGGACGCTCCCCGCCCGCGCGTGCGGCGGTACGGCACCGCGCGTGCGGGCGGGAGCGGCCGGGGGCCTCGTCCGCGCGTCCACGACCTTGCTCACGACCTCGTTCCGGCGACACCGACGACCTCGTTCACGGCGTCGTCCGCGGCGTCGCTCAGGCCTCGTTCACGGCGCCACTCGCGGCGTCGCGCGCGGAGCCGGGTGGCGGACCGTCCTCCCAGGAGAAGCAGGCCGAGACCGGTCAGGGCGAGCAGCCCGACGAAGACCCACTCGTGTGAACCGCCGGGCCCGTAGACCCGGTTGCCCCGGCCGACGTCCACCGCCGCGGTCCGCTCCCCCGCGCGGAGCATGCCGCGGTCGCTGCCGTACAGGTAGACCTCCCGGGCCGGGTCGCGGGAGGGGGCGAAGCGCCCGTACCAGGAGCACGACTCGTGAGCCCCGTGGTTCACGCACCTGAGGTCGGCGGCGGTGAACGTGCCCCTGGCCCCGTCGGCGCGGGCGGCCCGGATCGTGGGGCCCAGGCTCGGCACGGTCAGCGCGAGCAGCCCGAGCCCCACGAGGGTGGCGAGCACCGCGAAGAACGCCGACGGCCTCCTGACCGGTACGGTCCCGGCCGGGGCCGTCGCCGTGCTCAAGCCGCGACCGCCTCGCGCCGCGCGGGCACCGCGCAGGAGCAGAGCATGGCGTCGTACTCGGCCTGGCTGGGCCTCAGGTGCAGCACCATGGCGACGACCATCGGGAGGAAGACGATGGTGTTGTAGAACAGGTGCAGCTCGACCCGGGGGAAGACGAGCTGGGCGATGCTGGTGACCGCCGGCCGCCCGAGGAGGTGGTTGCCGGTCACCGCCTGCAGGAGCAGCAGCAGGTGCTCGAAGTGGTGCCACACCTGCACGCCCAGGGCGATGTTCCACCAGGTCCGCGACCGTCCGGTGAAGCCCCTGCGCAGCAGCACGAACCCGATGAGCATGATCACGGCGTAGCCGTAGTGCATCACCTCCGAGGTGACCAGCCAGGGGAACCACAGGCCGAGCACGCCGCGGGCCTGCGGGATCGGCCAGCCCAGGACCCAGATCTGGACGGCCTGGGCGATGTGCTCGGCCCAGTGCGCGAGCACGATCGCCAGGAAGGCGAAGAGCGCGGGGCGGTGCCAGGTGGTGTTGAGCGATGTCATGTCGGACCTCTCGTGACCCGGGGGGTGGGTGGGCGGGGGGCGTTCCGTCGGATCAGGCGAAGGCGTGCAGGGCCGTGGCCAGTTCGGCGGGCATGGGGACGGGGGCGACGCCGGTGGGGGTCCTGCGCATGCAGGCGATCGCCTGGGAGCCGCGCGCGACCTGGACGCCGTCCCGGCGGAAGTCGAAGTCCATCGAGATCCGGTTGCCGCTGACCGCGGAGAGCGTCATGAGCACCTCGACCTCGTCGAGCGCGAAGCACTCCTCGTAGTAGGTCATGTCGCAGCCGAGGGTCACCAGCGCGAGCGTGCCGTCGGCCAGGGACTTCAGCACCCCGGGGGCGTGCTCGGCCAGGAAGTGCTCCCGGCAGTGCCCCTGCCAGTGCAGGTAGTGGGCGAAGTAGACGTTGCCCACCAGGTTGGTCTCGTCGAACGTGACGGTGTGGACGTGACGGTAGGCGCGCATCAGGCCTCCTCGGGGAGCGCGGTGGCCACCATGACCGCGGTTCCCGGTACGGAGGCGGTGGCCACGCACCAGCCGCCCGCGGTGAGCGCGACCAGGCCGTGGTGGCCCACCTCGTGGACGCGGAGCGGTTCGTCGACGGAGGCCCCGGCCTTGGCCAGCGCCTCCCTCGCGGTCCAGACCCGCGCGGCGCACAGGCCCGGGTCCTCGCCGGTCTTGGCCACCAGGGCCTCGGTGACGGCGGTGCCGCGCTCGCCGACGAGAGCCGGCCACTCGGTGTCGCCGATGCCGGAGACGTCCTGCCAGTCGATCCCGATCGGGTGGTCGGCCACCCCGACGAGGACGTGGCCCGCGGTGTAGGAGGCGCTCACTCCCCCCTGCCCGGTCCGCAGCGCGCCGCGCGCGTCGTGCCGTACGGCGTCACCGGTGAGCAGGGCGGCGAGACCGGCGGCGGCGTCGTCCTCCCTGCGCCCGGGGACGGCGGCCAGCTCGACGTGCCGGGCCAGGCCGTTCTCGTCGAGCAGCCGCGACATCCACGGCCCGGCCAGCGACATCGGCAGCGCTCCTGGCCACGTCCGGGGGCCGGTGGCGCGCAGCCGCAGTCCCTCCCAGCGGGCCAGGACGTCCCGGTCGCCCGGGGTCGCGGAGACGAGGTCGACGTCGTAGACGTACTCGCCGGCGTGGTGCTCGCGTTCCCGGGCGCGGACCAGGCAGCGGCCCACCGGGGGTCGCCAGACCGTGAACCTGTCGATCCCGACGGGAAGCGCCTCCCGGTGCGGGACGCAGGCCAGCAGCGCGTGGATGGTGGCGTCGTGCAGCCCCGGGTCGCCGAGCAGCAGCTCGGGCGAGTGGAAGGAGGAGAACCAGCTCCCCGTCCCGTCCCCGGGCGCTCCCTCGATCACCGCCTCCACCCGGAACGCGGTCAGCAGCCCGTACGAGGCGACCCGCCGGAACCGGCCGTCGTGGAAGAACAGGCCGTTGTCGTAGAAGCCGTGCGCGACGGGCCCCGGCCCGGAACCGTTCGGCCCGGAACCGTTCGGCACGAACCCGGCCGGTGCGGGATCCGCGGGGAGGCGTCCGAGGCCGTCGTCCCGGGGGACGGGCGCGGCGGGCACCAGCCGGGCGGTGAACCGGTCGGTGGTGAAGCCGTCGGCCGAGTCGCGCAGCACGACGGAGGTGCCGTCCGGCCCGGTGAGCGCGGCCACCCGCACCGGGTGCGGGGCGTCACCCTCGACGATGACGGGCGCGCGCAGGCGGACGTCCGCGAAGGACCATCCCCCCGCGGACCCGCCGTACGGCCCCGCGGTCTCGCCGGGCGCTCCCCCGGAGGACGGCTCGGGCGCCGCGCCGTCGTGGCCCACGGCGGTGGCGACCTGCGCCATCGCCTCCAGGCCGACGACGGCGGGCAGCACCCGGGTGCCGGAGATGCGGTGGTCGTCGAGGTAGGGGTCGGTGCGGGCACCCAGGTCGGCCTCGTAGACGGCCTCCACCCAGGAGGTCCGGGCGAGCTCACGCTCGGTGAACCGCAGCAGCGGGGCGGACGGCCCCTCGACGACGAGGGTGGGACCGGCCGGGAAGCGGGCGGTCAGCAGGAGCGTGACGGGGGCCCGCGCGTCGCCGAGCACACCGAGCAGCAGGTCGGCGCCCTCCCGGGGGGTGATGGCGGTGATGCCCTGGCGCCGGAGGGCGTCGATCGTGTCCAGCCGGACGCCCATCCCCACCCCCGACCAGACCGACCACTCCAGCAGGTGGGTACGGCAGGAGGGGTGATCGGCCGCCCAGTCCTCGACCAGGTGCCGCATCCAGTCGTTGGCCAGGCAGTACTCCGACTGCCCGGCCAGACCGCGCCTGCCGATGATCGAGCCGAAGGCCACGGCCATGCTCAGGTCCTCGCCCGCCTCGTCGAGGAGCACACGCAGCCCGTCCACCTTGGGACGCAGGTGCGCGCGGAGCGTCTCCCCGGTCACGGCGGCCAGCCGCCTCGGGACGTTGACACCGGCGCCGTGGATCAGGCCGCGTACCGGGCCGTGCCCGGCGGCGGCGGCGAGCGCGACGCGGACCTGCGCGGGGTCGGTGACGTCGCAGCGCAGGTAGACGGCGCGGGTGCGGGAGCGCAGGTCGGCCAGGGCGGTGGCGACCGCCGGGTCCTCGGCGGGGGTACGGCCGAGCAGGACGAGCACGCATCCGGTCCGCTCGGCCAGGGCCGCGGCGCTGTGCGCGGTGATGCCGGTGACGCCGCCGGTGACCAGGCAGACGTCGCCGTCGCCGATGGGCGCCGCCCCGTCCTGTGCCGGCAGCGTGTACGGGACGGTGCGGCGGCGCTCCACCGAGCCGTCCGGCAGCCGTCTGAGCTCGGCGTACCCGTGCTCGACGGCGCCCGCGGGGCCGTCGTCGCCGGGGGCGCGCAGCACCGTCACGGACGTGCGCGGGAGTTCGACCGCGAGGCTGCGGCCGACGGCCTCGGCCGCGGGATGGCCGTCGTGGCGCAGGACGAGCCGTTCGGGGGAACGAGCGGTGATCTCGGTGAGCAGGGCGGCCACGTCCTCGGGGCCGGCACCGGTGGCCAGCGAGAACACCGGTGTCCCGGCGTCCGCGGCCGGCGACGGTCCCGCGGGGACCCATTCGTGCCGGAAGGCGCGTACCCAGCCGCCGACGCCCTCGATCTCCTCCGCGCCCTCCTCGGTCGCCGACGGCAGGCCGGCGAGCACCTCGGCGGCCTCGGCCACCGACGCCTCGGCGAGGGAGAGCGGGACGGCGGGGAGCTGCCGCCCCAGGGCCTGCGCGGTCCGGCTGACGATGCGCACGACCTGGAGCGAGTTCAGGTGCAGGTCGCCCAGGAACGAGCTGGACGGCCGGACGGTCTCCAGCGGCAGTTCGAGCCCGGCCGCGAGTTCCGCGCGCAGGCACTCCAGGGGGCTCAGCTCGGTACCCGGTACGGTCGCGGGCGTCGCGCCGGTCCCACCGGACCCGTTCACGCCGTTCACGCCGTTCGACCCGTTCGGCCCGCCCGTCCGGCCGGCCCCGTTCACCCGATCGGAGCGGTCCGCCGGGACGGGTCCGGCCGCCTGCCGGGAGGCCGGGACGTCGGTGACCGGCACGTCCGCGGCGACGGCCTCGCACGGGTTGGCCAGGAAGGTCGGCGAGCTGTCCAGCGGGAGGCGGCGGTAGGCGCGCCCGGCGGCCCACGCCGTCAGGTCGGCGTTGCCCGACACCGCCAGGGCGGCGGTGACCACGGCCTGGCGCCGGGGATCCCCGCCGCAGTCCATGCTCAGCGCGACCGCGGGCAGGTGGGCGGCCAGGCCGGACAGGATGCTCCCCGGCCCCGCCTCCACCAGCAGGTCGCACTCGTCCGCGAGGCGTGCGAGCGCCTCGGCGAACCTGACCGGCCGGGTGAGCTGGCCGACCAGCGACTCCACCGCGTCGTCGGAGACGATCTCCGAGGCCTCGTACAAGGCACCGTCGGGAGTGGGGGAGGCGCCGCCGTACGGACGGCCGGTGACGGTGGAGATGACCCTGCGGCGCGGCACGTCCGTGGTGATCGTGTCCAGCAGTTCGCGCAGCGGCGCCTCGGCCGGGCGCATCGCGGGGCTGTGGAAACCGTGCGAGACCGCGAGGACGACACCGTCGATCCCGGTGGCGCGGGCACGTTCCACCACGGCGTGCACGTCCGCGACCGGCCCGGCGACGACGGTCTGGGCGGGGCCGTTGAACGCGGCGACGACCGCCTCGGTCCCGGCGAGCAGGTCGGCGACCGTCTCCGGCGGGGCCGCGAGGCTCGCCATCGTGGTGCCTGCCGTGCCGTACCGGGCCATGATCTGGCCGCGGGCCGCGGCCAGGCGCAGGGCGTCGCCGGGGGTGAGGACCTCGGCCCAGCCGAGCGCGGCGATCTCGCCGAGGCTGTGCCCGATCGCCGCCACCGGCTCGCAGCCGATCGCGTCGAGCCAGGCCAGGGCGGCGAGCGACTGGCGCATGATCGCCGGTTGCGCGACCGCGGTGTCGGCGTCGCCGTCCCGGAGCGTGACCGGTGAGCCGGGGACGCCGAGGCCCGCGGCCCAGGCCGGGAGCGTGGCGCGGACCGGCGCGGCCTGCCCGGGGAACATCAGGCCCACCCGGGCGGGCGGCCCGGACGCGAGCGCGTAGCCGCGTTTCGCGTCGACGAGGAGCCCGCCGTCCCACGCGCCGATCCCGGCCAGCGCGGCCTCCGCGGCCAGGCCCAGCTCGTCGGGGGTCGCGGCCACCAGGGTGGCGCGGGCGGCGCCGCCGCCGAAGTCCGCCTGCGAGGTGCAGGCCAGGTCGTACAGCTCCGCGAGGCTGAGCACGGGGGCCAGGTCCGCCACCTGCCGCAGCCGCGCGGCCAGCGCGCCGGGGCCGGTGGCGCCGACGGCGACGACGTGGTGCTCGGGGACCGGCGCGGACCAGCGGCGGGTGGACGCCGACAGCGACCTGGCCGGGGTGCGCCGGGGTCCTTCCAGGACCACGTGCGCGTTGATCCCGCCGAAGCCGAGGGAGGAGACCGCGGCCCTGGGCACCGGCCGGTCCCACGGCTCGGGCTCGGCGAGCAGCCGCAGCGGCACCCCGGCCCGCCCGAGCAGGGGGTGCGGCTCGCGGGTTCCGGTCGAGGGCGGCAGCACCCGGTGGTGCACCGCCAGGGCGGCCTTGATCAGCCCGGCGACGCCCGCCGCGGCCTTGGTGTGCCCGATGTTGGCCTTGACGCTGCCCAGGGCCGCGGCCGCGGCGCCGGTTCCCCTGACGTCGGTCAGGGCCTCGATCTCGACGCGGTCCCCGACGGCGGTCCCGGTGCCGTGGCCCTCGACGAAGCCGACCTCGGCCGGGTCCAGCCCGGCGAGGCGGTAGGCGCGGCGCATGGCCAGGGCCTGTCCCGGCGCGGTGGGACGGGTGAGCCCGCCCGCGCCGTCGGAGGAGCTGCCCCAGCCGGTCACGTACGCGTAGACGCGCAGGCCCCGCCGCTCGGCCTCCTCGGCGCGCATGAGCGCGACGACGCCGCAGCCCTCGCCGGGCAGGAAGCCGGTCGGGTCGGCGTCGTAGACGCGCATCTCGCCGCGGGCCAGCGCGCCCACCCGGGCGAAGCCCACCAGCTCGAAGGGGTCCAGGCTGAGGTCCACGCCCCCGGCCAGGGCCAGGGAGAGGTCGCCGTCGGCCAGCGCCCGGCAGGCGGTCATCACCGCGAGCAGGCTGGAGGAGCACGCGCCGTCCACGGTGTAGCCGGTGCCGTGGAAGTCGAAGTGGTTGCAGATCCGCCCGGCGATGGTGTTGCTCAGCGCCCCGGCGAGCGTCTCGTCCCCGGGTTCGGGGAACGGCTCCTTGACCAGGTCCTCCAGCCGTCCGAGGACACCGGCCACGGCGTCCCCCTCCAGGCCGCTGCCGGCCAGCGCGGCCACCGCCGCCCTGCGCAGGAAGGGCCAGCGCAGCCGGAGCGAGGCGGCGCGGCTGAACTCGCCGGTCAGCGAGTTGCCCAGGACGACGCCCACCGAGTCGCGGTCCAGGCCGTCGCCGCCGGGGAAGCCCGCGTCGGCGAGGGCGTCGGCCGCGGTCTCCAGCGCGAGCCAGTGGGTGTGGTCGGCCGCCCGGTAGAGCCCTCCGGAGATGTGGAAGCGGCTGCGGTCGAACTCCCAGTCGCGCAGCAGGCCGGCCTGACCGGCGTAGGTCGAGTCGGGTCCCTCGCCGCCGTAGTCGGCCACCCGCAGGCGCGTCTCGGGGAAGCGGCGGAAGGCCCGCCGCCCGCCCAGGACGTTCTGCCACAGCTCACCCGGGCTGACCGCGTCGGGGTAGCGGCAGGCCATCCCGACGACGGCGATCCGCGGGGCCCGCGCGCCGGGCCCGCCCGTGCCCGTGCCCGTTCCCATGCCCGTTCCCGTGCCCGTTCCTGTGCCCTGTGTGTCGCGCGTACCCGGTGATGACGCCGGGGTCATCACGCCACCGCCGGGGTACGGCGGCGCGCGAGCACGAGGACCGCTCCGCGCAGCATGCAGGTGATCACCAGGGCGAAGAACAGGCCGAACGCGACGTCGACGCTGACGAGCACGCCGTAGACCGCGGCGATGGTCGCGCCGAAGACCATCTGGTTGCGCGGCTTGACCGGGGTCGTCCCCGGGTCGGTGATCATGTAGTTGGTGTAGAGCACGAAGACCGCGCCGGTCAGCGGGAGCAGCGCGCCGGGCAGGGAGTGGCCGAGGATCAGCCAGCGCAGGAACGCCTGGGCGATGAAGCCGCCCACCCATCCGGCGATGAGCGGCATCTTCCCGGTGAGCTTGGCGTTCAGCATGGTGCCGAGCATCAGGATGCCGAGCGGGACGAGCCAGTCCACCGCGCCGCTCACGCTCGCGGTGAACTGGTACGGCGGGGCGATCCCCACCCAGGGGAACAGCAGCAGGGTGATCACGATGCCGGTGTTCGACGGGTTGAGGAAGTGCCGCAGCGAGCCGTTCACCCTGACCTTGATCAGGTGCTTGAGGCTGATGCCGACCGCCACGGCGAAGGCGTAGGGCCAGACCGATTCGTTGCCGTACAGGAGCATGGCGCAGGCCAGGCCGACGATGTGCGCGGGCAGCAGGAAGGTGACCAGCGCCCTCCAGCCGCCCGCGTAGCCGGGGCGGCGCCCGCGCGACCACGCGGTGACGGTCTCCATCAGCAGTTCGGTGACGTACGCGGTCAGCACGGCCACGATCGGCGTGATCGGCGCCTGCTCGAAGCCGAGCACGGCGTGTCCCACGACGGTGAGGACGGTGATCGACAGGGCGAACCGCCGCAGCGCCTTGAGGCGGACGTCGACCTTGGGGGCGGCCTGCTCGGGCACGGCCGGGGGCGGGGGCGGGGTCTCGACCCCCGGCTGGGGAAGCGTGGTGGTCATCGCGTTACCGCCGTTCCGTCTGGGCTGAGCAGGAGGGTGTGCCGACCGGCCGTCAGCGAGATCGGGGCCTGGTGCCGGCCCGCGCCGTCGCGCCAGGTGACCGTCCCGGTGACGGTGCCGCCGGGTGCCGCCAGGTGGACCCGCGACGCCGAGGCGCCGGCGTGCCCGTTGGCCGGGTACAGCTGGGTCTTCTGCCGTACGGCGCCGGTCAGCTCGACCTGCGCGCCCACGGCCGGCCTGGTCCCGCCGCCCGCGGCCGGAAGGGCGAGTTCCAGGTCGATGCCGGGTGGTCCGGCGGAGCGGTTCAGCAGCACCCTGGAGTTCTCCCACTGGTTGGCGACCACGGCGTCCAGCCGCCCGTCGCCGTTCACGTCGCCCAGCGCGAGGCCCCGGGTGACGTCGGGCTGGTCGATGCCGATCGCGGGGGCCAGGTCGGCGTAGCGGCCCTGCGCGGTACGGACCCAGAAGGGGTTGTGCTGGTGGCCGGACAGGTCGTCGCCGGGCCCGAAGTTCGGCCACGCCCCGGCCAGGTCGAGCAGGTCGTCGTTGCCCATCGCGAGTTCCTGCAGCTGGGGCCAGCGGTCGCGCTCGCCCTTGAGGAATCCGGTGGCCTGCAGCATCTCGTCGACGCCGTCGTTGTCGAAGTCGCCGGACTTGACGTCCCAGGCCCAGCCGCTGCGGGCCAGGCCCAGGTCCTCGCTGTCGTCGCGGAAGGCGAGCTCACCGGGCGGGCCGGTCGGCACGAAGGCGAAGTTGCTCTCCTGCAGCGCGAACTCGTCGGTGATGTTGCTGACCATCATCATCGGCAGGCCGGTCCCGTCCGGGTAGGTGAACGTGACCCCCATCCCCTTGAACGAGTCGTGGCCGAGCACCTTGGACTTGGGCATGGTCAGCGTCCGGGTGCCGGGCACCGCCCGCAGCCTGACCGCGCCGGGGGTGGACTCGTTGGCGAGCAGGAAGTCGGGGCCGAAGTCGTTGGCCACGTAGATCTCGGGCAGCAGGTCGCCGGTGAGGTCCTGCAGGCCGAAGGCGAGGGTCCACGAGCGGGCGACGTCGTCGCCGAAGGCGTCGCTGGCGTCGGTGAACGCCGGGAGGGTGTCGCGGGCGCCGGAGGGGCGTCCGAGCAGGATCCGGTTGACGCCGGCGTTGCGGGCCATGCTCATCGAGTGCTGCATCTGCATGCGGCTGTCGCCGGCGGCGGCCGGGTCGAGCACCTTGGCCCCGTCCGGGAAGTAGTTGCCGACCAGGACGTCGAGGTGGCCGTCGCCGTCGACGTCGGCGACGTTGAGGGCCGTGCTGTTCCACACCTGCATGGGCTGGACGAGCTCGGTCGCGGTGAACCCCGCGGCGGACGGGACGCCGGGTGCGGTGTTGAGGAACGCCACCGGCGAGCGGCCCCAGTAGTAGACGAGGATGTCGGTGTCGCCGTCCTCGTCGAGGTCGGCGGGGACGCACCCCATCGGTGCCATCGTCGCGTCGTAGCGCACGGCGCCCGAGGGGCGCAGCTCGACCGGCGCGTAGGAGGTGCCGCCGGACTGGGGTGCCGGCCGGAGCGTGACCTTGTCGTCGCGGGGGTCGACCAGGCAGACGTCACCGGCGTGGCCGAGCCCGCGCAGGTCGGTCAGGGCGACGGCCGCGCCGACGGCCGAGATCCAGCCCCGGATCCTCTGCAGGCCCGGCGCGACGACGCGTTCGGTGCGGGCTCCTGCCGGGGCGGAGTTGAGCGCCACGCTCTGGAACGCGTAGCGCCCGGCGAGCCGTTCGGCCTCTCCGGCGGCGATGCCCGGCCGTATGGTGAGAAAACCCAGGGTGCCGCAGAGCAGCACCGCGACCACGGCGGGGAGGCTCTTGCGCAGGACGGTCTGGACCATTCCGTTCTCCGATCGGGGCATCAGGCGGCGTGCCGGGCGGCCGTGATGCCGCGTAGCCGGGTCCGCCATTCCTGGTAGGCGGCGATGTCCGGCGAGTGTTCGAGGTCTGCGGCGGTGTCGTCCGCCCAGGAGGAGGCGGTCCCGGGGTCGGTGCCGAGCACCACGCGGCAGGCCAGGACGGTGTGGTCGGGGACGACACCGGAGCGGAACCGGGCGGTGGCCCCGAAGACGACGCCCTGGGCGTAGGCGGGCGCGGCCGGGCCGGCCGCGGTCACCAGGGCCTCCAGGCCGGTCTCAGTGGTGGCGCCCGCGTAGGCGGACGCCAGGCCGATCCCGCTCCACAGCTCGGCGCGGGCGGCGACCGGCTGGCGGCCGATGACCCGCGTCACCCCGGTGACGTCGGCGGACTCGGCGAACCAGAGCGCGCGGCCGCAACCGGCCAGGCGGGCGGCCCCTCGCGGGGTGGGCGCGCGGCGGGCGCGGCGCTCCAGCGCGCGCGTCCCCCCGAAGAACACCTCGCCGAAGCCGGCGCCGTCCAGGGCCAGCCATCGCAGCAGCGGCGTGCCGGGCAGCCGGAACGGCGCGGGGAGCCGCGCCGGGCTCAGCCCCCATCCCGCGCCGACGTGGATCAGGTGGACGTAGCCCTGTCCGGGACCGTCGAGCAGCCGGCGCAGCGCCGTGTCCCGCCCGCGTGCGGTCACGTCCCGGTAGGCCGCGTACATGCCCGCACCCTCGTAGGCGAAGCCCCGGTTCTCCTCGGGCACCGTGGCGAGCGCCGCGTGGACGTCCCCCCATCGGGAGAGGGCGAGGTTGAAGCCGTCGAGAAAACTTCTGGCCCGCCCCTCCAGGACCGCCCGCGCCTCCGGGCGATCGGTCCGGAAACCACGTCGCTCGAAGTCCGCCATCCCGTACGGCAGGAGTGCGCGCATCTGCACAGCCCTTCTCGGAGAACCGATTATCGGAGAGCCGGTTCAGCTTCTTATCTCTCCAGACTGACTATCAGCATCAATAGCGATCTACAAGACCTTGACTTCCGGCGAAAGGCCGCTATAAGGCCCTGACGCTCGATAAAACTGCAGTTAACAGGAAATTTACGTTCTGTCCAGACGGGTGTGGCGACCGGCCACATCGATGTGAAATCCATAGCGACCCGCGGGGGCCCGCGGCCGTCGCCCACCGCCCCGCGGGCCGTCCCGGCGGACACTCCGCGGGCCCTCCCCTCGCGGTCCGCACGCGAGCCCGCGGACGGGGGCACGAGCCGGCCCCGCGTCTCCCGGACGGCCGTCACCAGGCAGGAAGCGGCCGGCACGGACGGCGCGGGATCCCCGGCGGGCCCACGCCGCCTCCCTCACGACGGCCCGGGGACCGGCCGCGTCCCGGGGGCCGTGCGGCACCGGGCCGCGACCCCGTGACGCCACGGGCGACGGGCGGGCGGCGCGCGGAAGGCTCCCGGGCGGAGGAATTCCCGTCCGGGTCGCCGGGCGGCCGGTGCGGTATACCGCCGAAAACTCGCGGTGGCAACGGCAGAGATGCACAACATTATCGACGAACCATTTACTGCTTATTTTTGATATAGCAAAGAATGGCAATTTCAAATCTTCGGCGAACCGTGGGGCCCGGCGCCCGGAGAACGACGCCCTCCGCGGCCATTTCCGTCTTCCGGGTACGGGCTTTCTCCGGGAATATGACCGATGAAATTCCGGGAACGACATATGCGTTTCTCCGGTGATTCCGGTACCGCCTTCGCCGGGGGTCACACGTGTCCCGTCCGGGCACGGCACGGCCCCGGTGGCGTCCGGTGCCGTCCGGCGACGCGGGCCGCCGTGACGGCACGCGCGGGCGTCCGGGCCTCGCGGGCCGGGTCCCGTCCCGGTGACGGCGCGGCCCCGGCCCCGGTCCGGATCCGTCGTCCCCGGGAGTCTCCTGAGCGGACGCCGATCCGGTTCCGGGCACCGGCCGGGCAGGTCCGCGCCGGTCCAGGCAGGTCCGGGCAGGTCCGGCCGGGGAGAGCGCGGCGAGGACCGGGAACCCGGCTCCGCGTCGTCGTCACCGGACGCGCGCTCCCGCCCCTCGTCCCGGCACCGGACGCGCACGGGGAGACGGCCGGGTCCCGGCGCCTCCCCGGACGCCGCCCGCCGGGGTCACGGACCCGGCGATCCCGCAGCTCGACAGGGGTGTTTACCCACTGTCACTAAAGCGGTTGATGAGGACGGCGCCCCCGATCATCCGGCCGCGCGTACGCCGAGGTGACCGCACGATTGCGGTCGACCCCATACTTTCGGATGCAATAGGAAAAAGGATGCCTTCCGAGCAGGATGGTGATGACATCGCGCCCGGAATCACCCGCCGAGGTGCTCCCCCGCCCGGGAGGCCACCGCCGCGCGCCCGGCCGAGGCACCGTACGCGAGGGTGACGGCGACGACGGCCACCGGGAAGACGATCGCGACGAGGAGCCCCGCGCGCAGTCCCGAACCGCCGTCGTCCGGGAGCAGGGCCGCCAGGCCCCCCAGAAGACCCTCGGCGGAGGCGGTGGCGTCCGCGGCCGCTCCGGCGATCCAGGGGCCGACCGCGCCCCCGGCGTCACCGAAGACGGCCAGCACCCCGAACATGGCCGCGCCTCCCAGGGGAAAACGGGCGGCGGCGAGGCTGAAGGTCCCCGGCCAGAGCAGGCTGACCGCCAGGCCGCAGACCGCGCAGCCGATCAGGCTCACCAGCGGGTCGGAGGCCAGGCAGGCGACGAGGTAACAGACCGTCGCCAGCGCGCCGCAGGAGGCCATGGCCGGCACCAGCGGGATCCGCTCCCCCCACAACCCGTAGACGATCCGGCCGACGCCCATCAGGACGGCGAACAGGCACGGGCCGGCCAGGTCGCCCCAGACCTTGGAGACGCCCAGCCCCTGCTCGGCGAAGAGCGAGGACCACTGCGACATGGTCAGCTCGGCCGCCCCGGCGCAGAGCATCAGCACCATCGCGGCGGCGAAGGCGGGGGCGGAGAAGAGCGCGCGCAGCGAGGTGCGGTGCTCGTCGGGCACGGTGGCGGGCAGCGGAACCCTCAAAAAGGCCACCATGTTGACCAGCGGGACCAGCGCCCAGGCGAGGGGCAGCACCTGCCAGGCGTCCTGGCCGATCCAGGCCAGCAGCAGCGTGCTGCCCGCCACCACCGCGACCTGTCCCCAGCAGTAGAAGGAGTGCAGCAGGCTCATCGCCGCGGCCTTGCCCTCCTGCGGGCTGGGCAGGGCGTCCACCACGGGGCTGACCAGGACCTCCAGCAGGCCGCCGCCGACGGCGTAGACGACAATCGCCACGCACAGCCCGGCGTAGGGGGAGGGTGCCAGCGCAGGGGCCAGCGCCAGCAGCACCAGCCCGGCCACCGAGAGCACGTGGGCCAGCACCAGCGGGACGCGGTAGCCGGTCCGGTCCACGAACCTCACGGCCACGACGTCGGTGACGAGCTGGGTGGCGAAGTTGAGCAGCACCAGCCGGCCGAGCATCTCCAGGGGGAGCTGGTAGCGGGTCTGGAACACGATGAACAGCAGGGGGGCCAGATTGTTGACGATCGCCTGCGTGACGTACCCGGTGTAGCAGGCACGGCGGGTCCGGTCGTACGAGGTCATGAGGGATACGCGTCTTTCGGTGGGAGGCGGCCTCCCGCACACTACGGGCGGGGCCGCGGGCGTCTCCCACCGGCTCCGGGTTCCGGGGCCACTGCCTGGGCCCTCCCGGATTCCCTGCGCCTCGGGGCCGGTCGTACGCGACTCGTACGCGACCTACGCGGGCGCCGCCGTCACCTGAACTGCAGGACGGACGCGATGGCCGGGCGGGAGGGGGCGGGCGCGATGGCCGGGAGGGACGGGAGAGGCGGCAGGGGCACGGTGGGCACGGGGAGGCCCATCACGAACCAGACGATCTTCCCCCCGGACGGGAGAGTGGTCACGCCCCAGTCGTCGGTGAGGGACTCGACGATCTGCAGGCCCCGTCCGCCGGTGGCGTCCATGTCGCGGTCGCACACCCGGGGGGGTCCCCTCCCCGGGGTCGAAGAGCTCGCCCTGGACGAGGTCCTCGTTGCCGCGGATCCGCAGCGCGCACGCGGCCCCGCCGTGCTCGACGGCGTTGGTGACCAGCTCGCTGACGACCAGCAGGCAGTCGTCGAGAAGCTCGTCCGCGCCCCACAGGCGAAGCTCCCGGCGGACCATGGAGCGGGCGTCGCGCACGCTCAGGGGGGTGGCGGGCAGCAGGCACTCGGCCGTGTACTCGGGGGCGGCTTCGAGGGACGCCGCGGATGAGTCGTGGTGGAGAGACACTGCGCCTCCTTCAGATGGGAGCGCTCCCACACCAAATGTAGAACATCCACCTACCAGTTGGGAATTGATCCCCTCTAATTGTTTCCTCCATATATCGCAAAAGTGACGAAAAATCACTCCACCACGCCGTCGTGTCCCGGGTCACGGTCGCCCCCGCAACCGGGCCCGTTCCCAGGTGGAACGGGCCTGTCCACGACGCCCCCGGACGCGGGGTCCCCGGACGCGGGGTCCCCGGATGCGGCGTCCCCCGGATGCGGGCGTTCCCCGGATGCGGCGTCCCCCGGACGCGACGCCCCGGCCCTGCGGCGCCCTGAGCCTCCTCGGGCGCGGGGCGTTCTCGTCCGCGCCACCCCCCGCGCCACCCCCGCGTCACCCCCCGTGTCGCCCCGGGTCCGCTCTCAGCGGAGCTGGGGCAGGACCTTCGCGCCGAAGGCGTCGATGTAGGCGCTCTGCTCCTGGCCCACGTGGTGCAGGTAGATCTCCTCGAACCCCAGGTCGATGTACTCCTTGATCCGGGCGGCGTGCCAGCCCAGGTCGGAGGAGACGTTGACGGACTCGGCGACCTGGGCGGGCGAGACGTTCTCGGAGACCACGTCGAAGAGCTCGGCGGTCTCCAGGTCCCACGGCACCGGCGGGGAGAAGACGTTGCTCCGCCACTGGTCGTGGGCGATGGCCAGGGCCTCGTCGTCGCTCTCGGCCCAGCTCACGTGGACCTGCAGGGCCGCCTTGCCCCTGCCCCCGGCGTCCCGGTAGGCGTCGACGACCTCGCGCAGCCGCTCGACGGGCGCGTTCACCGTGATCAGGCCGTCGGCCCACTCGGCGCACCAGCGGGCCGTCTCCGGGCTCACCGCCGCGCCGACCAGGTTCGGGGTGACCTCGGGGCGGGTCCACAGGCGGGCCCGGTCCACGGTCACCAGGCCCTCGTGGCTGACCTCCTCCCCCTCCAGCATCGCGCGGATGACGTCCACGCACTCGCGCAGCCGCTGCATGCGCAGCTCCTTGCGCGGCCAGTGATCACCGGTGATGTGCTCGTTGCTCGCCTCGCCGGAGCCCAGCGCGGCCCAGAAGCGGCCGGGGTACATGGCCCCGAGGGTGCCGATCGCCTGGGCGATGATCGCGGGGTGGTAGCGCTGTCCGGGGGCGTTGACCACCCCGAACGGCAGGTTCGTGGCCTGGAGCGCCGCTCCCAGCCAGGACCAGGCGAATCCCGACTGCCCCTGGCGCTTGCTCCACGGGGAGAAGTGGTCCGACGACATCGCCGCGTCGAAACCCGCCTGCTCGGCCCGCGTGACCGCCTTCAGCAGCTCCGCCGGGTGGACCTGCTCGTGTGAGGAGTGGAAACCGAAAGTCGTCATTGTCTCCGGCTACCCGCCCGGACGGGGTCCATTCGGGGACGTGCCGTTGAACAGGTCACAGCGCTGACCTGCCGTACGGCACCGCCCGGGAAAGGGGCTCCGGCCCGGAAGGGGCCCGGTCGGGAAAGGGGCTCCGGGCCGGGAAAGGGCCCGGCCCGGGAGGGGCCGGCGCCGCACCCCGGCACCCGGCCCGGTCTCAGTAGAGCGAGGCATGGCTGACGAAGGACGGCCGGTTCATGCGGGTCGTGGCGCTGTAACAGGCGACGTTGCGGACCTGCGTCGAGCCGGCGGAGACCCACACACCCTGCAGGTTGCAGTACTCGGGCCCTGGCCCGTACGCGGTGACCTGGATGTGGTCCGGCGGGGAGCCCAGCGCCCCGAAGGTCACCAGGCGCATGCCGACGCCCGCGCTCTGGATGCCGTTCACGCTCCCCTGGCCGTTGTGGTTCACCGCCGCGGGCACCGGAACGTACGGCCCGGAGTTGTAGGGGAGGTTGTCGAAGGTGTAGCCGAACTTGTGCGGCGGGAGCGCGCCGCCGGTGATGGCGCGCTCACGCTGGTAGGTGAGGGTCCACCCGGTGTTCAGCGGCACGTCCGTGGCGTTGTGGCAGCGCACCTGGACCAGCTGCGCGTCGGCGGACGGCGTCCACGCGCCCACCTTGCACCGGGCCGGCCGCGTGGCGTCGACCGCGGTGACCTGGAGGTTGCCCGCGAGCCCGGCCGAGCCCAGACCGGGCAGCCTGACGGTCCAGACGCCCACCCCGCCACCGGAGACGACATTCGTGCCCCCGGCCGAGTTGAACTGGTTCGCGACGAAGGAGCCGGTGTGGTGCACGTAGCCGAACGCCTGCGGCGCGGGCAGCGTGCCGCTGCTCTGCGCGAAGACGATGCTGTACGGGGTGAAGGCCGGTGTGCCGCCGTAGCGGTAGCACTGCACCGTCACCACCATGTTGCCCCCGGAGGGGACCCACCTCTGCGCCTGGCACCAGGAGGCGGTCGGCGCGACCGACGTGACGTGCACCACACCTCCGTCGATCCCGATCTTCGGGAACCTCACGTGCGTCTGCCCGACTCCGCCGGGGGTGACGCCGACGGTGAACCCGGCCGGCCAGCTACCGGCCTGGTAGGCCGCCGGAGGGGTGCCCGAGGTCGCGGTGACCAGCGCGAATCCCCACCGGTCGGGAACGGACGCCTGCGCGCTCGCGGACGCGGCGGGCAGGCCCGTGGAGAACAGCGCGAGGAGACAGAGGATTCCGAAGATCGCTTTCCGTGATCGGGGCATGCCGTTCTCCATCCACGAGGGAGGTGGACGCGGTCGTCGCGCCGGCGGGCGGGACGCCGGAGGTCACCACCCGCCTGAGCTCTTGATAACCCGGCGATCACCCCTTGAGAAGGCCCAACCTCACACGCGTCCCTGACTCTCCCCCGCCCGCCGGGTCAGTGCCCGGTCCTCCCGAGCGGGGGTGCCGCGCCGGCCGGAGGGGACCGGCTCGCCACGGCACCCCCGCCGTGTCGGGGGCCCGGTCTCAGAAGCGGGAGGTGTAGCTGACCATGGACGCCCGGTCGACGCGGGTCGTGGCGTTGTAGCAGGCGACGTTGCGGACGAAGGCCGAGCCTCCGGAGGTGGTCCACACGGTCTGCAGGTTGCAGTACTCGGGCCCGGGTCCGTACGCGGTGACCTGGACGTGGTCCTGCAGGGCGCCGACGATCGGGAAGGTCACCAGGCGCAGGCCGAGGCCCGCGCTCTGGACGGTGTTGGTGGCCCCCCCGGAGTTGTAGTTGACCGCGGGGGGCACCGGGGCGTACGGGCCGGGGTTGGCCGGGACGTTGTCGAAGGTGTAGCCGAACCTGCCCGGCGGGAGCGCTCCGCCGGTGATCGCGCGCTCACGCTGGTAGCTGAGGGTCCATCCGGTGTTCAGCGGCACGTTCGTGGCGTTGTGGCAACGTACCTGGACCGCCTGCGCGTTGACGGACGGCGCCCAGGCGCCCACCTTGCACCGGGCGGGCTGGGCGGGGTTGACCGCGGTGACCTGGAGGTTGCCCGCGAAGCCGGACGAGCCCAGACCCGGGAGCTGGACGGTCCAGACGCCCGCACCGCCGGCGACGGTGTTGACGCCCGCGGCCGAGTTGAACTGGCTCGTGATGCCGGCGCCGTTGTAGTGCACGTAGCCGAACGCCTGCGGCGCGGGCAGCGTGCCGCTGCTCGTCTCGAAGACGATGCTGAACGGGGTGAAGACCGGGGCTCCCCCGTAGCGGTAGCACTGCACCGCCACCAGCATGTCGGGGCCCGTGGGGGCCCACTTCTGCGCCTGGCACCAGTGGGCGTTGTCCGACACCGCCGTGACGTGCACCACCCCGCCGGGGGACGCGATCTGCGGGAACCTCACGTACGTCTGCCCGACGCCTCCGGGGCTGACGCTGACGTTGAACCCGGCCGGCCAGTTGCCGGCCTGGTGGGACGGGTCGGGGATGCCGGAGGTGATGTTCACCAGGGCGAATCCCCACCGGTCGGGGACGGCCGCCCGCGCACCGGTGGCCATGGCGGTGAGTCCCGTCATGAGCATCGCGAGTACGCAGAGGATCGTGAAGGTCACTTTTCGTAACCGGGGCATGCCGTTCTCCATCCGTGGAGGGCTGGACGCGGTCGGCGTCGGCGGGTGGGCTGCCGGGAGGCAGCGGACGTTCTGAGCTCTTGATAACCCGGCGGCCACCCCTTGAGAAGGCCCAACCTCGCGCCGCGGGGACGGCGCGTACCCGCTGATCAGGTCAGCGTTCCGACCAGATGGGAGCGCTCACACGGGAGATCGTGCGAGCATCTCGCCGAGTACCGTATGAGCATGCACAGCCGGATTCCCCTGGATCCACGAGACGGGATGTGAGAACCGTGCCGCTACCCGATCCGAACGTTCCACGTGGCATGTGGGCGCTGCTGGAACCCCTGCACGCCGTCACGTACTTCACCGCCGAGGCGCGGGCCGCGGCCGACGCGGTCGGCATGCGCGGTTTCTGGATGGGGTACTTCGCCACCAGGGCGGCGCCGCTCGGACCGGTCGGGCCGCAGGTCGTCACGGCCGCCTTCCACGGCTTCCCGGCCGCCCACGTCGCCCGCGCCCTGCCGGACGCCTGGACGTTCGCGACCCCGGGGGACGTGCTGCGCGCCCGGCTCGACGGCGCGGGCAACGCGCTGCGGGCCCTGCTCGGCGACGCGGCGATCGGATCGGACGGCCTGCGGGCCGCCGCGGAGCTCGCCTGGGAGGCCGCGGGCCTCGCCGACACCGCGGGCCGGGTGCTCGCCGGGGCGAACCAGGCACTGCCCGCGCCCGACGAGCCGCACCTGGTGCTCTGGCAGGCGGCGTCCACGCTGCGCGAGCACCGCGGTGACGGGCACGTGGCCGCACTGGTGGCCCACGGCGTCTCCCCGGTCGAGTCCCACCTGCTCAAGGTGGCGGCGGGCGAGACGGAGCCGGCCACGCTGAAGATCGCGCGGCGTTTCACGGACGAGGAGTGGGAGGCGGGCGCCGCCACCCTGCGCGAGCGCGGGTGGGTGGACGCCTCCGGTGCCCTGACGCCCGAGGCCGTACGGGAGCGCGAGCGGATCGAGACCCTGACCGACGAGGCGGCGGCCGTGCCCTGGCGGGCCCTCGGCCCGGAGCGGACCGCCGAGCTGGCCCGGCTGCTCACCCCGTTCACCCGGGCCGTGGTGGAGTCGGGGGTCCTGCCCCCGGCGAGCCCGGTCGGCCTGCCGTGGCCGTCGTTCGGCGACGCCCCGGAGGCGAACGGCGCCGGGCCGGACGGGAACGTCCCCGGCGACGGCACGGGGGACGGCCGGGATCGGGGGCTCCCGGCCGTCCCGTCACAGGTCGGCTGAAGAGGGCGGGGGTGGCCGGTCGGGGACCGGCCACCCGGGGATCAGCCGAACGGCAGCCGTACCGTGGACCGGTTGCCGACGCCGAGGCTGGTGGTGCCGTTGCCGATGGCGTTCCAGACCTCGACCCTCACCCGGCCGTTCGACAGGTTGCCGAGCGTCCCGGAGGTGGAGCGCGGTCCCCCGGCCGCGGTGTAGTGCTCCCAGCCCGTCACCGGGTCGGTCGCGAAGTAGCCGTAGGTCTCCAGCCGGTCCCAGCTCCCGTCGCCGGTCAGGTCGTAGGAGACCCGCACCTGGGTGCCGTTGGCGACCGTGGTGCCCGCGTCCACGAACAGGTCGAACGCGGTGGAGCCGCCGTTGTGCGCGGCGGTGAGGCCGGTCGCCGTGAAGACCTGCGCGTTGGCCGGGTTGCCGTCGTGGTTGCCGTTCGCCGCGGCCAGCGTGACGCTGCCCGCCGCGCCGGCCGTGCCCGGCAGCGCCCCGCCGGAGTGCAGGTAGCGCGTCGCCGCGAACGGGCCCGGCGTCGGCGTGGGAGTCGGGGTGGGAGTCGGGGTCGGGGTGGGAGTCGGGGTGGGGGTGGGCGTCGGCGTGGGGTCGGGGCCCGTGCCGCCGCCGGTGGCGTTGCCGCCGCTCCAGGTGTGGGCGCCCGAGGTGGCCGTCTTCCCGGCCGGCACGTTGAGCACGGTGCCGTTGGAGAAGGTCACCCGCAGGGGGCTCGCGGTGATGTTGGACGCGACGTAGGTGCGGGCGCCGTTCTTGCTGAACACCTTGGCCAGCGGGTGGTCGGCGGTGACGGAGGTGTCCACCGTGCCCAGGGCCGCGAGGTTGCGGATCCAGTGGAAGGTGTGCGCCCTGCTCTCCCCCTCCTCGGGGGTGTAGCCGCTGTTCGCCCGCAGGTTCGCCAGCGCCGCGTCGCCGTTGCCCAGGGCGAGGAACTCCCAGAGGATGTCCTGCCACACCGTGGGCGGCCCGCCGTTGTTGCGGACCAGCTCGTTGTAGTTGGTGGTCACGTAACCGGGGTTGTCGCCCATGTAGAAGTGCCCGCCGGTGACCGGGAGCATGTTGATCCCCTGGATCATCTCCGGCTCGGCGCTGAACCAGGTGGCGTAGGCGCCGCCGCTGCCCCAGACCATGCCGACCGTGCTGTGGCCGAAGGCCGACGGGAAGTTCTGGTCGCGGGAGTCGAACCAGTACTCCTGGATCGCCGCGGCCTGGGTCGTGTAGATGTAGATGCCCGCGTCGCGGACGGCGGTGTTGCCGGTGGCCTGACCCCACTGGATGAGGGCGTTGGCGAAGTTCATGCCCTCCGAGGACGACTCCTGGTTGTTGCCCGAGCCGAACCCGCCGTGCCCGGACGCCCAGTCGTGACCGGCGTAGATGTCGAAGTCACGCAGGTACGGGAAGCGGGTGTCGGACCGGTCGTAGTTGTTGGCGTCGCGGATCAGCAGGTCCACCATGCCGCCGTACTGGCCGGGCTTGGCCCAGTTGGGGTCGAACTTGGCGAGCGTGGCGGCGGCGGCGATGTAGTAGCCGTAGTGGAAGTGGTGGTCGTTGAGCTCCAGGTCGGACCCGTAGGAGGCCGGGTAGCCCAGCAGCGTCCCCCAGGAGGGGTTGTAGTAGAAGACCCGGGTGGTCTTGCCGGGCGAGGCGGTGAACCAGTCGTTGAGACGGGCGCGGATGGCGTTCAGCGCCGCGTCGCGCACCGACGTCAGGTTGAGCTGGTCGGCGATCTCCGCGATGCGCGCGGCCCGGCCCAGGCCCTTGCCGGTCCAGTAGGTGTCGTCGCCGCGGATGTCCATCGGGTTGCCGAGCTCGGCGTTGAGCTGGTTGGTGATCGTGGTGAGGTCGGCGCCGGAGCTGTCGGCCACCGCCGGGACCTCGGGCAGCACGCCGGTGTACCTCATCGACGTCCTGAACTGCGTACCGGTGACGATCTTCATCTGGCCACGCGCGGAGACGTACGTCTGCGCCAGCGGCGTCGAGCCGGTCAGGTGGTTCCACTGGTGCGGGTAGAGCGCGATGACCGTGCCGCTCTGGCTGCCCTGCCTGGCCGTGGTGGTGAAGGCGTAGGTGGTCTCCAGTCTGCTCGCGCCCTGGTCGTAGGAGTACGAGACGCGGGTGCCGGTGACGTGGGCGTGCGCGTACTGGCCGTAGGTGTTCGCCAGCGCGGCGCGGTCGCCGCCCGCGGGCAGCACCGCCACCGAGAAGAAGCCCCTGCCCGCCAGCGAGGAGCTGATCGTCGTGCCGCTCACCGACCAGGTCGCGCCGGTCGGGGCGTAGGCGACGTAGTCGCGCCCGCCCGCGGTGAACCCGATGGTCGCGCCGCTGTTGGACCACACCGACGGGACGCCCGCCGTGGTGATCTGCGCGTCGCCCCCGGTGACCTGGTAGTACGAGAACGGCAGGCCGTGGCCGATGGTGGCCTTCATGGTCCGGCCGTTGCCGCTCCAGTACGGGGTGACCGTCCAGTCGCTCCAGCCGTCGACCTTGACGTCCGGCGAGTTCAGGCCGGAGACGCCGACGCGGATGTTCTCCGTGTAGGGGTAGTGGTACTCCCCCACCCCGGTCGCGGTGCCGCTGATCGCCGGGGTGGTGGTGTAGGACAGGCCCAGGCCGTTGGCGTAGGTGTCGTAGGAGAGCGGGTGGGCGTGCAGCGGCTCGCCGTACGCGCAGTCGGTCTTCTTGTACAGGATCGACGACCACCAGTCGTTGGTGGGCACGGCCCCGGAGGGGGCGTTGGCCGTCACCCACTGGCGGGGGTTGGTGGACAGGGAGCCGCAACCGGCCGGCAGTGAGCGTCCGGCCGGGAGGGTGTCGGCGTAGCTGCCGGCCCCGACCGTGGCGGCCTCGGCGGTGCGGGCGGAGCCCAGGCCGAGCAGCCCGGCCACCATGGCGACGACCACACCGGCGGCGAGGCGCCGGCGGCCGGTCCTGGAGCGAAGGGCGGATCGCCCTCCGCGGGGGTGCGCACTGTCCGGACCGACGGTCCGGATCGAGAGATCCATTGGGGGGTGCCTCCGGGAGAGGAGTGGCGGATCGAGAGCGGACCGATCTGAGAGAGCGCTCTCTGACCGAAAAGTAACGGCCAGCGTGACGGCAGTCAATGTTTCGCATTGGTAACGAATAGGTAAAGCGCGGAAGTGCAGGCGGGAGACTGGAAACTACAGAAAATAGGGCGTTCTACCGCACCGCACATCGCTTCCGGCACACTCGTCCCCGCCTTGGTCACTGGCCAAGACACCCGTACGGAATCTATCCTGGAGTGAGAGCGCTCTCATAACCGGCCGGTTCCCATCGTCGGCCGGTCATCGCCGACGCCCTTTTCCGGCCCGGGCGCGCCTCTCGAACGGCCCATGCCCGGCCTCCGTGCGGCCCCCGTACGACCCGCGCCCGGCTCCCGCCCGGCCTCGCACCCTGCCCCCGCCCGATCCTCGCCCGTGCGCTCGGGGCCCGTTTCCGGCTCATCGCGAGGGGCCGTCTCCGGCTCACCCCCTGGCCCCCGCCCCCCGTCCGGCGCGGCACGTCCGTCCGGAACGCCGGTGGCCGCACGACCCCGTCCAGTGACGGATCGTCACAGATGATAATCAAAAAGTTAGCGTTACATAACGTGCCCATCCAGTTACGAGACCATCCCGGCGCAGTACAACAAGAGGTGAGCCATCACCGTGGCGCCGGTTCCGGAGCCGGTTCTCCCCGCGGGAGAGGGGCGTCGTCCCCGATCCACCACCGAAGCCCGTGTCGTTCTCGTCTCTCGACCTCCGAAGGTAGGTGCCGTGGATTCCGTTCCACACGCTTCGAGCCCGGAGCCCGTGATCTCCGGTGAGGCCCCCCGGCCGGGCAGGCTCCCCGGCCGGCCACTGGGGCGGATGCGGCAGCGGATGGTCGGGCTGATGGGGCCCGCGTTCGTGGCCGCCGTCGCGTACGTCGACCCGGGGAACTTCGCGACCAACGTGGAGAGCGGCGCCCGGTTCGGCTTCCTGCTGCTCTGGGTGGTGCTGAGCGCGAACATCGTCGCGATGCTGCTGCAGTACCTCTCGGCCAAGCTCGGCATCGCCACCGGACGCAACCTGCCGGAACTGTGCCGCGACCACTACCGGCGCCCGGTGGTCTGGGGACTGTGGTTCCAGGCCGAGATCGTCGTGATCATGACGGACCTCGCCGAGTTCATCGGCGGCGCGGTCGCCCTCAACCTGCTCTTCGGCATGCCCATGCTCCAGGGCGGCGTGCTGATCGCGGTCGCCTCCTTCATCGTCCTGGCCATCCGCACGGCCCGCCAGCGGAGGTTCGAGGCGGTCATCACCGCGCTCCTCGCCGTGGTGGTGGGGGCCTTCCTCTACCAGCTGCTGAACGCCCAGGTCCCCTACGGCGAGATGGCCAGGGGGCTGGTCCCGGGGTTCGACGGGTCGGCCAGTGTGCTGCTCGCGGCCGGCATCATCGGCGCCACCGTGATGCCGCACGCGGTCTACCTGCACTCGGCCCTCACCCAGGAGCGCTTCACCGGCGACCAGGAGCCGCGCCGCGAGATGCTCATCCGCGCCCAGCGGATCGACGTGGTCCTGGCGATGGGCGTGGCCGGGCTGGTCAACATGGCGATGCTCGTCTCGGCGGCGTCGCTGCTGCGGGGCACCGGCGCCGAACCGACCCTGCACGGAGCCTATGCGCAGTTCTCCGAGGGGTCGGGCCCGCTCACCGCGACGCTGTTCGCCGTCGCCCTGCTGGCCTCGGGGCTGGCCTCCTCCAGCGTCGGCGTGTACGCGGGACAGGTCGTCATGCAGGGCTTCCTGCGGCGCCGGATCCCGATCTCGCTGCGCCGGCTGATCGCGGTGGTCCCGGCCCTGGCGGTGCTGGCGTTCGGCGTGGACCCCACCCACGCCCTGGTGCTGAGCCAGGTGGTGCTCTCGTTCGGCATCCCGTTCGCGCTCGTCCCGCTGCTGCTGCTCACCCGCCGCGCCGACGTGATGGGCGCCTGGGTGAACCGGCGGGCGACCACGGTGGCCGCCGCCTGCGCCACCAGCGTCATCGTCGTCCTCAACCTCGTGCTGATCGCCCTCGTCGTCCCCACCCTGTGAGCCGTCGTCCCCCTGCCGCCCGCACAGGCGGAACGGGGGAGGCGGGGGCGGTGCTCAGGCGATCCGGCCCAGGTCCGCCGGACGGACGGCGCCGCGCAGCGGGACACCGGCCGCCAGCCGCTCGACCTCGGCCACCGCGAACTCGCCCAGGCGGCGCAGCTCCCTGCCCCTGGCCCCGCTCAGGTGCGGGGTGACCAGGACGTTCGGCAGGCCGAGCAGCGCGTGCCCGGGAGGCAGCGGCTCGGGTTCGGTCACGTCGAGGACCGCGCCGATGCGGCCCCCCGGCGCAGTGCCGCACCAGGGCGCCGGTGTCGACGATCGAGCCGCGGGCGGTGTTGACCAGCACCGCGCCGTCGCGGAGCAGCGCCAGGCGCCGCTCGTCCAGCAGCCCCCGGGTCTCCGGCAGGGCCGGTGCGTGCACGGTCACCAGGTCGGCCCGGCCGCAGAGCTCGTCGAGCGTCACCGCCTCGGCCCCCAGGGCGGCCGCCTCGGCGGGGCCGACGTAGGGGTCGCTGAGCAGGATGCGCGCGCCGTGACCGCGCAGCCGCTCCATCACCAGCCGCCCCACCCGGGAGGCGCCGATGACGCCGACGACCGCCCCGTTCAGCCCGCCGCCCTCGCCCGGCGTCGCCACACCGGGCAGCGCGTCACCCGACCAGCCGTCCGCCGAGTACGCGCGCGCCTTGACGAACACCTGCTTGGCGGCGAGCACCAGCATCGCCAGGGTGAACTCGGCCACCGGCAGCGCGTTGGCCTCGGCCGCCGAGGAGACCGCGACGCCCCGCTCGAACACCGCGGGGGTCACGTGCCCCTTGACGCTGCCGGCCGCGTGCACGATCGCGCGCAGCCGGGGAGCGCGCTCCAGCACGTCCTCGCCGATCGGCGGGCAGCCCCAGCCGGTGATCAGGATCTCCACGTCGGGCGGCGGGTCGAAGGAGGAGAGCACCCCCTCGCGCACCCGCGCCACCCGTGACAGCCGGAGCCGCAGGTCGGCGGGGAAGAGCTCGGGCAGCAGGCCGGGCTGCATGGCGAACGCCGCGGACGGGATCATCGGGCCACCAGGGGCCGGAGCGGTGAACGCCGTGGACGGGTCATCGGACGACCAGGGGCCGGACGGAGTCGCGGACCACGATGTGGGTGCCGAGGATCGTCGGGCCGGTGACGTCGCGGCCCAGCGCCAGCCGTACCGCGGTCCTGCCGAGCTCGTCGTGCGGCAGGTGCACGGTGGTCAGGCCGAGGTCGACCGCGGGCGGCACGTCGTCGTAGCCGACGATCGACATGTCGTCGGGCACCCGCAGCCCGTGCTCGCGCAGCGCCTGGATCGCTCCCGCGGCCACCAGGTCGTTGCACGCGAAGATCGCGGTGAAGTCGGGCGGCCCCAGCGACAGCCGCGCGGTCAGCGCGGCGTACCCGGCCTCCCGGGAGAACTCCCCCTCGACCTCCAGCGCGGGGTCGGCGGGGACCCGGTGGGCGGCCAGCGCGTCGCGGTAGCCCGCGACCCTGCTGTCGGAGGTGGAGTGCCCGGGACGCAGCCCCAGGTAGAGGATCCTGCGGTGACCGGCCGAGAGCAGGTGGGCGGTCACCGCGCGGGCGCCGCCGGCGTTGTCGAACCCGACGACCAGGGCCGGCCCGCCCTCCTCCAGCGGCGGGCGCCCGCACAGCACCAGGCGCGAGCCCGCCGCGGCCAGCGAGCGCGCGTACTCGGTCATCCGCTTGCGGTACTCCTCGTCCACCACGACGCTGCCCACCAGGATGACGGCCTCGGCCCGCTGCTCGCGCAGCAGCTGCACGATCGACAGCTCCCGGCCGGGGTCGCCGCCGGTGGTGCAGATCAGCGAGAGCCTGCCCTCGCGCGCCGCCTGTTCCTCCACGCCTTGGGCGATGTAGGCGTAGTACGGCACCGACACGGTGTTGACCACGATGGCGATGGCCCCGGGCCGGGCCGCGGACAGCGCCCTGGCGTGCGCGTTGGGCACGTAGTCCAGCTCGCGGACCGCCCGCATCACCCGGTTGCGGGTGGCGGCCAGCACCGGGTAGTCACCGGCGAGGACGCGGGAGACCGTGGCCACCGAGACGCCGGCGCGACCGGCCACGTCCCTGATGGTGACGCGCTTCACCGTGCTCACTCCGCCTCCCAGGTGACGACGTCTCCGTCCGGGCCGCACCGGCGGTAGCGGGGCCGGTCGCCCAGCTCGACCTCCACCAGCTCCCCGCCGGGCAGGGCGATCTTCAGGGCGTCCCCGCGTACCCGCAGGTCCAGCGTAGTGTCCTTGGCGTCGTGCGCGGCCGTGGCGCCGAGGGTCACCAGGGAGGCGAACAGCGCGGTGCCGCCGGGGTGGACCGCCTCCAGGTACGGCGTGCACGCGTCCGGCCCGAAGGCGGTGCCGGCGGGCGAGCGGGACACGCCCCGGCGCAGCCAGCCGTGCAGGGGGACGATCGAGCTCTCCGGCCCACCGGGGGGCACGGCGTGTCCCCCGTCCCGGACGACGTGACCGGCCGGCGCGGTGACCCGGTGCACCCTGATCTCGGAGGGGCCGTGCACGACCGAGGCGGTCTCCACCGTGACGGGACCACCGGGCAGCGTGTCGTCGGTGTACTTCGAGGCGGCGAAGCGGTCGGCCACCCCGATCCGCTCGATGCGCCGGCGCCGGCTCGCGGTGCCGTCCGGCGCGACGACGGCCAGGTGGTTGTCGACGACCACGGCGCGACCGTCCTCACCGGCGTCTCCGGTGCCGCCGTCTCCGGTACCGCCGTCTCCGGTACCGCCGTCTCCGGTACCGCCGTCCACGGTGGTGGCATGGATGGGCCCGGCGTGCGTGGAGTAGGCGAGCCTGGCGTAGTGCGGGTCGTCGACGGCCTGCGCCGGTGCGGGCGCGTTGTGGTCGCTGCCGTGGTTGAGCAACCGGACGATCCCGTCGCTCCGGGTGGCGTGCAGCAGCCAGCCGGGCGCGGGCAGCGCCACGACCCGGTCGGCCGTCTCCACCGGGGCGGGCTCCTCGGTCGCCGTCCAGGCCGGATGGCTCGCGGGCAGCAGCAGGCCGATGAAGCCCTTGCTCGCCCAGTACGGCGAGCCGGGACCGGAGTAGGGCTGGGTGACCGGCAGGAACGGACCGTGCCAGCCCAGGCTGAGCAGCCCGTCGTCGCCCACGGCGCCGCGGTCCAGGAAGTGCCGCAGGGTGCCGCCGGCCAGTCGCCGGGTGGTGCCCGGGGAGAGCGGGGTGGCGTCGAAGAGCTCGCCGAGCCACAGCGGCGCCGCCGCGGCGAACCGGTAGGTCAGCGAGCGGCCCTGGTGCACCGGGGCGCCGTCGGCGGCGAAGAAGTGCGCGTACCCCTCCAGGAAGAGCCGGAGCCGGTCGCGGTAGACGTCCGGGGACGCGCCCGACATGCGCGTCCACCAGAGCGTGTACAGATGCATGGCCCAACCGCAGTAGTAGTCGTAGTTCTGGCCGTCGCCGTCGGTGTACCACCCGTCGCCGACGTACCAGCCCTCGACCTGTTCCAGCGCCTCGGCGATCTCCGCGGGCTCGTGCGGGGCGCCGACGTTGGCCAGGAACTGCTGGATGACCACCTTGAACAACACCCAGTTGCACGGCCAGGTCCGGGTGCCGACGATGCCGCCCAGCCAGGCGGCCAGGCGCTCGCGGACGTCCGGGGCGAGGGTGTCGTACAGGCCGCTCTCGTGCAGCGCCAGGGCGATCGACGCGGCCTCGACGATCTGCTGGGAGTTGTCGGTCAGCTCCGGCCAGGCGTACGGGCAGGACGGGTCGGTGCCGCTCGCCAGCCCCTCGGCGTAGCGCTCCAGCACGGCGGCGTCGCCCCGGAACGCGGCGAGCAGGAACGTGCGGGCGAACCCCTCCAGGCCGTCCGAGTCCGGGCCGGCCCAGCTCTGCCTGCCGGGCAGCCGGATCTGCGCGAACCCGGGCACCGCGTACGGTACGACGGCCTCCAGCAGGCCGTCGGCCGCGGCGAGCCAGTGCTCGCGGGTGTAGCCGGTGTACGGGGAGAGGATCCGGTCGTCGGGCGGCAGTCTCATGACACTCCCGGGGAGGTAACCGGTTACTAGGCCGT
The DNA here is from genome assembly GCF_039534895.1 of Streptosporangium longisporum. NCBI lineage: Bacteria > Bacillati > Actinomycetota > Actinomycetes > Streptosporangiales > Streptosporangiaceae > Streptosporangium > Streptosporangium longisporum. Next base: position 498,611 of record NZ_BAAAWD010000007.1, on the reverse strand, counting down.
GCCCCGACGCTAGAAGATCCCCCGCAGGGGCGTCAAGGGACTCCTGGGGCATTTGTAACGAAAAGTTAACAGTCGGCGGAAGCGTTCTGACAGAGATCCAGGTCAGCCCTGACAACCGGCTACAGGGCGATGTGCGGCGTCCGTCCGAACCTTGACGGCACCCGATTCCCGCGTCTAGCGTCCGCCTCATGACGTCGAAGTAACCGGTTACCTGACATCGGCACCGTTCCGTCCCCCCACGCGAGAGGTGACACCCGATGGACAGCCCTTCCACCCGTCGCGGATTCCTGAAGGGGTCCGTGCTCTTCGTCGCCGGCGCCGCCGTCTCCGCCTGTTCCGGCGGCGACCCCATGGCCAAGGCGAGAGGCGCCTCCCCCGCGGGCGCCCCCAAGATCACTTTGAATCACTGGTACCACGAGTACGGTGAGGCGGGCACCCAGCAGGCGGCCATGCGCTACGCGGCCGACTTCACCAAGGCCAACCCGGACATCGCCGTCAAGGTGTCCTGGATCCCCGGCGACTACGCGACCAAGTGGACGGCCGCGGTGCTCACGCCGGGCGGCCCGGACGTCTACGAGGTCAACGACGTCAGCCCGAACATGGTCAAGGCGAACCAGGTCACCCCGCTCGACGACGTCCTCGGCGCGGAGAAGGCCGACTTCAACCCGGCGGTGCTGGAGCCGTACACCTGGGGCGGCAAGGTCTACGCCGTTCCCATGGTCGTCGACCTGATGCTGGTCTTCTACCGCCCGTCCCTGTTCCAGAAGGCCGGGCTGCCCGTCCCGACCACCTTCGACGAGCTGGCCGGGGCGGCGAAGAAGCTCACCGCGGGCAAGCAGAAGGGCCTGTTCGCCGGGAACGACGGGATCGGCCCGCTGGCCACGGTCGTCCCGTGGTCCAACGGCAACCCGCTGGTCCGGGACCGGAAGATCGTCTACGACGATCCGGCGGTGGTCGAGGTGCTGACCGCGCTGAAGGGTCTCTACGACGCCAAGGCCACCCTGCAGGGCTACTCCACCGACTGGTGGGACCCGGGCGCGCTCGTCACCGGCGCCGCCGCCATGCAGTGGGGCGGCATGTGGGCCGTGCCCGGCATGACCGAGGCGCTCGGCGACGACGTCGGCGCCTTCCCGCTGCCCGCGTTCGAGGCCGGTGGCAAGCCGGTGGTCAACATGGGCGGCTGGGTGCAGGTCGTCAACGGCAAGAGCGCCAACCTGGAGGCCGCCAAGCGCTACGTCCGCTGGCTGTGGGTGGAGAACACGGCCGCGCAGACCGACTGGAACCTCGCCTACGGCTTCCACCTCCCGCCGCGCACCAGCATCGCCGCCCAGGCCGGCAAGCTGCGGACCGGGCTCGCCAAGACCGTGATGGACGCCACCGCCGCCAACGGCGTCAAGCAGCCCGCCCTGTGGACGCCCGAGGTGCGCCAGCCGTACACCGACGCGGTCACCGCGATCGTCAAGAAGGACGCCGACCCGGCCAGGACGCTCGCCGAGGCGGCCAGACGCTCCCAGGACATCCTCGACCGGATGCCCGCGCTGTGAGCTCGGCCTCCGCGACCGGGACGCCCTCCGGCGGGGCGGCCACCGGGCCCGCGCCGCGGCGGCCGTGGCGGACCGGGCCGGCCGGACGGCCGGCGGGCCCGGCGCAAGGGGCGGGAAGGGCGGGAAGGGCACGGCGCGGGCCCGCCTGGGGCGCGTTCCTCCTCCTCACGCTGCCGATGGTGGCCGGGCTGTTCGTGTTCAAGTACGTGGCGATCGGCTGGGGTCTGCTGCTCAGCTTCAACGAGGCGCGCGGCACGATCAGCCTGGGCGCCTGGAACGGCCTGGAGAACTACCGGCGCCTGCTGGCCGACCCGGCGTTCACCAGGTCCCTGGTCACGATCGTGGTGTTCACGCTGATCATCGTGCCGGTGACGTTCGCGTTCGCGCTGGGCCTGGCCGTGCTGGTGAACCGCCTGCGCGGGGGCCGGGCGTTCTTCCGGACGACCTTCTTCATCCCGGCGGCCGTCTCGTACGTGGTCGGCGCCCTGGTGTGGAAGATGAGCCTGTTCAGCGGCACGCCCTCGGGGGTGGCCAACAGCCTGGCCTACCTGCTGGGGTACGAGGAGTCGATCGGCTGGGTGGCCACCGTGGACCCGCCGCTGTACTGGATCGTGCTGGTCACCGTGCGGCTCTGGCTGCAGACCGGCTTCTACATGATCCTCTTCCTGGCCGGGATCCAGCAGATCCCCGCCCAGCTGTACGAGGCCGCGCGGGTCGACGGGGCCGAGTCGGGGTGGCGGCTGTTCCGCCACATCACCTGGCCCATGCTGCGCAACACCTCCGTCGCGGTCACCCTGCTGCTGATCATCAACGCCTTCCAGGCGTTCGACGAGTTCTACAACATCCTCGCCTCCAACCTGTCGGGACTGGGCGGCGCGGACGGCAGGACCCCGCTGATCTACCTGTTCCAGACCGCGCTCGGCGAGCAGAACTACGGCGCGGGCTCGGCCGGCGCGTTCGTCGTCACCCTGCTCATCGTGGCCTTCACGCTGCTGCAGGGCCGCCTCGCGGGCTTCGGCAGGACGGCCGAGGAGGAGGCCCGATGACGTCCACGAGCCCGGCGAGCCCGGCGAGCCCGGCGAGCGCGCGGAGACCGGCGGGGCCGGGGGGTTCGAGGAGGCCGGGCAGGCCGGGAAGGCGCAACCTGGGCACCTACCTGGCGGCCGTGGTGCTCGCGGTGCCGTTCCTGCTCCCGTTCTATCTGCTGATCCGCAACGCGCTGATGAGCAGGCGAGAACTCGGCTCGCTGGACTGGCACTGGTGGCCCGAGACGGTCAGCCTGCAGGGGTTCGCCGACGCCTTCGGCAACGAGGCCGTGCCGCTCGTCCACGCGCTGTGGAACTCCACGCTGATCTCCGCGATCTCCGCCCCGGTCGCGACGCTGCTGGCCTCCATGGCCGGGTACGGCCTGGCCCGGATCCCGGTTCCCGCCTCCCGGCCGGTGTTCTTCTTCATCATCGCCACGATGATGGTGCCGGGCGCCGCGACGTTCATCCCCACGTTCGTCGTGGTGGGCTCGATGGGCGGGGTGAACACGCTGTGGGGGCTCATCGTGCCCGGCCTGTTCAGCGCGTTCGCGGTGCTGCTGTTCCGCGGGTTCTACCTGCGCTTCCCGCGCGAGCTGGAGGACGCGGGCCGGGTGGACGGCCTGGGCCACCTGGGCCTGTACCTGCGGCTGGCGCTGCCCAACTCGGGCGCGCTGTTCGCCTCGCTCGGCATCCTGTCCTTCATCGAGCACTGGAACGCCTTCCTGTGGCCGCTGGTCATCGGCCAGGACCCGGCGTACTGGACCGTGCAGGTGGCGCTCTCCACCAACCTCAACCAGCAGGCGGTCAACCTGCCGGCGCTCTTCGCCGGGGCACTGGTGGCCATCCTGCCCCTGGTCGCCCTGTTCCTCGTCGCCCAGCGCTACATCGTCAGGGGCGTCCTGCTCAGCGGCATCAAAGGCTGAACCCCCCTTCGAGAGGAGTCCTCTCATGCCCCGCCCCCGCCTCCTTCCCCTGCTGTCCGTGCTGTCCGTGCTCTGCCTCGCCCTGGCCGGCGTGCCGATCGGCGCCGCGCCCGCCCGGGCCGCGACCGTTCAGGACGCATCGGTCCAGGCCGCGACCGCGCCGGCCGGGGCCGCGTCCGCCCAGGCCGCGCCAGTCACGGTACCGGTCGGCGCGCCGTTCGCCGACACCTCCGGCAACGCGCTGCACGCCCACGGCGGCGGCGTGCTCAAGGTCGGCTCGTACTACTACTGGTTCGGGGAGAACCGCAACGCCAACGGCACATTCCGCTACGTCTCGGCCTACCGGTCGGCCGACCTGCGGAACTGGGAGTTCCGCAACCACGTGCTGACCCAGTCCAGCGCGGCCGAGCTGCAGGTCGCCAACATCGAGCGGCCGAAGGTCGTCTTCAACGCGAGCACCGGCCAGTACGTCATGTGGATGCACAAGGAGAACGGCAGCGACTACGGCGAGGCGCGGGCGGCCGTGGCGGTCTCCTCCACGGTGGACGGGAACTACACCTACCTGCGCAGCTTCCGGCCGCTCGGGCACATGTCCCGGGACATCACCGCGTTCGTGGACACCGACGGCACCGGCTACATGATCTCGGCCGCCGACGAGAACTACGACCTGCACGTCTACCGGCTGACCGCGAACTACACCGACGTCGCGGCCCTGGTACGCGTCTGGGACGGCGACCACCGGGAGGCACCGGCCCTGTTCAAGCGGAACGGCGTCTACTTCATGCTGACCTCCGGCGCGACCGGCTGGAGCCCCAACCAGGCCAAGTACGCCACCGCGACCAGCATCACCGGCACCTGGAGCGCCTGGCAGAACGTGGGAGACGGCCTCACCCACGGCTCCCAGCCGGCCTACGTCCTGCCGGTCCAGGGCAGCCAGGGCACCTCGTACCTCTACCTGGGCGACCGGTGGGCCGGGGCCTGGGGCGGGCCGGTCAACGACTCCCGGTACGTGTGGCTGCCGGTGCAGTTCTCCGGCAACACCACGATGAGCCTGTCCAACGCCCGGCAGCTGACCATCGACGCGGCGGCCGGCACCGTCACCCCCGTCGGATCGGGTTACGACCGGCTCGCCGTACGCCACTCCGGCAAGTGCGCCGACGTCAAGGACCAGTCCACCGCCAACAACGCCGCCGTGATCCAGTACACCTGCGGCGGCGGCACCAACCAGCAGTGGCGCATCCAGACGATCGGCGGTGGCCACGTCCAGATCATCGCCCGCCACTCGGGAAGGTGCCTGGACGTCAGCGACGTGAGCACCGCCGACGGCGCCGCGATCCACCAGTACGCCTGCGGTACGGGCAGCAACCAGCAGTTCACCCTGGCCGACGCCGGGGGCGGTTACCTGCGGCTGGTCGCCCGCCACTCGGGCAAGTGCGTGGACCTGCCGAGCGGCTCGCAGGACAACATCCAGTTCAAGCAGTATCCCTGCGGCACCGGCACCCACCAGCAGTTCACCCGCACCGCGCTCTGACCGCGCGACGGGCGGTCCGTCCCGTCCCGCGTACCGGGTCCGGCGGTACGCGAGACGGGACTTACTAACGCACTTCACCGCTCAAGACAAGAAAATGTCCAAATGCGGACACAGGGACAACCAAACACCTGCGCGACTCGTCTCCCCCTTGTCCGATGTGTCGCCACAGGAGTCGCCGTGCGAGCCCCCTCAGTCCTCTCCGTCCTTCTCCTGGCCTGTGGTCCGGTCCTGCTCCCGGCGCCGGCTCAGGCGGCCGTCCCCGAGACGCCGCGAAGCCGGGCCGCCGTCGCGCACACGGTCACCGACATCGTGGACTACACGTGCACGACCGACGGTGAGTCCCAGCCGCAGAGCATCAAGGTCCAGGTCGAGCTGACGATGCCGACCGGCGCCACGCCGGGCACGCAGATGACCATCGGCTGGCGCGGGACCTACGCGGGCGGCACCGGGCTGAAGGCGCCCACTACGGGACTGGCGACCGGCGCCTCGCTGTACGCGTACGCGTCCATCAGCGGGATGTCCGGGTTGACCTCCGCCACCGGGACGGGCACGCTCGGCCAGGTCGGCGCGAGCCAGGTCATCCCGCTGCCGACGGCCACGGTGGACATGAAGACCACCGCCTCCACCGCCGGGACGGCCACGGTGAAGCCGGCCGCCCTGAACGTCGGGACCGCCGCCAACGCTCCGGTGATCGAGTGCGAGGTGGTCAACGCCGACCTCCTGACCACCAGCAACCTCGTGATCGGCGGCACGAACGGCACGGGCACCGACACGGGAACGGACACCGGGACCGACACGGACACCGGCACGGACACCGGGACCGACACCGGGACGGACACGGGCACCGACACGGGGACGGATACCGAGGCGGACGCGGGGAGCGGCGAGGTGGAGGAGACCCCGGAGGGATCGGCGGCGACCGGGGGCGGCGGCGAGGCCGGGCCCGACGGCCGGCCCCTGGTACTGACCGGCTCCCTGCTCATCCTCACCGCTGCGGGAGGGCTCCTGCTGCGCCGCCGCCGCGTCCCACGCTGACCCGGGCCGGTGCCCCGCGGGCAGCGTCGATGATCGTGATCACCGACGCGGTGCTCGGAACCGACACCGGCGTCAGTGTCGGTGCCGAGCCTGAGATCACCCGGGACCCGGCCCCGCACCTGGGTCTGGGCCTGCACCTGGATCCAGGACTGGACCTGGACATGGGGCTGGATCTGGGTCTGGTGGGTCTGAGACCGGGTCTGGAACGCCGAAAGGCCCGGGTTCCGGTCGATGATCCATCGAACCGGAACCCGGGCCTTCGTGCTGGTGCGCCGCCAGGGACTCGAACCCCGGACCCGCTGATTAAGAGTCAGCTGCTCTAACCAACTGAGCTAGCGGCGCCCGACCTGGACAAGACTACCGGACCCGGCGTCATGGTCCGTACATGTGCCGACATGCCGTCACCACCCGGCCCATCGGCCGCGCGGCAGGGCGAGACCCACCACGCCCTGCGGATCGAGCCCCGACCCACCGGCCCGGCCGCCGCGTGGCGCCCGAAGGGACGAGGCATGGTGTTGTATCCCCTCCGACATGGGCAGACGTCGTTTAGGGCTCCTGCCTCGGGTACTGAAGCGGAGCCCAGAGAGTCACGTTCAAGGGAGATGTTCGACCATGCAGCCTGAACTCTGGAACTACCGATCCGACGTCTACGGCCAGGACAGGACGCTCGACGTCGCCGGCTACCACGTCGAGGCCACCGACGGGAAGATCGGCTCCGTCGACGAGGCGACCTACGAGGTCGGCCAGAGCTACCTGGTCGTCGACACGGGGCCCTGGATCTTCGGCAAGAAGGTCCTGCTGCCGGCGAGCACGGTGACGCAGATCGACCCCCAGGAGCAGAAGATCTACGTGGCGCGGACCAAGCAGGAAATCAAGGACGCCCCCGAGTTCGACGAGGCCACCTTCAAGGAGCCCGCGTACCGCGACCGGGTCGGCGAGTACTACGGCCGCTTCCCGTTCGGCGGCGGACCTGGAACGTTCTGAGAAGAACGGCCCGGCCGGAGACGCCCTGACGAGGGCGATCCGAACGGGCACGTCCTGACGAGGACGTGCGGCCGGAGAGGTGCCGACCGGGCATGATGATCGACGAGGGCCCCGCCACGGCGGGGCCCTTCCCGTTCCCGGGCTCGCCCTTCTTCCCGAAGCCGTCCATCTCCCCGAAGCCGTCCTGCTTCCCGGAGCCGTCCTGCTTCCCGAAGCCGTCCTTCTCCCCGGAGGTGGCGCGAGACTCCCCCGAAGGCGGTGCGGGACTCCTCCCGGAGACGGTGCGAGGTCGTTCATAAAGACGGCGCCGCGGAGGCGGCGCCGGTCGTTCGATTTGTTCTTCGGAAGGGCCGAAAATTCACACGCGGTTCACACTGTCAGGGCCAGCTCGGGTCTCCCGAGGAGTCGAGGGGGCCGGGCAGGACGTCGAGGCGTTCGAGAAGGACGAGGAAGGTCGAGGCGTAGGGGGAGTCCTGCACGACGGAGGCGACGCGGTTCCAGTCGACCTGCTCGCGCAGGGCCCGTACCTGCGGCAGCAGCGAGCTGTAGTTGCAACTGTGCTCCGAGAGCGGCAACAGCCATGAGATGACCAGGTCGGTCGCCTCCAGGACCGGCAGGATCACCGCCGACGCCTTCATCGGCTCGGCTCGTTTCAGCAGTTCCGGGGTCACCGGATGGTCGCAGATGGAGAAGATCAGATCGACCAGCCTGCCTTCGTCGTAGGCCTTGACGAGCCAGTCCTCCGGCGGCTTGGCCGTCTCGAAGCCCAGCTTGCTCAACGCCTCCAGGGCGGTCGGCACGTCCTCCTGGGGGAGGACAAAATCAACGTCGTGCATTGAAGGGGCGGCTCCGCGCGCGTACGCGGCACAGCCTCCCGCGAGCGCGAACCTGACGTCGGCGTCCTTCAGACCGCTGCTGGCCCGCTTCAGCGTCTCCAGGATCGCGTCGGTGACCTCGTGACTGTGTCCCATGGGCACTCGCGTACCCCATAACGCCGCAGCTAGGCATGGCAAACCCGACGCTGGGTAAACGCTGTTCATGATTCAGCCCGAACACGTACAAAAAGATGACCCGCATCCGGGAGAGAGTCGTAAGGAACGGGTCGACCGGGAGCTCGGGGAACTGTTGCAGGGACTGCGCGTCGCGGTCACCGGCGTGCAGGTGCTGTTCGCGTTCCTGCTCACCGTCCCCTTCGCCCCCGGGTTCCAGAAGGTGGACGTCCTGGGACGCTGGCTGTTCTTCATCGCCCTGCTGAGCGCCGCCATCGCCTCCATCCTCTTCATCACCCCGGCCGCCCAGCACCGCCTGCTGTTCCGCACCGGGTTGAAGGAGAGGATGCTGCACCGCTCCAACGCGCTCGGCATCGCGGGCGCCGCTTTCCTGGCGGTCGCGATGACCAGCGCGGTCGCGCTGGTCGCGGAGACGGTCATCAACGCCTGGCCCGCCGCGTTGTTCGGCGCCGTCGTGGCGCTGACCAGCCTTTGGTTGTGGTTCATCCAACCGATTATTGATCTGTACCGAACCGAGGATGATGAAGATGTTAAGTCGTGAATTGTGAGGGCAGAGGCCGGTTATGGCTACCTTGCTTTGGATCATCGCAGTCGTTCTCGTCATCTCCGGGATCTACGTCATCCTGGCCCGTCGCGACCTCCTGTGGGGGATCGTCCTGATCGTCCTCGGTTTCCTCGTGGGCCCCGGAGGTGTGAGCATCTTCAACGTCTGACGCGGGCCTCGCGCTCGCCGGACACCGAACACCCGGTGCGGGCATGGAGTCCGTACCCCGTCCCGTGCTGACCTGACGTCGGCACACGAGTGAAGACCGGGCCTCGCGGCCCGTGAAAGAGCAGAACCGAAGTCGCCCCGTATTCCCATAGAAGCTTCGCGGGCCGGGTATCCCCCGGCCCGCTTCTTCTTGTCCGGATCCCTCACCCGCCGGTCCGCGTCTTCCCGCGCCGCCGTTTCCGGCGTGATCACCCATCACGTATGTACGCTTTGTACGGGTATTGCGCTATTTATGCGCGTGTGTCGCGTCGCGAGAGCCCGTTCGCGGCCCTCGACGAGCTCGGGCCCGCCGGGGCCGTCCCGCGTCGCCGGAGACGTCCGCCGGGGACGCCCGCCGGGGCGTGGAACCGCGCACCCCGGCGGGCGGGTCGTCCCTACAGGCAGTAGACGGCGTACGCCTGGCCCAGCACCGGCAGGGCGACGTTGCGCACCCGGATACCGCCCGGCGTCACGCCCTTCTCCGTACCGGCGTGCGCGTGACCGTGAACGATCAGGTCGGCGCCCTCGGCGTCGACCGCCTCGGCCAGCAGGTAGCTGCCGAGGAAGGGGTAGATCTCCAGCGGCTCGCCCGCCAGCGTGTCCTTGACCGGCGAGTAGTGGGAGAGCACGACCGTGCGGTCGGCCTCCAGCTCCTTCAGGGCCACCCGCCAGCGCTCCGCGATCCGCTTGGTGTGACCCACGAACGCCTTGATCTCGGGCTCGCCGAAGTCACTGGCGCACTTGCCGGCGTACCCTCCGCCGAACCCCTTGCCGCCGACCACGCCGAGCCGCACCCCGTCGATGTCGAGCACCGTGGCGTCGTCGTGCAGGACGTGGATGCCGGCGTCCCGCAGCAGGGCGGCGATCTCGGCGGGCAGGTCGGAATGGTGGTCGTGGTTGCCCAGCACGGCGACCACCGGGATCGGCAGGTCGCGGAACTCGTCGGCCACCACCCGCCCCTCCTCCAGCGTGCCGTGCCGGGTCAGGTCACCGGCGAGCAGCAGGACGTCGGCGCGCTCCTCGATACCCTCGAGCCGCTTGCGGTACTGCCCCCGCAGGCTCTCGTCCAGGTGCACGTCCCCGACCGCGGCGATGCGCAGCTCTCTCACAGCTTCTCCTCCTTCCCCGGTTCCCGTACGTCCACGACATCGATCTCGTTGTGGACGACCAGGCCGGGGGCCGCCTCACCGGCCACCTCGGCGATCAGGTCACGGCGTTCGGCAGCGGTGACCTGACCGCGCAGGTAGAGCTGGTCCCCCCGGACGTCCGCCCGGATGCCGAGTTCCGTGGTCCTCTCGTCCTCGGCGAGCGCGCTCTGCACGCGTGCCGCGATGTACTGCGGAGCCTCCATCGTCGAACTCCTCTCCGTCCGAAGCAGTTCGCCTTCCCACGTATGCCGAGGTCAAACACGTTTAAAGCCCTCCGCAGGGGCAGGTGAGACACGTGTGCCTAGGACGCAGGCACGGCTACCTCGTACCTCAGGAGGAGACGTGCCCATGCGGATCGCCATCGTGTCCGAACACGCCAGCCCCCTCGCGACCGTCGGCGGCGCCGACGCCGGGGGCCAGAACGTCCACGTCGACGCCCTCTCGCGGGCGCTCGCCGGACACGGGCACGAAGTGACCGTCTACACCCGCCGGGAGTCGCCCCTCCAGCAGGAGGAGGTCGCCCTGGCCCCCGGGGTGACCGTGGTCCACGTCCCGGCCGGGCCCGCCGTGGTCCTGGCCAAGGACGACCTGCTCCCCTGGATCCCGGACTTCGGCCGCTGGCTCGCCCGGCGCTGGAAGTCGCGCGCGTCGGCGCCGCCCGACATGGTGCACAGCCACTTCTGGATGAGCGGCCTGGCCGCCCTGGCCGCCGCGCGGGACGCCGGGATCCCGGTCGCGCACACCTTCCACGCCCTCGGCACGGTCAAGCGGCGCCACCAGGGCACGGCCGACACCAGCCCGCCCGAGCGCGTCGGCATCGAGACCACGGTCGCCTGCCACGCGGACGTGACCATCGCGACCTGCTCCGACGAGGTGGAGGAGCTGCGCCGGATGGGCGTGCCCGGCCATCGGACGAGGGTGGTGCCGTGCGGTGTCGACGTGCGCGCCTTCACCCCCGAGGGTCCCCGGATGGACCTGGGCCCCGGGCCGATCCTGCTCTCCATCGGCCGGCCGGTGCCCCGCAAGGGCGTGGAGACCGCGATCCGGGCCCTCGTCGCCGTCCCGGAGGCCACCCTGGTGGTCGCCGGCGGTCATCCGGACGACCCGGAGACCGGACGGCTCGCGCGGGTCGCGTCCGGCTGCGGGGTGGGCGACCGCGTCAGGTTCCTCGGCAGGGTGGACAGGGAGAGCGTCCCGGCCCTGATGCGCTCGGCGGACGTCGTGGTGACCGTGCCCTGGTACGAGCCGTTCGGGATCGTGCCGCTGGAGGCCATGGCCTGCGGCGTGCCGGTGGTCGCCTCGGCCGTGGGAGGGCACCTGGACACCGTGCTGCCCGGCGTCACCGGCCTGCTGGTCCCGCCGCGCGAGCCGCACGCCCTGGGCGGCGCGCTGCGCCGGCTGCTCGCCGCACCGGACCTGCTGTCCGCGTACGGTGCGGCCGCGGCCGACCACGCGCGGGCGCACTACGACTGGGAGGGCGTCGCCGCCCGTACCTGCGCCGTCTACGCGGAGGTGCTCTCCCGCCGGACCCCCGACCGGAGGACCGGCGGCACCCGGCGAGGCCATGATCTCCCCGCGCGGCGGACCGGTCGCAGGCGGCCGTACACCGGGGTCGCCTGACCCGGCCTCCGGTCCCCGTCGGTCCCCGTCGCCCTCCACCGTTCCCGGCTCCTCCGGCCTACGAGGCCGTTCCGGATCCTCCGGCCCTACCAGGCCGTTCCGGATCCTCAGGTTCGTACGAGGCCGGTCCTCCGGTTCGTGCGGGACGCGGGGAAGGCCGTCCGGACGCGCGAGAGCCCCGGCCCTCGCAAGAGGGCCGGGGCTCCTGGCGCCGGACCGGTGTCACCGGCTCGACCGGTCTCAGCCGCCTGTGGTGGCTCTCATGGGATCACTTGCCGGTGGCCCTGTGAATGCTCCGCGCGGCGGATCGGTCGATCGCGGCCTTGACCACGCCGAAGATCGCCCCCTGGATGGCGGCGGCGACCAGGACCTCGCGCCAGCCGTACTCCTCGTTCGTCGCCTGAGGCGCGTCGTCCTTACCCGAGGCGAACTTCCAGACCTGCTTGAAGATGGCGCCGGCGATGGCACCACCGAGCATTCCGCTCGCGGCACTCGCACCGCGGGATACGACCCTGCTCAACGTCCTGTCCTCCGTTCGCTTTTACCGAGAAAGGACGGTTACCCGCCCGGAGAGGTTCGTAACGGATCCGCCCCGATCAAGGACCGGCGGATCTCCGCCCTGCCGTGGCTCCCCCGGGAAGGGGGAGACGGATCACACCACCGGCGGGTCGTTGTAACGGCGCTCCTCGTAGACGCGGCGCTGGACGACCGGGTCGTCGTCGATGACCGCGGTCGCCGCGGAGTCCGCCACCGCCCGGCGGGCGAGGCTGAGCCGGTAGACGGCGAACAGCAGCCAGGCGAGGCCACCGATCATGAGAATGACACCGACGACGTTGATGTCGAATCCGGCGATGTCGAACTCGACCGCCCACGTGAGGATGGCGCCGAGCATGATGAGAATGATGCCGCCTGCGATGGTCATGGGATCTCCTCCTTCGAGCCAACATCTGACCATCTATCCCCCCCACGGATCTCAAACGTCACCCGCGGAGGCATGTGCCTGTCCCCGCCCTTCCCGCGGCCGTCAGACGGCCCGGCGTCCCGCGGGAATCGTTCCGCCGTACGGGCCGCGGAGCCCTACCGGCCGCGCAGGGCCAGCATCTGTGCGACCTGCGCGGTACGTGAGACGTCGACCCGCCTGGCCATCTCGGTGACCTGGGAGTGCAGCCCGGTCGCCACCTCCACCTTGGCCATCTGGGAGGCGTCGTCCTGCTGGGCGATCATCATGTCCAGGAACCTCCTCTCGAACTCGGCCGGTGGGGCGGAGGTGAGGGCCTCGATCTCCTCCTCGCTCACCCCGGGCATCCCTCCGTGGGCGGCGTGCTCGTCGTCCTCCGCGGTCGCGGGCTGTCCCCAGGCGGCCAGCAGGGCGGCCATCGAGGCGGCCTCGCGCTCCTGGGTCACCCCGATCGCCTCGGCCAGCTCCCGCACCTCGGGACGGACCTCCCGCCCGCGGACCAGCCGCACCAGCCCGGCCACCTGGGTGTTGTGCGGGACCATCATCTGCAGGAACATCACGTCCGGGGCGTTGAAGGCGACCCCCGCGGCGGTCCCCACCGGTGGCGCCGGAGAGGGGCTGGGCCCTCCCCCGCCGGTCCCGTCATGGCCGCCGTGCTCCCCGTGCGTCCCGTGCCCGGACGCGCCCGGCGTACCGGACGCCGAGGCACCGGGCGTGCCGGACGCCGGGGCGCCCGTGGTGGCCGGGGTGGAGGCGCCGTGCGCTCCGTGACCCGAGGCGCCGCGGAGCTGCTGGACGTCGTGGGCGCCGCAGCCGGACAGCAGCAGGACGCCGATCACGACCGCCGGTACCGCACTCCTCATCGGAACTCCTTCGCAGGGCGACGGTCCCGGCCGGGACGGGCCGCGGGTCGCGGGCCGTCCCGGCCGGGTCTCACCGGGGCACGGACCTGATCAGAGACGCTGCCACAGGGCCGGGACGTTCGGCGGCTCCCAGCCGTCCAGCGCGGTGTGCGCCTGCAGGCACCGGTAGGTCGCGCCGCCGTAGGTCACCTGGGTGCCCGTGGCGTAGGCGGTGCCCGCCCTCCAGCTGCCACCCGGCTGGCTCGTCGGCGTCGGGGTCGGGGTGGGCGTCGGGGTCGGCTTCACCGTGGGGGTCACGGTCGGGGTGGGGGTCGGCGAGGGGCCGGGGCCACCGCCGCCGAACTCCACGTCGGAGCAGGTGTAGAAGGCCTCGGTGCTGCCCACGATGCGCTGCCAGATCGAGAAGAGGATGTGGCGGCCGCTCCGCTGCGGAAGGTTGATCGTCCAGTTGGTGAACTGGGTGGGGTTCTGGTTGTTGAAGGTCCTGATGTGCTCCAGGTCCGACCAGCGCAGCGGCTGGGACGGGTCGTAGCCCTGCCGGGTGATGTAGAACTCGAAGTTGCTGTTCGCGTGCGGCGCGGTCGCGTGGTAGGTGACGGTCAGCGGGCCCGTGGAGACCCTGGTGGCGGGCCAGTCGGTCCTGGCCAGGTTGAGCCCGCGGTACTTGTCACGTCCCGCGCCGCAGAGCTGGCCGTCGGGGATGATCTGGCGGTGGTTGCCGCCGGCCTCGAGGCGGGACACCTCGTGCCAGTCGTAGAACGCCTGGGTGCCTCCCGCCGCGACGGCCGCCTTGCACGCCGCGGACTTGGCGGTCTCGGGGCCCTCGGTCTTGCAGACGTAGGCCCGGCTGGGCGGGTTCGACATGGATCCGTGGGCGACGGCCGGGGCGGACGGCAGCAGGACGAGCAGTGATCCCGCGCTGACCACGGCGGTACCGGCAGTGATGATCTTGTTGCGCAAACGCACGTCGACTCCTCCAGAAAGGGGAAATGGGAGGCGGAGCATGTCCAACGGCCGACGGATAGCACGTTATTAACAAGAAACCTTACTAACAGTCCCCTTCCGGACGCCAGCCGTTCGGGAAGATTCCCTGCGCGCCGGGGCCGGACGCCGCGTGTGCGACGCCCGGCCCGTGACGCGATCGGCCCACCGGCGAGGGCCGGTGGGCACGGTCATCCGATCAGGTGTTTCATGATCTTCTTGAGGGCCGCGGCGCGCTCGGCCGGGGGCGGTCAGGTCAGGGCGAGCAGCCGGTCGCACTCCCGCAGCAGCCGCTCGCGCAGCGGGGCGGCCCGCTCGGTGAAGCCGCGCTGGGCGGTCACGTACTCCGCGCGCCCGTCGGTGGTCTCCACCTGGATCGGCCGGTACCCCAGGGCGCTCAGGTCGTACGGGCTGGCCCGCATGTCCACGGTCCGGATGTCGCGGGCCAGCGCGAAGCAGTCCGCGACCAGCTCGCTGCCGACCAGGGGCGACAGCTTGTAGGCCCACTTGTACAGGTCCATGTTGGCGTGCAGGCAGCCCGGCTGCTCCAGCTCCCGCTGGAGCTCGCGGGTCGGCTGGATCGTGTTGAGCGGGCGGGCCGGAGCGGTGAAGAAACGGAACGCGTCGAAGTGGCCGCACCGCACCCCGCGCCGGTCGACGATCTCCTCGATCCGCTCGGGAGAGAGCCTGAGCGGGAAGGAGGAGTGCCGGATCTCCTCCTCCTGCGTCCGGTAGACCATCGCCCACTCGTGCATCCCGAAGCAGCCCAGGTGCGGCGGCCGGCTCGCGGTGGCGGCCAGCAGGTCCCGGATCCAGCCGATCACGGTCGTGCGCCGGGGCAGGACCTCGTCGAGATCCAGTACGGCGCCCTCGGCGCAGTCGCGGTAGTGGGTCCCGAAGGAGCGTGCCCCGGCCAGGACCACGTCGGCCCCGGGATGCCACTGCAGCAGGCGTCCGGGCCGGAAGCTGTAGTAGGTGAACAGGAAGTCCTCGACCGGATGGGTGACCCGCTCCCGGCCACGGCGCAGATGCGGCTCGATCCAGGGCCCGACCCGGTCCCGGTGCGCCAGATCCCGGCGCCGCCACTCCCGCTCGCTCAGCACTTCCATACCGGCATCGTAGGAAGCCCCGGCCGACGAGCGGTAAACGGAGTCCGCCCGGTCACGGGCCCGCCCTCGCCGGGGAGGGCCTGGGAACGAGGAAAGCCCAGGCCGGACGTGCCGGCCTGGGCTTTCTGATCGTGGTGCGCCGCCAGGGACTCGAACCCCGGACCCGCTGATTAAGAGTCAGCTGCTCTAACCAACTGAGCTAGCGGCGCCCGCAACGGGGGTAACTCTAGCAGCAGCCTCGACGCGCTCGCACCCCGGTTGATCTCGGATCGATCTCCCTCGCGAGGCCGCCCGGCCGGTGCTCCGATCGTCGTTCCGGCCCTTGCGGCCCGGATCGAGCGGGTCCGGGATCGGACGGGCTCACGTCGGACGGGCTCACGATCGAACGAGCCGGGGGCCGGGCGGATTCGGGAGCCGGAGGCGGACGAGCCCCGGGGCGGAGATCCGGCCCCGGACAAGACTCGGGGCCGGACAGTCCCCCAACTGTCCGGCCCCGATCTCTTTGCGGGCTATGCCTTCGTCTCCCCCAAGACTCCGGCGGCTCCGCTAGGAACGCGATCCCCCTCGCGCCCTTTATCCGGTGAAAGGCTCTTGCGGTTCCGGAGGCTTCCCAACCCCCTCGACCTGCAACCACACTACCTGGCCAAATGTAACGTGCGCGTCATCCAAAGGTTGATTTTGCGCCTACACCCAACCTTGACCCGGTATCACCGAAGGGCCGCCATCTCCGCCTGACACGCGAAAATCGGGCTCCGGAGCACCGATCCCATTGGTTCGGGTTTCGATTTCATTGGTTCGGCCGCTATCGCCTGTCTCGTCCCGGTCGACGGCCCCGGCCGGCCACCCACCCCGGCCCAGGGCCGTGATCGAGAGCTCGTCCCGTCCCAGAGCCTTGGACCCAGAGCCCCCGGCCGGGAACCGGCCCGGAGAACCCGGATCGGGCCCTGGCGCCCCCTCAGGGGAGTTCGAGGCGGACCTGGGTGGTCTCCCTCAGGGCCCGGCTCACCGTGCAGTACTTCTCCTCGACACGGCGGGCCACCGCGTCGAGGACCTCCCCGGCCTTCTCGTCGCCCTCGGGCAGTTCCACGTCGTAGGTGATGGTGATCGGCCCCAGCCGGGTGGCCTCGACCTTCTCGGCGTGCACGGTCATCGCCAGGCGGACCATGCGGTGGCCGCGCTGGGCGGTCAGCGGCTCCACGGTGACGATGTTGCAGCCGCCGAGCGCCGCGAGCAGCAGCTCGACGGGCGTGAACGTCCCCTGCTCGTCACCGCCGCCCATGGCGACCTCGGCCCCGCGGTCGTTGCGCGCCACGAAACCGTCCTCGGTCCGCTCCACACTCACCCGCGCCATGGCGTCCTCCCTCGGCCTGTCCCGGATGCTCGGACTGCCCCGGATCCGCCGATCACCCTACAGAGGGCCGGACATCGGGATGACCCGCGGGAAAGGCTCACGCCTCCGGATGTTTGGACAGGTAATCGATGTAGAACGGCCGCAGCGCCTCGCCCAGCTCCCCGTGGCCCGAGGCCATGGCGTCGCTGAGCAGGGCCGAGACCCGGCTGAGGTCGTTGGTCGTCTGATCCTCGTTCCCCGAGGACGCCTCCGCCGCCGGGATCAGCGTGAGCAGCTCCCACAGGAAGCCGAGATCTCCGTGGTGCACGGCGTAGTGGACCGCGCGGTCATGCAGTTCCTGGGCCGACAGCGCCTCAAGCTCGTCCGTCTCCAACAGACCCACCCCCTCACGCCCCTTCTGCCCCCAGAATGCGGACGTCATGCGCGATCTCGGTACGTACCTCGGTTGCCCAGCCGGACCACCATTTTTCCGGTGTTGGCGCCACCCAGCATGTCGATGAAGGCCATGGGGGCGTTCTCCAGGCCGTTCACCACGGTCTCGGTGAAGACCAGCCTGCCCTCGCGGATCCAGGCGCCCACCTCGGCGACCATGTCGGGCATCCGGTCCAGGTGGTCGGAGACGATGAACCCGCGCAGGGTGAGCCGCTTTCCCACGGCCAGGCCCAGGTTGTCCGGGCCCGGCACTGGGCCGGTGGCGTTGTAGGCGGAGATCGCCCCGCACATCGCGACCCTGCCGTACGTCCTCAGCGCGCCGATGGCCGCCCGCAGGTGGTCACCGCCGACGTTGTCGAAGTAGAGGTCGATCCCGTCGGGGGCGGCCCTGGCGAGCCGCTCGCCTATCGCGCCGTCGTGGTAGTCGAAGGCCGCGTCGAAGCCGAGGTCGTCGAGCAGGTGGGTGATCTTCTCCGGTGATCCGGCGCTGCCCACCACCCGCGAGGCCCCCTTCAGGCGGGCGATCTGCCCGGCCAGGCTGCCCACCGCCCCGGCCGCGCCGGACACGAACACCACGTCCCCCTCCTTCAGGCCCGCGATGTCGAGCAGTCCCACATACGCGGTCAGGCCGGTCGCGCCGAGGGCGCCGAGATGGACCGAGAGCGGGACGCCGGGCGTCTCCCCGACCGGGCGGGCCCGCGCGGCGTCGAGCACGGCGTACTCGCGCCAGCCGTACCCGTGGTAGACCACGTCCCCGGGCGACAGGCCGGGTGCGCGGGAGACGACGACCTCGCCGAGGGCGCCCCCGTCGAGCGGTTCGCCGATCCGGAAGGGCGGGACGTAGGACTCGCCCTCGTTCATGCGTCCCCGCATGTAGGGGTCGACGCTCATGAAGAGGTTGCGGACGAGGATCTCACCGTCCGCGGGGGCGGGCAGGTCGGTCTCGGCGAGCTCGAAGTTCTCCGGGACCGGCGGGCCGGAGGGGCGCGACACGAGCCGTACCTCCCGGGAGACCGTACGGCCGGTGGACGATCTGTTCTCGGACATGTCCGCCCCTTTGCTGCCACACCCCGTGATCCGGGCTTCTCACCTGGGCCTTCCCATCTCCGGGCGGTTCTCCCCGTCGGGGGTCGGGCGGTTCCGGCCGGGACTCGCCGCTTTCGCAACCACGTACGGTCACGGATGCGACACTCTCCACGGAACCGGCTTCCGATCTGCGGACCGGCGGGTACGCGGCGGGCCGGAAAAATCATCAGTATTTGTATATGTCCACCTTTGGAGTACGGATTCATCGTCCGCTCGATCATCCATGCGAGGATGCCGAAACGTGAAAATTTTCATCAAGATCCTGGCCGTGGCGGCCGCACTGTGGGCGACGACCCAGCTCGTGGACGGCATCGCGGTCTCCGCGAGAACCCCGCTGAGGGAGATCGGCACGCTCCTCGCCGTCGCCTTCGTCTTCGGGGTCGTCAACGCGGTCCTCAAGCCGGTCATCAAACTGCTCGGCTGTGCCTTCTACGTCCTCACGCTCGGCCTGTTCGCCCTGGTGGTCAACGCGGGGCTGCTGCTGCTGACCAGCTGGATCGCCGAGCAGTTCCGCCTGCCCTTCCACGTGTCGGGGTTCTGGCCGGCGTTCTGGGGCGCGATCCTCATCGGCCTGATCAGCTGGGTGCTCGACCTGATCCTCGGCGACTGAGACGGCCGAGGCGGTCGAGGCGGTCGAGGACATCGAGGACACCGAGGGCACCGGGGACACCGAGGGGACCGGGGACACTGAGGGGACACCGAGACGACCCGGAGGACCCAGAAGATGACCTTCGTCCTTGACGGCGCCCACCTGACCTGCGAGCAGGTCGACCGGGCGGCGAACGGCTCCGGGATCGAGCTGGGCTCCACCGCCGCCGCGGAGGCGGCCTGGCGGACGGCCACCCTGCTCGACGGGCCGGTGTACGGCCGGACCACCGGCGTGGGCGCCAACAAGGACGTGGAGACCGACGGCTCCGGGCTGGACCTGCTCCGCAGCCACGCGGGCGGCGCCGGGCCGCCGATCGGCGAGACCCGCGCCCGCGCCACCCTCGTCGTCCGGCTCAACCAGCTCCTCGCCGGTGGCTCGGGGGTCGACCCCGCCCTGCTGCCCGTCCTGGCCACCGCCGTCAACCAGGGCCTGACGCCACCGATCCGCGGGTACGGCGCCATCGGCACCGGCGACCTGACCGCCCTGGCCACCACCGCGCTCTGCCTGCTGGGGGAGATCGCCTGGACGCCACCGTCGGCGGGCCTTCCCTCGGCGGGCACGGGGCCCGGCGGCGGCCCGGCCCCGGGACGCAGCGGGGAGGCGGTGCCACGTTTCGCGCTCGCCTCCTCCGACGCGCTGCCCTTCATCAGCTCGGGCGCGGCGACACTGGCGGACGCGGCGCTGGCCTGTCACCGGCTGCGGCTCCTGCTGGCCGCGGCCACCGCGGTCGCGGCCCGTTCCTTCCGGGCCGTCGAGGGCTCGCTGGAACCGCTCTCGCCCCAGGTGCAGCGCGGCCCCGAGCAGACCTCGGTCGCCGCCGACCTGCGGGCCCTGGTCGGGCTCACCACCCCGCGCCGCGTCCAGGACCCGTACGGATACCGCGCCTTCCCGCAGGTGCACGGGGCGGCGCTGGACGCGCTGGGGCGGGCGGAGCGGACCGTCACCGAGGAGATGAACGCGTCCCCGGAGAACCCGCTGATCGCCGGGGGGCGGGCCTGGCACAACGGCAACTTCCACTCGGCGCGGGTGGCACTGGCCCTGGACGCCCTGCGGGCCGCGCTCGTGCAGACCGCGACGCTCAGCGCGGCCAGGCTCGCCACCCTGAACGACCCCGCGCACACCGGGCTCCTGCCCTTCCTCGCCGAACGTCCCGGGCTGTCCGGGGTGATGATCCTGGAGTACGTCGCGCACTCGGCCCTGGGCGAGCTGCGCCACCTGGCCGCCCCGGTCACCCTGGGGGGTGCCGTGCTCTCGCTGGGGACCGAGGACCACGCGAGCTTCACCCCGCAGGCGGCCCGCTCCTCGCTCGCCGCCGCCGAACCGCTGGAGATCGTCCTGGCGTGCGAGCTGGTCGCCTCGGTACGGGCACTGCGGCTGCGCGGGATCCCCTGTGACGTGCCGCTCGATCCGGCGACGGGCGACCGCCCGCTCGACGGCGACCTCGACGCGGCCCGCGCGCTGCTGCCCTCCCTGGCCCCCTGACCTTCCCCTTCCGGCCGTCGGCCGGGCCCGATGCCCGCAGGTCCGGCGCGTCAGCCCACCGAGCCGCGTTCGCGGAGCTGGGGCGACTGCACGATGCGCCGGCGGCGGGTGTTGCCGTCGGCGGCGGCCACCACGATCCGGACGGCGGCGCGGACGATGCCGTCGATGTCCCAGTCGACCGTGGTCAGGCCGGGGGTGAGCAGGCCCGACATGGGGTGGTCGTCGTAGCCCATCACGGACACGTCCGACGGGATGCCCAGCTTCCGCTCGGCCGCGGCCGCGTAGACGCCGTAGGCGATCGAGTCCGCGAAGCAGAAGAACGCCCGGTGCCCGGCGTCGAGCATCTCACCGGCGACCCGGGTGGCCGCCGCCAGCGACTGCGGGGCGGTGACCGTCCCGATCTCCAGGCCCAGCCGTTCCGCCTCGGCCATGACGTGCACGTCGGCGGGCCGGTCGGGGGTGCTGGCCCGGGTGGAGGTGAGGACGGCCATGCGCCGGTGGCCCCGGCCGCGCAGGTGCTCCAGCGCGAGGGTGACCCCGGCCCGGTTGTCGAAGACGACCTCGCCCGCCGACCGTCCCCCGGCCAGCGCGTCGCCGATCGACACCACCGGCAGCCCGTCGCACAGATCGGCCCAGAGCGGCGCCGCCGGGTCGACCGGCTGCACGATCAGCGCGTCCACCCGCTGGTCGCGGAGCTGCCTGGCGAGCGTGTGCTCCCTGGCCGGGTCCCCCGCGGCGTCCAGGATCAGGGCGTAGCGGTCGTTGTCCTTGAGCGCGCGGCCGATGCCGACGGCCAGCGCCTGCTGCCAGAGGTCCTCCAGCGAGCCGCAGAGCAGGCCGATCATCCCGGTCCTGCCGCTGGCCAGCGCGCGGGCGATGGGGTCGGCCTCGTACCCGAGCTCGGCCGCGGCCCGGCGTACCCGCTCGATGGTCTCCTCCGAGACCTGCATGCCACGCAGGGCGTACGACACGGCGGCGGGTGACAGACCGGTGGCCTTCGCCACCTCGCGTATGGTCGCTCGTTTCCGAGGCTGAGGCATCGGTCCAGCCTATTGCCAGGGGCCTGCGGAAGCGTTCGGGAACACGGTCACGGCTTTCGCGGGGATTGACAGCGCTCCAGGTGAAGCGGTTCACTGAAACGGTTCACTGAAACGCATCACATGGATGTGTGGTGCGGCGGGAGGAGTTACCTATATTCTAGGTAGGTAATACCTCGAAACACCGGAGAGGAGGGGATCGACCCATGTCCGTCGACGTTCACCAGCACCTGTGGACGCCCGCGTTCGTGGACGCGCTCAGGCGCCGCACGACCGCTCCCTTCCTCGACGGCTGGACCCTCCACCTGGACGGCGAGCCCCCCTACCGGGTCGATCCGGCCACCCACGACCTCACCCGCAGGCTGGCGCTGGACGCGGACCTCGACCTGGCCCTGGTCTCCCTGTCCAGCCCGCTCGGCGTCGAGTCGCTGCCGCCCGAGGAGTCCTGGCCCGTCATCGACGCCTACCACGAGGACGCCCTCGCCCTGCCCGCACCGTTCGGCGCCTGGGCGGCGACCTGCCTCGGCGAGATCGACCCCGCGAGGCTGGCCAAGACCCTCGACACCGCCGGAGCCGGTCAGGACGGCGCGCTGGGTGCCGTCCAGGGGTTCACCGGACGAGGGTTCGCCGGCCTCCAGCTCCCCGCGACCGCGGTGTCCGACGCCGAGGGCCTGGACCGGGTCGCCCCGCTGCTCGACGTGCTCACCGAACGCGACCTGCCGCTCTTCGTGCACCCCGGCCCCGCCCCCGCCGCCCCCGCGGGCCGGACCGCTTCCGGGCCCGGGGAGCCCGGCTGGTGGCCCGCGGTCGTGCCGTACGTGCAGCAGATGCACGCCGCCTGGTACGCCTTCACCACCTTCGGCCGCGCCCGCCACCCCCGCCTGCGGGTCTGCTTCGCGCTGCTCGCCGGGCTGGCCCCGCTGCACTCGGAGCGCCTGGCCAACCGCGGTGGCGAGGGCCGCGGACGGGTCGACACCGACCTGTTCCTGGAGACCTCCTCCTACGGCCCGCGCGCCATCGACGCGATCGTCCGCGAACTCGGCGTCGACGTCGTGGTCAGCGGTTCCGACCGCCCCTACGCCACCGCACCGGACCCCACGCTCGGCGACGCCGCCTGGCACGCCATCGCGGTCACCAATCCCGGCCGTCTACTGAACGGAAAGGAGTCGCGCACATGAAGCAAACGAACCAGTCCCGGGGCCGCGAGAGCTGTGCGCCCCAGGCGACGTTCACCCGCGAGGGGCGAGCACGGGCCGACGGGCCCGGCCCGCACGCCGGGGCGCCCGGCTCCGGTCCGTCCCGCCGGGCCGCCGGGGGAACCCGATGAGCTACGAGTCGCTGCCCGCCCGCGCCCTCGACCGGCGCGAACTCCTCGACCTGGTCAACGAGCTGGCCGCCGACCCGTCCCGGTGGCGGGACCAGGTGGAGTTCCCCGAGGAGGGGGGACGCCATTTCGCCTCCCTCTACCGCGACTCGCACGTGGACGTCTGGCTGCTGTGCTGGCGGCCCGAGGACGACACCGGCTGGCACGACCACGACACCTCCTCCGGCGCGGTCCGGGTGGTGGCCGGGACGCTGCTGGAGTGCAACCCGCGCATCGGCGGCGAGCACCTGGAGACCGTGGTCTCCGAGGGCGAGTCGTTCTCCTTCGGACCCGACCACATCCACCGGCTGACCGGCGCGGTGCACGGCAGCGTCTCGATCCACGCCTACTCGCCGCCGCTCTGGCGGCTGGGGCAGTACTCGATCAGCGACAGCGGCGTGATGCGCCGCGTCTCGGTCAGTTACGCCGACGAGCTGCGCCCCATGGACGACGCCGAGCAGATGGCGGGGGTCGCCTGAGGTCCGCACGACGAGGAGCGACCCGTCCCGGTCCCGCGCTCGGGGCTCGGGCGGGTCCCTCCTCGTCCGGCCCGGCTCCGGCGGGCTCCTCCCCGTCCCGGCGGGCTCTCCGTCCCCTCGATTTCGGCCGGGCCCTTTCCCGTCCCGGTCCCGGACGGGTCCTCACCGCCCGAACCCCGAAGCCGCCTTACCCTGGCGGTAATCGACGGTCCGCACCCGGTCCGAAAGGCTGGGCCCATGAGCAGCGACGACACCCGCAGCACCGTGGAAGAACTGATGCGCCGGATGACCGAGGGGGATCACGACCGTACGGCGGAGTTGTTCGCCGAGCCGGTCGACTGGCTGCTGAGCTGGCCCGACGAGGGACACCCCGAGGTGCCGTGGATCCGTCCCCGGTCCGGCAGGACCGACGTGGCGGACCATTTCCGGTCACTGGAGGCCCACCACGTGCCCGAGCTGAACGGCACGTCAGTGTCGCACATCCTGGTCGACGGGGCGGACGCCGTCGTGCTCGGCGAGATCGTGCAGACGGTACGGAGCACCGGGGTCGCGTACACCTCCCCGTTCGCCCTGCGCCTCACCGTCACCGACGGGCTCATCACCCGCTACCACATCTACGAGGACAGCCTCGCGGTCGCGCGGGCCCTCAGTGCCCGGCCGTGATCGGTAAGCGAGCGGCTCGTCGTGCCGGTACCGGGCCCGGTCATCGTGCCGGTACCGGCTCCGGCTCCGGCGCGGTGGCGTCGCACGGCGGGTAGTGCGGTGACACCCGCCGCTCGGTGACGTCGATGTAGTCGCGCAGGGCGTCGCGGGAGCGGCCGAGCGCGTCGATCTGCTCCTCCAGCCCGTACAGGCGGGCTCGCAGGGTGTCCAGGAGCTCGGGACAGGGCTCCAGGTCGGGGGCCGGGCCGGTGACACAGGGCAGCAGGTACGCGATCTGCCGGCTCGACAGGCCGGCCTCGAGCAGCTTCCTGATCTGGATCACGGTCAGGACGGCGTCGTCACCGTACTCGCGGTAACCGCTGGTGGCGCGGTCGGGCTCCAGCAGCCCCTGAGCCTCGTAGTAGCGCAGCTGGTGCGTGTGGACGCCGGTCCGCCGGCTCAGCTCCCCGATCAGCATGCCCGTTCCCCCTTGACCTTCATACCGGTATGAACGTTGAGGATTCTGCCATGAGCACCGATTCTCCGAAGAAGGAGCACATGATGCAGAATCTCGACACCGGCCTCGCTCCCGTGGCGGTCCTCGGCCTGGGGCTGATGGGACGGGCGCTGGCCGAGGCGTTCCTTCGCGCGGGACACCCCACGACCGTGTGGAACCGCACCGCAGCGAAGGCCGAGCCCCTCGTCGCCCAGGGCGCGAAGCTCGCCGGCTCACCCGCCGACGCCGCCGCGGCCGCCCCGCTCGTGATCGTCTGCGTCGCGGACCACGACGCCGTACGGGAACTCCTCGATTCCCTCGGTGACGTCCTCGACGGCCGGGTCCTGGTGAACCTGACCTCCGGCACGTCGCTGACGGCCCGCGAGACCGCGGAACGGGTGGAGCGGAAGGGCGGCGCCTATCTCGACGGCGCGATCCTGGCCGCCCCTCAGGGCATCGGCGCCGATGCCGCCATCCTCTACAGCGGGCCGCGATCGGCCTTCGACCCGCACGAGCCGACCCTGAGGGTCCTCGGCGCGGGCACGACGTACCTCGGTGACGACCACGCCCTGTCGTCGCTGTACGACGTGGCCGTGCTGGGACTGATGTGGGGCATCCTCAACGGTTTCCTGCAGGGTGCCGCCCTGCTCGGCGCCGCGGGTGTGAAGGCCACGGCGTTCACCCCGGTCGCGACGACCGGGATCGCCACCGTGGCCGACTGGGTGGCCGGTTACGCGCAGCAGATCGACGACGGCACGTACCCGGCCCCCGACGCCACCATCGGCACCCACCTGACCGCGATGGAGCACCTCGTCCACGAGAGCGAGTCCCTCGGGGTCAGCACCGAGTTCCCCCGGCTGGTCAAGGCCCTGGCCGAGCGGGCCGTGGCCGACGGGCGGGGCGGTGACGGCTACGCGGCGATGATCGAGCAGTTCCGCACGCCCGCCGCGGGAGCGCGGGCGTGACCGGCCACCGGCCCGGAACCGCCGCGAACGGCCGGTG
The DNA here is from genome assembly GCF_039534895.1 of Streptosporangium longisporum. NCBI lineage: Bacteria > Bacillati > Actinomycetota > Actinomycetes > Streptosporangiales > Streptosporangiaceae > Streptosporangium > Streptosporangium longisporum. The sequence continues at coordinate 473,107 of NZ_BAAAWD010000007.1, read as the reverse complement.
GCCGGTCACGTACGCCCGTCGCGGGGGCGCGGGCGCGGCCGGTCACCGGCCCGGAACCGCAGGAACCGCCAGGACCTCCGGGACCTCCGGGACCTCCGGGATCGGGCGGCGTCCGGTCACCACCCGGTCCCGGACATGACCGCCACTCCGTTCAGCCCGCGCGCGCTGCTCGCGGAGAGCCGGCTCGGTGTCCTCGCGACGATCAAGTCCGACGGCCGTCCTCAGCTCTCCCCTGTCATGCCCTTCTACGACCGGGCGACCGAGCTCGTCTACGTCTCGATGAACGAGGGAACGGCCAAGACGGCGAATCTGCGGCGGGACCCGCGTGCCACGCTGGAGGTCACCGGCCCCGACGGCCTGTCCTGGGCCACCGCCGAGGGGATCGCGACGCTCACCGGCCCGGGAACCGACCCCCACGGCCCCGAGGTCGAGGCGCTGGTGGACTACTACCGCCTCGCCGCCGGGGAGCACCCGGACTGGGAGGAGTACCGGTCGGTGGTGGTGGCCGATCGCAGGGTGCTCATGATGATGACGGTCGACCACGTGTACGGCGCCGAGATCCGCTGACGGCACCGGGGACGACCCGCCACGTCCACCATGCCCCGCCCCGGCGGGCGGATCCTTCCCGGAGGGGGGAGGGATCCGGTCACGATTCCTCGACGAGCCGGATCCGGTCACCGTCACTCCCCGGGGCACAGCACGAACCTGATCTGGTCACTCCCCGGGACGCGGAGCGGGACGACTCCGATCATGATCCCCCTGGGCACACGACGAGCCGGATCCGGTCACCGTCACTCCTTGAGGTGCAGGGCGAGCTGGATCCGGTCGCGCAGGCCCAGCTTGCGCAGCACGCTGGAGACGTGGTTCTTGACCGTGCCCTCGGTGATGAACAGCCGGGCCGCGATCTCCCGGTTGGCGGCTCCCTGGGCGACCATCCTGGCCACCTCGACCTCGCGGGTGGAGAGCAGTTCCTGTCCGCGGAAGCGGGCGGCCAGCAGGTCCTCCGCCCGCGGCCCCCCGCCCGCCGCGGGTGCGTGCCGGAGCTCGGCGACCAGCCTGGCGGCCACCGGTGCGCCGAGCACCGTCTCTCCCCGGCCGACCCGGTGGACGGCCGAGACCAGTTCCTCGGGTGAGCAGTCCTTGAGCAGGTAGCCGAGGGCACCGCCGCGCAGCGCGCCGAAGATGTAGTCGTCCTCGTCGAAGGTGCTGAGCACGATCGCGGCCACCCGCGGGTGCTCGGCGGAGAGCCGGACGATCAGCTCCACCCCGTCCATCCCGGGCATCCGCGCGTCCACCAGGGCCACGTCCGGGTCGGTCTCCGCCACCACCCGCAGCGCCTCCACCCCGTCGGCCGCCTCCCCCACCACCTCGATCCCGGGCTCGACCTCCAGCAGCTTGCGCAGCCCCTGGCGCATCAGCACCTGGTCGTCGACCAGGACGATCCTGATCGAGCTCATGACCGCCTCCCCACCCCGGCCGGCGCGACCGGCAGCTCGGCCCGTAACGCGAACCCGCCCTCGGGGGCGTTCCCGCCGGTCAGCGTACCGCCGAGGGCCCGGGCCCGCTCGGTCAGCGACGTCAGCCCGAACCCCCGCCTGGAGCCCTCGCCGGAGCCCTTGCCGTCGTCGGTGACCACGAGCACGATCCGCGCCTCGCCGAAGACGAGCCTGACGGTCACGTGCAGCGCCCGGGAGTGCCGCAGCGCGTTGGTCAGCCCCTCCTGCAGCACCCGGTACAGCACCAGCTCGACATCGGCCTCCAGCCGGTGCTCGGTGCCCTCGACCTCGAAGGTGACCGTGATGCCGGTGCCGTCGAACGAGGCGGCCAGCCGTTCCAGCGCGGCGCTGCCGACCCGGCCGTCCAGGGCGAGCGGGCGTAGCGCGCGCACCCAGCGCCGGGCGTCGGTCAGCGCCTCGACGGTCAGTTCCTTGGCATGGCGCACCTCGTCCCAGGCGGCCTCCGGGCGGCGCTCGCGGAAGCGTTCGGCGTTCTCCAGGTCCATCTTGATCACGGTCAGGTGGTGCCCGATCGAGTCGTGCATCTCCGCGGCCATCCTGGCCCGCTCCTCGGCGACCGCGAGCTCCCTGATCCGTCCCAGCAGACGCCGCGTCTCCTCGCGGCTGCGGCGCGCGGCCAGCGTGGAGGAGGCCATCCCCAGCACGAACACGGAGAACATCGCCATCTTCCCGACCTGGGCCAGCCCGTCGAGGACGGGCTTGCCGAAGAGCAGCGGGACGGCCGCGAACAGGCACACCCCCAGTGACGTCAGGATGACCGACGCGGCGCGCATGCCGTACAGGAAGGCGAGGTTGGCGACGGCGATGAGCGGGAGCAGCGTGTGGGTGCCGTTGGAGCCGGTGGCCCCCAGCAGCAGGGTGGCCACCAGGAACATCGGGGCCACGAAGTGGCGGCCCCGTGACAGGTCCCACGGCAGCACCAGCCACAGGCCCGCGACCAGCGCGAGGTTCAGCCCGGTCAGCACGCGGGCGAGCGGGCCGCTGGGAGAGAGCGCGTGGGCGACGGCGGTGGCGACGAGCACGCTCCAGAACACGACGCTGAACAGGAAGGGCCGGTCGTCGTCGCGGAGCCAGTCCAAACGCGGCATGTCACGACCTTAGGCCGCCGGACTCCCCCGGGTGATCCCCCCAGAGGCACCATGACCGTGGTCATGGTCGTCTCTATCCGCCGCTCGATGTGCCACGCGGCTTCCGTTCCTAGGGTTGCCGTCCATGAGAGCCACTCACCCCGTCTGGGCCGTACCGATAACGATGGCCGCCATGTTCGTCCAGGTCCTGGCCGGCACGTTGCCCGTCACGTTGCTGATGGACCGGGCGAACCCGCTCTACAGACCGCTGGGCATGCTCGGCATCACGGTCGCCTCGATCGCCCTGGTGTACGCGATCCGCCATTACCTGGGCCGTCAGAGCTGGTCGGGGGTGCGGCTGACACGGTCCTGGTCGGCCGCGTGGCACCTGCCGGCCGGCATCCTCGTCGGCGTCGTGCCGATGGTCGCCGGGAACGCGCTCTCGGTGGCGCTGGGCGTGGCCACCTGGGCGTCGTGGGAGCAGGGGGTGGCGCCCACGCCGCCCTACATCGCGCTCGCGGTCGCGTTCGTCGTTCTCGGCCAGGCGTTCCCCGAGGAGCTGCTCTGGAGGGGGCACCTGTTCGACACGCTCTCGGGCCGCCTCTCGCCGCGCATGGTCCTGTTCGTCGTGTCGGCGGGCTTCGGTGTCCTGCACATCGTCTCTCAGAGCCCGGCCGACAGCGTCGCCGAGAAACTGCTCTACGTCGTGCAGGCGACCGCCCTGGGCTTCGCCTGCACGGCCGCACGGGCGCGCAGCGGCGCGGTGTGGATGGCGGTCGGCGTGCACACCGGCTTCCACATCGGCAACATGCTGACGCCCACCAAGGACCTCCGCTACGACGTGCAGCTCATCCTGCTGACCTGCATCCTCTTCCTGGTCGGGCTGGCCGTCCTGCCCCGGTCCCGCACAAGCCCGCGCCCGGCCGACGCGGCTCTCCACTCCCGTGTATGACATCTCCTCCACCCGTGTCAGGGCGGGGGATCCCAGGCCATCGCCCACCACCCCGGTCCCGGCGCCGTCGGCGAGACCGAGCAGCAGCGGGACCGGGAGTGGGAGCAGCGGGACCGGGGGTGGGAGGGGGAACGAAAGGGGAGGGTCAGCTCACCCGTTCCCGGACGGCCCTGGCCACTCCCGGGTCGTCGGCGAAGACGCCGTCCAGGCCGAGGCCGTAGAGCTTCTCCAGCCAGCCCATCACGTCTCCGGTGGCGCGCGGGTAGGCCGGGCTGGCCGGGTTGCCGAGCCGGAAGTCCACCGGGAGCTGGGCGTTCTCGTTCCTGACCGTCCAGGTGTGGACCTTCAGACCGGCCCGGTGGGCGTCCCTGACGAGGGTGGTGGGCTGCAGGAGCCTGCCGTCCGGGCCGACGGGCACGAGGCGCCGGGTGTCGACGCCGATACCGGCCGCGTAGCCCGCGACCTCGCGCAGTCCGGCGGGGGTGACCATGGTGTCGTAGGTGCGCGGGTCACCGGCCGCGATCCAGTCGTACGGGGAACCGGTGGCGGTGATCAGCTGGATCAGCGGCACCCTGGTCTTCCTGCTCAGCTCGCGCAGGTTGGCGGTCTCGAACGACTGGATGAAGACCGGGGCGCGCCGCCCGTTCCAGCCGTGCCGTCCGAGCACCTCCAGCAGCGGCTCCTCCAGGGAGAGGCCGATGGAGTCGAAGTAGCTCGGGTGCTTGGTCTCGGGGTAGACGCCCACGCCGTGGCGCCGCGCGAGCTGGACGACCTCGTCGAAGGTGGGGATCTGCGCGAGGCCGTTGAAGGCGGTGTTGTCGGGGCGCAGGTCGGGGATGCGCTCCTCGGCCCGGAGGGTCCTCAGCTCGGCGAGCGTGAAGTCCTCGGTGAACCAGCCGGTGACGGGGGTGCCGTCGATGGTCTTGGTCGTACGGCGACCGGCGAACTCGGGGTGGTTCTCGACGTCCGTGGTGCCGCCGATCTCGTTCTCGTGCCTGGCGACGAGCACGTGGTCCTTGGTCGAGACCAGGTCGGGTTCGATGTAGTCGGCGCCGAGCGCGATGGCGGCCTCGTACGAGAGCAGCGTGTGCTCGGGCCGGTGCGCGCTGGCGCCGCGGTGGCCGATGACGAGGGGGGCGCGTCCGCGGAGGTCGGCGGAGACGGGTTCGGGTCGTTGCAGCACAACGGCGACGGTACCGGTCGCGAGGACCGCCAGCGCCGCGGCCAGAAGCCTACGGATCATGCCCAGGACGGTAGAAGACTCAGGTGGCCGGAGGAACAACGATGCGCGAAGAAAGCGGGACGGGCGCTACGATCGGGCGGCCCGCCAGGAAACCGGCCACCAGTTGCAGGCCGCACGCGCCCAGCCCGGCCAGCAGCGGCAGCGTCCAGCCGCCCGAACTCTGATGGAGCGCGCCGACCAGGAGCGGGCCGAGGGCGGCCAGCACGTACCCGAAGGACTGGGCCACGGCCGACAGCGCGGTCACCGAGACCGGGTCGGGAGCGCGCAGCGTGATGATGAGCAGGGCCAGCGCGATCGAGGCGCCCTGTCCCACCCCCAGGACGACCATCCACAGCCACGGCAGGGTGGCCGGGGCGAGGAGCACGCCGAGGTATCCGGCCACGGTCAGCACGGTCGCGGCCGTGACGTAGGCCACCTGCGAGCGTGCCCGGCCCGCCAGGACGGGGACGGTGAGGGTGGCCGCCACCTGGGCCAGGTTGGTGAGGCTGAGCATGTACCCGGCCTGGTCGGCGGGCAGGCCCGCGTCCTTGAAGATCGTCGGCAGCCAGGCCAGCATGATGTAGAAGGTCAGCGACTGCAGGCCCATGTAGACGGTGACGTACCAGGTCACCCGGGTGCGCAGCAGCAGGGCGAACGGCCGGGGCGTGGCCTCGGAGCGGGCGGGGCGGCGCAACGCCTGGGGCAGCCAGAGCGCCGCGGCCGCCAGCGCCGGGATCGCGGCCATGGCGGTCACCTCGCGCCAGCCGTACCCGGTGGCACGCTCCAGCGGGACCGCCAGCCCGGACGCGGCGGCGGCGCCCAGCACCAGGCCGGAGACGTAGACCGCGGTGAACGGCCCGACCCGGCCGGGGAAGTGCTGCTTGACCACGCCGGGCATCACGACGTTCATGACGGCGATGGCCGTACCGGCGACGGCCGCACCCGCGTACAGGGCGGGGACGCCTCCGGCGGCGCGCAGGACCACCCCGGCGGCCACGAGCAGCAGCCCGGCCAGGAGCGTGCGGTCCAGGCCGAAGCGGCGCGCGAGCAGCGGCGCGAGCGGGCCGAGCAGGCCCAGGCAGGCCACCATGACCGTGGTGATCGCCCCTCCCCCGGCGGCGCTCAGCCCGAGGTCGTCCATGATCTCGTCCAGCACCGGGGAGACCCCCGCCAGCGCGGGCCTCAGGTTGAGCGAGGCCAGCACGAATCCCGCGACGAGCACCGCCCACGACATTCGCGACAAACGCGACACATCCACCCCTTTCAGCACCGCCCCACCCTCCCACAGCGCTCCCGGCCGACCGGGCGAAGGGTAGGTCCGACGCGGCCCGGCGGCGGGGACCGGGTGTGGCCGGGATCGGTTCAGGGGTGGGCCCGACGCGCTCCGGCCGTGGGAACCGAGTGTGGCCGGGATCGGTTCAGGGGTGGGTCCGACGCGGCCCGGCCGTGGGGGATCGAGGGTGGCCGGGATCGATTCAGGAGCGGCCCGGTCGCGGGGACCGGATGCGGCCGGGGCCGGTTCTCCGGGCGACGGTCTCGCAGGCCTGTCAGCGGGTGGCGTCCGGGAGGTCGGACGTGACGCGGGCGAGGAAGAAGGCCCGGACGTCCTCGGCGAGCAGCTCCGGCACCTCCATCGCGGCGAAGTGGCCGCCGCGCTCGAACTCCGACCAGTGCCTGACGTCGTACAACCGCTCGGCCAGCGGCCGTACCGACTGCGTGATGTCGTGCGCGAACACCGCCACGCCGACCGGTACCGGGCACGGCTCGATCCGCCGCGGGGCCTCGCGGTGCAGCCGGGCCGAGGAGGCCGCGGTTGCGGTCAGCCAGTACAGCGAGATGTCGGTGAGCATCCGCTCGTCGTCGATCGGCGACCGAGGGTCCGTCCACTGCGCGAAGCGCTCGGCGATCCAGGCCAGCTGGCCCACCGGCGAGTCGGTCAGCGCGTAGCCGATGGTCTGCGGGGTGGTGGCCTGCAGGGCCTGGTACGGCGGACGGCTCGTCATCAGCTGCCTGACCTTGTCCAGCCGCGCCTCGTCCGTTTCGGACAGCTCGATGCCGGCGTCCGGGACCGGCCGGGTCGGCAGGTAGTTGACGTGCACCCCGGCGACCCGCTCGGGTGCCACGGCGCCGAGCGCCATCGAGATACCCGAGCCGAAGTCACCTCCCTGCGCGCCGTAACGCTCGTACCCGAGACGACGCATCAGCTCGGCCCAGGCCCGCGCGACCCGGACGATGTCCCAGCCGCGCTCGTGGGTCGGCCCGGAGAAGCCGTACCCGGGGATGGAGGGGATCACCAGGTGGAAGTCACGCGAGAGCGGTTCGATCACGTCGAGGAACTCCAGGAACGAACCGGGCCATCCGTGGGTGAGGACCAGCGCGAGCGCGTCCGGGTTCGAGGACCGGACGTGGACGAAGTGGATGTTCTGGCCGTCGATCTCGGTGGTGAAGTGCGGAAGCTCGTTGAGCCTGGCCTCGTGCTCGCGCCAGTCGTAGCCGGTGCGCCAGTACTCGGCCAGTTCCCGCAGGCGCGCCAGCGGGAAACCGTAGTCCCACCCGGCGTCGGCGACCTCGTTGGGCCAGCGGGTGCGGGAGAGCCGGTCGGCCAGGTCGTCGAGGTCGGCCTGGGGGATGTCGATGCGGAACGGCTTGATCATGGTCGTGACTCCAGGGGAACGCGTTCGGTGTCCAAACGTTGGCGTGGCCAACGTTTGATGTCCGGACGATACCATAACCATTGGTGACACCAACGATTTGTTCGGGCTCATCCCCGGAGACTCCACCGGGAAAGGCGCCTACCGCCCGAGAGAACCCGCCCGGCCCTCGACCACCGACCACCGGCGATCCCGCACCGGCCGAGCCTGCGCACCCCGTCGCCCGTACGGCCCCGGCCGGGTTGACCGTCCGGAGGCGTGCCGGATATGTTCGATGGAAGAACATCCGTTCGCATGGCGAACATCGGGAGGGGATCAATGGCCACGGTGGTTCCGCTCGCCGAGGCGGTGGCCGACCTCGTGCACGACGGCGACAGCGTGGCGATGGAGGGGTTCACCCACCTCATCCCCTACGCGGCCGGCCACGAGATCATCAGGCAGGGACGCCGCGACCTGACGCTGATCAGGATGACCCCGGACCTGATCTACGACCAGCTCATCGGGATGGGCTGTGCCCGCAGGCTCGTCTTCTCCTGGGGCGGCAACCCCGGGGTGGGGTCGCTGCACCGCTTCCGCGACGCCGTGCAGAACCGCTGGCCCGGCCCGCTGGAGATCGAGGAGCACAGCCACGCCGGCATCGCCAACGCCTACGTCGCCGGGGCCTCCGGGCTCCCCTTCGCGGTGCTGCGCGGCTACCGGGGCACCGACCTGCCCGGCAGGACCGCGAACATCAAGCCCATCACCTGCCCGTTCACCGGCGAGGAGCTGACCGCCGTCCCCGCGATCAACCCCGACGTGGCGGTGGTGCACGCCCAGCGCGCCGACCGTCAGGGCAACGTGCAGCTGTGGGGCATCACCGGCGTGCAGAAGGAGGCCGTCCTGGCCGCCCGCCGCTCGCTGGTCACCGTCGAGGAGATCGTCGAGGAGCTGGAGCCGCGGCCGGGCGCGATCGTGCTGCCGGGCTGGGCGATCACCCGCGTCTGCGAGGTGCCCGGCGGCTCGCACCCGTCCTACAGCGCCGGGTACTCCAGCCGCGACAACGACTTCTACCTCGCCTGGGACGAGATCAGCCGCGACCGGGAGACGTTCGCGGCCTGGATGAGGGAGCACGTGCTGTGACATCCTCCACCGCCGACGCGTACACCTCCGACGAGATGATGACGGTGGCCGCGGCCCGGCGCCTGGGCGACGGCGCGTGCTGCTTCGTCGGCATCGGCCTGCCCAGCACCGCCGCCAACCTCGCCCGCCGCACGCACGCCCCCGGCCTGGTCCTGATCTACGAGTCCGGCACCATCGGCGCCAAGCCGGACCGGCCGCCGCTGTCCATCGGGGACGGCGTGCTGGCCGAGACCGCGGACGCCGTCGTCAGCGTGCCGGAGATCTTCAACTACTGGCTCCAGCCGGGCCGCATCGACGTCGGCTTCCTGGGCGCCGCCCAGATCGACCGGTTCGCCAACATCAACACGACCGTGATCGGCCCGTACGACGACCCCAAGGTCCGCCTTCCCGGCGCGGGCGGGGCCCCGGAGATCGCCGCGTCCTGCCGCGAGGTGACGGTGATCGTGCGGCAGAGCCGGCGCGCGTTCGTCGAACGGGTGGACTTCGTCACCTCGGTGGGCTTCGGCTCGGGGCCGGGTGACCGCGAGCGCCTGGGCCTGCGCGGCAGCGGCCCGCGTACGGTCATCACCGACCTGGGCATCCTGGAGCCCGACCCGGGCACCTGCGAGCTGGTCCTCACCCACCTGCACCCCGGCGTCACCCTGGAGGCCGCCCGCGCCGCCACCGGCTGGGACCTCGAGGCCGCCCCCGGCCTGCGCGAGACCGCGGCCCCGTCCGCCGCGGAACTCGACGCGCTGCGCGCGCTCACCGGACGGCATCCCTCGGACAGGAGTGACCGATCATGAACGACGTCCACATCCTCGACGCGGTCCGCACCCCGATCGGCCGGCACGGCGGCGCGCTGGCCGGCGTCCGGCCGGACGACCTGGCCGCGCACGTCGTCCGGGCCCTCGTGGACCGCTCCCCCGCCCTGGACCCCGCCGCGATCGAGGACGTGTTCTTCGGCGCGGCCAACGGCGCGGGCGAGGACAACCGCGACGTCGCGCGGATGGCGGTGCTGCTCGCCGGGCTGCCGGTCACGGTGCCCGGGACCACCCTCAACCGGCTCTGCGGCTCCGGCATGGAGGCGGCCGTCGCGGCCTGCCGCGCGGTGGCCGTGGGCGACGCGTCCCTGGTGATCGCCGGGGGCTCGGAGTCGATGAGCCGGGCGCCGTGGGTGATGCCCAAGCCGGCCCGCGCCTTCGACCGGGGGCCCCAAACCCTGCACGACACGTCGCTGGGCTGGCGCATGGTCAACCCCCGGATGCCCGAGGAGTGGACGGTCGCGCTCGGCGAGGGTGCCGAGATCCTCGCCGACCGCTACGGCATCGGCCGCGAGGCCCAGGACCGGTTCGCGCTGCGCAGTCACCGGCGCGCGGCCGCGGCCCGGGAGCGTGGCGTCTTCGCCGGTGAGCTCGCCCCGCTCGACGCCCTCGACCACGACGAGTCGATCAGGGCCGACTCGACCGAGGAGTCGCTCGCCCGGCTCAAGCCGGTCTTCCGCGCGGGCGGCACCGTCACCGCGGGCAACTCCTCCCCGCTGAACGACGGCGCCACCGCGCTGCTGCTGGGCGACGAGGCCGGGGCGGCGCGGGCGGGACGGACCCCGCTGGCGCGGATCGTCTCGCGCGCGGTGGTCGGCGTGGAGCCGCAGCTGTTCGGCATCGGCCCGGTCGAGGCCGCCCGCACGGCGCTCAAGCGGGCCGGTATCGGCTGGGGCGACCTGAGCGTGGTGGAGCTCAACGAGGCGTTCGCCTCCCAGTCGCTGGCGTGCCTGGCCGAGTGGCCCGACCTCGATCCGGAGATCGTCAACGTGAACGGCGGCGCGATCGCGCTCGGCCACCCGCTGGGCTCCTCGGGCGCGCGCATCCTGGGCACCCTCGCCCACGAGCTGCACCGCAGGGGCGGCGGGTACGGTCTGGCGGCCATCTGCATCGGCGTCGGCCAGGGACTGGCCGTGGTCCTGGAGGGGAACGGGTCCTGAACGGCCACGGCACACCGCGCACGGCCGTGACCCGTCGCACCGCGACGACCGCGGACCGCTCCGGGACGTCGGCCGGTATGCGGCGATCGGGTGCACAGGCGGCCGGTACGCGACGATCGGGTACACGGACGGCAGGCGCACGACCGGCTCCGGAGACACCGGTGCCGCAGAGCACGCGGAGGTGGACATGAGTCCTCCGGCGAACGACGGGCCGTTCCCTCCGGCGTCCCCGGGGGGCGGGCTGTTCTCCGGGACGACCGCCAGGGGCGGGGCCGCGGAGCAGGTGTCGGACGCCGCCTGGCTGGCCGCCATGCTGGACGTCGAGGCCGCGCTGGCCGTCGCGCAGGCGCGGATCGGCCTGGTCCCCGCCGAGGTGCCCGCGGCGCTGGCCGCCGCCTGCCGTCCCGGGCTCTACGACCCGGCCGAGCTGGGACGCGCGGCCGCGCGGACCGGCAACCCCGTCATCCCGCTGGTCGCCGCCCTGCGCGAGCGGGTCGACCCCGGCCTGCGACGTTTCGTCCACTACGGCGCCACCAGCCAGGACGTCAACGACACCGCGGCGATGCTCCTCGCCCGCCGTGCCCTGGAACCGATCCTGGAGGATCTGTCCGCCTGCGCCGGCGCGTGCGCGCGCCTGGCCGCCGGGCACCGCGGCACCGTCATGATCGGGCGGACCGTGCTGCAGCACGCCGTACCGATCACGTTCGGGCTGAAGGCGGCGCTCTGGCTGAGCGCGCTGGACGGCGCCCGGACCGGTCTGACCCGGGTGCCGCTGCCGGTCCAGTACGGCGGCGCGGCCGGCACCCTGTCGGTGCTGGGCGACCGGGGCCACGAGGTGCCGCCGCTGCTCGCGGCCGAGCTGGGGCTGGCCGAGACGGTCGTTCCCTGGCACACCGACCGGGGCCCGGTGGCCCGGCTGGCCTGCGCGCTCGGCGTCTCCGCCGGGACCCTCGCCAAGATCGCGAACGATGTGAAGCTGCTCGCCCAGACCGAGGTGGCGGAGGTGGCCGAGCCCACCGGGCCGGGACGGGGCACCTCCAGTGCGATGCCGCACAAGCGCAACCCGGTGGGCTCGATGTCGGTGCTCGCCTGCGTGCAGCGGATCCCGGGGCTGGTCGCCTCGATCCTCGGTGGCATGGTGGCCGAGCACGAGCGCGCGGCCGGTCCCTGGCAGGCCGAGTGGGAGACGCTGGGCGAGCTGCTCCGGCTCACCGGCAGCGCCGCCGCCTGGCTCCGCGAGGTGCTGGAGGGGCTGACCGTGGACGCGGGCCGGATGCGCGCCAACCTCGACCTGACCCGGGGGCTGCCCATGGCCGAGCGGGTCGTGGCCGGGCTCGGCGGCACCCCGGGGGCCCGACAGGCGGTGGACGCCGCCTGCGCGCGCGCCGTGGACGAGGGCCTGTCCCTGCGCGAGGCGCTGCTCGCCGCCCCCGGCATCGCGCTGAGCGCCGAGGAGATCGACGCGGCCCTCGACCCCGCGGGCGCCCTGGGGTCCGCCGACACCTTCGTCGACCGGGCGCTCGCCGCCCACCACAACGGCACGGGAGCAGGACCATGAACGCGAGACGGGCCGACACGGGCACCGGCACGAGTGCGGACGCAAGCACGGGCACCGGCACCGGCCGGGACCGATGGGAGGCCGGGGACGCGACGCGCCGGGCCGTCCTGGGCGACGAGCACGTGGACCGCGCCGTCGCGGAGAGCACACCGTTCACCGCGGACTTCCAGGAGTTCATCACCACCTACGCGTGGGGGGAGATCTGGACCCGTCCCGGCCTGGACCGGCGTACCCGGAGCTGCATCACGCTGGCCATGCTCGCCGCGCTCGGGCACGAGCACGAGCTGGGCATGCACGTACGGGCGGCGCTGCGGATCGGCCTGACCGAGGAGGAGATCAAGGAGGTGCTGCTGCAGACCGCGATCTACGCGGGCGTGCCCGCGGCCAACAGGGCGTTCGCGGTCGCGCGGGCGGCACTGGAGTCCGGCCGGGACGAGGAGGACGGGAATGATCGAACCGGTTGACCGCGGCTCCGACCACGTGCAGTCGCTGGCCCGCGGCCTCTCCGTGATCAGGGCGTTCAGCGCCACGAGCCCCGAGCTGACGCTCAGCGAGGTCGCCCGTGCCACCGACCTGACCAGGGCGGCGGCCCGGCGCTTCCTGCTGACGCTCGTCGACCTCGGCTACGTCAGGACCGACGGGCGGCTGTTCGCGCTCTCCCCCCGCGTCCTGGACCTCGGGTACGCCTACCTGTCCAGCCTCTCGCTGCCCGAGGTGGCCGAGCCGCATCTGGAACGGCTCGTCGCCGAGGTGCACGAGTCGGCGTCGGTGGCGGTGCTCGACGGCGAGGACGTCGTCTACGTGGCCCGGGTGGCGACGAGCAGGATCATGCGGGTGACCATCAGCATCGGCACCCGCTTCCCGGCGTACTGCACCTCGATGGGCAGGGTGCTGCTGGCCGGGCTGTCCCCGGACGACCTCGACGCCTACCTCGGCCGCGTCGAGCTGCGCAGGATCACCGCCAGGACGGTCACCTCGACCGCCGCGCTCCGGGCGGAGCTGGAACGGGTCCGCGCCCAGGGCTGGGCCATGGTCGACCAGGAGCTGGAGGAGGGCCTGCGCTCGATCGCGGCGCCGGTCAGGGAGCGGTCGGGGCGGGTGACCGCCGCGATCAACATCTCCTCGCACGCCAGCCGTACGACCACCGACTCGGCCCGCCGCCACCTGCTGCCCCCGCTGCTGGCCACCGTCGCGCGGGTGGAGGCCGACCTGCACGCCACCGGTGCCGGTGGCGGCGTCTCCTCGCGCCGCTGACCGGCGACCCGGTGACAACGTTGTCGGTACGGCGAACCTAGGTGATGATCGAGACGTGACACAGAGTGCGCGGGGACGTCCCACCATGAAGGACGTCGCGGAGGCGGCCGGGGTGGCGCTGAAGACCGTCTCCCGGGTCGTCAACGACGAACCGGGGGTCACCCCGGCCACCGCGGAACGGGTCTCCGCCGCCATCGAGCGGCTCGGTTACCGGCCCAACGAGAGCGCCCGCGTCCTGCGCCGGGGCAGTACGTCCAGCATCGGCCTGGTGATCGAGGACGTGGCGGACCCGTTCTACTCGGTGTTCGGCCGCGCGGTCGAGGAGGTGGCCCTGCGGCACGGCTCTCTGGTGCTGAGCGGCTCCTCCGGGGAGGATCCGCTGCGCGAGCGGGAGCTGATCCTCACCTTCTGCTCCCGCCGGGTGGACGGCCTGATCATCGTGCCCTCCGGGACCGACCACGACTACCTCCGTCCCGAGCTGGACGCGGGCATCGCCGCGGTCTTCGCCGACCGGCCGGGAGGACCGGGCACCGCCCCGTACGGCACCGCGTACGGCACGACCCCCGGCCCCGGCTCCGCCCCCGGTCACGACCCCGGTTCCGGCCCCGGTCACGACGTCCCGGGCGTCTCGGGCGGCGCCGTCTCGTGCGACACCGTCCTGTGCGACAACGCCGGGGGCGCGTACGCCGGGGTGAGCCACCTGATCCGGCACGGGCACCGGCGCGTCGCCTTCGTCGGCGACAGGGCGTCCATCTTCACCTCGGGCGAACGACTGCGGGGCTACCGCCGCGCACTTGAGGAGGCCGGCCTGCCCTTCGAGGAGTCGCTGGTCTCGACCGGCCCCGCCGAGGAGGCGGGTGCCGCCCTGACCCGGATGCTCTCCGGTGGAGACCCGCCCACGGCGGTCTTCACCGGCAACAGCCGGATCACCGTGGCGGTGCTGCGCGCCGGGCACCGCCAGGCCCTGGTGGGCTTCGACGACTTCGAGCTGGCCGACCTGCTGGTCCCCGGCGTGACCGTGGTGGCCCAGGATCCGGCCGGGCTCGGCAGGACCTCCGCCGAGCTGCTCTTCCGCCGCCTGTCCGGCGACCGCGGCGCCCCCGAGCGGATCGAGCTGCCGACCCGGCTCATCCCCCGCGGATCCGGAGAGCTCCCGCCCTGACCGGTCCCGTTGAGTCCGGACCTGCCCTGACCGGCCCTGACCCGCCGTTCCGGCCCACGGGGAACGTTCGCCCGTGGCGGATCCGGACGGGGGGTCACCCCGTGGCGCCCAGTATGAGACACATGAGAATCACCAAGTTCGGACACGCCTGCGTGCGGCTGGAGAAGAACGGACGGGCCCTGGTCATCGACCCCGGCGCGATGACCCCGGAGGCCGACGCCCTGACCGGCGTGGAGGCCGTGCTCATCACCCACGAGCACTTCGACCACTTCGAGCCCGATCGCCTGCGCGCGGCCGCCACCGCCGATCCGGGCCTGGTCGTGTACACCTGCCCCGGCGTGGCCCGGCACCTGGAGTGGCTCGGTGACCGCGTGCACGTGGCCCAGGAGGGGGACGTGCTGCCGATCGCGGGCTTCGAGGTGTCGGTCGTGGGGGACAAGCACCACTTCAGCCATCCCGACGTGCCACCGGTCGACAACATCGGGTTCGTCCTCGACGGCGAGGTCCTCCATCCCGGTGACGCGCTGACCGCGATCGAGGTGCCGACGCTGCTGCTGCCCGGCCAGGCTCCCTGGATGACCGTGCCGGACATGATCGCCTATCTGCGGGCGATCGCCCCCCGGCGCGCGTACGCGATCCATGACGGGCTGATCAACGAGTGGGGGGTCCAGGTGCTGGAGAGCGTGCTCGCCGCCGAGGCCGAACGCCTGGACGCCGACGTCCGGCGACTGGTGCCCGGCGAGAGCGTCGAGATCTGACCGCCGGGATCGGTTCGGCCCCACAGCGCCGCGGCGATCCATTCGGTCCCACACCGCCGCGATCCGCTCGGTCCCACCGCGCCGCCTGGATCCGCTCGGTCCTACAGTGCCGCCGCGATCCGTTCGGCCCCCGGTCCCGAGACCCCGGCGAGCCCGGCCGGGCGGCCGGTCGCCAGGAGGAGCAGGTCGCACACCTTCCCCCGTACCTCGTCGGGCCCCTCGCCCGCGGACCACTCCAGGTCCGTGGCCACCAGCCTCGTGCCCGCGAGGCGCTTGCGGGCACCGTAGAACATGCTGGCCATGACGTGCTCGATCGCCGTGACCGCGGGCCGCAGGGGCATCTCCCGTACGCGTCCGAGGGGCCGTGCGATGTCCTGCCCGTGGACCAGCGCGTCGACGAGCGGGTCCACCGGGCTGGACAGGGGGGCGCGGCGGGCCGAGCCGGCCGTCTCGCGGATCTGCGCGATGAGCTCCGCGGGCTCGAAGGCGAGCGCCCTCTCCCGTGCCTTGGTGTCCTCCATGCGGTCGAAGTCGCCGCGTGCCCGGATCGCGCTCCTGATCGTCCCGAGGAGGGTGGCGCGGGTGGACAGCGTCAGGTGCGCGGCCACGTCACGCACCGTCCAGCCGGTACAGAGGGAGGGAACCGCCCATTCGTGGTCGTCGAGGTCGTCGAGAAGGTCGGCGAAGCTGAGCCGTTCGGCCTTCACCCATGCGAGAACCTGGTCGCGGTCCATGTCTGTCGTTCTCCTCGTTCGGGTACTACGGGTACGGGGTCGAAGAGCGGGCGAGGCGACGCGTGCCGTCACGCGCCGGTCCCGGTGTCCGGGCTGGCCGGTTCGACCGCGCTCAGCCTGCGCCGCAGGTGGGCGCGTTCGGGTTCGGTACCGGCCAGGGCGAGCGCCTCCCGGTAGGCCGCGGCGGCCTCGGGAAACCGGCCGAGCCGTTGCAGCAGGTCCGCCCGTGCCATCGGGTAGGGGTGGTGACCGCGCAACCGCTCCTCGCCGGCCAGGTTCTCCAGCAGTGCCAGCCCGGCCTCCGGGCCGTCGCGCATCGCCACCGCGGCGGCGTGGTTCAGGGCGACGACCGGGGACGGCGCGAGGATGAGCAGCACCCCGTAGAGCGCCACGATCTGCGGCCAGTCCGTGGTCCACAGGTCCGCCGCCTCGTCGTGCAGGGCGGCGATCGCGGCCTGCACGCCGTACGGGCCGGGCGGGCCGCCGGTCAGCGCGAAGGGCACCAGGGCCAGCCCTTCCTCGATCATCGTCCGGTCCCAGAGGCCGCGGTCCTGGTCCTCGAGCAGCACGAGGCCGCCGTCCGGCCCGGTGCGGGCGTCGCGCCGCGCGTGGACCAGCAGCATGAGCCCGAGCAGCCCTGCGACCTCCCGCTCGGCGGGCAGCAGCCGGCGCAGGATCCGCGCCAGCCGGAGGGCCTCCTCGGCCAGGTCGAGCCGCTGCAACCGGGGACCGACGCTGGCCGCGTACCCCTCGGTGAAGATCGAGTAAAGGACCTGGAGCACACCCGGCAGGCGGGCGGGCAGTTCGCCGGCGCCCGGCACCCTGAAGGGGATCCGGGCCTCGCGGATCTTCTTCTTCGCCCGTACGATCCGCTGCGCCATCGTCGCCGGGGGGACGAGGAAGGCCCGCGCGACCTGGGGCGTGGTCAGTCCCGCCAGGCAGCGCAGCGTCAGCGCGCCGCGGACCTCGGCCGGCAGCGCGGGGTGGGCACAGGTGAAGAACAGCTGCAGCCGCTCGTCCGGGAGGTCGGCGTCCTCGCCCGCGGGCGGGGCCGGGGGCGTCCGGTCGGCCTCCACCTGCAGGACGGCGAGCCGGGCCGCGTACGCCTGGTCACGCCGCAGCCGGTCGACGGCCTTGCGCCGGGCCGTCGTCAGCAGCCAGGCGCCGGGCCTGTCCGGGACGCCCCGCTCCGGCCAGTGCACCAGCGCGGCCTCGATCGCCTCGGCGGCGACCTCCTCGGCCAGGTCGAGGTCACCGAAACGGTGGACGAGGGAGGCGAGCAGCCGGCCGTGTTCCTCGCGGAACACCGACTCCACGGCCTCGTCCGTACCGGTGCCGGTCGTCCGCTCCGTCATCCCCGTCACCCCGTCAGGCCCCGAAGTCGGCGACCGGCCGTACCACGACCGATCCGTTGCCGCCCGCGCCGGGACAGCGGGCCGCCCAGTCGAGCGCGGCGTCGAGGTCCGGCACGTCGATGACGTAGAAGCCGCCGAGCACCTCGCGGGTCTCGGCGAACGGCCCGTCGGTCACGGTCCGCTCGCCGTCGGCCCCCACTCGGACCGTCGTGGCGGTGACCAGGTCCGCCAGCGACTCCCCCGAGACGTAGATCCCCGCGTCCTGGACGGCCTTGTCGTAGGCCGTCCAGTCCTCGACGGTGCACTCCGCGGCCCCGCCCTCCGCGTCGGTCGCACCACTGTTGATCAGCAGCATGTACTTCATGGCCGGTTCCTCCGGATCCTGCGGTCTTCTCGCGGCGGGCCGCCGCACACCATGACGACGAATGGGACCCGGCCGCATCGACAGCACCCGGGAGATTTCCTCCCGGACCCACCCGGCGACCGGGTCAAGGAAGGTTACGCGGTCTGCGGACGGCGCCCCTCCGGGAGCGCCGCGTCTGCGGGCGGTGCCCCTCCGGGAGCGCCGCGCACGACGTGGGAGCGTGCTCGCCGGATCGGGCGATCACCGGCCCGCGTCCCGTCTCCGGGTGAGGCGGTGTCACGCGGGCCGTCGCCCGACGGCCCTGAGTGATCGGTGCAGGGCGAGCGAGCAGGCGCAGGCGGCCGCTCCCGCGATGACGACGGCCGTCGGCGGAGAGGTCAGCTCGGCGGCCACGCCGACCAGGGCGGCCCCCAGGGCCTGGCCGGTCATCATCCCCGCCGACGCCAGGCCGAAGGACTGCCCCCTGATCGCCTCCGGCACCGCCTCCACGAACCACCGCTGCAACCCCAGCTCGAAGGCGGACAGCGCCGCCGTGGTGAGCAGCACGAGCAGGGCGGCTCCCACCAGCCCCGGCCGGAGGGCGAACACCAGGAGGGGAAGGCCCGTCACCACCGCGAGGGGGAACGCGAGGCGCTCCCTGCCCGCGGGCGAGACCAGCCGGCCGACGGCGAGACTCCCGAGCGCCATGCCCACCGAGGCGGCGGCGAGCGCGAACCCGGCCTCGTTCCCCAGGTAGGGGATGAGCATCGCCTCGGCACCTGCCACGATCGAGACCGGCAGCCACTGCGCGAGGAGCAGGCCGCGTACCCGCGCGTCCGCCAGCAGGAGCCGGTTGACCCGCAGCGTCTCCCGCACGGCGCCGCCCCTCGCGGGCATGCCCGCCTGCTCGTCGCCCTCCGTGGGCGTCCCCGCGTGCCGACGACCTTCCGGGTACGCCTCCACCCGTCCGTCATCCCCCGGCTCTCCCCCGGGCGGGTCGCCCTCGGTCTCCCCGGCGGGCGGGCCGTCCTCGCGCGTACGCCTTCCGGCGGGACCGGCGTTCCGGGCGGGGAAGTCGGGCATGCCGTAGCGCAGCACCACGGCGGCCACGACGGACAGCGCGGCGGTGACGGCCAGTGCCCCGGCCGGACCGGTGACGGCGAGGACGGCGCCGCCCGCGGCCAGGCCGCCGATCTGGGCTCCGGCGGCCGTCACGTTCAGCACGGACCTGCCCAGCACGAACGCGTCACCGGGCAGCAGGTCCGGCAGCAGGGCCGTCCGCGCCGCCCCGAAGACCGGGGAGAACAGGCCGGTGACCAGGACCAGGGCCAGCATCGCCCAGACGGGCATCCCGGTGAAGGCGAGCAGCAGGCAGGTCACGGCCCTGACCCACTCACCGGCGACCATCAGGGCACGTGGCCGGATCCGGTCGGCCAGCGAGAGCAGGAACGTCCCGCCGACGATGTAGGGCAGGAATCCCAGCATGTACGTCGCCGCCGACAGCCCCGGCGAGCCGGTCCGCGCGTAGACCAGCGCCGACAGGGCCAGCATCTTGATCTGGTCTCCCGCGACCAGCAGGGTGAAGCCTCCGAAGAGGATGCGGAACTCCCGGCTCGCGAAGACCTCCGTGTAGGTCGCGCCGCGTTCGTCCACCGCCTGCGTGTCACGTTCTTCCACCGTCATGGACACGATGGTGGAAGGCCCTCGTCCGGCTGGCTAATCTTTCGGATATATCCGAAAGGTCAACCATGGTCTTCCGTATCGAGGTCACCCCGCAGGACATCATGGCCAGCAGGTTCGCCATCTCCCCGCTCATCGTGACCAAGCACGCGCTCTGGATCCTGTCCGGCAGGCGGGAGGTCGGGCCGTGGCGGGCGTGGGTGGACCGGGTGCGGGAACCGTACGAGAGACTGCTGGTCACCCAGCCGGGGCTGGCCCCCATGGTGGCGTTGTTCCGCGAGCGGGAGTACAACGCCGACTTCCCCGCACCGCCGCCGACCGGGGTGAACACTCCCTTCGAGGCGGAGCTCGCGGTGGTGCGCGCCACCCCGGTGGCGCGGGCGCACACCGAGATCGCCAGGAACCTGGAGGGGATGCCGCGTCCTCCGCGGCACGTCGTGGACCTGCTGTTCTCCCCCGACGTGGTACGGCTGTTCGCCGACGCGCTCCAGGCGACCTGGGACGAGATCGTCGCCCCGGCCTGGCCACGCTTCCACGCGATCATGGAGCGGGACGTGATCCAGCGGTCCGGCCGCCTGGCGACCTACGGCTGGGCAGCCGCGCTCGACGACCTCAGCCCCCGGGTCCGGTGGCATCCCGACGGTGTCATCGAGGTGCTCTCCGAGAGCGCGGACGAGAGCTACCGGCTCGACGGGCGCGGCCTGCTCTTCATCCCGAGCGTGATCCCCGTCGGGGTGGGCTCCTACCTGGAGACCCACTGGCCGTACGCGATCAGCTACCCGGCCCGGGGCACCGGCATCCCGCCCGAGACACCGGACGGCCTGGCCGGGCTGATCGGCGGCACCAGGACCCGGGTGCTGCTCGAACTGGCCGCCCCCGCGACGACCACGGCGCTGGTCGCCCTGCTGGGGCTGAGCCTG
Organism: Streptosporangium longisporum; assembly: GCF_039534895.1. Lineage (NCBI taxonomy): Bacteria > Bacillati > Actinomycetota > Actinomycetes > Streptosporangiales > Streptosporangiaceae > Streptosporangium > Streptosporangium longisporum. Next base: position 452,852 of record NZ_BAAAWD010000007.1, on the reverse strand, counting down.
GGAACCGTGGGCGGCCACATCGCCGCCCTGCGCCGGGCGGGCCTGGTCACCGGCAGCCGCACCGGCCGCGGCGTCCTGTACCACCGCACCGCACTGGGCGACGCGCTGGTCAACCCCGGCCAGGCGACGTGATCACCCGTCCGGGGCGGCCGCGCCCGGCGCGTACGCGATCCACGAGGGGGTGACCGCCGACGGGACGTACGGGTGCCAAGGGTCCGCTTCCCACCGGGACCGGACCCCCGGCCGGCACGCCGGCGGGTTTCGGTGCGGGGTCAGCCCTTGAGGGCTCCGGCCATGAGGCCGCGCATGAAGAAGCGGCCGAGGAGGATGTAGATGATCATTGTGGGGATGGAGGCGAGCAGGGCGGCGGCCATCTGCTGGCTGTAGGGGACGGTCTGGGCACCGGCGATGTTGTTGAGCATGACCGTGGTGGGCCAGCTCTGCGGGCCGGTGAGGAAGACGGCGAACAGGAAGTCGTTCCACATCGAGGTGAACTGCCAGATGATCACGACCGCGAAGGCCGGGCCGGAGACCGGCAGCACCACCGACCAGTAGGTCCGCAGCATCCCCGCCCCGTCCACCCTGGACGCCTCGATCAGCTCGTCCGGGATGGTGACGTAGTAGTTGCGGAAGATCAGCGTGCAGATCGGGATGCCGTAGACCACGTGGGCCAGCAGCAGGCCCGGGATCGCGCCGTAGAAGACCCCCGGCACCCCGGTGACCGCCAGCGTGACCTCGTTCAGCTTCACCAGGAGCTGGACCAGCGGGATCATGACGCCCTGGTACGGGATGAACATGCCGAACAGGAACAGGGTGAACAGCACGTCGGAGCCGGGGAAGCGCCACTTCGACAGCACGTAGCCGTTCATCGAGCCCAGAATCGCCGAGATCAGCGAGCCGGGGACCGCGAGCAGCACGCTGTTCCAGATGCCGGGGGCGAGCTTCTCCCAGGCCACCCGCCACGGCTCGGCCGTCCACACCTCGGGCAGTGCCCATGCCCGGCCCGGGTCGGCCTCGGTCAGCGGCTTGAAGCTGGTGACCAGCAGCACGTAGATCGGGATCAGGAAGACGAGCAGGAAGGCGACCAGCAGCGCCAGCCTGACGCCGCGCGACAGCCGTGCCCGCCGCCTGGCCCGGTCCCCGGGGTCGCCCGCGCCGCCCCGCGCGGGGGTGACACCGGGGCCGGTCACGGTGGTCGTCATCGGGTGCCTCCGGGGTGGGGGACCGTTCTCGGTGCCGGCGGGAGGGTCACGAGCGCCTCTCCCTGCGGAGCGTCCAGACCAGGTACGGGATGACGAAGACGCTGACCGCGAGCACGATGTAGGACGCGATGGTGGCGCCCTTGGCCGGGTCGTGGGAGTCGAAGACCGCGACCCACATGAACACCGCGGGCACGTCGGTGATGATCTGCTTGCCGGAGACCGCGACGATCAGGTCGAAGACCTTGAGCGAGATGTGCCCCAGGATGATCAGCGCGGACAGGGTGACCGGGCGGAGCAGCGGCAGCACGATGTGCCGGTAGACCTGCCACTCGCCACAGCCGTCGACCCGGGCCGCCTCCCTGAGGTCCTCGGGGACCCCGCGGAACCCCGCCAAGAACAATGCCATGACATATCCGGACATCTGCCAGATCGCCGGGATGGCCATGGCCGCCATCCCCCAGTCCTGGTCCCGGAACCACTGCCACTGCAGGAACTCCAGGCCCAGGGTGTCGAACAACCGGTTCAGTCCGACCGCCCGCTCGCCCTGGGAGGAGTTCATCAGCCAGCGCCAGACCACCCCGGTCGCGACGAAGGAGACCGCCATCGGGAACAGGTAGACCGCCCGGAAGGTCCCCTCACCCCTGATCCCCTTCTCCATCAGGAACGCCAGCAGCCAGCCGAGCACCAGCGCCCCGAACACGAAGACCACCGTGAAGACGACGGCGTGCTCGACCGAGATCCCCCAGCGCTTCTGGTCCCAGAGCGTGACGAAGTTCTCCAGGCCCACGAAGTTCCCCTCGGACACCTCGTCGTGCTTGTCGGTCATGGCCAGCCGGAAGTTCCAGCCGAGCATGCCGTACACGAAGACCGCGATCGCGACGATCGACGGCGTGACCAGCAGCAGGCCGGGAAGCCACCTGCGCATCCGCGACATCGTCCCCACGCGTGTCGTCCGTGTCGTCCGTGTCGTCGGCGTCTTCGGCGTCGCCCGCGTCGTCGGTGTCACCGGCAGGCACCCCTTCCGCGAGGTACGGCCCACGTCACCGCGGGCCGTACCGAAAGATCACTGTCCGGAGTTCTTTGCGGCCTCGGCCAGCGCCGTCTGGAACGCGGCCACGTCCTTGTCGCCGTGGAACACGCCGACCGCCTCGTTGATCGAGACGCGCCAGGCGTCGTTCACGACCACGCCGTGCTGGATGGAACCGGCGAGCTCGTCGGAACCCCAGTCCTTGAGCGCGTCCGCGAGGTAGTCGGTGTAGAGGGCGGTGTCGGCGTCCTTGCGGGCCGGGATGGAGCCCTTCTTCGGGTTGAAGGCGTCCTGGCCCTCCTTGCCGGCGGCCACCTTCAGCCAGGCCACGGCGCCGTCGCGGTTGGGCGCGCCCTTGGGCAGGGTGAAGCTGTCCGACAGCCACATGAACGTGCCCGCGGTGCCGGGCGAGGGCGCCCAGTCGAAGTCGGTCTTGGACGTCTTGCCCAGGCCGCCGTCCGGCGGGTTGTGGAAGTAGCCGTACGCCCAGTCGCCCATGATGTTGAAGGCGGCCTGGCCGTCGGCGACCTGCTTGGCCGCGGGCTGCCAGTCGTCGGCCGGGTCGCCGGCGTAGGACAGGATCGTCTTGAAGTCGTTCAGCGCCTTGGTCATCGCCGGGCCGGACCAGTCCGACCCCGCGGTCCACAGCTTGTTGTACGCGTCGGTGCCCAGCGAGCCGAGCAGCACGCTCTCCAGCAGGTGGACCATCGTCCACTCCGAGCCGATCGAGAGCGGGATCTTGCCCTTCTGCTTGACCTTCTCCAGCGCCGCGACGAAGTCCGGGATCGTCTTCGGCACCTCGGCGACGCCCGCCTCCTTCAGGACGGCGGGGCTGAACCACATCACGTTGGAGCGGTGGACGTTGACCGGGACCGAGTAGATCTGGCCCTGGACGCTGATCTGGTCGACGAGCTGCTGCGGGAACGCCTCCTTGAGCTTGAGCTCGTCGTAGAGGAAGTTCAGCGGTTCGAGCTGACCGGCCTTGATGTAGCCCTGCAGCTCGGCGCCCGCGTGACCCTGGAAGGTGTCGGGCGGGGTCTGGGCCTGCAGCTTGGTGGTCAGCAGGGCCCGCGCCTTGTCCCCGGAGCCGCCCGCCACGGCCGCGTCGAAGAACTCCAGCCCGGCGTTCTGCTTCTGGAAGATCTCCCTCATGGCCTTCAGCCCGTCGGCCTCGCCGGGGCCGGTCCACCAGGAGAAGACCTCGACCTTCTTCTTCGCGTCGGCCTGCGGGCTCTGCGGGGTACCGCCGTCACCACCACAGGCGGTCAGGGCGAGCAGGCCCGCCATGGTGGCCGCGACGGCCGCCATCAACTGTCGTCGCACAGCTCTCCGTCCCTTCGGGGTCGAGGTTGCACAGGTGTTCCCCCGAGAACATGACAACGTTGTCAGCGTCGTCGACACGTGCAATCAAGCCACTCCGCACCGAGCGCCGTCAAGATTGCGGGGATAACAGCTCCGCATCCCGACATGTGAGAACCACCGGTGTCCGCGGATGACGGCGAGCCTCCCGTGCGCCGGTACGCGCTCCCGTGCGCCGGTACGCTCCGGCGCGCGGCTCGTGCGCGTTCGTGCGCGCCGGTACGCGGCGACCGTGCGCGCCGGTCCCGCGCACGTGACGTGCCCGGTACCGCGCGCCTCGTCCCGGACCCGCCGGACGGCGGGGGCGCGGCCCGCCTCAGACGCGCTGGACGGCCCCGTCGGGGAGCGCCACGACGGTGACGCCGAAGTCCTGGATGGTCGCCGACAGCTCCCGGGACATCAGCCCCGGGGCCACCACGACCAGCGCGCCGCGCATCAGCGCCAGCCCGATCAGGATCGTCAGGGCCATGCTGCACCGCAGGGGCCAGGTGATCAGCAGCACGTCGGACTTGCCGAGGTCGGCTCCCCGGTCGAGCGCGTTCATCCGGGTGATCAGATCCTGGTGGGTCAGCACGCCCCCGTCCTCGACCAGCAGCGCGGGCTGCACCACCGGGTCGAGGAAGGGCAGCGGCATGGGTTCGAGCAGCAGCAGGTCGGCGAAGTCGACGGTGTCGCGGGCCTGGCCGAACGCGATCACCTGCCGGACCCGGGAGTCCTCCACCGCGCGCAGCGACGCGCCCGCCAGCCGCGGGGTGGTGATGAGCAACCGCGCGTCCCACTCGGCCAGCAGGTCGGCCATCTCCTCGCACCCCGAGGTGATCGGCGCCGCCACCCCTCCGGCCGCGATGACCGTGTGCACCGCCAGCGTCTGGGCCACCGCGCTGTCCACGTGGATCCCGGCGACCTGACGCCGCCTGGCCCCCCGCCGCACCAGACCCGAGGCTCCCCGCATCACCTCCGCGGCCAGGCGGCGGTGGCCGTACACCATGCCGGCGTCGAGGTCGATCAGCGCGGGCCGATCGCCTCGCCCGTGCGCGTAGCCGAACACCGCCTCGGTGAGGGTGCAGCTGGTGGACGGAGAGGTCGGTCTCATTCCGCCGACGCTAGGGGCGGGCCGTCCGCGCGGGCATCGGCAGATGTATGTAGATGGCTGTGTATCCGGCCCCTCCGCGCCCGCCCGTCCGCCGGTCCGCGGGACGTCCGGCCCGCGGGCCCCCGGCGCGTCCCGGACGGTGCCGTGACCGTGGGCGGGAACGCCGGGCGGGCCCGGGCCCTGCGCGACCCGAGCCCGCTGTCACATGCCCCATGACCTGGTCCCCACCCCTCCGAGGAGACCCCGGCCGTCGACAAGGGCACGCGACGTCCGCGACGTGCCCGACCGAGACGTCCGGGATGGTGTGGACCTCCGTCCCGTACCGGGGTTTCGGCCGGCGCGGTGCGGAAGGCTGGACGTCATCGGTCGAACACCAGGAAAACGTACGGCGCGCGACGGGTCCGCCACATGCTCCGGAGTGCGTATCCCGGGATGTATCTTCCGCGTCGCACATGTGTAGCCCGCGGGCTAGGAACGGTTCTGCTCGACCACCCAGGTGGCGACCTGCGTCCGGGAGGAGAAGCCGAGCTTGGCCAGGATGTTGGCGACGTGCCGGGCGGCGGTGGCGGGACTGATCACCAGGTCGTCGGCGATGGCCTTGTTGCTCAGGCCCCTGGCGACGAGCTCGGCGATCTCCCACTCCCGGCAGGTGAGCGTGGTCAGCGGGGTGACCGCCGGGGAGGCGCCGAGCAGCGGGGGCGTCTCGTGCGGCTCCTCGACCTGCAGCGCGTAGCGGACCGCCTGCTCCTGGGACATCTCCTGGCCCTGCGCCCACAACTGGGCGACCTGGCCCTCGCCGAGGCGCATCCGGGCGGGCTGGAGCAGCTCCTCCATCCTCGCCCCGAACCCGGGCGGGAGCACGGCGCCGCTCATCGCGCTCCTGATCGCGGCGGAGGCCCCGGCCAGGCGCACCGCGCGGCGGTCGTCCTCCTCGGCGAGGGCGAGCTGGGCGAGCGTCTCGATCCGGCGGGCCACGCCGAGCCGCTGGCCGGTCCCGATGCACAGCCGCAGGCTCTCGATCAGCCTGACCCGCGCGGTGGCGAGGTCTCCCTGGGCGAGGGCGATCCGGCCCAGCCCGGACAGGCACGTGACGACCTGCCAGTGGGCGGTGATGTCCTGGAGCATGTCGAGGGCGCGCTCGTAGCGGGCACGGGCCTCGGCCAGGTCCCCGCGGAGCCAGGCGACCTGGGCCAGGCCGATCAGCGCGACCGGAGCGGCCCAGTGGTTGTCGAGCTCGTGCGCGATCGCCAGCGCGGCCTCGAAGGAGCGCTGCGACTCCTTCGCCCTGCCCTCGGAGAGGGCGAGCGTGCCCTCCATCGACCGGACGACCGTCTCGTGCCAGGGGTCGTCGACCGCGCGCACGGCCTCCAGCGCCTCGTCCAGCAGGGTCCTGGCCCGGTCGGGGCGGCGCTGGTAGATGGCCACCCAGGCCAGCACGGCCAGCGCGCCGCCGAGCGGCCCGTGCAGGCCCGCCTGCCGGCACAGCCCGGCCGCGGCGGTGCAGGCGACCTGGGCCGCGTCGGGGTCGCCCTGCCCGAAGGCCACCTGCCCGCGCAGCGCCAGGGCGTCGCCGCGCACCTGGGGCGACAGCTCCTCGGGGGCGGCCTCCAGCAGGCGGTCGAGCCACTTGTCGGCCGGGGTGAACCTGCCCCCGGCGATGAGCGGCCAGCGCAGCAGGACGAGCAGGCGCAGCGCGCTCTCCGGGTCGCCGTCGGCCTCGGCCGACCAGCGCACCGCCGCCCACACGTTGGCCTGGAGCTCGTCCATCATGACCAGCATCGGGCAGATCTCCGCCCAGGTGGGACGGGGCCGCCGGACGATCGTGCGGTGCATCCGGGCGGCGACCTCGATCATGTGGTCGCGGTGCAGCCTGCGGAACCCGGGCTCCTCCCCGGAGGCGGCCAGCTGCTCGGCCGCGTACTCGCGGATCGTCTCCAGCATGCGGTAGCGCGTCTCGCCCGCGACCGCCGTCTCGGCCAGCACCAGCGACTTGTCGACCAGGACGCAGAGCACCCTCAGCACGTCCTCGGCGCGCAGGGCGTCGCGCGCGCAGACCCGCTCGGCCATGTCGAGCGTCCACCCGCCGGTGAAGACCGCAAGCCGCCTGAGCAGGATCCGTTCGGGCTCGTCCAGCTGCTGGTAGCTCCAGTCGACGGTCGCCCTGAGCGTCTGCTGCCTGGCCGGGGCCGTCCGGTCGCCCGCCGACAGCAGCCGGAACCGGTCCCTGATCCGGGCGTTGATCTGCCCCACGGTCAGCACCCGGCACAGGGCGGCGGCGAGCTCGATGGCCAGCGGCATCCCGTCGAGCGCCTCGCAGAGGTCGGCGATGTCGGCCTCGTTCTGCTCGGTGACGGCGAACTCGCGGGAGGCCGCGGTGGCGCGGTCGACGAAGAGCCGCACCGCCTCGCTGTCGGCCGGGTCGTGACCGCCGCCCCGGGGCAGGCTGAGCGGCGGCACGCGCCACACGGTCTCCCCGGCCACCCGCAGCGGTTCCCGGCTGGTCGTGAGCACGCGCACCTCGGGGCAGACGGTCAGGACCGCGCGGCAGAACCTGGCGGACTCCTCGATGAGCGATTCGCAGTTGTCCATGACCAGCAGCAGCCGCCGGTCGCCGAGCGCGTCGATCAGGGTCTCGGCCAGCGCGCGGGACGGCTCGGCCTTGACCCCGAGCACGGCGGCCACCCTGGTCTCGATCTGGTCGCCGGGCACCGCGTCGGCCAGCTCGACCAGCCAGACGCCCCCGGGGAACTCCGCCGCCACCTGGGAGGCCACCCGGATCGCCAGCCTGCTCTTGCCGATGCCGCCCGTCCCGCAGAGCGTCACCACCCGGGCGACGCCCAGCAGGTCGACGAGTTCTTCCACGTCGGTCTCACGCCCCACGAAGCCGTTCGGTTCGAGGGGCAGGTTGCCACCGGTGAGGGAGGCGTGCGCGGTGTCCTGGGTCATCGGCTCTTAGGGAGGTCGGGTAGAACCGTCACAGAAAGTGTGACATCAATTACCGAACCATGCCCGGTCTTAGTCCTTTTTCCGGGCGGCGCGCGGGCGCCGGGCCCGGTGCTGACCGTCAGCGGCCATCGGATGGCCATCGGATGGCCATCGCCGGGACGGCCGCTCACACTGCTTCCATGGCCGACTCCCCCGCCCCCCGCTCCCCCGACCCGTCGGGCTCCCCGCCCCCTCCCGGCACGTCCGGCCCGGCCGACGCCCCGGGCCCGGCCAATGTTCGCGGCCCGGCCGATGCCCCGGGTCCGGCCGATGATCCCGGCCCGGCCGGCACGTCCGGCTCTGCCGGTGACCCGGGTCCGCCCCGGGCCCCGGGCCCGGCCGCGGACGACTCCTCCGAGTTCGGCGAGCTGAACCTCTCCGAGTGGTACGCGCACGCCGACACGATGGCGAAGGTCGGGTTCCTGACCATCGCCCGCAGGCTCCCGGCCCTGGTCTCGCAGGCCGTCGGGCTGGCGTGGCTGGCCAGCCGCCGCGACACCGCCGTCGCGATCTCGCTGAGCCTGCTGGCCGGTGTGTTCACCGCGTTCGGGCTGCTCGCCACCACCGAGGTGCTGTCGGCGCTGTTCGAGGCCGGTCCGACCCCCGAGCGGGTGCGGGCCGCGCTGCCCGGCCTGATCATGGTGGGGGTGGCCGCGGCCCTGCGCACCCTCATGCAGGCGGGTGCGGGCTGGGCCCAGTCACGGCTGGAACCCCAGGTCGGCCGGCTCGCCGAGGAGCGCCTGTACGGGCTGACCAGCAAGGTCGAGCTCGCGGCCTTCGACGACCCCGACTTCCACGACGCGCTCCAGCGGGCCCGGACGCGCGGGGTCTCCATGGCCGACGTGGTGGTGAGCACGACCGTCAACGTGCTGACCGCGGGGATCGGCATCGTCGCCGCCGCCGGCGTGCTGGGGGTGCTCCACCCCGTATTGCTGCCGCTGCTGGCGCTGGCGGTGCTGCCCGACGCCTGGGCGGCGATCCGCTCGGCGCGGATGCGCTACACGACCATGTACACGCTGATCCCGGTCGGCCGCCGTAAGTGGATCATCTCGGATCTGCTGGCGCAGCGGGACCCGGCCGCCGAGGTGCGCTCGTTCACCATGCGCGACTTCCTGATGCGGATGTACGACGTGGTCGCCACGGCCGAGCAGACCGTCATGCTCACCCTGGCGCGGCGGCAGACGGTCGCCAGGATCGTGGGCGAGGCGCTGGGCGGGATCGGCACCGCCCTGGTGTACGTGGCGCTGGGGGTGCTGCTGGCGATGGGCGCGGTCCCGCTGGCGGTGGCGGGCACCGCGGTGCTGGCGATCCGCTCGGGCCAGACGTACCTGGCCAACCTGATGTTCGCCACGAACCGCCTGTACGAGGAGGGCCTGTACTTCACCGACTTCCTGGACTTCTGCGCCGAGGCGGAGGGGAGGATGCCGTCCGGGCGACCGGCACCGGCGCCGGAGGCCTTCGCCCGGATCGTCGCCGAGGACGTCGTCTTCACCTATCCCGGCTCGGCCTCCCCGGCGCTGCGGGGGGTGAGCGTGCGCGTCGAGCGGGGCGAGGTGATCGCGCTGGTCGGGGAGAACGGGTCGGGCAAGACCACGCTGGCCAAGATCCTGTCCGGGCTGTACGAGCCGGACTCCGGCCGGGTCCTGTGGGACGACACCGACCTGTCCGCCGTCGATCCCGACGCGCTGAGGCGCCGTATCGCGGTCATCGCCCAGGACCACACCCGCTGGCCGCTGAGGGCCCGCCACAACATCACCATGGGCACCGACAAGGGGGAGGCCGCGCTCGTCGCGGCGGCCGAGGTCGCCGGCGCCGACCAGGTCGTGGCCGAGCTGCCGCACGGCTACGGCACCCTGCTCGACCGGCGCTTCAAGGACGGCCACGAGCTGTCCGGAGGCCAGTGGCAGAGGATCGCGGTGGCCCGCGGCTTCCACCGGGACGCCCCGCTGCTGATCTGCGACGAGCCCACCGCGGCGCTGGACGCCCGCGCCGAGCACGCCCTGTTCGAACGCATCCGGGAGCACGCCGACGGGCGCACCGTCCTGCTGATCACCCACCGGCTGGCGAGCGTCCGCTACGCCGACCGGATCTACGTGCTGGACCACGGCAGGGTCATCGAGCACGGCACCCACGACGAGCTCATCGGCCTCGACGGCCTCTACGCCGACCTGTACGGGCTCCAGGCCTCCGCCTACTCGGCCTGACCGACCAGTACGGCCTCGATGACGGCCCTGGCGACGGGGGCCGCCACCCGCCCGCCCTCCCCGCCGCCCTCGACCAGGACGCCCACCGCGACCCGGGGGGCGGCGGCCGGCGCGAACCCGGTGAAGAGCGCGTGGTCCTCGGCCAGGGGGACGTTCCCGGCCGAACCGGTCTCGGCGGCGACCTTCACCCCGGGGAGGGCCGCGGCGACGCCCGTCCCTCCCGGCTCGGTGACGGCGACCATCATCCCGGTGAGCCGTTCGGCCTCCTCGGCGCCGAACACCCTGCGGTAGGGCGACGGCTCGGCCCGCTCGATCACGGTGTCGTCGGCGAGGCGGACGTCCGCCACCAGGTGGGGGCGCATCAGCAGGCCGTCGTTGGCCACCGTCGCCGCGATCATCGCCATCATCAGCGGGGTGACCCGGACACCGGCCCCGCCCAGCGCCGACATCGCGGTCCGCGCGTCGTCCGTCGCCGGCGGGTAGACGCTCCTGACCACCGGCATGGGGATCCGCAGGTCGTCGGTGTCGAACCCGAACGCCTCGGCCCGCTCGCGCAGCGCGTCGGGGCCGAGCTCGATGCCGAGCTTGGCGAAGGGGGTGTCGCAGGAGGAGCGGAACGCCTGGAGCAGGGCCGCCTCCCCTCCGGCGCAGGCGGCGCCGCGCCGGTCGCGCAGGTAGGTGCCGGTGCCGGGGAGGCGGAGCGAGGCCGGGACGCTGACGGCGACGCCGGGGCCGTACCGGCCGGAGGCGAGCGCCGCGGCGCTGGTGACGATCTTGAAGGTGGACCCGGCCGGGTGGCTCCGCTGGACGGCCCGGTTGACCAGCGGGTCGGCGGGATCGCCCCGCAGCCTCTTGTCCGCCCGGTCGAGCCTGGCCGGGTTGAAGCTCGCGTACAGGTTCGGGTCGTAGGAGGGCAGGGAGACCATCGCCAGGATCGCGCCGGTGCGCGGGTCGATCGCGACGACGGCGCCGGGCAGGCCGGTGGCGCGCAGGCCGTCGTAGGCGGCCCGCTGGGCGCCGCGGTCGAGGGTGAGCCTGAGGGTGGCGCCGTCGCGGGTCCCGCCGATCAGCCCGCGCACCCGTACCCGGGGGTCGTTCCCGGACAGCAGGGCGTCCTCGGCCAGTTCCAGCCCGCCGGTGCCGTGCAGCGAGAAGTGCCCGGTGACCGGCGCATACAGCGGGCCGCCGGGGTAGACCCGCCGGTAGCGGTAGGTGACGCTCCTGGACCTGCGGCTGGCCGCGACGACCGTGCCGTCGCGGAGCAGGATCCTGCCCCGGGGGCTCTCGAAGCGGGCGATCAGCGTCCGGCGGTTGCGGGGGTCCTCGTTGAGCCGTTCGGAGTCCAGCGCCTGCAGGTAGGTCACGTTGGCCAGGAGGGCGAACAGCATGGCACCGCACATGAGGGCGACATGCCGCAGCGGAATGTTGATCCGGCGTGCCCGCGGTGCGATCATGACCCCTCCCGGACCCCGGCTCCGATACCGGTTTAACAGCCTGACCGAAAAGGGCGCCCCGAGCCGGGGCAAAGCCGCCGTACGGCTTGCGGCCCCGTCACGCGAACCACGCGGGAAAAAGACGCGGGAAACTACTTAGCAACGTGGAAAGTGATGCCCTACTGTGAAGGTACTGCCCGAACAGGAAGGCGATCCCATGACACAGCACGATCACATGAGCCCGGCGGAGGCGCTGGCCCGCGCCGAGGAACTGGAGACCGTCGTGCGGGACCGCTCCCGGTGGTACGTCCACTACCTGGTCGTCTTCGGGACCTCGATCTGCGCGCTGGTCCTCGTCCTCGGGTTCACCACGAGCGTGCCCCCGAAGATGGTCGCCACGGGCCTGTGGCTGGCACTCATAGCGGTCATCACGGTCCACGCCGTACGCCAGCCGGTGATCCGCCGCGGGTTCGGCGTCCGGCACACCGTGATGATCGGGACGACCTTCGCGCTGTACGGCGTCGTCCTGCTGGCCGGGTCGGCCTGGTTCCGGAACGAGCCCGCCTGGTGGGTGCCGGGGGCGGTCCTGACCTCGCTGCCCTCCCTGGTCGGCGCCTACCTGGAGGCGCGCCGGTGAGTCATCCGCGCCACCAGCTCGACGACGTCATCCACTCGCCGGTCCGGTTCGCGATCGTGGCCCTGCTCGCCGCCGCAGAGAAGGCCGAGTTCGGCTACGTCCGCGACATCGTCGAGGTGACCGACTCGGCCCTGTCCAGGCAGGTCGCCACGCTGGAGAACGCCGGTTACGTCCAGGTCACCAAGGGATACGTCGGCAAGCGCCCGCGGACCTGGCTCGCCCTCAGCAAGGAGGGCAAGGCCGCGTTCACCGCGCACTGCGCGGCGCTGCGGGCGATCGCCGACGGCGTGCCGGAGCGTGAGCCCGCCGGACGCGGTCAGCCGGCCACCGAGTGGTAGTACCGGATCTTGTTCCGGATCGCCACCTGCTGCTCGCGCAGGTTGTCGACCTGCTCCTCCACCCGCCGGTCGTGGGCCTCCAGCAGCGCGATCCGCTCGCGGAACGTGTGGTCGCCCGCCCTGGTCAGCTCCGCGAAACGGAGCATCTCCGCGATCGGCATGCCGGTGCCGCGCAGGCAGCGGAGCATGCCGAGCCAGCCGACGTCCTGCTGGGTGAACCTGCGCTGCCCGGCCGCGTTGCGGCCGATCGGTTCGAGCAGCCCGATCCGCTCGTAGTAGCGGAGCGTGTCAAGGCTGAAGCCGGTCTCCTCGACCACCTGTCCCGGTGTGTAAACGCTCACGTCCGCGGACCTCATCACATGACCACCTCACCGAGAGTCCCCCCGCCGCCCCGCCGCCGCAGGCGGATCGGCACGACCGACAAGGCCACGGACCGGCGCGGCGGCCCGGAGCCCCGTCCCGTCCGTCCGGGAAGGTCCGGGGGGACACGAACCTGCCCACGACCCTACCGACCCCCGCGGCAGTGACGAACGCCCGGACGCCCGGACACGGGGCCCTCCGCGGCCGCGCTTGACCTGGAGTGAACTCCAGCCTGCAGGGTGGGACCCATGACCCACATCCCCCTCGCCCTGGGCACCATCCCGTTCGGCACCGCCGTCGACGACGAGACCACGTTCGCCATCCTCGACCGGTTCGCCGAGGCCGGTGGCACCATGCTGGACACCGCGAACAACTACCCGTTCTGGATCGAGGGCGCCACCGGCGACGAGAGCGAGCTGGCCGTCGGCCGCTGGCTGGCCGCCCGCGGCAACCGTGACCGGATGGTGCTGAGCACCAAGTGCGGCGCCCGCCCGACCGTCCCGGGCGACCGTACCCTGGACTTCGCCGAGGGCCTGTCCGCCAAGGCGATCGCCGCCGCCGCCGAGGGCAGCCTGCGGCGGCTCGGCACCGACCACGTCGACGTGTACTGGGCACACGTCGAGGACCGCTCCGTCCCGCTGGAGGAGACGCTGGGCGCCTTCGGCGAGCTGGTACGGGCCGGCGCGGTGCGCGAGATCGGCGCGAGCAACGTCCCCGCCTGGCGCCTGGAGCGCGCCCGCACCCTCTCCCGGGCCATGGACCTGCCGCCCTACACCCACGTGCAGCTCCGCCACACCTACCTGCGGCCCCGGCCCGGGACGAGGCTCCCCGAGGGGGGACACGTCCTGGTCCAGGACGACATGCTCGACTACCTGCGCTCGGAGCCGGACCTGACGCTGTGGGCGTACAACACCCTCATGTTCGGCGCCTACACCCGCGAGGACCGGCCGATCCAGGACATCTACGACCACCCGGGCACCACCCGCGGGCTCGCCGTGCTGCGGGAGATCGCCGGTGAGCTGGGGGCGAGCGTCAACCAGGTGGTGCTGGCCTGGCTGATCGGCGGTGACGTCAGGACGGTCCCGATCGTCGGCGTGAGCTCCCTGGCGCAGCTGGAGGAGGCCCTGGGCGCCCTGGACCTCACCCTGGACGCCGGGCACCGCGACCGCCTGGAGTCCGTCCGCTGACGGTCCGCCCGCCGACGCCGTCCCCGCGTGTCACCCGGTGGGCAGGTGGACCGCCAGGTAGCGCCGGACCAGGTTCTTGCACTCGCCGATCAGGTCGGGGTCGCCGTCCGGGTGGGAGCGGAAGGCGAGCTTGAGCACCGCGTCGGCGGCCTCGACCGCGACGAAGAGGGCCCGGTCCAGGCCGGGGCCGATCGGGGCGCCCATCAGCTCGACGGTGATCCCGCGGAGCCGGTCGGCCACGATGGCGTTGTTCTCCATCGCGGCGTCGAGCATCCGGTCGGTGCCCTTGACCACCGAACCGGACGGACCGGCGAGCACCTTCCCGAAGTCGACGACCGCGAAGCCCGGGGTGGACCGCTTCATCGCGACGAACTCGTCGACGGCGAGGTCGACCATCTCCGTCCAGTCGGACAGGTGCGCCTGCGCGAGCCTGGCCGTGATCCGGCCGAGGAACGCCTCCAGGTTGCGCATCGCCAGCGCCCGGACCAGCCCCTGCTTGTCCGGGAAGAACTGGTAGAAGGTCCCGATCGGCACCTCGGCGCGGCGGGCGACCTCCTTGGTGGTCATCATCTCGTAGCCGACCTCGTCGAGCAGACGCGCGCACTCGTCCAGCATGCGTTCCACCCTCTCCAGGCTGCGGCGCTGGGCAGGACGGCGGCGAAGCGTTCCCCCGGAGACGTTCGTCATCCCCCCATCATCCCTCACGGAAGGGATCGTCCCCCACGAACGGGCGGGGGGTTACCATGATCCGGACTCAGGCGGGCTGGAGGCCGAGATGTTCCTGTGGGGTACGGCGACCGCGTCCTACCAGATCGAGGGCGCCGTCGCCGAGGACGGCCGGGGCCCTTCGATCTGGGACACCTTCTCCCACGAGCCCGGCCGGATCCGGGACGGTGACACCGGTGACGTGGCCTGCGACCACTACCACCGCTGGCGGGAGGACGTCGCGCTGATGTCCGGCCTCGGGGTGAACTCCTACCGGTTCTCCATCGCCTGGCCGCGCGTCCAGCCCGACGGCAGGGGCGCGGTCAACCAGGCGGGGCTGGACTTCTACGACCGGCTGACCGACGCGCTCGTCGAGCGGGACATCGTCCCCGCGGCCACGCTGTTCCACTGGGACCTGCCCCAGCGGCTGGAGGACGAGGGCGGGTGGCTGAACCGCGACACCGCCCACCGCTTCGCCGAGTACGCCGCGGCCGTGGCCGACCGGCTCGCCGACCGGATCCCCATCTGGATCACCCTGAACGAGCCCTTCGTCCACATGGTCTACGGGTACGCGCTGGGCACCCACGCCCCGGGCAGGACCCTGGTCCTGGACGCGCTGCCCGCCGCCCACCACCAGCTGCTCGGGCACGGCCTGGCCGTGCGGGAGCTGCGGGCGCGCGGCGCGGAGAAGGTGCTGATCACCAACAACTGCACCCCGGTCCGGCCCGCCTCCGGCGACCCGGCCGACCTGGCCGCCGCGGACGCCTACGACACGCTGCACAACCGCCTGTTCAACGACCCGGTGCTGCTGGGCGCCTACCCCGACCTGTCCGCGTACGGGACGGACATGGACGGGGTGCGCGACGGCGATCTGGAGCTCATCTCCGCCCCGCTCGACGGCATCGGTATCAACTACTACAACCCCACCCGGATCGCCGCCCCCGTCGACGAGGGGCTCCCCTTCCACGACGCGGGCGTCACCGGCCATCCCGTCACCGGCTTCGGCTGGCCCGTCGTCCCCGACGGCCTGCGCGAGCTTCTCGTCGGCCTCCGGGACCGGTACGGCGACGCCCTGCCGCCCGTGTACGTCACCGAGAACGGCTGCTCCCAGCCCGACGAGCCCGGCCCGGACGGGACGGTCGACGACCGGGCCAGGATCGAGTTCCTCGACGGCCACATCGAGGCCATGCAGCGGGCGCGGGCCGAGGGGGTGGACGTGCGCGGCTACTACGTCTGGTCCCTGCTGGACAACTTCGAGTGGGCCGAGGGCTACAGCCAGCGTTTCGGGCTCGTCCACGTCGACTTCCCCACCGGGGCGCGGACCCCGAAGGCCTCCTACCACTGGCTGCGCGAGCGCATCGCGCGGCCGTGACCCTTGGGGCCCCCCGCCGCCGGTGGGGCGGCCGGCTCAGTTGAACTCGTCGGGATCCGGGCCGATGCGGGTGCCCTTCTCCAGCCCGGCGATCCGCGTCATGTCCTCCTCGGTGAGGGAGAAGTCGGAGAGGTCGAAGTTCTCCCTGATCCTCGACGGGGTGACCGACTTGGGGATCACGACGTTCCCCAGGTCCAGGTGCCAGCGCAGCACGACCTGGGCGGGGGTCTTGCCGTACCGGCCGGCGATGTCGGTGATCACCGGGTCGTCCAGCACGTCCCCCTGCGCCAGCGGGCTCCACGCCTCGGTGACGATCCCGTGCCGGGCGTGGAACGCGCGCAGCCCGGCCTGCTGCAGGGCGGGGTGGAGCTCGATCTGGTTGACCGCGGGGACGAGGCCGGTCTCGTCGATGACGCGCGTCAGGTGGGCGGGCTGGAAGTTGGACACCCCGACGGCGCGGATCCGGCCGTCGGCGTGCAGCTTCTCCAGTGCCCTCCAGGTGTCCAGGTACCTGTCCCTGGCCGGGGTGGGCCAGTGGATGAGGTAGAGGTCGAGCCGGTCCAGGCCCAGCCGCTCCATGCTCGCGTCGAAGGCGGCCAGGGTGGAGTCGTAGCCCTGGTCGTCGTTCCACAGCTTGGTGGTGACGAACACCTCGTCGCGGGGCAGGCCGGCGGAGGCCAGCGCCTCGCCCACCTCCCGCTCGTTGCCGTACACCTTGGCGGTGTCGATGCTGCGGTACCCCGTCTCCAGGGCGGTGCCCACCGCCTTCGCGGTCTCGGCCGGGGGGATCTGGAACACGCCGAAACCGAGCCGGGGCATGGACACCCCGTTGTTCAAAGTGATCGTCATCTCTGGTTCTCTCCTCATCGGTCGCGAACGACCCGGGACCGCCGGTGCGGCCGCCGTGGACGGGCGTGCCGCCGGCCGGCGCCCGTCATCGGGCCACGTCACCACGGCGGACGCCGGAACAGGTCCATACCCGTCCTCGCGCCGGTACGCCTCGGCGGGCCGTAGTCCCAAAGGTGTACGGCCACCTCGACGTCACGCAGGAGGTCACGCGCGGGTCGGGGGCGGAGGATCGAAGGGACGGTGGGCGAGCTCCGGCCGATCCCCGTCCCGTCCCCGTCCCCGTATCCGCCTCCACCGACGAAGGACCACGTTGACCATCACCCTGATGCTCACCCTCGCCGCGCTGGCCCTCCTGGACAGCATGAGCTTCGGGACCC
The DNA here is from genome assembly GCF_039534895.1 of Streptosporangium longisporum. Lineage (NCBI taxonomy): Bacteria > Bacillati > Actinomycetota > Actinomycetes > Streptosporangiales > Streptosporangiaceae > Streptosporangium > Streptosporangium longisporum. Next base: position 435,724 of record NZ_BAAAWD010000007.1, on the reverse strand, counting down.
TGGGCGTCCCCGTGTACCTGCTGGTCTCCTCTGACCGGTCGCCGGTGGGCCGCATGGCGGTCTACCTGACCACGGTCGCGCTGTTCTACTTCGGGGTCGGCGTGGCCCTGATGCTCGGGCTGGCCGCCGCCCTCGACACCTTCGACGAGGCCCTGCGCAGCCGTCCCGCCTACTGGGTGCAGCTCGTCGTCGGCGTGGGGCTGTTCGCGCTCAGCTTCCGGTTCGACTCCAAGCGGCGGCGGGACCGCCCGGACCGCCGGGAGCCCCGCCTGGGCGGCCCGGGGGCGATGGTCCTGCTCGGGCTGACCGCCGCCCTGCTGGAGGTCGCGACGATGCTGCCCTACCTCGGCGCGATCGGCTTCATGACCTCCGCACAGCTGCCCGCCGCGCAGTGGGTGCCGCTGCTGGCGGGCTACGTGATCGTCATGATCCTGCCCGCGCTCGTGCTGTTCGCCCTCTGGTCGGTCGCCCGGCGGCGGCTGGAGCCCGCGCTGCGGCGGCTGCGCGACTGGATGCGCAGGCACTCGGCCTCCACGATCGGCTGGACCCTGGGCATCGTCGGGTTCTTCGTCGCCCGCGACGCCGCGGCCCACCTGTTCCTCCTCTGACCCGCGCGGACCCGCGCGGAAAACCGGTTGCGCATTGACGAGACGATTCGTATCGTCTATCGCCATGTGCCTCTACTACGCCGTCATGACGTACGGCCACGTGATCCGTCCCCGCGGTGCCCGGCCCCTGGCCCGCTAGGGACGCGTCACCCCTTCTCCGTTCCGCCACGCGTCCCCGATGCGCGCCCCGGGCCTTCCGAGACCTCTCACCTCGGACCCGAAAGGGCGAAAGCCGTGGCGCACTTCTCCGCGCACCGAAAACCGTTCATCATCCCAGGGAAAGGGGGAAGCCGACCGTGGCAGGACCAGGCGTGCCCTGTCACAGAACTTCCTCGTCGATCCGCACGCCGTACGCCTGATGGCCGTGACCGCGGGCTCGCACGAGCTGCTCCTGGAGCCGGGGGCCGGCCGGGGAGCCCTCACCTTCGCGCTGGCCGACACCTGCGCCAGGGTGGTGGCGTACGAGATCGACCCGGCGCACGCGGACAGGCTCGCCGCGCGTGCCCGCGGTCACGACCGGATCGAGGTGGTCAGGGCCGACTTCCTGACCGCGCGGGCCCCGCGCGAGCCGTTCGCGGTCGCCGGGAACATCCCGTACTCGATCACCTCGGCGATCGTCGGCTGGTGCCTGCGCGCCCCCGCGCTCACCTCGGCGACCCTGCTCACCCAGCGGGAGTACGCGCGCAAGCGCTCCGGCGACTTCGGCCGCTGGAGCAGGCTGACCGTGCTGACCTGGCCGGACCACTCCTGGGAGCTGGCCGGTCGCGTCGGCCGGGCGAGCTTCCGCCCGGTGCCCGCCGTCGACTCGGCGATCCTGCGGATCACGGCCCGGCCGGTCCCCGCTGCTGCCGTCCGGGCGGCACGACGCCTGGCGGGCGTTCGTCGAGGAGGGCTTCACCGGGCGGGGCGGCTCGCTGCACGCCTCACTGCGCGGGCGGTACCCGTCCCGCAGGGTCGACGCGGCCTTCGCGCGGGCGGGGGTGGACCGTGACACGGTGGTGGCGTTCGTCCACCCCGACCGGTGGCTGACGCTCTTCGAGCTGATCTGCTGAGCGTCCGGGCCACGAGGCTGCCGGGGCGGGGGTCGCCCCCGCCCCGGCAGCCTTTTCAAAACGATTTTATTGCGGCGGGAGGCGGGCGTCGCCCTCGTTGAGCTGGGACGTCGCCGGCGGCGTCGGCCGGCAGGGGCGGCGGCGGGCGGGTCCCGGCACGCGTCACTCTTGACTCACCGTCACCGGAGCGTTGACACTCGCTCAAAGCCGTCGCCGACCTTTCGTTATGTTAACGCTAACAACTCGCGGCCCCCGTCGACACCCCGCGACCTCCGCTCCCCGACACCCCGCGACCTCCCCTCCCCGCCGACCCGCGACCTTCGCTCCCCGCCGACCCGTGAACCGGACGGTTCCGTACCGCCCGGCCCGCGTCCACCGCACAAGAGGAGATCTTCGTGCCGTCCGCGTACCTCACCATCGATCCCGCCTTCAGGGTGGCCCCCGTCAGCCGGCGCACGTTCGGGACGTTCGTCGAGCACCTCGGCCGCTGCGTCTACACCGGCGTCTACGAGCCGGACCACCCCACCGCCGACGAGGACGGCTTCCGGCGCGACGTCCTGGAGCTCACCCGCGAGCTGGGCGTCACCACGGCCCGCTACCCCGGCGGGAACTTCGTGTCCGGCTACCGCTGGGAGGACGGCGTCGGCCCGCGCGAGCGCCGCCCCCGCCGGATCGACCCGGCCTGGCACAGCACCGAGACCAACGCGTTCGGCCTGGACGAGTTCGTCACCTGGGCCCGCAAGGCCGGTGTCGAGCCGATGATGGCCGTCAACCTCGGCACCCGGGGCGTCGCCGAGGCGATGGACCTGCTGGAGTACTGCAACCTCCCCTCCGGCACCCACCTGTCGGACCTGCGGGTCGCCAACGGCGCCAAGGAGCCGCACGACATCCGGATGTGGTGCCTGGGCAACGAGATGGACGGCCCCTGGCAGATCGGTCACAAGAACGCCCGCGAGTACGGGCGGCTGGCCGCCGCGACCGGCCGGGCGATGCGGATGATCGACCCGGACCTGGAGCTCGTCGCCTGCGGCAGCTCCGGCTCCTCCATGCCGACCTTCGGCGCCTGGGAGGCGGCCGTGCTGGAGGAGACCTACGACGTGGTCGACTTCATCTCCTGCCACGCCTACTACGAGGAGCACGACGGCGACCTGGCGAGCTTCCTGGCCTCGGCGACGGACATGGACCGCTTCGTCGACGCGGTGACGGCGACGGCCGACAGCGTGGGAGCCAGGCTCAAGAGCGCCAAGAGGATCGACATCTCCTTCGACGAGTGGAACGTCTGGTACCTGTCGCGCTTCCAGAACGCCGAGCCGCCCCGGGACTGGCCGGTCGCCCCGCCGCTGCTGGAGGACCACTACCACCTGGCCGACGCGGTGACCGTCGGCGGCCTGCTCATCTCGCTGCTGCGGCACAGCGACCGGGTGACCTCCGCGTGCCTGGCCCAGCTGGTCAACGTGATCGCGCCGATCATGACCGAGCCGGGCGGCAGGGCCTGGCGGCAGACCACCTTCCACCCCTTCGCCCTGACCTCCCGGTACGCGGCCGGCCACGTGCTGCGGGTCCCGTTCGACTCCCCCTCGCACGAGACCGCCCGGTTCGGCGAGGTGACCGCGCTCGACGCCGTCGCCACCCACGACGAGGAGACCGGCGACACCGCGCTGTTCGCCGTCAACCGCTCGACCGACCGGCCGCTCACCCTCACGGCCGACCTGCGCGCCCTCGGCCCGGTACGCCTCGCCGAGGCCACCGTGCTGGCCGGCCCCGACCCCTACGCCCGCAACACCGCCGGCGTCCCCGGCACGGTGGTCCCCCGCGCCAACCCCGACGCCCGCCTCGGCGACGGGAAGCTGGAGATCACCCTGCCGCCCGTCTCGTGGAACGCGGTCCGCCTCATCCGCCCGTAGCCCCGTCCCGCCTCACCCGCCCGTACCCGTCCCGGCACGCCGTCACTTCCCACCGGCCGCCGGCACACCCGCACAGAAGCAGGTCCGTCCCGGCGCGCCGTCACCTCCCCGGCCGCCGGCGCACGCAGAAGCAGCTCCGTCCGGCCGCGCCGTCGGGAAGGCGCGGCCCCGTCCCCCTGGAGACAGCAATGGACGACATTCCACCGACCCCCTCACCCATCAGCCGGAGAAACCTGCTGGGCGGCGCGCTCGCCCTCGGCCTCCTCGGCTCCGGCTGCTCCATCCCGGTGGACCTGGGCTCCTCCCGGACCCGGGTCAAGTACTGGCACTTCCTCGGCGCGAGCGACGGGGTGATCATGAACGGCATGGTCGGCGCGTTCGCCGGAGAGAACCCCGACCTGTTCGTCGAGGAGAACGTGCTGCAGTGGGGCGAGCCCTACTACACCAAGATCGCGATGGCGGGTTCGGGAGGCCGCTCCCCCGACGTCGCCACCTTCCACCTCGCCCGGCTGCCCGGCATCGGCCCCGGCCAGATCCTCGACCCGATCAACCTCGGCCTGCTCGCCGAGAACGGCCTGCGCCCCGAGGACTTCAGCCCGCCCATCTGGGAACGCGCCCACATCGACGGCGTGCTGTACGCGGTGCCGTTCGACGCCCACCCCATGGTCCAGTACTACAACACCGACATCTGCGGCAAGGCCGGGCTGCTCGGCGACGACGGGAAGCTGCTCCCCACCAGGGGCACCGACGAGCTGCTGACCGCACTGCGCAAGGCCAAGGACGCCCTCGGCGGCAAGCCCCCGCTGGTCTTCGACACGCTCGGCCTCGGCACCGTCGGCCCCTGGCGCGTCTGGTGGTCGCTGTACCCGCAGAGCGGCGGCACCCTGCTGTCGGAGGACGGCACACAGATCACGATCGACGACGCCAAGGCGCTGGAGGCGCTGACCTTCATGCGCACGCTGGGTGAGGAGGGCCTGTGCAACACCACCCTCGACTACCCCGCGTCGGTCGCCGCCTTCCAGAGCGGCATCGCGGCCTTTTTGTGGAACGGCGACTGGGAGACCACCACCTTCAAGCTGGCCGAGATGCCGTTCAGCATGGCGCGCTTCCCGTCGGTGTTCGGCGGTGACTCCGCGCAGGCCGACTGCCACGTCTTCGTGGTGCCCCACCAGCGCGACCGCGACCCCGAGGTCGAACGGGCGACCTACCGGTTCATCGCCTCCCTGGTGAAGAACAGCGCCGACTGGGCGGTCGCCGGTCACGTCCCGGCGTACCTGCCGGCGCTGGAGAGACCGGAGTACCTCGCGCTGAACCCGCAGTCGGAGTACCGCTCGGTCATCACCGAGGTGGCCCTCGACCCGCAGGTGTGGTTCGCCGGGTCGGCCTCCCGGCTGTGGATCGAGTTCGGCGGCGCGTTCTCCTCGGTGATCAGCGGGACGCGCACGCCCGAGCAGGGCCTGGCCGTGGCCAAGGACGCGTTGCGCCGCCTGATGACGACCCCGAACCCCTTCCCCGAGGAGCCCCGATGACGACCACCGTCACCGCTCCCGCCACCGCCGCGCCGGTCACGGCGGCCAGGGCGGGCCGCAGCTGGACCCAGCACGGTCTGCTGTTCGTCGCCCCGTTCCTGGTCGTCTACGTGGCCTTCCTGGTCTGGCCGCTGTTGCTGGGCCTGAGGATGAGCCTGACCAGCGTCAACATCGCCGGGTCCAACGACCGGTTCGTCGGCTTCGCCAACTACGCCCAGGCGTTCGGCGACCCCCGGATGTGGAACTCGCTGTGGAACACGGTGCGCTTCACCGTGCTGAGCACCATCCCGCTGGTCGTCCTGGGGCTGGCCCTGGCCCTGCTGGTGCACAACCTGCGCTTCATGCGGTGGCTGTGGCGGCTGTCGTTCTTCGCCCCGTTCCTGCTGCCCTCGGCGGTGGTGTCGCTGCTGTGGATGTACATGATCTACCAGCCGAGCTTCGGCCTGCTGAACAACGCCCTCGGCACCGACGTGCTGTGGCTCGGCGACCCGGGCGTGGCGATGTGGTCGATCGTGCTGACCACCGTGTGGTGGACGGTCGGCTTCAACTTCCTGCTCTACCTGGCCGCGCTGCAGAGCATCCCCGAGCACCTGTACGAGGCCGCCTCCATCGACGGCGCCTCGGCCTGGGACAAGCTGCGCTCGATCACGCTGCCGATGCTCCGCCGCACCACCGGCCTCATCGTGGTGCTGCAGCTGCTGGCCTCGCTCAAGGTCTTCGACCAGATCTACCTGATGACCGGCGGCGGCCCCGACGACTCCACCCGCCCGATCATCGAGTACGCCTACGACACGGGCTTCACCGGCTACCGCATCGGCTACGCCTCGGCCGTGTCCTACATCCTCTTCGTCCTGATCGTCGTCATCTCCCTGGTGCAGCTCCGGCTGTTCCGCAAGCGCGAGGAGTCCCCCCGATGACCAGACGCCTCAGCCCGGGACAGCTCGTCCTGCTGGTGATCACCGGGGCGCTGGCCCTGCTCTGGCTCGTCCCCATCGCCTGGGCGGTCGCCACCTCGCTCAAACCCGAGGCCGACACCACCGCGGTCCCGCTGAGCTGGTTCGGCGAGGAGGTGACCCTGGACGCCTACGCCCTGGTCCTGGGCACCGGCGGCATCGTGAAGTGGGCGATCAACTCCACCGTCATCGCGGTCGCCGTGACGTTCCTGACCGTGCTGTTCTCGGCGATGGCCGCGTACGGCTTCGCGCGGATCCCGTTCCGGGGGCAGCGGGTGCTGCTCGCGGCGATCCTCGCGGGGATCATGGTGCCCCCGCAGGTGCTGATCGCCCCGCTGTTCTCCGAGATGGTGGCGCTCGGCCTGGTCGACACCTGGTGGGGCGTCATCCTGCCTCAGGTCGCGGCACCGGTCATCGTCTACATCCTCTACAAGTTCTTCCAGGGGGTGCCGCCGGAGCTGGAGCAGGCCGCGTTCGTGGACGGGGCGGGGCGCTGGCGGGTGTTCTTCACGATCGTGCTCCCGCTCTCCCGCCCGGTGCTCGCCGCGGTGTCGATCTTCACGTTCATCACCACCTGGAACAACTTCCTGTGGCCGTTCCTGGTCTCCACCGACCCGAACACGATGACCCTGCCGGTGGGGCTGGCCAACGTGGTGCAGGGCACCTTCGGCGTCCGGTACGCGCAGATCATGGCCTCGGTGGTCCTGGCCGGCCTGCCACTGCTCGTGATCTTCGTTCTCTTCCAGCGTCAGATCGTCCGCGGTGTCGCCCACACCGGCCTGGCCGGTGAGTGACGGGCTCGTGACGACCGCCCGTCCCGCGCGAGGTCTCCCGCGGGACGGGTGACCGTCACTCACCGGCGCGGGGTCCAGCGAAGGGCGGGTCCCGCGCCGGTGGCCGTCCGCGCTCGCGTAGGGTTCCCTTCGAGATGAGCGAGATCGGGACGACGGGCGGGACGACGGGTGGGACCGGCACCGCGCGGCTGCTGGAGGCGGCGAGGGCGGGTGACCCCGACGCCTTCGGGCGCCTGGTCGACCCGTTCCGCGCCGAGCTGCAGGCGCACTGCTACCGGATGCTCGGGGCGGTGCACGACGCCGAGGACGCGCTCCAGGAGACGCTGGTACGCGCCTGGCGGAGCCTGGGGCGGTTCGAGGACCGCGGCTCGATCCGGCCGTGGCTGTACCGGATCGCGACCAACCGCTGCCTCACGCTGATCGAGCAGCGGAGCCGCCGCGAGCTGCCCGCCGACCTCGGCCCCGGCTCCGCGCCGCTCGCCGAGATCGCGTGGATCGAGCCCTACCCCGACGCGCGGCTGGGCCCGGAGGCCCGCTACCTGGAGCGCGAGGCGGTGGAGCTGGCCTTCGTCGCCGCGCTCCAGCACCTGCCGGGCCGCCAGCGGGCCGTGCTGGTCCTGCGGGAGGTCCTCGGGTTCTCCGCGCGCGAGGTGGCGGACCTGCTGGGCAGCACGGTCGCGTCGGTCAACAGCGCGATGCAGCGCGCCCGCGCGTTCCTGGACTCCCGGCTCCCCGCCACCGGTCAGCAGGAGACCCTGCGGTCGCTGGGCGAGGAGAGGGTCCGGCGGCTGGCCGAGGACTACGCCGGCGCGTGGGAGGCCGGTGACGTCGACGCCATCGTGGCCATGCTGGCCGACGACGCCAGGTACGCGATGCCGCCGCTGGCCGAATGGTACGCGGGACACGAGGCCATCAGGGCCTTCCTGCTGGAGGGGCCGCTGGCCAGGCGGTGGCGCTTCCTGCCGGCGTACGCCAACGGGCAGATCGCGTTCGGCACCTACATGTGGGACGAGGACAGGGCCGTCCACGTCGCCGGCGGGCTCGACGTGCTCACCCTGCGCGGCACGAAGGTCGCCGAGGTCGTCGCGTTCCTCGACCCGGGCGTCTTCCCGCTGTTCGGCCTTCCCGCCGAGGTCGCCGGCCCGCCCGGCGGCCCCCGGGACGCCCGTCCGTAGGGGCGTCTCAGCCGAGGGCGGGGGCGGCCCGGATGATCCGGGTCACCTCGGCGGGCGCGCTGTAGTTGAGGGTGTGCCCGGCCCCGGGCACCTCCGTCAGCTCTCCCCGGGGGAGCAGATCGGCGACCCGCCGCGACCACTCCCGTGGCGCGATGAGGTCCCGTTCCCCGCGCACCACCATGGCGGGGACGTGCACGTGGCCCAGCTTGTCCTCGATCGGGTCGGCCAGGGCGGCGTGCAGCGTGGCGAAGTAGCGGCGCGGGCCGCAGACGAGGTAGTCGCGTCCCAGCACCGGCACCAGGCCGGGCCGTTCGAACGTCGTGTTCCCCGCCAGCCGCGCCGCCTGCCGCCACGCGGAACGCGCGCCGGCGTCCATGGTGGGGCCGATGAGCATCACCGGTCCCAGCAGCTCGGGGGCGTGCACCGCCATGTCGACGACGACCTGGCAGCCGACCGAGTTGGCCACCAGCGGCGTGCCGCCGCGCCCGGTGGCGCGCAGCCATCCGGCCAGCGCCCGCGACAGGCCGCGGATGTCCAGCGGCTCACGCGGGCCGGGCGTACGGCCGAATCCGGGCAGGTCGACGGCGACCGCCCGCGACTCCGGTGCCAGGCACCGGGCCAGGGGCAGGAAGTAGCGGTGCGAGCAGCCCAGACCGTGCACGAGCACCATCTCCGGCGCGGAGACGGGCCCCAGCACGGCGGCGTGCACCGGGACGCCCGCCACGGCCGTGACCTCGTGCTCCTGCCAGCCGGCCGGCCGCCGCCGGGACGGCCACCGGCCGGCCGGTGACCGGCCGACCGGCCGCCGTCCCGTCAACGCGTCGTCAGCAGGCGCCGCGCGCCCACCGCGGCTCCGGCCAGGGTCGCCGCCACGGCGATCCGGCGTACCGCGGTCTTGCGCCCGCCGTGCCAGCCCCCGGTCACCGCTCCCGGCCCCGGGATCGGCTCGTGCAGGTTGCCGTGCGTGTCGGCGGCGCGCTTCCTGCGCGACAGGTGGGTACGGTCGACCTGGGTGGCCATCGCCCGCTCGGTGCGGCCGGGGGCCTTCTTGGCCTGCCGCACCATGGCGCGCCCGGCCGGGCCGACGACGACCTCCCTGCGCGGGGACCGCACCACCTTGACGATCGCCTTCGCGACCCGCTGCGGCGTGTACACCGGCGGCATCGCCACCGGCTTGCGCCCGGTGTAGTTGGCCGCGTGCTCGAACAGCGGGGTGTCGATGGTCGCGGGCATCACCGTGCACACGTCGATCTTCTTGGCACCCTCCAGCGCCAGTTCCTGCCGCAGGCTGGCCCCCAGGGCGCGGACCGCGAACTTCGACATCGTGTACGCGTGCGTGTAGGGCTGGGCCACCACGCCGACGATCGACGCCACGTTCACCAGCACCCCGGCGCCCTGGGCCCGCAGGTAGGGCAGGGCCGCCCTGGCGCCGTGCACGTACCCCATCACGTTGACGTCCATCACCCGGCGGAAGTCCTCCAGCGGCACGTCGCTGAACGGCCCGAAGACGGTCACCGCGGCGCAGTTCACCCAGACGTCGATGCGCCCGAACCGCTCGGCCGCCAGCCGCGCCAGTTCCCGTACGGCCTGCTCGTCGGTCACGTCGGTCGGCACCACCAGGGCCCGCCCGCCGGTGGCCTCGCACTCCTCGGCGACCTCCTTGAGCACGCCCTCGCGCCGTGCGGCCAGCACCACCGAGGCCCCCTCGGCCGCGAACGCCAGGGCGGTCGCCCGCCCGATACCGCTCGACGCGCCGGTGACGACGACGACCTTGTCCTTCACCTTCATCCGACGACTCCCCGAACTAGAGAATTCACGGGCCGCTACCGGCCCGTTCTCCCCCTCCCCGGTAGACCCCCGCCGAAACAACACCCCCCGCGCGTCGTCCCTGGCCGCGGCGGGACGCAGGGCGAAGAACGGTGGGACCCGAGGCGAAGAACGGTGAGCCCAGGACGAAGAACGGCGGGCCCCGGGGCGAAGAACGTCGTGGAGCCCACCTCCCCGGGGAGGTGGGCTCCACGACGTTCACGGCCCTCACGGGCTCCGGACGAGGCGGCCCGCGGGTGGCGCGGGGCGCTCAGGTCTGCGGCGACTCCTTGCCCAGGCCCTTGAACCTGTTCTCGATGAAGTCCCCCCACGTCGCGTCCAGCATCGTCAGCTCGCCGTCGACCATCTTCCACTGCCGGGCCTTGTGCGGCGGGTAGGCGAACAGCACCGACGACAGGCGCCGGTAGCCGGGGGGCATGGGCTTGGTGTGCACGCGGTGCGTCGACGGCCGGAAACGCTCGTCGGACGCGCTCCAGAGCATCCGGCCGATGTTGCACAGGACCACGTCGGTCCCGGCGATGACCGGCTCGACCCAGGTGCCGTCGTGCAGGACGTACTGCAGGCCCTGGTCGGACGGAGGAAGCTGGAGACCGAGCATCTGGATGCCCGAGTGCTCGTGCGCCAGCACCTGGCGGTCGCCCACGTCCCTGTAGTTGATCACCCGCAGGTTGGTCGCGTCACGCGAGAGGTCCAGCTCCGGCGTCCCGGGCGGCATCATGCCGCGGACGACCTCGCCGAAGAGCGAGATCAGCCTGAACGCGACGTCGAACACCTCGGTGGCGGCGGCCCCGAACCTCGGGAAGGCCCGCAGGACGTCCGCGGCCCCGGGCGGCTGATCCGAGATCATCGCGCCGCTGACGTGAATGAACTCCTTGGGGTCGGCCACGCCGTTGGCCAGGCGGGGAATCTCCGAATGGTACGGAAAGAATCCGTGCGTCCCACCGGCGGACAACTGCGGAACGGATTCGTACCGATAATCGGACAGGCTCGGTTCGGTCGACGCGCAGGCCGACGCGAATTCGTTCATCATGCCCGCGACGCGTTCACCGATACCGGGGACCTCGGCGGCCATGAAGCCCCAACCGGTCAACTGCGCGCCGATGTCCTCGGCGACGGAGTTCATGTCCGCCTCGAGTTCGTTCAGTCTTATGGAGGGAACGCGGCCACTGAGTTCCATCGGGGGGACGTCCAATGTCGCTCCTTTTGTCGTCGGCCATCCTTGTTCGAGGCTAGCCCTTTCGACGGAGCAGTCAAGGAGTCGCGGATCGATTTCGGAGAAAACATTTCCCGGCATGGAACGGAATTACCTACGGATGATAATGACCGCGCGAGGCGGGCCGGAACCGGACACGGCGCGCCGTCGCCGGTGCCCCCTGCGGGGTCTCGGGGACGGTTCCTCACCGCGCGAGCCCGCTCCCCAGCCGCTCCGCGGCCAGGGCCACCTCCGTCCGGTTGGAGCAGCCGAACTTCACCAGCAGGTTCGAGACGTGACGCTTGACGCCGTGGATGGATATCCCCATGGCGCGGGCGATCTGGTGATTGCTCATCCCCTCCAGCAGGAGGGCCAGCACGGCGCGCTCGCGTTCGGTCAGCCTCCCGATCGGGCGCGTTCCCGGACCGGGCGCGCCGCGCTCGCCGCCGTTCACCGGACCACGCGTCCCCCCGGACGGAACGGGCGGAACGGACGGAACGGGCGGGCCGGGCACGGCGAGCGGGCCGAAAAGGCCGGGAACCGCGGACACGCCGGGCGGATTTGCCCTGGTGAGAGGGGCGACCGGGTCACCGCGGAGCACCCGCTCGAAGACGGCGGACAGCCCCGCGACGCTGATCTCGCCGGGCGTCAGGTAGCCGTCGGCGAGAAACGGGACGGCCCGGGCCCGCTCCTCCCGCAGGACGGCCAGCATCGTCGGGCGCCTTCCGGCGGGGCTCGCGGCCAGGATCTCCGGCAGCGCGTCCGGGGATGCCACCGCCACGTCGAAACGCCGTTCCCCGAGCAGCGCCCCGGCCTCCGCCGCGTTCCGCCCGACCGCGGCCTCGGCCACGGCCGGCACCTTCATGAGCAGTAACGGGAGCCCGTGATAGGAGACGTCGTCCTCGGCGAGCCAGAGGACACAGAGCCCGGAGCGCCGCGGGCCGCCCTTTCCGGCCCGTCCGCGGGAAGGGGGGCCCGGAAAGGGATCTCCGGCCTCCGTCACGCTGGCATCCATCGCACGGCCCTTTCTCCTGGATCCGCGAAGAACGCATTCCATACCGGGCCGGAAAGAACGGTCCCGGCATTGTCAGGGCATGGGACGCGCACCGGACCGTACGGCGGGACTCCGCGCGCCGATGGCGGGCGACGGCCGCGCGTCTTCACGTTTCCGGCCCCCGCAGGGACCTCGCCGGGCCCTTGTCGGCGGACGATACCTGACTCCGGTTACGGCCCCTCATAAACAATACGGATTAGCATGTGCATATATTTCATTTACCGTTCAAGCACGTTATCCAACGGTCAGGGGTCCGTCAACCGGCCGGATCACGATTCCCTATGGCCGCGGCCCGCTTTTCCGGCACGGGCATATCGGCGAGCTCGGCGGACGGTCGTTCTCCGGTGCCGTGGCCGGGTGCCGTCGCGGGTCGTGACGTGAACCATCGGCCACCTCCATGGTTCACTTGCCGCCGCCCGCGCGGCGCGGGGACGCTTACCGGGGCGCAGACCGGATCACGGTGACGGGCGGTCCGCGGTCACGGACGGCCTCGCCGGGACCCGGTACGACGAGGGAGGCCCGGCATGCGGCACCACGGGGGCGTCGCGTGGCCGCCATGGGGGCGTCGCGGGGCCGCCACGAGGTCGCGCGGGGTCGTCACGGGGCGCCGGACCCCTCGCGGCCGGGACCGGACCGGCCTTTCCCGACCCCCGTCACCGGTACGGACCGTCGCCGCACGCCTGGGAGGACTGCATGGTTTCGCTCGCGCTGCCCAAGGGATCCCCGCTGGAGCGGCGGACCCTGGACCTCTTCGCGGCGGCCGGCCTCGACGTGCGCAGAGCCTCCGACCGCAGCTACCGGGCGGACATCCACTACGACGGCCGGATCCAGGTCGCCTTCTACCGGCCGCGCGAGATACCGCTGGTCGTCGAGAGCGGGGCCTTCGACTTCGGCCTGACCGGCACCGAGTGGATCGAGGAGACCGGCGCCAAGGTCGAGCCCGTGAGGGCGTTCACCTCCTCCACGGGGACGGACCGTCCCTGGCGGGTGGTGCTCGCCGTCCCGGCCGGTCATCCGGCAGAAAACGCCCGCGATCTGCCGCCCGGGGTGCGCGTCGCCACCGAGTACCCGAACATCGGCCGCCGGTTCTTCCGGAGCCTGGGACTGCCCGCCGAGATCGTCCACTCCTACGGCGCCACCGAGGCCAAGATCCCCGAACTCGCCGACGCCGTCATCGACGTCACCGGGAGCGACTCCGCGCTCCGGCACAACGACCTGAGGATCATCGACACCCTCAGGACGTGCGCGCCGCATCTCGTCGCGGGCCCGAACGCCTGGCGCGACACGGACAAGCGCGTCACGATCCAGAAGGTCGCGCGGCTGCTGGACTCCGTCCACGCGGGGGCGGCACGCGTGCTGCTGACGGCGCGCGTCCCGGCGCGCGACCTGCCGCGCGTGGCGTCGGCGATGCCGGGACCCTCCTGGCGGGCCGGCACCGGCCTGACCGGTGACGACGCCGGAGCGGGGGGCGAGGAGGGCGAGAGGGGCCTGGTCGTCGTCCAGGGACTGGTGGCCCGGGGGCGCCTGGCCGAGACCGTCGACGCGGTCCTGGCCGCCGGTGCCCTCGACGTCGTGGAGTCGCGGGTCGGCAGGGTGGCGACGTCCGGGCGGGACGACCCGCGGGGCGGAACACCCGGCCCCGGGGACCCTCGTGTGATCACATGACGGCACGGGGACCGGGACGCTCCGCGTCACGCCCCCGCCCGGTCACGACCAGACGAACGGAGACGCGCATGACGCGCCCGTACCACCATGGCCCGGAGCGGCCCGAGCTCACCTCCCCGCCGGCCGCCCCGTACCACCATGGCCCGGGGCGGCCGGAGCTCACCGCCCCGCCGTCAACTCCCCGTCGCGCGCGCCGCGCCTGCCACGAAGGAGACGGCACGCCGTGAGACGCCGGATGATCGTGTGCGACCTCGACGGGACGCTGCTGGACTCCGCAGGCCTGGTGTCGGAGCGCACCCGCGTGGCGGTGCACCGCCTGCAGCGGGACGGGCACGTGTTCGTGGTCGCGACGGCACGGCCGGTGCGCGACACCCGGCACGTGGCCGTGGCGCTCGGCGGCACGCCCGTCGCGGTCTGCGGGAACGGCTCCATCACCTTCGACTTCGTCCGGGACGAGGTGGTCGACTACCACCCGCTGGCCGAGGAGCACGTCGCCGAGGCGCTGAAGGTCCTGCGCGACCGGTTCCCCGGGGTCCGCCTGGGCGCGGAGTGCCGGCTGGAGCTGGTGCTGGAGGACTCCTTCGGCCTGCCCGAGCCCCTGTCGCGGAGCGCGCGGCGGGTGCCCCGCCTGGAGGACGGGCTCGACCGGCACAACGTCGGCAAGCTCATGGTGCAGCTGGAGGGGAACGCCCGCCACTACCACGAGAACGTGCGCCACCTGCTGACCGGATGCGAGGTCACCATCTCGGCGGACGTGTTCTGCGAGGTGATGCGCGCCGGTGTCACCAAGGCGGCCGCCCTGGAGGCGATGGCCGGGCGGCTCGGGTTCGGCACCGGCGACGTGATCGCGTTCGGCGACATGCCGAACGACCTTCCCATGCTGACCTGGGCGGGAACGGCGGTGGCCGTCGCGAACGCCCACCCGGCGGTGCTCGCCACGGCCGACGAGGTGACGGCGTCCAACGACGAGGACGGGGTCGCCCGATGGCTGGAGCGGCTGACCGGCCGCGGGTGAGCAGGCCACGAGTGACCGGGCCGCAGGTGAGCAGGCCACGAGTGAGCAGGCCGCGGGTGACCCGGCCGCGGGTGACCCGTCCACGGATGACCGGGCCCGCCTCCGGCATCTCCCGTCACTTGTCTGATGAGTATTGACGCTTGTCTGACCGGTGTCCATCATGGGTTCACCGGAGCCGAGGCCCCACCGGCCACACCCGGCTCACAGAGGTGGACCCCGGGCCGTGCCAGGCGCGGGTGCTCGATCCGAGAGGTGCGCCATGCCCCGACCCCTGGCCGTCCGGCTCCTCGTCACCTGCCTGGTGATCTGCTCGCTCGCGGCCTGCTCGACCGCGGGGAACAGCACCGCCGCGAACCCGTCCTCCGGGGGGAACGGCGCCGCCGCCTCGGCCGTCACGGTCGGGGTGGCCTACAGCCGGGGCGGCCGCGGCGACAAGTCCTTCAACGACTCGGTCGGCGCCGGGCTGGACCGGGCCAAGGCCGAGCTGGGCGTGAAGGTCAAGGAACTCAGTCCCAACGCGGCCGGGTCGGACCTGGAGGAGGTCCTGCGCCTGCTGGCCGAGACGGGCCACAACCCCGTCCTGGCCGTCGGCTTCTTCTACGCCCAGCCGCTGACGAAGGTCGCGCCCGCCTTCCCCCGCACCCAGTTCGTCATCATCGACGACGCGTCGGTGAAGCTGCCCAACGTCACCAACGTGGCCTTCCGGGAGGAGGAGGCGAGCTACCTGGTCGGGGCGGCCGCGGCCCTGAAGTCGGCCACCGGGCGGATCGGCTTCGTCGGAGGCGTGCAGACCCCGCCCCAGGAGAGCTTCATCGCCGGGTACGCGGCCGGTGCCAAGAAGATCAACCCCAAGATCGACATCTCCAGCGTCTTCATCAGCCAGCCGCCCGACTTCAGCGGGTTCTCCTCGCCGGACAAGGCCCAGGAGGCGGCCCGCGGCATGTACGACGGCGGCGCCGACATCGTCTACCACGCCGCGGGCGCCTCCGGGCTCGGCGTCTTCCAGGCGGCCAAGGCGGCGGGCAAGCGGGCCATCGGGGTCGACGTGGACCAGCGCGCGACCGTGGACCCCGAGCTGGCCGACGTGATCCTCACCAGCGCCACCAAGGAGCTCGACGTCGCGGTGCTGCGCACCATCCAGGAGGCCGCGGCGGGCAAGCCGGTCTACGGGGTGCGCGAGTTCGGGCTCAAGGAGAAGGGGGTGTCCTACGCCACCAGCGGCGGCGGTCTCAGCGACATCCGGCCGCGCCTGGAGGAGCTGCGCGAGCAGATCGTCGCGGGCGAGATCGACGTACCCGCCACCCTCTGACCGATCCACCCGCGCCGGTGGCCCGGTCACCGGCGCGATCCCCGGAGGCGCGTTGTCCCCCCACACCCCGTCCCCCCGCACCCCGCCCCCTCACCCGCCGTCCCCTCGCTCGCCGTCCGAACCCGGGAGGTCCCCGCTCGTCGAACTCCGCCACATCAGCAAGCGCTACCCGGGCGTCGTGGCCAACCGCGACATGAACCTCGTCGTCCGTCCCGGTCAGGTCCACGCCGTGGTGGGCGAGAACGGGGCCGGCAAGTCCACGCTGATGAGGATCCTGTACGGAGAGGAGCAGCCCGACGGAGGCGAGCTGCTCCTCTCCGGCGAACCGGTCCGGCTGCGCTCGCCCGCCGACGCCATCGCGGCCGGCATCGGCATGGTCCACCAGCACTTCATGCTCGCCGAGAACCTCACCGTCCTGGAGAACGTGATCCTGGGGGCCGAGACCTCGCGGTGGGGCCTGCTGGACCGGCGCTCCGGCAGGCGGGCCCTGGAGGAGGTGAGCGAGCGCTACGGCCTCGACGTCGACCCCGACGTCACCGTCGAGCACCTGGGGGTGGGGCAGCGGCAGCGCGTCGAGATCCTCAAGGTCCTCTACCGGGGCGCGCGCGTCCTGATCCTCGACGAGCCCACCGCGGTGCTCGTGCCCGACGAGGTACGGGCCCTGTTCGACAGCCTGGCCGGGCTGCGCGCGCGGGGACTGGCCGTCATCTTCATCTCCCACAAGCTCGACGAGGTGCTCGCCGTCTCCGACCACGTCACGGTCATCCGGGCCGGCACCTCGGTGGGGGACTTCGCGACCTCGGAGGCCGACCCCCGCCGCCTGTCCCGGCTCATCATCGGGGGCGAGCTGCCCGCGCCCGCGACGCGCGACCGTACCGGGGGCGGGCCGGTGGCCCTGCGCTCGCGCGGCCTGCGGGCCGGTCCCGTCGCCGAGGCGACCCTGGAGGTGGCCCGCGGGGAGATCCTGGGCGTCGCCGGGGTCCAGGGCAACGGGCAGTCCGAGCTCATCGACGCGATCACGGGGGTACGTGAGATCTCCGCGGGCTCGCTGCACCTCGCGGAGCGGGACGTCACCCGGCTGGACACCCGGCAGCGGCGGCGGCTGGGGCTGGCGTGCATCCCGGAGGACCGCCACCGCCAGGCGCTGGCGCTGCCCGCCACGCTGTGGGAGAACGTCATGCTCGGCAGCGAGGACCTGCGCCGCCGCGGCCGGTGGCGGGTCGACCGGAAGGCGGCCAGGGACCTCACCCGCGAGCTCATCGCCCGGCTCGACATCAAGGCGCCCTCGGTCGACGTGCCGGCCGCCGCGCTGTCCGGGGGCAACCAGCAGAAGCTGGTCGTCGGCAGGGAGCTCAGCGGCCGGCCCGCGGTGCTGCTGGCCGCCCATCCCACCCGCGGCGTGGACGTCGGCGCCCAGGCCGTCATCTGGGAGCTGCTGCGCGACGCCAGGGACGACGGCCTGGCGATCCTGCTGGTCAGCGCCGACCTCGACGAGGTTCTCGGCCTGTGCGACCGCGTGCAGGTCATGCTGCGCGGACGGCTGAGCGCCGCCGTGCCCGCCGCCGAGCTGACCCCGCAGCGGCTCGGCCGGTTGATGACCGGGACCGAGCCGGAGCCGGCCGGTCCGGTGGCGGGGGCCCGGTGAGGCCGGCCTGGGCAACGGGCCGGGGGGCGCTGAGCACGCTCGCCGCGCCGGCGCTGGCCCTGCTGATCGCGCTCACGGTCTCCACCGCGCTGCTGCTCACGGTGGGCGCCTCGCCGGGGGCGACGTACCTGACGATGCTGGAGTTCGGGGTCCGGCCGGACTCGCTGGTCTCCGCGGTCAACCGGTCGACCATCTACTTCTTCGCCGGTCTGGCCGTGGCCCTCACCTTCCGCATGAACCTCTTCAACATCGGGGTGGAGGGCCAGTGCCGGATCGCGGCGCTGCTCGCCGCGGCGGCCGGCGCGAGCCTCGACCTGCCCGCGCCGCTGCACCTGGCCGTCATCTGCCTGGTGGCCGTGCTCACCGGCGCGGTGTGGGCGGGCATCGCCGCCCTGCTGAAGGTGTGGCGCGGGGTCTCGGAGGTGCTGTCCACGCTCCTGCTGAACTACGTCGCCACGGCCGTCATCGCCTACCTGCTGGCCGAGGTGTTCGCGGCCGACAGCGTCACCGGATCGACCCGCGAGCTGCCCCCGTCGGCGCGGCTGCCCGTGCTCGACGGCCTGCTGGCCTCGTTCGGGCTCTCGCTCCCGGCGGGCGCGCACCTGGGCGGGGCCGTGCTGGGCGCGGTCGTGTTCGGGGCTGCGGTGCACTGGACGCTCACCCGCACGCTGTACGGCCACGACCTGAGGATCAGCGGGCTGAACCCGGCGGCGGCCCGCGCCCACGGCATCGACCCGCGCCGCATGATCATCGTCACGATGCTCGTCTCGGGCGGGCTCGCCGGGCTGGCCGGGCTGCCGGACCTGCTGGGCAACACCTACCGCTACGGCCTGGACTTCCCCTCGGGTGCGGGCTACACCGGCATCGCCGTGGCCCTGCTCGGCCGCAACACCCCCGTCGGCATCGCACTGTCGGCCCTGCTCTTCGGCTTCCTGGAGCGATCCGCACTGATCCTGGACATCCAGGGCATCCCCAAGGAGATCGTCACGATCATGCAGGGCGTCATCGTGATCAGCGTCGTGGTCGCCTACGAGGTGGTGCGCCGCGTGGAGCGCAGGCGCACCGCCCGGCTGGTACGCGAGGAGACCGCCCGGACCGTCGCCTCCGAGCCGGTGGGACAGGCCTCGTGAGCGCGACGACCTCCCGGACCTCCCAGACCTCGCGGAGCCCGCGGAGCCCGCGGGACTCGTGGGCCTGGTGGAGCTCGCGCGGCCCGCGGAGTTCGCGGGCCCCGCGGCCCTGGTGGCGCCGGGGGTGGGTGCTCGCCGTGGTCGCCGTCCTGGTCGCGGCGTCGGCGGTGCGGGTCCTCACCGGGACCGACGCCCTCACCGGGTCCGGCGTCGTGAACGCCGCGCTCCGCCTGGCGGTCCCCATCGGCCTCGCCGGACTGAGCGGCCTGTGGAGCGAGCGCGCGGGCGTCGCCAACCTCGGCATCGAGGGCATGATGATCATCGGGACCGTGTGCGGGGCCTGGGCCGGGTACACCCACGGCGTCTGGGCCGGGGTGCTGGCCGGTGCGCTGGGCGGTATCGCCGCGGGCCTGCTGCACGCCGTGGCCACCGTGACGTTCGGGGTGGACCAGGCGGTCTGCGGCATCGCCATCAACATCCTGGCGCTGGGGGTCGCGCGCTTCCTGTCGGTCATCGCCTTCAGCGGCCTGCCCGGGGCCGGGGCCACCCAGTCACCGCCGGTAAGAGGAGTGATCGACACCGTCAGCGTGCCGTTCCTGGCGGGCGGCGCCGGCACGCCGGACCTGCTCGGCGACCTGGAACGGACCCGGTGGTTCCTGGTGTCCGACGCCGCGGGCATCCTGCGCGGGCTCCTGCACGAGGTCTCCTGGTTCACCGTGCTCGCCGTCGCGCTGGTGCTGGGCAGCGTCGTGGTGCTCTGGTATACCGCCTTCGGGCTGCGCCTGCGCTCGGCCGGCGAGCATCCCGCCGCGGCGGACTCGCTCGGGGTCCCGGTCCACCGGATGCGGTACTGCGGGGTGCTGGTGTCCGGGGCGCTGGCCGGGCTCGCCGGGTCCTA
The DNA here is from genome assembly GCF_039534895.1 of Streptosporangium longisporum. NCBI lineage: Bacteria > Bacillati > Actinomycetota > Actinomycetes > Streptosporangiales > Streptosporangiaceae > Streptosporangium > Streptosporangium longisporum. Next base: position 415,974 of record NZ_BAAAWD010000007.1, on the reverse strand, counting down.
CCTGGTCACCGTCTCCTCCAACGTCTACCGGGAGGGCCAGACCGGCGGCCGGGGCTTCATCGGGCTCGCGGCCATGATCTTCGGCAACTGGCGGCCGGGCGGCACGGCCGGCGGAGCCCTGCTGTTCGGGTACGCCGACGCCCTGCAACTGCGCCAGGCGACCGCCGTGCACGTGCTGCTGCTGCTCGCCGCCGTGCTGGCGTGGACGGCGGCCCTCGTCGTGCTGCGCCGGCGTCCGCGGACGGCCGCGGCCCTGGCCCTGGCCGGGGTGGCCGCCTTCGCGGTCTTCCAGACCACCGACGCGATCCCCACCCAGCTCATCTACGCCACGCCGTACCTGGTCACCCTGCTGGTGCTGGTCACGGTCGCCCAACGACTGCGGATGCCGACCTACGCCGGCCTCCCCTACCGGCGAGGAGAGACCTGAGCGCATGACAACGGAGCAGGAACCCCGCCTGATGGCGTACGCCGACAGCTGGTCGGTCCCCCCCGGACGGCAGGTGAGCGTGTACGCGTCCGGCGCGCCGGGGACCGTGGCCGTCGACCTGGTGGACCTCGTGGACGAGACCGTCCTCACCCCGGCCACGCGGGTCCCCGTCGAGCCGCGGCGGATCAGGACCGGTTCCCACCTGGAGGCGGACTCCGTACCGGTGCCCGCCGACGGAGGGCTCGCGCTGTGGATCCGTCCCCACCACCTCGGCCCGCGCCAGGTCGTGGCGGACCTGAGCGCCGGGGACTGGCGGCTGCTCCTCGGCCTGGACGAGGAGGGCCGGCCCGAGGTGAGCGCCGGCACGCCCGCGGGCCGGGTACGGGCCCGCCTGCCCGGCCCCGTCCGGCGGGGGTCGTGGTCCCTGCTGGTGGCGGCCTGGGAGACGACGCCGTCCGGGACCGTCGTCCACCTGACCGTCGGCGACGACCCCGCGCGGGACGGATCGGTACGGGACGGATCGACGCGGGACGGGCCGGTAGAGGACGGGCCGGTGCGAGACGGGCCGGTGGAGGACGGTGGCGTGACCGGGGTCAGGGTGCACGGGAAGGTCCCGCCCCCGCCGTCCTCGCCGGCCACGGCCGGGGTCCTCCGGATCGGGGCCGGCCAGGACGGCGACGACCCCTACCTCGGGCGGGTCGCCCTGCCGCTGCTGACGCGCGGCCCGCTCACCGCGGCCGCTTGCGGGCCCCTGCTCGGCCTGACCACGGCGTCCGGCCTGATCGAGCACACCGGGGCGGACCTCGTGGCCCTGTGGGACGTCTCGGCCGATCCGGGCGCCCCCCTGGTCCCCGACCTCAGCGGGAACGGCCGGCACGCGCGCGCCGTCAACCGGCCGCTCATGGGGCTGGTCGGCCCGGGGGCGGGCGCCGGGGAGACGGCCGCCCGCACCGCCGTCCAGTTCTCCCCCGAGGACCTGGACGACGCGGGCTGGCCGGAGACGTGCACGGTGACCGTCCCGGGCGACACCGCCTCCACCGTGCTCGGCATCCGGCTGCGCGGCCCGGAGCGGTCCTTCGTCGTCCCGCTGATCGTCCGCCCCGCGGAGACGCCACGGGGAACGCCGGAAGGAACACCGGAGGGGGTGGCGGAGAGAAGCTCGCGGAAGGAGCCGGGAGGAACGGCACGGGGAACGGCGGACCGCCCGATCGCGGTGGTCCTGCCCACGTTCACCTACCTGGCCTACGCCAACCACCGCCAGTCCAGCGAGGCCGAGTACTTCGGGGACTACTCGCGGGTGACCGCCCGGCCCATCACGCTCTCCCCCACGGACGTCCACCTCAACGCCCACCGCGAGCTGGGACTGTCCCTGTACGACAGCAGGCGGGAGGGCGGTGCCGTCCACCACTCCTCCCGGCTCCGCCCGGTGCTGAATCACACCGCCGACTACCGCTGGTGGATGACGGGGGCGCCCCGGCACTTCTCCGCCGACATCCTGCTCCTGCGCTGGCTGCGGTCGGAGGGGTTCGCCTTCGACGTCCTGGCCGACGAGGACGTGCACGCGGGCGGGGCCGCGCTGCTGGCGGGCTACCGCGTCGTGCTGACCGGCAGCCACCCCGAGTACGTGAGCGCGCCCGAGCGCGACGCCGTCAGCGCGTACGTGTCCGGCGGCGGGCGGCTGATGTACCTCGGCGGGAACGGGTTCTACTGGGCGACCGGCGTCGATCCCCGCTACCCGCACGCCGTCGAGGTCCGCCGCCGGGGCTCGGGCGACTGGTGGGACAACGAGCCGGGCGAGGACGTCCTCACCTCCACCGGGCAGCCCGGCGGGCTCTGGCGCCACCTGGGCCTGCCCCCGCAGGGACTGCTCGGCGTCGGCTTCGCCGCCCAGGGATGGGGCCCGGCCCCCGGCTACACGCGCCTGCCCGACAGCCGTCTCGACGAGGCGTCCTGGGTCTTCGAAGGTGTCGAGACCGACACCGTGGGCGACTACGGGCTCGCGCTCGGCGGCGCCGCCGGGGACGAGATCGACCGCGCCGCGCCGGAGCTGGGCACCCCGCCCGGCACCCTGGTGCTCGCGACGTCCGCGGGCGGGCACAGCCACCACTACCTGGCCGCGTCGGAGGACTCCTCGCCGGGCGAGGAGACCGTCCGCGCCGACATGACCCTGCGCCGGCTCGACGGCGGCGGCGCGGTGTTCTCCGTGGGATCGATCAACTGGATCGCCAGCCTGGCCTGCCGCGACGGCGACATCAGGAGGATCACCCGAAACGTCCTGTCCCGGTTCCTGCTGCCCGACCCCCCGTGACGAGCCCCCGCGCCCCCTGCGACCCCACGACCCCCGCGACCCCCGCGACCCCCGCGACCCCCGCGATCCCCGCGATCCCCGTGACCTCGGTGACCTCGGCGACCCCCGCGACACGGTCGACGAGTCCCCGCGACAAGGAGTGACATGCCCACCGCCGCCGCGCCGCGCGACGCCTACCCCTATCCCCGCACCTGCGGCGACCTGACCGACGAGCACCTGACCATGCCCGTGGAGGACCTCGTCGCGATCGCCCGCCACCCCCTGACCGTGCACCCGGACACCACCGTCCTCTACCACCGGCTGGCCCGGGAGATGGCCGACGAGCTTCGGGAGAACAACCGGCGCGGGGAGCCCACCCGCTGGATCCTCCCCGTGGGCCCCAAGGCGCAGTACCCGATCCTCGCGCGCATCTGCAACGAGGAGCGCATCGGCTGGGGCGACGTGTTCGCCTTCCACATGGACGAGTTCCTCGACTGGCAGGGCCGGCCCGTGGACCCGTCCCACCCCTTCAGCTTCCGCGGCTACTGCGACCGCAAGCTCTACCGGCTGCTCGACCCGGAGCTGCGGCCCCACCCCGGGAACGTCGTCTACCCCGACGTGTTCGACCCCGACGCCTACGCCGAGCGCCTGCGTCGCGAGGGAGGGGCCGACACCTGTTTCGCGGGCTTCGGCTACCGGGGGCACCTGGCCTTCAACGAGCCTCCGGCGACCCGCTGGCACGACTACGGCGTCGAGGAGTTCGCCGCCTCCACCACGCGGATCGTCCCGCTGCTGGAGGACACGATCGTGGCCCACTCCCACCGGGTGACCGGCGGCTACACGCAGGCCATCCCGCGCATGGCCGTCACCCTGGGGATGGCGGAGATCCTCTCGGCCCGCAGGCTGCACCTCATCACCGACGGGGGCGCCTGGAAGCGCTACATCGTGCGGGTCCTGCTGCTGACCACCGAACCCGACGTGATGCTCCCGGTCACCCTCGCCCACCGCCACCCCGACGTGCGCGTCACCGTCGACGCCGGCAGCATCGCGCCCTGCGCGCTGGGCCTCGACGGATGACCGTGCTCGCCGTCGGCGCGTACACCCTGGACCTGTACATGTTCGGCGACCGCCTGCCGGCGACCGGGGAGAGCGTCGACGCCTTCGACTACGCCACCGCGCACGGCGGCAAGGCGGCGAACGTGGCGGTCGCGTCCGCCCGGCTGGGAGCCCCCACCCGCTTCGTCGGCTGCCTGGGGGACGACGCCGACGGGCCGGCGGCGCTGGCCGCGCTGCGGGCCGACGGCGTCGAGGTCGGCGACTGCGCCACGGCCGGCGGCACCGCGACCGGGCGCAGCTTCGTCTACGTCGACGGCGGCGGCCGGCAGATCGTCATGACGTGGCCGGGGGCGGCGAACCTGCTCCCGGCCTCCCGGGCCGCCGCCACGGCCGCGAGCCTGCCACCCGGTTCGGTGCTCGTGCTGCAGGGCGAGATCCCGGTGGAGACGTCGGCCGCGGCGGCGGCCGCGGCCCCGCCCGGCGTGCGCCTGCTGCTCAACCCCAGCCCGGCCGCGGCGTTCCTCGGCGGCACCGGGCGGGACCTGCTCGGCCGGGCCGACGTGCTGGTGCTCAACGAGGGCGAGCTGTCCGTCCTGGCCGGGGGGACGCCCGGCGCGCGCGCCGGGCCGGTGCAGGGCCTGCGCTCCCGGACCAGGGGCCGTACCGTGATCGTCACCCGGGGGGAGCACGGCGCCGAGGTCGTCGACGATCACGGCACTATGCTGATCGGCGCACCCGTCGTGGACGCCGTGGACACGACCGGTGCGGGTGACGCCTTCACCGGTGCCCTGGCGGCCGCCCTGCGCGCCGGCGCGAGCCTGGCGCAGGGGGTCCGGCTCGGCTGCCGGGTGGCGGCGGTCTCGGTCACCCGTCGCTTCTGCGCTCCCAGCTACCCGTCCGCCTCGGAGCTCGGCGTCGCACCGTTCCACGGCCCGTCCGGGCAGGAGAGACCCACGTGACACGACGACAGCCCACCCTGGCGGTGCAGGTGCGCGACCGGATCCGCGCCCTGATCGTCGAGCAGGGGTTGCGCGCCGGGGACAGGCTGCCCTCGGAGAACGAGCTCATCGCCCTGTTCGACGTGGGCCGCACCAGCATCAGGGAGGCGCTCAAGCTCCTGGAGCAGGAGGGCCTCATCCAGGCGCGCCACGGCGACGGCCGCTACCTCACCTCCCAGCCCAGCCTGGACCGGCCGCTCACCCGCCTGGAGGGCGTGACGGAGATGCTGGCCAGCCGGGGGCACACCGCCGACAACACCGTCCTGGACGTCGCCGCGGCCGAGCCGAGCCGTCACCAGCGCGAGCTGCTGCAGCTGCCGCCCGGCGAGACCGTCGTGCGGCTGGAGCGCCTGCGCCGGCACCGGGACGACGCGCTGCTGTACTCGATCGACCTGTTCCCCCGCTCCCTGGTCGGCCGTCCCCTGGACGAGGTGGACTGGACCGGGTCGCTGTTCGGCCTGCTCACCGAGTACGGGCACGACATCGCCTACGCGGTCGCCCAGGTCCGGGCCGTCACCCTCGGCGAGGCGCAGGCCGGGCGCATCGGCGGCGCCGACGCCGACGGCGCCTGGCTGCTGCTGACCCAGACCCACCACGACAGCGCGGGACGGCCGCTGCTGTACTCGCAGGACTACCACCGGGGGACCGACTTCTCCTTCCACCTGGTGAGGCGCCGTGACTGATCCCCCTCGCGGCGACGCGCCGGTGCCCGGAACGTGAGGTGCCATGGCTGATCTCCCCCCGCGTCCCCGCCGGGTCGTGTTCGACCACGACGGCGCGCCGGACGACCTGCTCTCCCTTCTCCTGCTGACCCGGTACGGCCACGTCGACCTGCGCGGGGTCGCGGTGACCCCGGCCGACTGCCTGCCCGGGCCCGCCCTGTCGGTCACCCGCAAGATCCTCGACCTGACCGGCAGGGACGTGCCCACGGCCGTGGGCACGCTGCCCGGGCGCAACCCCTTCCCGCTGGAGTGGCGCATCGACGCCCTGCGGGCGGACGCGCTGCCCGTGCTCAACCGGAAGGACCCGGACATCGGCCCCGCGGACGCGCTCCCGGCGCACGAACGGCTCGCCGTCTGGCTGGCGCGGACCCCGGCCCCGGTCACCGTGCTCGCCACCGGCCCGCTGACCAACCTCGCCTGGTGCCTGGAGCACCACCCCGGGCTGGAGTCCCGCATCGAGGAGGTGGTGTTCATGGGCGGTGCCCTGGACGTCGCCGGCAACGTCCTGCGGCCGGACCACGACGGCAGCGCGGAGTGGAACGTCTTCTGGGACCCCGACGCCGTCAGGCGCGTCTTCGACTCGGCCGTGCCGGTCACGATGTTCCCGCTGGACGTGACCGACCGCGTCCCGGTGACCATGGACCTCGCCCGCGCGTTCGGGCGCGCCTACGGCGACCCCGTCGGCGACCTGGCCGGGTCGCTGCTCGCGCTGACGTTCGGCACCCTGGAGACCACGGGCCTGGCCTACTGCTGCTGGGACAGCCTGACCACCTCCTACCTGGCCGAACCCGGCATCTGCGCGTTCGAGACCGTGCACTGCGACGTGATCACCCGGGGGGTGAGCCAGGGACGCGTCCTGCGGCGCGCCGGGGGACGCGCCGTCAGGTGCGCCGTGACGGTCGACGCCGGCCGGTTCTACCGGCACCTCCTCGACACCCTGGCCCCGGACGGACGGCCGCCTACGGGCCGGTGACGGTGCCGGAGCTCCACGCCCAGGCGGCGATGCCGACCCGGTTGGCCACGGCGAGCTTGCGCTGGACGTTGGCGACGTGGGTCTTGACCGTGCCGGAGCCGATGAACAGCTCGGCGGCGATCTCGGCGTTGGTGCGGCCGTGGGCGACCAGGCGGGCAACCTCCAGCTCCCGCTCCGTCAGCGGCTCGGCGGGTCCGGGCGGCCCGGTGGACGTTCGGAGGTGGGCCAGCAGGCGGACGGTGACCTGGGGGCTGATCAGCGTGTCGCCGGCCATGGCCGCCCGGACGGCCTCGACGAGCAGGGCGGGGCCCGACCGCTTGAGCAGGAAACCGCAGGCGCCGTTGCGCAGCGCGGTGTGCACGTACTCGTCGAGGTCGAAGGTCGTCACGACGATCACGCGGGTCAGCCCGGCCAGCAGCCGGGTGACCTCCAGCCCGTCGAGCCTCGGCATGCGGATGTCGGCGAGCACCACGTCGGGCCGCAGACGCCGGGCCAGGTCGACGGCGCCGTGGCCGTCGGCGGCCTCTGCCACCACGCTCATGTCGGGCTGGGAGTCGAGCATGAGCCGGAAGCCGATCCGCACGTCCTCCTGGTCGTCGGCGATCAGGATCCGGGTGGTCATGCCGGCTCTCCTCGATCGGCGGTCGGGCGGCTCACGCGTGCTCCTGCGTGCCGGAGCCGCCGTGGCGGGTGAGCGGGCACGAGCGCCTCGACCCGCCAGCCGCCCGGTCCGGGTCCGGCCGACAGGGAACCGCCGAGCACCTCGACCCGCTCGGTGAGCCCGATCAGGCCAAAGCCTCCGCGGCGGGCCGCCTCCGAGACCCGCCCGGTGAGGCCGGCCGGTCCGTGGCCCCCGCGACGGGCCGCCCGCGGGTGGCCGCCGTCGTCGACGACGCGCACGCGGACCGCCCCTCCCGCGAGGGTGACGGTGATCGCGACGGAGGTCGCCGCGGGGGCGTGACGGCGTACGTTGGTGAGCGCCTCGGTCACGACCCGGTAGACGGTGGCGGAGGTCTCCGGGGAGAGCCGCCGCTCCAGCCCGGGATCGACCGACAGGTCCACCCGTACCGACGGGGAGTAGCCGCCGGCGAGCCGCGCCAGGCCCTCGACCCCGGGCGGCGGTGCCGTCGCGCCCGATCCGGCCTCGCCGGCCTCGCCGGCCTCGCCGGCCTCGCCGGCCTCGTGGAGCATCCGGACGGTACGGTCCATGGCGGCCAGGGCCTGCTGCCCCGCCTCCTCGATACGCCGCAGCGCGTCGGCCACCTGCGGCGGGAGCTCCTGCGGCATGAGCCGGGCGGCCTGCGCCTGCACGAGGATCCCGCTCACGTCGTGGGCGACGAAGTCGTGCAGGTCTCGGGCGAGCACGAGCCGCTGCGTCCGCCTGGCCGCGGCCACCGCGCGGCGCCGGCCGTCGTCCAGCGTGCGGGCGTACAGGCCGGTGCCCGCCGCCGCGACCGCGAGCAGGGACCAGCTCGCGCAGGCCCCGGCGGCGAGCGCGATGTCGCCGGGCCAGAGCGTGCGCACGAGCATCAGCGCGACCGCGCTCCCGGCGAGGCCGGCCGAGACGACGGCCCGGGAGGCCGGCGCGCGCCTGGCGGCCATGAGCGTCAGCACGAGCAGGGGCGGCACCTCGATCAGCACCCAGGGGACGGTACCGCCGTGCCACTCGGCCAGCGGATACGCGACGGTGATCGCGATCGAGATCGCCCCGGCCGCCGCGGCGGGCCACGCCGGCGGCACGCGTGGCACGAACGCCACGATCATCATGGCGAGTGCCACGAACGCGGCGACCTGATCCATGGGCCGACCCTACGGAACACCCGGCCGCGGCGGATCCACCGAAAGGCAGAGAGAACACGGCGCCCGCCGGACGAGATCCGTCAGACGGCGGATGGGCACGCCCCCCTCCGCCGCCCGACGCTTGAGCCATGGAAACGACCATGGACGACCGGAAGACGATCCCCCGATGGGCCCGATGGGCGGCGTACGCGGCGAGCGCGTGGTCGCTGGTCTACGGCGGGCTCGGGCTCCACTGGGCGTGGGGCGGCGCGGGTTTCCCCTTCGGCGAGGGCGATCTGCCCGGCGCCAGGGCGAAGTCGCTGCTGGGCGGCGTGACGGCCTCGGGCACCGCACCGGTGATCGCGGCGCTCGGGTTCGCGGGCGCGGTGCTCGCGCTGGTCATGGCCCGGGCACGGCCGCGCGGCGCCGCCCGCGCCGCAGTGCTCGCGACGGCCTGGTCCGTCGCACTGGCGCTCGTCGCCCTCATCCCCGACGCCCGGGTCATGACGGCGGTCGGGTACGCCCCGATCGTCCTGGCCGGGCTGCCGTTCGGCTGGCCGGACGGCGACTACCTCGGTGTCGCGCTGCCCTGGCCGGTGCTGAACCTGATCCTCTGCATGGCCGGAGGGCTGCTGTGGGCGGGCGCGGCGCTGGCCTTCCAGCGGCGCACCGGCGACTCCTGCGGCGGCTGCGGCCGTTCGGCGCGCGAAGGCGCCACCTGGACGACCCCCGCCTCGGCGGCCCGGTGGGGACGCCGGGCCGCCTACACGGCCTTCGTCGTCCCGCTGCTGTACGCCGCGGTCCGCTGGGCGTGGGTGCTGAACGTCCCCCTGCTGCTCCCGAAGGAGGAACTGCGCCAATTACACGAATCCGGCCTGGTGTGGGCGGGGGCGGGTCTGGCGACGTTCGCGGCGGCCGGCGGTGTGCTCACGCTCGGGCTGGTGCACCGCTGGGGCGAGGTCTGGCCCCGCTGGGTGGTCGGGCTTGCGGGCAGGCGCGTCCCGCCCGCCCTTCCGGTGACCCTCGCCTCGGCGGTCACGGCCGTACTGCTGGCGGCGGGCACCCAGATCGTGCGCGACACGGACTGGGGCGACCCGGCCGTCTGGCTGACCGACCCGACGACGTACTGGCCGGTCTGGGCGCTGTCCCTCGGCGCGGCGACGCTGGCCTACCACCTGCGCAGGCGGGGCCGGTGCCGCCACTGCGGCCTGGTCTGACCCGGCCTCGACGGGGGCGGCCGGTACGGCGTCCGGGGAACGCCGTACCGGCCGCCCCTGGAAGGCGCGCACGGGCGGCGGGGCAAGCCCCCCGGGGCGGGATCACGAGGGGGGCGCCGGGTCGCCGGCCGGCCGTCCGGCCAGGGCGCGCAGGGCGAGGTCGATCATGCCGGAGTCGGTGGAGGACGCCGCCAGGACGCGCAGCGCGGCCTCGTCCAGCCAGCGCGCCTCGACGAACTTCTCCCGCTCGATCGCGGGCCGGGTCAGGTCGCCCTCGACCGTGGCGAGCACGTCGATCTCACGCCTGCGCTCGCCGTCGCCGCCGTCCCAGTCGAAGACGTCCACCATGCCGTCCACCCGGACCAGCCGCCATCCCGTCTCCTCCTCGATCTCCCGGGCCAGTGCCGCGCACAGCGTCTCGCCCTCCTCGACGTGCCCCCCGACGATGTCCCAGCAGCCGGGGAAGAGCCGGACGTGGGGGGGCGCGGCGCTGCAGGAACACCTCGCCGCGCGCGTTGACCAGGACGGCGCCCACCACGCACCGCACGCCCGCGCCGGTGGCCTCGCGGTGGATCCGCTCGAACTCCGGCGGGTGCGGGGCACAGCCGCCGTTCTGCGCGTTCATGCCGGCCTCTGGTGGGCGTAGTAGGTCGCGTACAGCTCGGAGAACGGGCCGTCGCGGCTCAGCAGCTCGTCGAAGCCGCCGTCCTCGACGATCGTGCCCTCGCGCATGACCAGGATGCGGTCGGCCCGCCGGATCGTGGCGAGCCGGTGGGCGATCACCAGCACGGTCCGGTCGGTGAACAGCCGCGACAGCGCGTTCTGGATGCCCCTCTCGGTCAGCGGGTCGACACCGGCCGTCGGCTCGTCCAGGATGACGATGTCCGGCTCCCGCAGGAACATCCGGGCCAGCGCGATGAGCTGCCGCTGCCCGACCGAGACGCCCTGACCTCCCGCGGCCAGGTGGTCGTGCAGGGACATCGGCATGCTGCGCGACCACACCCGGCGCCCGATCCTGTCGACGGCGCGTTCGACGTCGGCGTGATCGGCGTCCGGCCTGCCGTAGGCGATGTTCTCGGCGAGCGTGCCCGCGAAGATGAACGGGTGCTGCGGGACGACGCCGACGCGCCGCCGGTAGGAGCGCAGGTCGAGCGAGCGGATGTCGCGGCCGTCGACGAGCAGCTCGCCCTCCTGGAAGTCGTAGGCGCGGGCGATCACCTTGGCCAGGGTGGACTTGCCGCCGCCGGTGTGCCCGACGACGGCCACGGTCTGCCGCGCGGCGATCCGCAGGTCCAGGCCGCGGAACACGACCGATCCGGGCCCGTACGCGAACGTCAGGCCGCGCGCCTCGATGTCGCCCCGCAGCCCGGTCACCGGCTCGTTCCCGTGCTGGACGACGGCGTGCTCGCTGTCGATCAGCGCGAACACCCGTTCGGCCGCGGCCAGGCCCTGCTGGAACAGGCTCCAGAAGGACGCCGCCTGGGTGACCGGCTGCCAGAGCATGCCGAGCGCCTGCAGGGCGAAGTACCACTCGCCCGGCGAGAGCCTGCCGAGCACCGCGAAACGCCCGCCCTGGTACAGCACGACGGCCGTCGCCAGCCCGGCCAGCAGCGTCAGGACCGGCAGGATGAGCGTGTAGATGAGGCCCTGCCTGACGTAGACCGCGTACGACAGCCGGTTGACCCCGTCGAAGTCGCGGTAGACCGTCCTCTCGCGGCCGAAGCCCTTGGCGACCGAGATGCCCAGCATCGACTCGTGCACGTTGGCGTTGACCCTGGCCATCACCCGCCGGGTGGCGGCCGCGGCCGTCCTGGCGATCCTGCGGAAGGCCAGCGCGGTGCCGAGCAGCAGCGGCAGCGCCGCCAGGATGATCAGGCCGAGGTCGACGTCGATCCAGAACACCACGCCGCCGAGCAGCAGCACCAGGAACAGCTGGCTGAGCAGGTTCAGGGTGAGGGTCATGACCGAGCTGAAGCCCTCGGTGTCGCCGGTGACCCGGCTGAGCACCTTGCCGACCGAGTTCCGGTCGTGGAACGCGATGTCCTTGGCGAGCGCGGCGTCGGCGGCGTCGCACTGCAGCCGGTACACCACGTCGCCGACCAGGCGGGCGGTGATGGCCTGGCGTGCCCAGTTCATCCCCCAGGCCACCACCGCGGCCGCGACCACGAACAGGCTCAGCCGCAGTCCCAGCCCGGCCCCGGCCGCGACCTGGTCGATCACCTGGGAGATGACGATCGGCACGGCCGCGGTCAGCAGGGCCGACCCCACCACGAGGGCGGCGGAGCCGAGCATGGCGCCGCGCCGTTCCCGCAGGTAGTGCAGGATGCGGCCGAGGAGGCGGCGGTTGCCGTAGACGCGGTCGTAGTCGTCGGCGTGCAGGCCCGCGAACAGGTCGCTCACCGCGGACGCCGATCCGCCGGCGCCGGTGGGGCCGATGCGGCCCGGACGTCATTCACTGTAGATCTCCTGGTACAGCGCGCAGCGCGCGATCAGCTCTTCGTGCGTTCCCTGGTCGACGACCCGCCCGGCGTCCAGCAGCAGGATGACGTCGGCGCGCCGGATCTGGCCGGGGCGGTGCGAGACCAGGATGGTGGTACGGCCGGTGGCCGCGCGCTCGATCGCCTCGGTGATGGCCGTCTCGGTCCGCGCGTCGACCGCGCTGGTCGCGTCGTCGAGGGTGAGGATGCGGGGGTCGGTGAGCAGCGCCCTGGCGATGGCCAGCCGCTGCCGCTGCCCGCCGGACAGCGTGGTCCCCCCCTCGTTGAGGACCGTGTCGTAGCCGTGCTCCATCGCCCGGACGAACTCGTCGGCGCACGCCTGCTTGGCGGCGCGCACGACGTCCTCGTCGTCGGCCCCGTCCGGCGAGCCGAACGCGATGTTGTCCAGCACGCTCTTGGAGAACAGGAAGGTCTCCTGGTCCACCTGGCCGATCTGGCGGCGGAGCGCGCCCGGTTCCCACTCGCGCACGTCCCGGCCGTCGATGAGCACCCGGCCCTCGGTGGCGTCGTACATCCGGTTGACCAGCTTGACGAGCATGCTCTTGCCGCTGCCGGTGGGCCCGACGACGGCCAGGGTGCGGCCCGCGGGCACGTGGAAGGAGACGTCGCGCAGGATGTCCCTCCCCTCGTGGCGCAGGTGGACGCCCTCGAAGGTGACGGCGCCCCGCAGCGTCGCGGTCGTCCCCGCGGTGTCCTCCCGCTCGCCCGGGTCGCCCTCGGTGATCTGCCGCATCCGGGACGCGGCGACGAAGCCCTCCTGGATGATCGGCACGGCCTGCTCGGACATGGTGACCGGCTGGGCGAACAGCACCAGCCAGCCCAGGTAGGTCACGACCTGGGCGAGGGTCAGCCCGCCCTGGGCGTACAGGTGCAGGGAGTGCAGGGCGCCGATCGCCATCGCCAGCGCGAAGCTGAGCGCGGGCAGGTAGACGGCCTGCGCCCTGCCCTTCCTGACGAAGGCGTCCCGGTAGGCGGCGGCGGCCCGGGTGAACGCGCGCCGCTCGTGGTCCTCCTGGGTGAAGGCCTTGACCGTGGCGATGCCGCCGAGGGTGGTGGAGAAACGCTCGTTGAGGTCGGCGAAGGTCTCCCGGGCGCGCATGGTCAGCGGGTGCAGCCGCCGTACGTGACGGTGCAGCGCGTACCCGAACACCACGATCATCACGCCGGGGGCCAGCAGCAGCCAGGGGTGCAGCGAGGCGATGAACAGGATCGGGACCAGCAGGGCCAGCAGGCCGTTGAAGGCGGTGGAGACGCCGGGGCTGAGCATGTAGTCGACGAGCCTGGCGTCGTTGATGGCGCGGGCCAGGATGTCGCCGATGCGCTGCTGGTCGTGGAAGGACAGGCGTTTGGCGAGCAGGCCGCGGTACAGCTCGTCGCGCGCGTCCCGCTTGACCCGCTGGGCGATGATCTCCATCGAGCCGTTGAACAGCAGGTCGGCGACGAACCGGCCGGCCGCGAGCAGGCCGATCGCGACCGCCGCGGCCCCGACCACGCCGAGGTCGGGATCGGGGCCGGTGGCCGCGGCGAACGCCGCGCCGATCTGCACGGGGACGAGGGTGGAGCAGAGGTTCGCCGCCACCGCCGTGACGGCGAACACCGCCAGCAGCGTCCGGTGCCGTCCCAGGTGGCCGAATATCCACCCCCGCACGCCCGAGGACGCGGCCGGCCCGCCGAGGGCGGGTTCTCCCTCCGGTCGCGTCCCCTCAGCCATCGGTTCCTCCGCCGGTCGCGGTGGTTCCCGTGGTCACCTAGCCGACCCGGAGCGGATCCGCGAGGACGCCGGCGCCGTTCCCGCCGATGGCGTACAGCTCGTCCATCGTCCGGTCGCACAGCACCGACGCGGCGAGCGCGTCGGCGACCGACGGCACGTCCTGCGCGGCGGCCGAGCCGTTGGCCGGACGCCCGGCCGCCCTGGCGCGGCAGGCGGTGACGAAGGCCTCCAGCTCGGGCCCGAACCCGCTGCGCCCCCAGCCGTGGTCGAGGTTGCGCGTGCTGTGCAGCTCCTGGCCGAACGGCACGCCGTCGGACAGCTCCAGGGTCACCCGCTCCAGGGACGGGGCACTGTAGCGGCTGCCGTCCATGCCCTGCACGGCGACGCCCACGATGAAGCGCTTGACGTGATTGCCCATCCGCAACGTCGTCAGGGAGCCGTCGTGGTGGCGCAGCACGAGGTTGACCTGGAAGCGGTCGGTGCCGTCGAGGATGGCGTGCGCGATCACCTGGACGACCGGTGAGGGCGTGAACCAGCGGGCCAGGTCCAGGGCGTGCACCCCGTTGTGCCGGATCCACGCCTCCAGGGTCGTGTCCACGCCCCACTGCGGGGCCGACGGGTGACGGCTGTAGAAGTCGATCGTCACCGAGCAGGGGGTCTTGCGGGCGCCCGCGCTCAGCTCGTGCAGCCGCTGGAGGGTCTCGGTGTAGCGGAAGTTGAAGCCCACCTGGACGTGGCGGCCGGCCAGGCGCACCACCTGGTCCAGGTCCTGCAACGCGGGGGTGGACGGCCCGGCCGGCTTCTCCACGAAGCAGTCGACCCCCGCCTCCACCAGGTGCCGGGTGAGCCGGTAGGACGGCTCGGGCGGGACGGCCAGCAACGCCGCGTCCACGGTCCCGGCGTCGAGCCCGTCGACGGAGTCGGCCAGGACCGGCGCGCCGGTCAGGGCCTGCAGCTCCGCGGCCATCGACAGGTCGGGGTCGACGCAGGCGACGACCCGGTGGCCGCGGATGCGCTGCAGGAAGGGCAGGAGGTTCTGCTGCATCTGCCTGCCGCAGCCGATCAGGGCGAGGCGTACGACCGGCTCAGCCACGGCCGGCTCCGGTGGAGGTGCTCCACTGCTCGAAGGCCTGGCGCGCCCGGTCGTGCAGGTCGCTCCAGTCGATGTCGCGGTGCGCGAGGCTCACGAAGGAGGGGTGTCCCTCGAGCAGCAGGATGCCGGCGCCGGTGAGGGCGCCGAGCAGCGCCTCGCGCCGGTCCTTGTCACCGAGCAGCCCGTCGTCGTGGTAGACCAGCTCGAACATCCCGCCACCCAGCACCGGGCGGGCACCGACCAGGGAACCCACCCCGGCCTCCGTGGCGGCCGCGGACAGGACGGACGCCACCTGCGTGCCGATCCTGCCGATCTCGGCCCAGCCGTCCGGGGACTCCCCGACGGGCTTCTCCAGGATGTCGCGGGTGGCCAGCGCGGCGTACACGGCGATCATCTCCTTGGAGAAGGTGCCGCTGAGCCGGGCCCGTTCGGCGTGGGCGAGCAGCTCGGCGTTGCCGACCAGGATGCTCAGCGGCGCCCCGTTGGCCAGCGCCTTGCCGATCACGACCAGGTCGGAGCCGATGGCGTTGTCGTGGTCGTAGCCGAGCGGCGAGATCCGCCCCCCGGTCTTGGTCTCGTCGAAGACGGTGAGCATGCCGGCCTCGCGGCACATCGCGACGGCCCGCCGCAGCACCTCGGGCGTGGTGAACGACGCGAGATAGGCGTCGAACACGAAACACCCTAAACGGTCCCGGTGCCGCTCCAGCAGTTCGGAAAGCGTTTCCAGGCGCAGGTCGACCCAGTTCACCGCGGGTTCAGACTCGCCGATGCCCCGCATGGCGTCGGTGTACTTCAGCCTTTCCCGGAGTGGCGAGTGCAAGGGCTCGTGCCATTTCAGGGAATTGGCGATCTGCGCGTCGTGCCAGCCGACGTAACCGCTCCGCACGATGCCGAGCCGGCCCGTCTGCATCGCGGCCAGCCGGAAGGCCGCGGTGACGGCCTCGGAGGCGGTCTTGAAGAACGCTCCGCGATCTCCGGGCCGATTTCCGAGCAGCCGTTCCAGATACTCCTGGTGGAAGGTCGTATATCCCGGCATCATGACGCCGTTGTCCAGGTGGCCGCGCACGATCTCGTTGAAAAGGTCATCGGCGTGGCCGATTATCACTGGTCCGTAACCCATGACGAAGTCGATGTACGTCATGCCGTTCGCGTCCTGCACCTCACCCCCCCTGCCCTGGGAGAACAAGAGCTGACGCCCCTCGGACTTGAACTTGCGCGTGATCTTCGAGTGGGCTATCCGCTCGTTTTGGGACAAGGATCCTCCCGGTGGTGCGCTATCCGATCCCGTACTTAATCTCAAGGACCGTACAGTCACGTCGTAAGGGCGTCAACCATCCTTAATTCCCGGCTTTTAGGCACCTTGACAGCCCCGCACAACGCATATCAAGGTGTGTGAGGCCATTAAAGACGGGCCGGCCGACACGAACTACGAACGCCGATATGGAGGCGATGTGGATTACGGGTCGAGAGAGGGAATTCCGGTCCTCGACGTGGCCAGGACGACCGAGCCGGATATCGTCGGACGCAGCAAGCGCCTATGGCTTCTCCCGGGCGGACGCTGTCTCGTGCAGATAATCCCCAGCCTGCGCAGTTTCACGTACCAGCGTGACGAAATGGTGGAGCGCACCGGCCCGCTTCGTCTCGATTTCTACGAGAAGGCCGCGGCCCGCATCGTGGCCGCGGGCGTGCCGTGCGCGTTCAGGGAGCGGGTCTCCGCCGACCACTACCTCGCCGACTACTGCCCGGCCCCGCCCTTCGAGGTCATCGTGAAGAACAGGGCCACCGGGTCGACCACCCGCAAGTACCCTGGCCTGTTCGAGGACGGCGCCCCGCTGCCGCGGCCGGTCGTGAAGTTCGACTACCGGGTCGACCCCGAGGACCAGCCGATCGGCGAGGACTATCTCAGGGCCCTGGGGCTGCCGGTCGAGGAGATGCGCGAACGCTCCCTCGCCGTCAACGACGTGCTGCGGTCCTGGCTGCACCCGGTCGAGGTGTGGGACTTCTGCCTGATATTCGGGCAGACCGAGGACGGCGAGCTGACCGTCATCTCCGAGATCTCCCAGGACTGCATGCGGCTGCGGCACGAGGACGGCTCACCCCTGGACAAGGACCTGTTCCGCAAGGGCGTCGCGGGGGACGAGATCGTGAACCAGTGGAGTCGCATCCTCGATGTCATCTCCTGAGACCCGGGTCGCCCTGGTCACCGGCACCAACCGCGGCAGCGGGCTGGCCATCGCCGAGGACCTGCACGACCGCGGCTACCGCGTCTTCTCCCTGAACCGCTCACCGGCGGGACGGGACCGGCTCGGCGAGCACCGGTGCGACCTGGCCGACCCCGCGCAGATCAGGAGCGCGGTCGGCCGGGTGCTGCAGGAGGCGGGACGTCTCGACGTGTGCGTGTCCAACGCGGTCGACCGGGTGCTCGACCCCATAGCCGACCTGGACGAGGCCGACTGGGACCGGCTGGTCGCGGTCAACCTCAGCGCGGGCTTCCACCTGCTCAAGGCCGTCCTGCCCGCGCTGCGGGCGAGCCAGGGCCTGTTCGTCGCGATGGGCAGCCACGCCGCCACCCGCTTCTTCGAGGGCGGCGCCGCCTACAGCGCCACCAAGGCCGGGCTGAAGGCGCTGGTCGAGACGCTCCTGCTGGAGGAGCGGCGCAACGGGGTCCGCGCCTGCCTGGTGTCCCCGGGCGCCATCGCCAACCTGGACGGCGACGGGTCGCCGCACAAGATGAGCACCCGCTCGGTCGCCCGCTGCGTGGGCGCCATCGTCGACACCTGGCCGAGGGACCTGGTGGTGGGGGAGATCGAGATACGCCCCTCCGGCCTGCCCGAGCCGCCCGTCATCGGGATCGACCGGTTGCTGCACGTGTGACCGGCCTCAGGGGAACCGTGAAGGAGCAGTCATGATCTCCCTCGCACTGCCGAAGGGGTCGCTGGAGCGGCGGGCCCTGGAGCTCTTCGCGGCCGCCGGGCTCGACGTGCGACGCTCCTCGGAGCGCTCCTACCGCGGCACGATCGACTACGCCGGGATGACGCGGGTGGCGTTCTACAAGCCGCGCGAGATCCCGTCGGTGGTCGGGAGCGGGTCGTTCGACCTGGGGCTGACCGGGGCCGACTGGGTGGAGGAGACCGGCGCCACGGTCGAGGTGGTGGAGTCCTTCGACTACTCCCGGCACTCCGAGAGGCCGTGGCGGCTGGTGCTCGCGGTGCCGTCCGGCCACCCCGCCACCGGGGTGGCCGACCTCGGCGACGGCGTCCGCGTGGCCACCGAGTACCCCAACATCGGCCGCCGCTTCCTCCAGGACGCCGGGATCGGGGCCGAGGTGATCGTCTCCTACGGCGCGACCGAGGCCAAGATCCCGGAACTGGCCGACGCGATGGTGGACGTGGTGGAGACCGGCCGTTCGCTCCGGCAGAACGACCTGCGGATCATCGAGACCATCCGGACCTGCGGCGCGCAGCTGATCGCCAACCCGGCCGCCTACGCGGACGAGGACAAGCGCGCCGTGATCCGGAACGTCGCCCGGCTGCTGCGGGCCGCCTGGGTCGGCCCCTCCCACGTCCTGCTGACGGTACGCGCGCGCGCCGGGGACCTGCCGGGGGTGACCCTCGCCATGCCCGGACGGTCCTGGCGCGCCGGGTCGGGCCTGTCGGACGAGGACATGGTCGTCCTGCAGGGGGTGCTGCTGAGAAGGGACGTCCCGGAGACGATCGACGTCCTGCTGTCGGCGGGGGCCGTCGACGTCACCGAGTCGGACATCGGCATCCTCGCCTCGAACACACCGGGGGCATGACGCCGATCCGTCCCGCGAACGGATCACCCCGCGACCCTCCCCTCTCCCCCGGCGTCCCCCTCGGCGGCTCCCCCACGCGGTCCCCGCCGTATCTCCCGCCGCGTCCCGTGCCGGAGAGCGGTGCGCGGTCGCCGGGAGGTCCTCGCCGCGCCCGCGGGCGAACCCGGGCGGACACCGCCACCGGGACGAGAGTGATCGAATCTGGGAAAGTCCCCGGAACGACGCGCCCGCGCCTGATTGGGTGGAGGCCGGGCGGCCACCCGCGACACCGGCCGCCCCGCCCTCGGAGACCCCCGCCCGGCCGGGCCGCCCGGCCGTCGCGACATCGCGCGAAGGAGAGTTTCATGGACCGCCGGCCGATGCCAGGCACCTCGGAGCCGGACGAGGAACTGCGGCGGCCCTCGCCGTGGGGGACGATCGCCGTCGTCTACCTCGGCGGGGTCGTCGCGGCGATGGGACTCGGCAAGTTCGCCTCGGTCGGGCCGGAGGTGGCGGACCGGCTGTCGCTGTCACTGTCACAGCTGGGCTGGGTGATCTCGGCGGTCGTCGGGGTGGGAGCCGTCGCCGGCCTGCCCGCCGGGTACATGATCCGCCGGTTCGGCACGGAGAGGTCGCTGGTCGCCGGCCTGGTCCTGATCGCGGCCGCGAGCGCGGCGAGCGTCCTGGCGGGCGACTTCCCCTGGCTGCTGGCCGCCCGGGGCGTCGAGGGCATCGGGTACGTGCTGGTCACCGTCTCGTGCCCGGCGCTGATCATGCATCTGGCCCGGGAGAGGGACCGCGGAGCGGCCATGTCGCTGTGGGCCACGTTCGTCCCGGTGGGCATCGGGGCGAGCACGCTGGCCGGTGGGGCGGCCGGCTCCGCACTGGGCTGGCGGGGCTGGATCGGGCTGATCGCCGGCCTGACGCTCGCGATGGCGCTGGCCGCGTGGACGCGGCTGCCGCGCGGGCCCGGCCGGCAGGCCGCGGCCGGGCCCGTCCCCCGGGCGGGGGCGCTGGCCTGGCCTGCCGTGCTCGCCGTCTCCTTCTGCCTGAACGTCCTGGTGACCATCCCGGTGATCGTGCTCCTGCCCACGCTCCTCATCGAGGAGTACGGCCGCTCGGCCGCCGCCGCGGGCGCCGTGACCTCGGCGATCTCGCTGCTCGGGGTGCTCGGCGGGCTGGCCGTGGGGGTGCTGCTCCGCCGGGGCGCGCCGGTCGGCCTGCTGGCGCCGGCCGGGCTCCTCGTCGTACCGGCGGCCTGGCTCGTGTACGGCGGCAGCGGTTCGCAGGCCACCGCGCTGGCCGGGGCGGGGGTGATCTCCGTCGCGAACGGGTTCCTGGCGGCCCTCGTCTTCGCCGCCCTCCCCCTGGTGCTGAAGAACCTCGCCGACGCCGACGTCGGCAACGGCGTGGTCGCCCAGGCGGGCAGCGTCGGGTCGCTGCTCGGTCCCCCGCTGTTCGGCCTGGTGGCCGGCGGGCTCGGCTTCCAGGCCCTGGTGCCGGTCATCGCCGCCGGGACGCTGGGCGCCGTCGGGGCGTTGCTGCTGGCCGGCGGGCGGGCGGCCCGGTCCCGGCCGTCCGGCGGCTGACTTTCGCCGCGACGGTTCAGCGTCCGCGCAGAAGGTCCTCGGTGTAGGCCGCCAGGCGGGCGGCGTCACCGGGGTCGAGCGTCCTCAGGGACCTGTCGACCGGCCGGCCCCTGTCGACCGCGGAGAGCGCGTCGGCCGGCGGCTCGTCGATCCACCCGGCGATCGGCCGGACCGCGTCGGCCACCGGACGGGCGAAGAGCCGGGCGAGCAGCTTGATCGAGCCGCGTACCAGCGGATTCGGGTGCGCGTCGGTCCCGCTGCGGGTGAAGCCGGGGTGGTAGAGGACGTAGCGGGCCCTGCTCCCCGCCCGTCCGGCGAACGCGACGCCGAGCAGGTCGTTGGCCCGGCCCGCCTGGAGCTGGGCGCGTACCTGCCCGTAGCCGCGGGTGAGCTGCGGGTCCTCCCAGAAGATCCGGCCCGCGGTGGTCCCGACCCCGGCGACGTTGACGATCACCGGGTTCGGGGCCGCGTCGAGCAGCGGGGCCAGCCGGTGGCCGAGCAGGTAGCGGCTCAGGTAGTACAGCGCGAAGGTGTACTCCAGCCCGTCGGCGGTCTGCCTGCGCGCGGGGCTCAGCCGGTTGGCGAACAGCGCCAGCGCGTCGATGCTCTCGTGCCGCCCGGAGATGTCGGCGACGACCCGCGTCACCTCGGCGATCGACGACAGGTCCGCCCGTACGAACCGCAGGCGGGGGTTCGCGGCCCGCTCCAGCAGGGCACGTCCCCTGGCCTCGTCACTGCCGATCACGGTGACGTGGTCGCCCCGAGAGAGCCGTTCGAGGGCGGTGGCGCGGCCCATGCCGCCGGTACCGCCGCTGATGATCACAGTTTTCGGGGGCCGGGTCGGCACGTGTCCTCCGTAGGCTCGGAATCGGCTGGACCCATCGTGGGCCTGTCACGTCCGAGGCGGAAAGAAGGCAGTTTCATGTCCGGTACGCACACCGATGTGCCCTCGGTGCTGGCGCACGAGCTTCCCCGGCCGGTCCCGGCCGACGAGTTCGCGGCGTGTCCCGTGAGCGACGTGTTCCGGCGCGTGGGCGACAAGTGGAGCATGCTGCTGGTGATCCTGCTCGGGGGCCGCCCGCACCGGTACAACGAGCTGCACCGCGCCGTCGAGGGGATCAGCCAGCGCATGCTGACCCGCACGCTGCGCGGCCTGGAGACCGACGGGCTGGTCTGGCGCGAGGTGCGTCCCACCGTGCCGCCCGCCGTCGAGTACGGCCTGACCCCGCTCGGGCGGACGCTGCTCGAACCGCTCTCGGCGCTGGCCGACTGGGCGGTCCGGCACGAGGCGGAGATCGGCGAGGCCCGTTCCCGCCGGGCCCCGGCCCGCGAGTCCCGCGAGGCCTCCGAGGCTCCTGAGGCCCGGGAAGCCAGCGAGGACGCCGGCCGGGCACCGTACGACACCCGCCACGGCCCCGGTCAGGCGCGGCGGGCCCGGCCGGGGGCCTCGGCCGGGCCCGCGCGACACCCGCGGGGGCCCGGTCAGGCTCCGACGTAGGCCGCCAGGTGCTCGCCGGTGAGGGTCGAGCGGGCGGCGACGAGGTCGGCGGGGGTGCCCTCGAAGACGACCAGGCCGCCGTCGTGACCGGCACCGGGGCCGAGGTCGATGATCCAGTCCGCGTGCGCCATGACCGCCTGGTGGTGCTCGATGACGATGACCGACGTACCGGACTCGACGAGCCGGTCGAGCAGGCCGAGCAGCTGCTCGACGTCGGCGAGGTGCAGGCCGGTGGTCGGCTCGTCGAGGACGTAGACGCCGCCCTTGTCGGCCATGTGGGTGGCCAGCTTGAGCCGCTGCCGCTCACCGCCGGACAGCGTGGTGAGCGGCTGGCCGAGGCTGAGGTAGCCGAGCCCGACGTCGGCGAGCCGGCCGAGGACGGCGTGCGCGGCCGGGGTGCGCGCCTCACCGGCGCCGAAGAACTCCCGGGCCTCGGTCACCGACATCGCGAGCACCTGGCTGATGTCACGGCCGCCGAGACGGTGCTCCAGCACCGAGGCGTGGAACCGCTTCCCCTCGCACTCCTCGCAGGTGGTGGAGACACCGGCCATCATCCCCAGGTCCATGTAGATCACGCCGGCGCCGTTGCAGGTGGGGCAGGCCCCCTCGGAATTGGCGCTGAACAGTGCCGGCTTCACGCCGTTCGCCTTCGCGAACGCCTTGCGGATCGGGTCCAGCAGCCCGGTGTACGTCGCCGGGTTGCTGCGCCGCGAGCCGCGGATGGGCGACTGGTCGACGGACACCACGCCCGCCCCGGCCGGGATCGACCCGTGGATCAGCGAGCTCTTGCCCGAACCCGCGACACCGGTGACGACGCACAGGACGCCGAGCGGGATGTCGACGTCGACGTTGCGCAGGTTGTGGCGGTCGGCGCCGCGGATCTCCAGCGCGCCCTTGGGGGTCCGCACCGTCTCCTTGAGGGCGGCCCGGTCGTCGAGGTGACGGCCGGTGACGGTGCCGCTGGCCCGCAGGCCCTCGACGGTGCCCTCGAAGCAGATGGTGCCGCCCGCCGTACCGGCGCCGGGGCCGATGTCGACGACGTGGTCGGCGATCACGATCGCCTCGGGCTTGTGCTCGACGACGAGCACCGTGTTGCCCTTGTCCCGCAGCCGCAGCAGCAGGTCGTTCATCCGCTGGATGTCGTGGGGGTGCAGGCCGATGGTGGGCTCGTCGAAGACGTAGGTCACGTCGGTCAGCGCGGAGCCGAGGTGGCGGATCATCTTGACGCGCTGGGCCTCACCGCCCGACAGGGTGCCCGACGGCCGGTCGAGCGAGAGGTAGCCCAGCCCGATCTCCACGAACGAGTCGAGGGTGTGCCGCAGCGCGCCGAGCAACGGCGCGACCGACGGCTCGTCCAGGCCGCCGATCCATCCGGCGAGGTCGCTGATCTGCATCGCGCAGGCGTCGGCGATGTTGACCCCCTCGATCCGCGAGGAGCGGGCCTCCGGGCTGAGCCGGGTGCCCTCGCACCTGGGACAGGTGGTGAAGGTGACCGCCCGGTCCACGAACGCCCGGATGTGCGGCTGCATCGCCTCCCGGTCCTTGGACAGGAACGACTTCTGGATCTTCGGGATCAGCCCCTCGTAGGTGAGGTTGACGCCGTCGACCTTCACCTTGACCGGCTCCCTGTAGAGGAAGTCGTGGAGCTCCTTCTCGGTGTAGTCGCGGATCGGCTTGTTCGGGTCGACGAAGCCCGACTCGGCGTAGGTCCGTACGGTCCAGAAGCTGTCCGACTTCCAGCCGGGGATGGTGAACGCGCCCTCGGCGAGCGACTTGGAGTCGTCGTAGAGCTGGGCGAGGTCGAGATCGGTGACCGAGCCCCGGCCCTCGCAGCGCGTGCACATGCCGCCGATACGGGTGAAGGTCGCCTTCTCGGCCTTGTGGGCGCCGCGCTCGACGGTGATCGCGCCGCTCGCCCGGACCGTGGGGACGTTGAAGGAGAAGGCCTGGGGAGAGCCGATGTGCGGCTGCCCGAGCCGGCTGAAGAGGATGCGCAGCATCGCGTTGGCGTCGGTGGCGGTGCCGACGGTGGAGCGGGGGTCCGAGCCCATCCGCTGCTGGTCCACGATGATCGCGGTCGTCAGGCCGTCGAGGACGTCGACCTCGGGCCGCGCCAGCGTCGGCATGAAGCCCTGCACGAAGGCGCTGTAGGTCTCGTTGATCAGCCGCTGCGACTCGGCGGCGATCGTGCTGAACACCAGCGAGCTCTTGCCCGAGCCGGAGACGCCGGTGAACACCGTCAGCCGGCGCTTCGGGATCTCGATGCTGACGTCCTTGAGGTTGTTCACGCGCGCGCCGTGCACGCGGATCAGGTCGTGGCTGTCGGCGGCGTGCGGCGCGGACGACCGCGTCTCCGTTCCCGGGGCCGTGCTCATCGTGTCTCCCTCTGTTACGCGAGCCCTGTCATGTGAGCTCTGTCATGTGAGCTCTGTACGCGAGCTTCTGTTACGTGGGGCCGCCTTCACGCGCTCCCCGTCGGCGTCGCCCCGGTCGATCTAACCAGCTTCGAGCGGTACGTCCGATCCTTTGCGCCGGCTCGTCCCGTACGCCGGCCGGCTCGTCCCGCACGTCGGCCGGTTCGTCCCGCACGCCGGCCGGCGCGTTTCGCACGCCGGTCCATGGCCCGCCCCGGATACGCGGCACGTCCGGCCGGGACGTCACGCCGTCAGGCCGGACGGTGACCGTCGCGCATCGGCTCGCGGCCGGGCGTCTCGTTCACCTCGCGTCAGGCCCGGACGCGTCCCGGCCGTCGTCCGGGTCCCCCGTCCGAGGCGCACGCGGGCCGTCGTACGGGAGGATCGCGCGGGTGGTGACGTCCATACGGTCACGCTAGCCGCGGCCGGGGGCCGTCGCTTCTCGATTCCTGACCGATCCGGCCGTCCGTCTCACGAGGCCACGAGGCGCGACTCCGCGGCAGGCTGTTTCCCCGGAGGGCCATGGGTCAGGGGCCGTCCGTCACGACCGGGGCCGGGTACGCGTTGGCGGGCAGGTGGACCTTGCGCAGGAAGGCCGGCAGCAGCCAGGGACGGCGCCCGGTGACGACGACCTTCCCGGTCAGCGCCGCCCTGGCCCGGCTCATCCTCCCGAACAGCATCAGGTTCAGGGCGACCGGGTCGAAACGCAGGCGCACGTCGGCCCCGGACCCCGCCTCCTCCACGGTCACCCTCCCGTCCCGCAGCACCAGCGTCACGGGGGTGACGTACCGGGACCGGAACTCCACGGCGATGCGGCGCGGGTCCGGTGGTTCCCCGTGGTCCAGCAGCGACCCGCTGCCGTTGCGGGACAGCCCCACCAGGAACAGGTCGAAAAAGAGGGCGGCGTCCCGGGGGGACATCGGCCAGGGGGCGCCGAGGGCACGGGCGACGTCCCGGCCGTGGATCATCAGCTCGTTGACCAGGTGCGCCAGCAGCCCGGCCACCGGCAGGCGGGAGGCGCCGAGCCAGGTCACCGTCCGGCCGGGATCGGCGTTCTCGCTCATCCGCAGGATGTCCCCGATGTGGCGCCGCAGATGCCCGGCCAGCACCCGCGGGTCCCGCTCGGTGAACTCCTTCATGACGTGGTGGTTGAGCTCGGCGACCGTGTCCACGTCGACGGAGTGGATGCGGTCCGCGAGGCCCGGGAACGGGTCGGGGACGCCGGGCCCCAGCAGGGACGGGTAGTACGAGGCGATGGTGACCACGTGGGCCGCGGTGTCGGCGACCGTCCACTCCCGGGTGACCATGGCCCGGGGATCGGGTGCGGAGGCCACCAGCTCGGCGAACCGGTCGCCGTTACGTTCGAGGGCGGCGCGGGCCTCGCGCCACAGGTCCTCCGTGGTTCTTCCCGCCATACCGGCCTCCAGAGATCCACCGCAGCGCCACGGTAACACCCCCCGGCCTACCGCTCTTATCCGGAAATGCGCCGTTCCGGCCCGGCGGCCGGAACCTGTCCGAAGTCGTCGCGGACGGCGCCGGCGACCCGGGGCCGACACGGCGGGCCACCGGCGCCCACGTTCGCCAGGCGCCACCGGACCAGCGGACGGTGAACGCTCCACCGCCAAGGCGCCCGGACGCGGAGTAGGTCGTACACCGTCGCACCGCCGGACCGCCGGACCGCCGGACCGCGGAGATCCTCGGTGAGCGCCGGCGCGACGCGATACCCACCTCGGGGACAGTTGCGCGTCGCCCTTCGCCCCGTATCGTCCCCACCAGTGGCCCCGGCCGGGCGAGGAAGGATCGGCATGAGCGACGAAGTGGTGCGGCACGTTTTCCAGGTGGTCGACTCGTTCGACCCCGACGCGTTCGTACGGCTGCTCGCCGAGGACGCCACGCTGGTGTTCGGCAACGCCGAACCGACGACGGGACGCGAGACCATCGCCGCCGGGCTGCGGACGTTCTTCTCCACCATCGGCGGCCTGCGGCACCGGATCGTCAGGAACTGGCAGGTGGGCGCGGACGTCATCGCCGAGACCGAGGTGACCTACCGGCGGCTCGACGGCAGGGAGGCGAGCGTCGTGGCCGTGTCCACCTGGCGCACCCGCGACGACGGCCTGATCACCGACTACCGCATATTCGTCGACCTCGCCCCCGTCTACCTGCCCTGAGTCCCGTCGAGCGCGGCACCTGTCCTGAGCCCCGACAAGCCCCGGCGTGCTCCGCGTCGTAGGCGATCACCGTGCCGTCGGCGTAGACCTCGACCTGCACGTGGGCGTGTCCCTCGTCATCGAGGGCGAGATGGAAGGTGGACGTTCGCCGGCTCGCGTACTCGTCCCCCCGGTCCTCGTCCCACCCTCGCCGGAAGTACCTCACCTCATCACGTCCTTCCCGGCGGCCTCATCCCCACGAGGAGCGCGGGGACGGCGGCGAGCGGCCCGGCCGATGAAAATCTTGTCATAGGCGGTTGCTACCTTCCCGACCATGATGAAGGCCGGAGACGTCGCCGCCGTACCCCTTCCACTGGGCGGCTACGGTGCGTGCCAGGTGGGCGGGGTCGACGCCGACGGCTGGGCGACGGTGTGCACGCTCGACTGGTACTCCGCGATGATTCCCACGCTGGAGGACCTCGCCTCGGCCGGCCCGCTCGTCCTCACCCACCACGGCTGGCCGAAGTGGCCGGAAAGACCGGAGGCCCTCAGGGTCGACCTCTCCGTCCCCCCGCCACCGGATCTCGTCTGGCTCGGGTGGATGCCCGTCCTCCCCGGTGTCCCGCAGGAGATCAACGCCTACGGAGCCTGGGAGAGCATGCCTTCGTCCATCGTCCACCAGCGGCGGTGGGACCTTCAGGTGCCCGCGGACGTCAGGGCCGCCTACGGCGACCCCGGCCAGGGCCCGGTGGTGGTCGATCTCGGCGACGGGCCACGGACCCTGCGCACCACGGTGCCGGACCTCGACCTTCCGCCCCACCTCCCCCGGCTTCGCTGGCCGGCCCTGGACGCGCTGCCCTGCCTGACCGCCCTGCGACACTCCGGTCCCGACCGCGGTCTCACCGAGGCTCTCACCGCCCGCCCTCTCATCGACCGGCTCACCTGGAACGATCCGCCGGGCACCGTCGATCTGAGCACGACGCACCTCACCACGCTGACGATCTCCGGAACCGGGCTCCGGCACCTGCGCCTGCCACCCGGGCTGATGGACCTCCGCCTGACGGGTGAACCGCCCGAGACCGTCGAGGCGGCCGAGGACGGCCGGTGGATCGAGCTGACCATGACCTCGGCGGCCGGTACCGTCCCGAGCGGCCTGCACGGGGTTCGCGAGCTCGACCTTCACGTGGCGGGCGACCTGTCACCGGTCACGCTCGGAGCGCTCACCGGCCTGGAGTCCCTGCACCTGGGGTGGAGCCGTCCGTACGGCCGGTTGCTCGACGCCTTCGACCCGGGCCGCTTCCCGCGGCTGCACACCCTGCGGCTCACCGACGCCTACGGCATCGACGCGTCCTTCCTGCCGCCCTCCGCAGCGTCCCTGCGCCGCGTGAGCGTCGACGGGATCCGGCGCAGCCAGGCCGGACTCCTCAAGACCCGTTACGGGGGAACGCCCGTGCACGTGACCGTCCAGGGCGCCAAGTCCGACGCCTGGCTGGCGGCCAATGTCGACAACCCTCTGCGTGACTGGGTCGACGGCGACGAACGAGGGGGTGCCGCGGCCTGCAAGGCCTACGCGTCCGCCGTCCGCGCCGTCGGCCGCCTGTCCGCCGGCGATCCCGCCACGGCGGCCGCGGCCCGGACGATCCTGCGGACCCTCGTCGAGAAACTCAACGGGATCGAGGAACGCTACGAGATCATCGACACTCTCCGGCGGGAAGAGGCCGCTGACGCCTTCTTCGACCTGGCACAACGCGCCGGAATCCCCGATCCCCAGGCCGCCGGCTGGTTCGACGAGTGGCGTGACTTCTAGCTCGCGGCGGCCATGCGGATGACCCGGCGGACGACCCGGGACGTGTACGGCGGGTATGCCGTTCCGGCGGTCACGCGAGGGCGTCAGAGGACCAGCTGGATGACCGCCGAACCGACCGTCGACCCGATGGAGATCAGAAGCAGCCAGAAACCCCATCGGATGAGCCGGTACTTTCTGGTGACGATCACGCTGATCGTCCGGATCTGTTCGGCCAGGGCGGTCAGATCCTCGTCGTCATGCTTGCGCAGCGCGTTGGCGATCTTCACCGCGGAGCCGTACCGGTTGACGTCACCGAAGTAGGTGAACCCCAGCGCGCGCTTCGTGATGCGCGGGTAGACCGCGCCCGCCAGGCAGACCAGGGCGGCGAGCGCGCACACCGCCCCCACCCACCACAGCCATTGCAGACCCACGTGCAACTTCATCGGTGACCAGTTCCCCGCGAGCAGGCCACCGGCGATCGCGCCGATGCCCAGCCCCGCGACACCGAGAAGCACCTGTGCCTTCGTGTCCGCCCGGTTGAGTTCTTCACGGGCTTCGGTGAACAGCCGGGCCCCGCGCGCACGGGCCTGCGCGTCACGGTCCCGCGGCGGCGGTACGGACACGTTCGTCCTGGTCATCCACCGGAACACCTGTGCCCCCTGGGTGATCGAACCTTGAATTGTTCTGTTGTGCATGACGAAGGACGTCGAGGATCGGTTCATGACCAATTCTTCCGACACCCTGTGAACGGCACTCTATGTGATCAACGGCCGCTGCCGAATATGCCCGTCGTCGTTCTCGTACGCACCGCTTCCGGTTCACCGGTTCACCGGTTCCGAGACGTCCGGACGACCACCCCCATCCCGTAGGACCATTGACATATCAAATGAACGTTCTTTTAATTACCCCATGGGGCGTATCGCGGGTGTCACCGCCGCCGAGACCAGGGAGCGGCTGCTGCGAGCGGCGGCCGAGGTCTTCGCCCGGCGCGGCTATGACGGCACGCGGGTGGCCGACATCGCCGCGGCGGCGGGGGTGAGCAACGGTGCCCTGTACGCCCACTTCGACTCGAAGGCCGAGCTGCTGGTGGCCGCGCTGCGCGCGCACGGGCCGCAGTTGCTGGCCAGGTTGTTCGCCGCCGACCCGGACCGGCCGATCACGGAGCTGCTGGCCGTCGTCGGCCGCGGGCTTCCGCGCCGGCGTGACGCCCACGGCTATCTCATCGTCGAGGCCCTCGTGGCGGCGCGCCGCGACGAGGACGTCGCCCGGCCGATGCGCGACTACGTCGGCGAGCGCGCCGACCGGCTCGCCGGCCTCGTCCGCGCCGCCCAGGACGACGACGAGGTGGACGGCACGCTGTCGCCGGACGCGCTGTCGCATTTCTGCCTGCTGCTCGCGATGGGCAGCGCGCTCGTCACGCCCGACCTGCACCGGGTCGACGACGGGGAGTGGGCGGCGTTGCTGGCCCGTCTCGTCACCGCCCTGGCCCCCGCCGGCGCCGCGGCGCAGCCCTCGGCACCCACCGGCACCACGGCACAGAGGGGAGCCCCGCGGTGAGAGTGAGGATCGACCCCGGGCGATGCCAGGGACACGGTCGCTGCTACGACCTCGCCCCCGGCCTGTTCGGCGAGGACGACGAGGGCTACGGGCACGTCGTCGGCGACGGCGTCGTGCCGCCGCACCAGGAGCAGGCGGCGCGCCTCGCCGTGGCGAACTGCCCGGAAAGAACGATCGAGATCCTCCAGGAGACCGCGACATGACCGTCGACGACCGCTTCCAGCAGCAGGAGTTCGAGAAGAGGATGCGGAACCGGCCCGACGGCGTGCGCAACGAGGCCGTCACCGGGCCGGTCTCCGACTGGGCGACCGACTTCTCCCACACCGAGCCGGAGTGGGCGGCCGACCCGTACCCGATCCAGGACGACCTGCGGCAGCGCTGCCCGATCGCGCACACCGACCGGTTCGGCGGCGCGTGGCTGCCGACCCGCTACGAGGACGTCGCGGCCATCGCCTACGACACCGAGCGCTTCTCCTCCCGGTCGATCATCGTGAGCAACTTCCGCCCGCCGCTCGAGGCGGCGCCGGTGGGCGGCACGCCCCCGATCTCCTCCGACCCGCCCTTCCACCATGACGCGCGCAAGCTGCTGCTGCCGATGTTCACCAAGTCGGTGGTCTCCAGGCAGGAGCCGGCGACGCGGGCGTTCTGCCACTCGCTCCTCGACGCGCTGGAGGGGCAGGACGTCATCGACGCCGCCCGCGACTACGCCCAGCACATCCCGACGCGCGTCATCGCCGACATGCTGGGCTTCCCGCCCGAGGACGGGCCGCGGTTCCGCGAGTTCGTCGAGAACGCGCTGGAGGGCGTCAACCTGCCGCCCGAGGAGCGCGGTCCCCGGATGGAGAAGCTGTTCGGCTACCTGCTGGAGCAGATCCGCGACCACGTCGACAACCCGCGGGACGACCTCACGACCTACCTCGTCAACGCGGAGCTGTACGGCCGGAAGCTGGAGCCGTTCCACGTGGCGGGCACGATGGCGCTGCTGCTCATCGCCGGCATCGACACGACGTGGAGCGCGATCGGCGCCTCGCTGTGGCACCTGGCCAGGACGCCGGCCGACCGTGAGCGCCTGGTCGCCGAGCCCGCCCTGCTGCCGTCCGCCATGGAGGAGTTCCTCCGCGCCTACGCGCCGGTCACGATGGCGCGGCTGGTCAAGGAGGACATGCACTGGCACGGCGTCGACATGAAGGCCGACGACTGGGTCCTGCTGTCGTTCCCGGCGGCCAACCGCGACCCGGCCCAGTTCGACCGGGCGGACGAGGTCGTCATCGACCGCGAGGTCAACCGGCACGCCGCGTTCGGCCTGGGCATCCACCGCTGCGCGGGCTCGCACCTGGCCCGGATGGAACTGCGGGTCGCCCTGGAGGTCTGGCTGGAGCGCATCCCGGTCTTCGGCCTGGACGACCCGGCGGCGGTGACCTGGGCGACGGGCCAGGTCCGCGGTCCGCGCACCCTCCCGCTGCGCATCGGCTGACCGGCCGCCGCACGAAGATCGGTGAGAGGTACGGCGGGACGGCGTGCCCCTCGTCGTCGCGGAGACGACCGGCGTCTCCCGCGAGATCACCGTATCGTCGTACCGGAACGTCCTCTCCTCGGCACGGGAGCAACGTGGACGCACATCGCCGCCCTGACGGGATCCCGCGCGACCGTACGCTGATCAACCGCGCGCTGGACGGGCAACTCCCCTTTCCGCAGCGTTCGTTCGGCAACAGGGACAACCTGGCCGGCGTCGTGATGCGCCTGCTCGACGAGCACGAGAACTTCGTCCGCCTGGCTCCCTGTCGTCTTTCCGGCTCCACGCCCGGGTCGGCCGTCATCGTGCTGAGCGATCGGCGCACCCGTCTGGCCGACCTCGACGCGGGGTACCGGCATTCCGGTACGGTCACCGTCGGCCACGGTGAGCTGAGGGACGTCGTCGTCCACAACGACCGCAGGCTCGGCATCCTCGACACGGCCGACGTCGAGCTCGTGACCGCTTCGAGCACGATCCTCGCCCGCGGTCTGCTGCGCCGGCAGGCCGAGGCCGTCAGGTCCGACCTGGAGTTCCTGAGCGGACGCCACGGACGGGAACGCCGGTCGGAGACGCGCGACCGCGAGGATCCCGGGCGTGAGCTGGTCCGGACGGGCTTCGCCGTGGACATCGTCGGATACAGCGGCCGGCCCGCGTCGCAGAGGAAGGATCTGCAGGAACGGCTGGAGGCGATCTTCATCCGGACGATGGGCGAGCTGGACGTCGACATCGCCGCGACCGACCGGCAGGGCACCGGTGACGGCATGAACGTCTTCCTGCCGCAGGCCCTGGAACTGCACACCGCGCTGCCCCGCCTGTTGCACGCCTGGCGCGATCACCTGGCACGGGACAACCGTCGCCATGCCGACCGTATGAGACTGCGCATGGCCGTGGCCCTCGGCCCCGTGGGGATCACGGTGCTCGGCTACTCCGGCCCCACCGTCATCGAGGTCAACCGCATGCTCGACAGCGCGCCACTGCGCCGGGCCGTTCGCGAGCACCCCCGGGCCGATCTCGCGGTCCTGGTCTCGGACCTGCTCCACAGGTACACGGTGGGTGAGGGACACCCCGGGCTCGACCCGTTCGAGTTCACGTCCTGCGACGTGGCCAACAAGGGCTTCACGGCCGGCGCCTGGCTGTGGATCGCAAAGTGACCGCCCCTCGTGGGCGGTCCGGAAACGGTCGGCCGCCGGAAGGCCTTCTCAGACGGTAGGCGGCATCTCTCCGGAGCCGCGGACGATCAGCCGGGTCGGGACCTCGACCGTCCGGGCCCTGGAGCGGTCGCCGTCCAGGCGGGCCATCAGCAGTTCGGCGGCGGCTTTCCCGATCGCGGCGGAGTCCTGGGCGACCACGGTCAGGGCGGGTTCGAGCACCTCGGCGAGCGGGAGGTCGTCGAACCCGACGAGGGCCACGTCCCGTCGGCGAAGCCTGGCCAGTCCGAGGACGACTCCGGTCGCGGCGAAGTTGTTGGCCGCGAAGACGGCCGTCGCCGGGTCCTTCCGGGCGAGCAGGCGGACGACGGCCGCCGCCGCGGCCTCGTGGTCGTGCCCGGTCTCCACCAGCGCACGATCGAGGGGAATGCCCGCCTTCGCCAGGGCGTCCCGGTATCCCTGGAACCGCTCTCGCCTCGTGTACAGCGTCGAGAGGTCGCCGACGAACGCGATCCGGCGGTGCCCGTGCGCGATCAGGTGGGCGACGCCGGACCGGGCCCCCTCCCGGTTTGCGCTGACCACGCAGTCCGCGGTGAGCCTGTTCGGGGGCCGGTCCAGGAAGACGATCGGCAGGCCCGCCGCCCGTTCGGCCCGCAGGGGGTGGTGATCGCTGTCGGCCGAGGGCACCACGAGCAGCGCGGTGACCCTGCGCGCCAGGAAGGTGGAGATCAGCGAGCGCTCACCTTCCGCGGTCTCCTCCGAGGATCCGACGAGCAGGGTGAGCCCGCGGGGCCGGACCGCGCCCTCGATCCCCCCCGCGACGGTGCCGAAGAACGGGTTGCCCATGTCCGGGATGACCAGCCCGACCGTGGAGTCCCGCGCGCCGACCCGCATGTTCCGCGCCATCAGGTTGGGCTGGAACCCCAGCCTGTCCATGGCCTCCAGGACGCGTGCGCGGGTCTCGGCCGACACCGGGCCTTCGCCGTTGACCACCCGGGAGACGGTCTTGGCGGTGACGCCGACCTCCCGGGCCACGTCGCTCATGGTCGCGCGGCGCGCCTTGGACATGGGCCACCGTTCTTCTTCGTCGTCACCGGTACGTCGAGGACAGGCTAAAGGGTGATCGGGCACCCCTGGTGCGGCGGTCATCAGGAGGGCTCGGAGGCACGGACCGCCTTCCGGCCGGTGACGGGCTCGTCCTCGTCCGGTTCCAGCCGCAGCGCACCCGTCATGATCGAGACGACCTCGGCCATGTCGTGGTCGTCCGGTCTGATGAGGCCGACCCTGCGGCCGAGCCGCTGGATGTGGATGCGGTCGGCGATCTCGAAGACGTGCGGCATGTTGTGGCTGATCAGGATCACCGGCAGCCCGCGGTCGCGGACCCGTCGGATCATGTCGAGGACCTGCCCGGACTCCTTGACCCCCAGGGCCGCGGTGGGCTCGTCCATGACCACGACGTGCCGGGCCCAGGCCACCGCGCGGGCCACGGCCACCCCCTGCCGCTGTCCGCCGGAGAGCGTCTCCACCGGCTGGGTGAGCGACCGGAGACCGATCTTGAGGTCGGCCATGTGCCGGGCCGACTCCTCCCGCATCCGCTTGTGGTCGAGCATCCGGAACACCTTCCCCAGCAGGCCGGGCCTGCGGACCTCCCGGCCGAGGAACATGTTGCTGGCGATGTCGAGGGAGGCCGCGACGGCCAGGTCCTGGTAGACGGTCTCGATGCCGTGCCGGCGCGCGTCCAGGGGGTCGCGGAACCGGACCGGTCTCCCGTCGAGCAGGATCTCGCCCTCGTCCGGCTGGAGAGCGCCGGTCAGCGCCTTGATCAGGCTTGACTTGCCGGCGCCGTTGTCGCCGATGACGGCGAGCACCTCACCGGGCATCAGGTCGAAGTCCACGCCGTCGAGCGCGGTCACGTGGCCGTATCGCTTGACCAGTCCGCGTGCCCGCAGGACCGGGACCGGCGGGGTGTCGGTCATCAGATCCTCCTGCGGGAGAGCTGGTCCACGGTGACGGCGAGGATGACGAGCACGCCGGTGATCAGGGTCTGGTAGATGGAGGGCACGCCCATGAGCTGCAGCCCGTTGCGGAAGACACCGACGATCAGCGCGCCGACCAGGGTGCCGAGCACCAGGCCCCGGCCGCCGAACAGGCTGGTGCCGCCGAGCACCACGGCGGTGATGCTGTCGAGGTTGTCGGTCTGCCCCGCCTGGGGGTCGCCGACACCGGTCCGGGAGACCAGCAGCAGCGCGGCGACGCCGTACACGAGGCCGGCGACGGTGTAGACGCCGACGGTGAGGCGGGCGGTGCGGATGCCGGTGAGCCGGGCGACCTCGGGGCTGTTGCCCAGGGCGTAGACGTGCCGTCCCCAGGCGGTCTGGCCGAGCAGGTAGGCGAAGAGCAGGAACAGCAGGATCGTCAGCAGTGAGCCGTAGGTCACCTGGGTGTCGCCGACGGAGAAGGTCTCGCCCAGCGTGGTCAGCGGCGCGGGCAGGTTCACCACCGTCTGGTCCTGCGAGTAGATGTGGGTGAGGGCGAAGGCCACGTTGAGCATGCCCAGCGTGACGATGAACGGCGGCAGGGGGATCGCGGTGACCAGCAGCCCGTTGACCGCGCCGAAGGCGGCGCACACCAGCAACCCGAGCGCGATCGCGGCCAGCGGCGGCACGATGCCGTCCGCGGCGAGTTTGGCCATCAGGACGCCGCCGAACGCCATGATCGCCCCGTTGGACAGGTCGATCCCGGCGGTGAGGATGATCAGCGTCTGCCCGACGGCCAGCGTGCCGACCACCATCACCTGCTGGATGATCAGCGAGAAGTTCCCGCCGCTGAGGAACTGCTCACTGTTGAAGGAGAAGAAGACGCAGGCCAGGAGCAGGGCCGCCAGTGGCCCGACGGTCGGCGTGGTCAGCAGTCCGCGCGCCGCCGACGGCCCGGCGGTCGCCGGCGGCTTCGAGGGCGTGAGCGCCGTGGTCATCGTCGTCAGCCCCAGCAGTTCTGCAGGCCGAACGCGGTGTCCTCGGCGTCGACGCCGTCGGCGCTCTTGTCGGTGATCAGGGTGACGCCGGTGTCGGTGTAGCCGGAGGTCCTGGTGCCGCCCTTCCCGTACGAGACGACGGCCTTGACCCCCTGCTCGGCCATCTTCAGCGGGTACTGCTGCGAGGTGGCCGCGATCTGGCCGCTCTGTACCGCCTTGGTGCCCGTGCAACCACCGTCGACCGAGACGATGAGCACGTCCTTCTCCCGCCCCTTGGCCTTCAGCGCGGTGTACGCGCCCAGGGCGGCGGGCTCGTTGATGGTGTAGACGACGTTGATGCCGGGGGCCTTCTGCAGGCAGTTCTCCATGGCGGTCTGGCCCTTGGCCTGGTCACCACCGGTGTCCTGGGAGCAGACCACCGACGGGTCGCCTTCGGCGATGCCGAAACCCTTGAGGAAGCCGTCGTGGCGGAGCTGCCCGACCGCGACGCCCGGCGCGAGGTCCAGGGTGGCGATCTTGGCGGGCTTACCGGTCATCACGGCCTTGGCGTACCGGCCGATGAGCTCGCCGGCCTTGAGATTGTCGGTGGCGAACAACGCGTCGGTGGCGTCCTGCGGCTCGGTCGGGCTGTCCAGCGCGATGACCATCACCCCGGCCGAGCGGGCCTTCTTCACGGCGGGGACGATCGCCTTGGAGTCGCTCGGTGTGATGAGGATGCCCTTCACCCCGGCGGCGACCATGTTCTCGATCGCGGTGATCTGGCCGGCGTTGTCGCCGTCGAACTTCCCCGCGGCGGTCATCAGCTCCGCGCCTTCGGCCTTCGCGGCGGCCTCGGCGCCCTCCTTCATCTTGACGAAGAAGGGGTTGGTCTCGGTCTTGGTGATGAGGCCGACCTTGATCGGGCCGGAGCTCTCCTTCGCCGGGGAGGATCCGGCGTCGCTGCCTGCGCAGCCCGACAGGCCGATGGTGGCCACGGCCGCGCAGACGGCGAGCGCACGGGTGGTCCGAATATCACGAGGCATGGGGTACTCCCTGTTCCGATGAGGGGCGACGAGAAGTCAACGTTGACATATGTCAACGTTGACACCCGTTGCCAAGTGATGATGAACTCCGCAGGACGAAACGTCAATGCCTTCGCCTCGTAACGAGTCGGCAACGTCGACGGAAGCTCGCCCACCCCCGGAAAGGCAGGTCATGTCACTCACCCAGGTCGCCGTGCTCGGCGAATGCGTCGCGGACGCCTTCCCCGCCGACGGTCCCGAGCCGGGCGGGCTGACCCTGCGCGTGCTGCCGGGCGGCGGGCCGACGAACACCGCGGTGGCGCTCGCGCGGCTCGGGACCCGCACCCGCTTTCTCGGGCGGATCTCCCACGATGCCTTCGGCGCCCTGTTCCGCTCCCACCTCGACGCGTCAGGGGTGGACCTGAGCGCCTGCGTCTCCGCGGCCGAGCCCAGCACCCTCGCGGTGGCCACCCTGGACGACGCGGGCCGGGCCGGGTACTCCTTCCACGCCGAGGGCACCGCCGACTGGCAGTGGAGCGCGGCCGAACTGACCGCCGACCGCGTCGGGCCGGCGACGTGCCTGCACACCGGCTCCCTGACCCTGGTCCGCGGCCCCGGGGCCGAGCTCGTCGAGAGCCTGCTGTCGGCCCTGCCGGAGACGGTGACCGTCTCGATCGATCCGAACGTGCGCGCCGAACTGGTCGATCCCGCCGTCTACCGGGCGCGGATGCCCCGCTGGTGCGCGCTGGCCGACATCGTCAAGCTGAGCGACGACGATCTGGAGCACGTCCACCCCGGTGAGCCCGTGGAACGGGTCTGCGACGCGTGGCACGCCGCGGGTGTCCGGCTGGTCGTGGTCACCCGCGGCCCCCGTGGCGCGCTCGTCTCGGTGGACGGCGCGCGGGCCCGGGTCCCCGCGCTCGCGGCAGAGGTCGTGGACACGGTCGGCGCGGGCGACTCCTTCACCGCCGGCCTGTTGCACCGGCTGGGCACCGAGGGCTCGCTCGGCGGACGGCTCAAGGACCTCGGCCTGGAGAGGGCCGTCGAGGCCGCGGCCTTCGCCTCCCGGGTGGCCGCACTCACCTGCTCGGTCCCCGGGGCCGACCCGCCGTGGGCGAGGGACCTGGCCGCCGGTGAGGGGATCGGCCGGTCCTGAGATCTTGAGGGTCTCGGGTTCACATGAACAGGACTCGATTCAGGCGGACGCCGTAGTCCGCATCCGGATTGGTCGTGGCGTCCCCGACTCTTTCCTGGATCGCCGCGACCGCCAGGTCGCGCCGTTTCGGCAATCGCGCCGCCTGTGCCGCCGCCAGCGCGGCCGGCATCTGTTCGCGCGTGAGGTCTGTGCAGTAGCAGGGCGCACCGGGCTGCTGCCGCCACGATTCCGCGAGCGTCCCGGCATAGAAGGCGTCGAACCCGGTGTCCTCGACGAGCGCCATCGCCGGTTCGCGGTCCCTTTCGCTGTCGGCGGCGACGGGGATGGCGATGCGATCCGGACTTCCCGCGGGCTTGCCCTTGTTCGCGAACGAGTCTGAACCGATCGCGTTCCACGCCTTGGCGACCGGCCGGCCCAGTTGGCCGGTCACCCACAGGCTTTCGACCTGGCCGGCGTCGATGGCTTCGATCCTGCCGTCTCGCGCCGGATAGTAGTTCGACGTGTCGATGACGACCGAATCGGCCGGCACGCCGATGATCAGCGGTGCGATCTGCGGAAGACGGTTCAGGGGGATGGAGAGAACGACGGCCTCCACGCCGACCACCGCTTCGGCCGCCGAGACGGCCTGTCCGCCCGAGGCCAGCACGTCGGGCTCGATCGTGTGCGGGCCGCGCGAGTTGGCCACCTTCACCTCATGTCCCGCCGCGCTCAGCCGCTGGGCCAGGGTCCTGCCGATGTGCCCGACACCCAGAATTCCGATCTTCATGTCGCATCTCCTTGTATCGATCGAAGCTGCCGGTCGGCCAGAGCGCTTCGAACGTCCGACGGGCGTGGCCCGGGATGCTGTCGCCGGGCCGGCACGCATCTTGATCGTGACAGATACGGGTCCTCTCGCACCGCATGCAACGCGCGTGGCGGTCGGCCCTTCCAGGAGAGACCTGCGAGAACCTTCAGGAGACCTGCAGAACCTTCCAGGAGACCCACGAGAAACGGAGCGACCGGTGGCCTGCACCGAGTGGCCCTGGGGGATGTGCGGGGGGTTACATCCCGATTGCGTGGGCGTTATCTTGCTCACGCGAAAACGTGCGCGCAAACGTTTGCGCAAGCGCTTCGATCGAGGAGCTCACATGGCCACGATGGCTGATGTCGCGCGTGAGGCCGGTGTCTCGGTCTCCACGGTCTCCCATGTGATCAACGGGACCCGGTTCGTGGCGGACGGGACGAGGGAACGGGTCCTCGCGGCCGTCGAGTCGACCGGGTACGCCGCCGGCACGCTCGCGCGGTCGCTCGTCGCCTCCGGCACGAAGTCGATCGGGCTCGCCATCTCGGCGATCTCGAACTTCTACTTCGCCGACCTGGTCGCGGCGCTGGAGTCGCAGGTCAGGCTGGCGGGCTACACGCTCTTGCTGACCGAAACCCACGACGACCCGGAGGAGGAACTGAGGGTCGTCCAGGCGCTGCACCAGCGGCGGGTCGACGGGATCCTGCTGGCGACCGAGGCACAGGGGCCCGGCTCACCGTCACTGCGCTACCTGTCGCAGCTGAACATCCCGACCGTGCTGGTCGACCGGTGCGCCTCCCCCCGGTTCGACCAGGTCGGAACGGAGAACGTCGAGTCCAGCGCGCATCTGGTGCTGCACCTCGCGCGACGCGGGCACCGCCGGATCGGCATGATCGCCGGCCAGGACGGGCTGAGCACGTCGACCGAGCGCTTCCAGGGCTACCAGGCGGGACTGGCCAGGGCCGGGCTGGCCCTCGATCCCCGCCTGGTCAGGACGGGCCGGTCGAACGCGGAGACCGCCGAGGTGGCCGTCGGCGCGCTGATGGACCTGGCCGAGCCGCCGACGGCCCTGTTCGTGGCCAACAACCACATGACGATCGGCGTCATGCGGGCGCTGGACCGGCGCGGCGTCCGGGTGCCGGAGGATGTCGCGCTGACGGTGTTCGACGACTTCGAGTGGGCGTCGATCTTCCACCCCCGGCTCACCGCCATCGCCCAGCCGATCAGGGAGATCGCGGTCCGCTCCGTGAGGCTGCTCGCCGAGCGGATCGCGGACCCGGACCAGCCGCCCCGGACCGTCCGGCTGAGGCCCCGGTTCATGCACCGCGACTCCTGCGGCTGCGTGCACCGAACTCCGCGGCACGGCCGCGCCACCACGTCGCACGACGCGGATCCTTAATCTCGTCATAACAGTTGGGAAACAGGCACTTGCCGTGGAGGGGTCGCGTCGCCACCATGAAGAAACGATTCAGTGAATCGATTCTTCAGGAGTGAGATGCCTCGGCCCCGTATCAAGGACGTCGCCGCGCTGGCCGGTGTCGGCACCACGACGGTCTCGGTGGTGCTGAACAACGTCGACGGGGTCCGGGTCACGGCCGAGACGCGGCAGCGGATCCTCGACGCCGCGCAGGAGCTGGGCTACAGCTCCGACCCCATCGCCCGGAGCCTTCGTACCCGCAGGACCCGGACGATCGGTTTCGTCAGCGACGTGATAGCGACGACGCCGTTCGCGGGCCGCATGATCCAGGGTGCGCAGGAGGTGGCGTGGCGGGCCGGATACCTGCTGGTCCTGGTCAACACCGGCGGTGACCGGGAGGTGCAGGAGAAGACGGTGCGCGAACTGCTGAAACGGCAGGTCGACGGCGTGCTGTTCGCGGTGATGTACCACCAGGAGATCGAGGTCCCCTCGGCACTGGCCACGGTCAAGACCGTGCTCCTGGACGCCAGGCCCACGGACGGCGCCCTGCCGCACGTCGTGCCGGACGAGCACGAGGGCGCGCTCACCGCGGTGGGCGAGCTGATCGGCGCGGGGCACCGGCGTATCGGGTTCGCGACCGAGTCGCTGCCGGTGCCCGCGGCCTCCGGCCGGCTGGGAGGCTACACCCGGGCGCTGGAGGCGGCGGGCATCCCGTTCGAGCCGGGCCTGGTCGCCGCGGAACACGGTGACACCCCGGGCGGTTACCGCGCCGCACGCCGGTTGCTCGAACTCCCCGAACCGCCGACCGCGATCTTCTGTTACAACGACCGGATGGCCATGGGCTGCTACCGCGCCGCGGCCGAACTGGGGTTCGCCATCCCCGCGGACCTGTCCGTCGTCGGCTACGACGATCAGGATCTGATCGCCCCCGCACTGTTCCCCGCGCTGACGACCGTCGCCCTTCCCCACTACGAGATGGGTGCGTGGGCGGCGCGACGGCTCCTGGACCTGATCGAGGACGAACCTCGTGAGGAAGCCCCGGGCCACCTCATGCCCTGCCCGCTGATCAGGCGGGACTCGGTCGGTCCGCCGCCGCGATGACGCGCGGCGGCGGACCTTGACACACAATCCCGCGGCTGGGAGACAGCCGCATCTCGTCCCCGGCTGGCAGGCCATGGGACATGACAAGGAGGCGTAGTGAGACGCACCCTCATCGGTGGAATCATATCCGCCGTCACCGTGTCGGCTCTGGTCGCCGGATGTTCCTCATCCGGCGGTTCCGGGGAGACGGCCTCGGGCGGACCAAAGACGATCAAGCTGTGGACCCACGCGGCGGGCAACCCCGAGGAACTCGCGACGGTCCAGAAGGTGATCAACGACTTCAACGCCTCGCAGAAGGCGTACAAGGTCGTCCACGAGGCGTTCCCCCAGGGGGCCTACAACGACGCGGTCACCGGCGCCGCGGTGTCGGGCAAGCTGCCGTGTCTGCTGGACGTCGACGGTCCCGCCGTCCCGAACTGGGCCTGGGCGAAGTACCTGGCGCCGCTGGACCTGCCGGCCGCGACCGTCGGCAAGCTCCTGCCCAGCACGGTCGGCAGGTACAAGGACACCGTCTACGCCGTCGGCTACTTCGACGCGGCGATCGGCCTGTACGCCCGCAGGTCGGTGCTCACCAAGAACGACATCCGGATCCCGACCATCGACCGGCCCTGGACGCTCGCCGAGTTCGACGACGCCCTGGTCACGCTGAAGAACAAGGGCGACTACGACTACGCCCTCGACCTGGGCACCGGCGGTGGCGGCGAATGGTGGCCCTACGCCTTCTCCCCCCTGCTGGAGAGCTTCGGCGGCGACCTCATCGACCGCTCCTCGATGACCACCGCCGAAGGCAGGCTCAACGGCCCCGAGGCCGTGAAGTGGGGCCAGTGGTGGCAGAGCCTGTTCACCCGCAAACTCGCCAACTCGCGTGAGGCCACCGACCGGGTCGCGTTCCTGAAGGGCGAGGCCGCTCTGGCCTGGAACGGCAACTGGGGTGCCGCCGACGCCCAGAAGGCCTACGGCGACGACCTGCTGTTCCTGCCGCCGCCCGACCTGGGCAAGGGCCCGAAGATCGGCGGAGCGTCATGGCAGTGGTCCATCACCAACTCCTGCCCCGACCAGGACGGCGCCCGCAAGTACCTGGAGTTCTCGCTGAACCCCAGGTACCTCGCCGAGTTCTCCGACAAGATCGGGCTGATTCCGGCCACCGAGGAGGCGGCCGCGCTGACCGAGAAGTACAGGACCGGCGGTGAC
Organism: Streptosporangium longisporum; assembly: GCF_039534895.1. Classification (NCBI taxonomy): domain Bacteria; kingdom Bacillati; phylum Actinomycetota; class Actinomycetes; order Streptosporangiales; family Streptosporangiaceae; genus Streptosporangium; species Streptosporangium longisporum. Next base: position 374,165 of record NZ_BAAAWD010000007.1, on the reverse strand, counting down.
CTGCGGGCCTTCAGCGACTTCTCCCGTAAGTTCGCACTGGTACGCCCGCCGACACCCGCCTACCCCAAGATCTCCAGCGCGTTCGAGAAGGCCGCCCAGGACATCATGAACGGCGCGCCGGTCAAGACCAGCCTCGACACCGCGGTCGACCAGATCGACGGCGACATCAGCTCGAACGGCAACTACGGGTTCTGACGACCCCGGCCGGGACCCCGCAGGGGGTTCCGGCGCCATTCATCCCAGGAGCCCTCATGGTCGTCACGACCCGCGCACGCGACCGCGCAACCGAGAGACCGGCGCACGCCGGCGGGCGGAACCGGCGACGCACCGACTCCCGTACCGCGGCGCTGATGACGGCACCCGCGGTCGTCCTGCTCGCCCTGTTCATAGCGGTACCCGTCGTCCTGGCGTTCTCCCTGTCCTTCACCAACTCCCGGCTCATCTCACGCGACCCGGCCCGGCCGGTGGGCGCCCAGAACTTCGACAGGCTGCTCGGCGTCAGCATCCTGGAGCAGCACAAGGCACCCGGGGCCGCCGACTTCCCGCCGGTGCGCGACTACACCAAGCGCGGATCGGGCCACCCGCAGTACGAGGAGAAGTCGGTCCTGTTCACCGTCGACTCCGGGGACGAGCGGACCGTCGTCCTGGCGGGTGACCCCACCTTCTGGAAGTCCCTGCGCAACACCTTCCTGTTCGCCCTCGTCGTCGTCCCCGTACAGGGCGGGCTCGGCCTCGCGCTGGCGCTGCTGGTCAACCAGAGGCTTCGCGGCATACGGATCTTCCGCACGATCTACTTCATGCCGGTCGTCACCTCGATGGTCGTGGTGTCGATCCTCTGGAGGTTCATCTACCAGCCCAACGGGTTGATCAACTCGATGCTCGGCACCCTCACCCTGGGATCGTGGGACGCCGTCGACTGGCTCGGCAACCCTCACACCGCACTACCGGCGATCATGCTGATGTCGGTGTGGCAGGGAGTGGGTTTCCACATGGTGATCTGGCTCGCCGGACTGCAGACCATCCCTCCCTCGCTGTACGAGGCGGCCGCGATCGACGGCGCCGACCGGCGGCAGATGTTCCGGCTCGTGACCTGGCCGTGCCTGCGGCCGACCCGGGTCTTCGTCATGGTGACGATCACACTGGCCGCGCTCGGCCTGTTCACCCAGATCGACGTGATGACCCAGGGCGGCCCGCTGGACGCCACCACCACCGTCGTCTACCACGCGGTCCGCAAGGGCTTCCGGGAACAGCAGATCGGCTACGGCGCCGCGATCAGCCTGGTGTTCTTCGTGCTGGTCCTGGGCGTCTCCCTGATCCAGCGCCGGATGCTGCGCGAGAGGAGCTGACCATGCGCCGCCGTCTCACCTACCTGCCGCTGACGCTGTTCGCACTCGTGTTCTGCCTGCCGATCGTCTTCATGCTCATGTCCTCGCTCAAACCGGACGAGCAGATCTTCGGTGACCTGGAGACCGCGCGGGCGTTCCTGCCGGTCGGCGACATCTCCCTGGACAACTACGCCAAGGTCTTCGACACCGTCCCCGCGGGCCGGTTCATGCTGAACTCGGTGATCGTCACCGCGGGGATCGTCCTGCTCGGCTTCCTGGTGAACAGCCTGGCCGGGTTCGCGCTGGCGCGGCTGCGCTGGCGGTTCGGCCCGCTCGTCCTCACCCTGGTCATCGCCACCCTGGTGCTGCCCTTCGAGACGATCGCGGTGCCGCTGCTGTTCTGGGTGTCGAAACTGCCCTGGCTCACCTCGAACGGGTTCGAGGTCGGCTGGCTCGACACCTACCGCGTGCAGATCGTCCCGTTCATCGCCAACGGATTCTCCATCTTCCTCTTCCGCCAGCATTTCACGTCCATTCCCACCGAACTCGACGAGGCCGCCCGTATCGACGGCTGCAACTGGTGGACCATCTACCGGCGGGTGGCCGTCCCCCTTTCTGGTCCGGTATTCGCCACCGTCGGCCTCCTCACCGCGCTTCCGGCATGGAATTCCTACCTCTGGCCGTTGATGACGGTCCAGGACGAGAAGAAACGCACCGTCCTGATCGGCGTCCAGTACTTCTTCCAGCTCGACATCGCCTGGGGACAGATCATGGCCTACTCCTCCATGATCACGATTCCGGTCCTCATTCTTTTCTTCGCGTTCCAGCGCGCTTTCATGACGAGTATCGCGAGCACCGGGCTGAAAGGCTGACATGACACTGCGTCTGCCCGACCACTGGGTCTGGGACATCTGGCTCGCCGACGACGGCGAGCAGTACCACCTGTTCTTCCTCAGGGCGTCCCGCGCTCTGCACGACCCCGGCCGCCGCCACCACCGGGCCTCGATCGGCCATGCGGTCTCCCGCGACCTGCGCGCCTGGGAACTCCTGCCCGACGCGCTGGTCGCCGCCGACCACGACGACTGGGACGACCTGGCCACCTGGACCGGATCGGTCGTCCGCGGCCCGCAGAAGTGGATGATGTACTACACCGGCGTCTCGCGTGGCGAGAAAGGGCTGATCCAGCGCATCGGGCTGGCCACCTCCGACGACCTCGTCACCTGGCACCGCCATCCCGCCAACCCCGTCGCCGAGGCCGACGCCCGGTGGTACGAGAAACTCGATCTGACCAGTTGGTTCGACGAGGCCTGGCGCGACCCGTGGGTGTTCGCCGACCCCGGCGGGGACGGCTGGCACATGCTCGTCACCGCCCGTGCCGCCACCGGTCCCGCCGACGGCCGCGGCGTCATCGGTCATCTGCGCAGCCACGACATGGTCAGCTGGGAGGCCCGGCCACCGCTCACCGAACCCTCCGGGTTCGGCCACCTGGAAGTCCCCCAGGTCGAGATCGTCGACGGCCGTGCCGTCCTGGTCTTCTCCTGCATGCCCGGCGAGCTCGGCGCCGAGCGCACCGAACGCGCCGGCGGCGTCTGGACGGCCCCCGGCGCGTCCCTGCTCGGCCCCTACGACATCCGCGACCAGGCCCGCCTCGTGCAGGACCGCTCCCTCTACAGCGGCCGGCTGATCCGGGACCGCGACGAGCGGTGGCAGCTGCTCGGCTTCGTCAACCACGGCGACGACGGCTCTTTCGTGGGCGAGGTCTGCGACCCCATCCCCGTCACCTACATTCCCGGACGCGGCCTCGTCGAGGAAGGCACGCACGGCTGACAGACCGTTCCGGGAGGAACGAACTCCCGGCCGCGACGGCACCGATCGCCACAGGGCGATCGGTGCTGTTCTTTTTTAGGCGAGAACTCCCCTTTGCGCAAGAAAAAGCACTCTGAGATGAAAAGAACTATTTTACCGGTACGACACGCCAGGCAATGAGACGGACATCTCTTCCACCCCGGGACGCCATCCCCGTGAAGGCCCCCGCAGGCATGCCCTGACGGTCGGAGTTCCCGCGAAGTCTCCCGAAAGCGAGAAGAATGGTGAGAGCACGAAGAAAAGCCTCCAGGGCCGGAAACGTCCTGACAGGACTACTGCTCGCCCTGGCGCTGGTGACGGTGCCCGACACCCCCGCCCGCGCCGAACCTCCGGCGAAGATCACCAACCCCGATTTCGAGACCGGCGACCTGTCGGGCTGGACGACGACGGGCAACGCGTTCTCGGTGACGGCCGACAGCGGCTGGGGCTGGGGATGTTGCTTCGGCCAGCACGGCACCTCCCACGTGTGGGGGTTCAAGGCCGGCGGGGACGGCGCGACGGGCACCCTCACCTCCTCGGTGTTCCGGCTCGCCGGGAGCGGTCAGGTCGACTTCCTCGTCGGCGGCGGCAACAACGCCGACAACCTGTACGTCGCCCTGGTGAAGGCCTCCGACGGCACCGTCCTGCACAGGGCCACCGGGACCGACAGCGAGACCTACCGCAGAGTGCGCTGGGACGCCTCCGCCCACCTCGGCCAGGACCTGCAGATCAAGGTCGTCGACCAGGCCGGCGGCGGGTGGGGCCACATCAACGTCGACGACATCCGGCTGGACGGCGTCCAGGGCAACGGCCTGACCGCCCACTGGGCCTTCGACCAGGGAGCCGGGACCCTCGCCAAGGACACGGTGACCGGCCGCGACGACCCGATCAACTACGTGTTCACCAACGCCAGGTACAAGCCCTCCTCCGACCCGCTCTGGTACCGGCAGGAGCCGGACGGCAAGGCGCTGTCGAAGGCGCTGCTGTTCGACGGCTACTCCACCTGGGTCACCCGGTCCGGGTTCGCCGCCCCCACCGACGCGATCACCGTCGAGGCCTGGGTCGCACCCCGGGCCTTCGAATGGGGGGACGAGGGCAAGCTGTCGGCCATCGTCAACCAGCAGGACCAGGGTGCGGGCCGCGGCTTCATCCTCGGCGTCGGCCGGCACGGCAAGTGGTCGTTCCAGGCCGCCGTGGGCGGCCAGTGGCAGTCGGTGTGGTCCGCCCCCGACGCCTCGCTGCCCACCAACCGCTGGTCCCACGTCGCCGCGACGTTCAACGCCACCGACCACACCATGAGGCTCTACCTCGACGGCCGCCAGGTCGGCAGCCACACCGCCCCGCCCGGGACGATCACCCCCGACGGCGGCGACCTCCTCATCGGCAGGAACAACCGCGCCGTCATGATCAACGGGACGTTCCCGGCCAACACGTTCGCCGGCCTGATCGACGAGGTGAAGATCCACGACAGGGCCCTGAGCCCCGGCGCCGTGACCACCGCCTACGACGCGGTCCGCACCTCCTACCCCGGGGCGACGGTGCCGAAGCCGGACATGGCGATGAACCGCAACCGGTACGCCGGGGACAGATACCGGCCGCAGTACCACTTCATGCCGCCCGAGCACTGGATGAACGAACCCCACGCACCGCTCTATTACGACGGCCAGTACCACCTGTTCTACCAGCAGAACCAGCACGGCCCCTACTGGCACAACATCGGCTGGGGACACCAGGTCAGCCCCGACATGGTGACCTGGCGGGACCTTCCCCCCGCCCTGGTCCCCACGGCGAACTCGGTCGCACCCGACGGGGTGTGGTCCGGTGACGCCACCACCGACGCCGACGGGAACCCGCTGCTGTACATCACCGCGGGCGACGACAGCGTCCGCCCCAACCAGCGGACCGGCCTCGCCCGCTGCGCGACCCTCCCCTGCCAGCGCGACCTGGTCGACTGGAAGATGGACCCCGCCCCCGTCACCGTCCAGTCGCAGAACCTCGACGTCGGCCCCGGCCGGAAGGTCAGGTTCGGCGAGTTCCGGGACCCGTTCGTCTGGCGCGAGGGCGATACGTGGTTCCAGCTCGTCGCCTCCGGAGTCCAGACCACCGGCGGCGCCGACGTCGGCGGCACCGCGCTGCTCTACACCTCCACCGACCAGACCAACTGGACCTACGCGGGCCCGCTCATGGTCGGCGACATCGCGGCCCACCCCAAGACCGGTCAGGTGTGGGAGCTTCCGGTGTTCCTGCCGATCGGCGGCGGCAAGCACGTCCTCATGATCAACCCGATGTGGTCGGGAGGATCGCCCCACAACGTCAAGTACGTCTGGTACTGGATCGGCGAGTGGAACGCCGCCACCCGCAAGTTCGTCCCGGACTCCACCGTCCCGCGCCTGTTCGACTACGGCGAGCACTTCACCGGTCCCAGCGGGTTCGTCGACGAACAGGGACGCTCGATCGTGTTCAGCATCGCCCAGGACAAGCGGACCGAACAGGGCCACCACGACTCCGGCTGGGCGCACAACGCGGGCCTGCCCCTCCAGGTGAGCCTGCGGCCCGACGGCGACCTGGGTGTCAAGCCGCTGCCGGAACTCACCCGCCTGCACGCCTCGGCCCAGCCACTGGTGACGCTCACCGACGTCACCGATCTGAACGCCGCCAACCAGCAGATCGCGAACGTGCGAGGCGACATGCTCCACATCCAGCTGGAGATGTCGGCCGCCTCGGCGAACCGCTACGGCATCAAGGTCCGCCGCAGCGCGGGCGGTGAGGAGGAGACCCTCTTCTCCTACGACAGGAACGCCGACACCTTCGCCGTGGACCGCACCCGCTCGGGCACCGTCTCCAGCCTGTCCTCCGACCTCGGCGTGCAGAGCGGGCCGGTCACCCTCGACGGCGACGTCCTGAAGGTCGACCTCTACCTCGACAAATCCATGATCGAGGCCTACGTGGGCGGCCACAAGAGCATCACCACCCGGGTCTACCCCGCCCGCGACGACTCCCTCGGACTCGCCCTGTGGGCCGACGGCGGAGCCACGATCAGGTCCCTCAAGGTGTGGCCGATGAAGTCCGCCTACACCGGCTGATCCACACGGCAGGCGCGGGGGCGAACCGTCCCCGCGCCTGCCCGGCCATCCCTTCCCCACCCCACCCGTCACACGCCAGGAATCCCCACATGATCCTTCACCCCCGACGCGCGGCCACGGCCTCCGCGATCATCGCCGGCGTCCTCGTCGCCGGACCGGCGACCTACGCCGTCGCCCACGGCGGACACAGCGGACACGGCGGACACGACCGGCCGCCCCGCTACGACCAGCCCCACCGCCCCCGGCTGCACTACAGCCCCGCCAAGAACTGGATGAACGACCCCAACGGCCTCGTCCACCACAACGGCGAATACCACCTCTTCTACCAGTACAACCCCCAAGGCGACGTCTGGGGGAACATCTCCTGGGGCCACGCCGTCAGCACCGACCTCGTCCACTGGAAGGAACTCGGCGTCGCCATCCCCGCGACCGACGACGAAAAGATCTTCTCCGGCAGCGTCGTCGTCGACAGGAAGAACACGGCCGGCTTCGGCAGGTCGGCCATGGTCGCGATCTACACCGGCTGGAACCCCACCACCGGCGTCCAGTCCCAGTCCCTGGCCCACAGCACCGACAACGGCCGCACCTGGACCAAGTACGACGGCAACCCCGTCATCGACCTCGCCTCCAAGGACTTCCGCGACCCCAAGGTCTTCTGGTACGCCAAGGGCGGCCACTGGGTCATGTCCGTCGCCATGGCCGCCGAACAGAAGATCCGCTTCTACCGCTCCGCGAACCTGAAGTCCTGGACCGAACTCAGCGACTTCGGCCCCGCCAACGCCACCGGCGGCGCCTGGGAATGCCCCGACCTGTTCCAGGTCCCCGTCGAAGGACGACCGGGTGCCAAGAAGTGGGTCCTGGCCGTCAGCGTCGGCGCCGGTGCCATCGCCGGCGGATCGGGCGTCCAGTACTTCGTCGGCGACTTCGACGGCACCACCTTCACCGCCGACAACCTCGTGACCGGCGACCCCCCGCCCGCGGGACGGGTCTTCGCCGACTTCGAGAACGGCTACGACGGCTGGACGGTCCGCAACGACCCGGGCCACCTGCCGGGCCCCTTCGGAGACGCACCCGCCCCCGGAACCCTGCCCGGCCAGAACACGGTCTCCGGCTACCAGGGCGCCGCGCTGGTGAACGGCTTCGTCGGCGGCGACGCCCCTCAGGGCAGCATGACCTCCCGGCCGTTCACCATCGACCAGGGCTACATCAACCTCCTCGTGGGCGGCGGGCGTCACCCCCACCGGGAGGGCACCGGCGACGGCACCGCACCCGCGGGCGACACGATCGCCGACTTCGAGTTCCCCGACGACACCACCTACGAAGAGCGGGGATGGACCGCGACCGGCGGGCTGGCCGGCCGGAAACCCGCCCGCGGCAGCCTGCCCGGCCAGTCACCCGTCATCGGTTACCAGGGTGACCGGCTCGCCAGCACCTTCTACGACGTGGACACCACCACCGGCACCCTCACCTCACCGGAGTTCACGCTCACCAGGAACCACCTCAACCTCCTGGTCGGCGGCGGGAACCATCCCTGGGGATCGGCCGCACCGACCGCCGTCAACCTCCTTGTCGACGGACAGGTCGTCAAGACCGCCACCGGGGCCGACTCCGAGACCCTCAACTGGACCTCCTGGGACGTCTCCTCCCTCACCGGGAAGAAGGCCCGGATCCAGATCGTCGACGAGAACCCCGGCGGCTGGGGCCACCTCATGGTCGACCAGGTGACGGCCTCCGACCGGCCGGTCCTGCCCCGCGCCACCGAGACCGCCGTCAACCTGCTCGTGGACGGGAAGGTCGTGCGCACCGCCACCGGCGAGGACTCCGAAAGCCTCGACTGGGCCTCCTGGGACGTCCGCGACCTCGCGGGCAGGACCGCGACGATCCAGGTCAACGACCTCAACTCCGGCGGCTGGGGCCACATCAACCTCGACCACATCATGTTCTCCGACAGACCCGCCCTCAGCAGCAGGAACCGCTACTCCTGGGCCGACTACGGCAAGGACTTCTACGCCGCGATCACCTTCGACGGCGCCCCCGGCCGCGAACCGGTCTGGCTCGGCTGGATGAACAACTGGGAGTACGCCCAGACCGTCCCCACCGCCCCCTGGCGCGGTGCGCAGAGCCTGCCCCGCACCCTCACCCTGCGAAAGGTCGACGGCAGGCTCCACCTCGTGCAGCGGCCCGTCCGCGAACTGCGCTCCCTGCGCACCGGTCCCGTCCGGGTCGTCCGCAACCGCACCGTCACCGACGCCACGGCCCACCTGCCCGTCACCGGCACCACGATGGAGATCGACGCCGAGTTCGCCCTCGGCACCGCCGACCGCTTCGGCCTCGTCGTCCGCGCCGACGGCGACAAGGAGGGCACCCGGATCGGCTACGACCGCTCCACCGGACGGCTCTACGTCGACCGCACCGCCTCCGGCGACAACAGTGCGGGCCCGACCTTCCCGGGCGTCCATGCCGGACCCGTGCAGACCCGCGACGGAAAGGTGAGTTTCACCCTCTACCTCGACGACTCCTCCGTCGAGGTGTTCGGCGCGGACGGCCGGACCACCATCACCGACCAGATCTTCCCCGGACCCGCCGCCACCGGAATGAAGATCTTCGCCGACAACGGCACGGCCACCCTCCTGTCCCTCAAGGCCTGGCCCCTCAGGTCGATCTGGCACTGATCCCGCCCCGGGACCGCACGGTTCACCGGCTCTGCTCATCGGCTCTGCCGCGGATCCGGTGACGACGGACGATCCCGCCGTGTCACGGGTGAGTCATGGGCGATGCCGGCCGGCTCGTGAGCCTGGCGTTCTCCGGGCCGGCCCCCGCCCCGCAGCGGACCTGACACAGTCCACCGGCCACGAGGCAACGGGCTCGAAGACCTCTCCGGCCACTGATGATCTTCGGGTCGGCGTAAACTCGGCGGTATGAGTGCGGCACCCGAAGAGTACGACGACCTGCACCGCCTGGTCGACCGCTTGACACTGGATCAGGCCCGCGCCTTGCGTGCCGTCGCTCTGCAACTCGTCGAGAACGAATCCGCCCCCGTCGCCGAAGCACCGACTCGGCGGCGTCGGTTGTCGTTCGCCGGAATCATCGCCGACGAGCCGGACAGTGCTCAGCGCTCGGAAGAGATCCTTCTCGACAGGTTCCGGACCGGCTAGTGCTCATCTGTGACACCGGTCCCCTGTACGCGGCGATGAACCGGAAGGATCAGGATCACGACCGCTGCCTTGATCTCCTCGAAACCCATCCGGGACCGCTGATCCTGCCCGGACCGGTGCTGGCGGAAGTCTGCTGGCTGCTGGAGTCACGGATAGGACCGGCCGCGGAGGCCGACTTCCTTCAGTCCATCGTGGACGGCGAGTTGGTCATGGAGCCACTGACCACCGTTGACATCGCCAGGATGAAGGCTCTGGTCGTGAAGTACGCGAACTTCCCTCTGGGGGCGGTGGACGCCTCCGTGATCGCGGTCGCGGAAAGACTGGGCGTCCGGGAAATCGCCACCATCGACCACCGCCACTTCGGAGCGGTGCGAAACGTGCAAGGCGGGCACTTCACACTGCTGCCGTAAGCCGGTACAGGATTCATGACGCCGTACCTCACCGTCGATGGGACCACGTTCGCGGTCCCATCGACGGCTCAGAACATCGAGATGTGCACATGGTCGATGTGGTTGGCGGTGTTGCCGCCGCGGTTGGACATCATCCTCCAGCCGGCGCCGGTGCGGACGTCGTAGTAGCGCTGCTGCCAGATGATGTACATGACCCCGTACTTCTGGCCGTTGTCGATGGCCCACTGGGCGAGGCGGTTGCCGCGGTCCAGGGCGTCGGGGGTGGGGACGCGGCCGCCGGTGCTCATCATGAAGTCGCAGGCCCGGCCGCTGCCGTGGTCGCCTGGGTCTCCCGGGCGCAGGCAGCCGTAGCCGTAGGGCATGGGGAAGTTCTGCAGCACCGTGTTGCGCATGGTGATCGTGCGGGGGGTCAGGCCGCCGCTGCCCGAGGGGGTCTGGAAGCCGTACTTGGCCAGCAGTCTCTCGATCCTGATCCGCTGGCTCTTGAGGTCGGCGATGTCCTTCTTGAGCTTGACGATCTTCGCGTCGGCGGCCTTCTCGGCCGCCCTGGCCTTCCTGATGAGCTCCTTGACCCGGTTGAGCTGGGTGGTACGGCGGCTGGCGAGGTAGGACATGGTCGCGGCCTGGCTCAGGGCCGTGCCGGCGTCGCCCTGCAGGCTCAGCAGGGTGCCGTCGCCCAGGGCGGCGCCCATGTAGCTAGTCTGGGCGAAGCGGACGACGTCGATCTCTGCGTCGGCCAGGGCCCGTTTGAGGCTCTTGGCGTTGGAGGTGGCCTTGCTGGCCTGGACCCGGGTCTCCTCCAGGCTCTGCACCTGGCCGCGGTAGTCCTTGTTGATCTGCGCGGCCTCCTTGGTGAGCTTCCTGAGCTCGACCTCGGGGTTGGGCCGCGCGGCACGGCCGGGGGCGGCGTCCGCCGCGACCGGCACCAGGAGCAGCGCGGCGAGCATGGCGGCCAGCGCGACCGGGCGGGTCGGCCTCACGCTTCGCTCACCTCCAGAGCCCCTCGCGGACGGAGCGAAACTATAGGAGACGATCTTGAAGCTCGCCACCGGAACGGAGGAAGTCGCACACCATTGACGAACTATCTACCACTTTAAGGTGATTTGGCCAAAATCAACGGAGATAACACGCTTCACTGGGGTTAATCCTCGCACAACGCGTCCCACCGCGCCCACGGATCCGGCCTCCCACCTCTTGCCACCGGCGACAGAACATGATTCGGTCTGAAGGGGCCGGAGGCCTTGTGGCCTCCCTTCCGGCGGATGACACTTGTCCAAGCAAGCATTCGCTCAAATTTTGACTCTGGCCCGCCCACCAGGAGGCAACACATCATGCGCCAGCACGACACGCTCTTCATCGGGGGCGACTGGGTGGCCCCGGCCGGGACCGGCACCATCGACGTCGTCTCCCCGCACACCGAGGAGATCATCGGCCGGGTGCCCGACGGCACCCCCGCCGACATGGACCGGGCGGTGGCCGCCGCCCGTCAGGCGTTCGACCACGGCCCGTGGCCCAGGATGACGATGGCCGAGCGCGCCGCCGTCGTGGGCAGGCTCGCCGAGATCTACGCGACCCGCCAGGGCGAGATGGCGGAGATCATCACCGAGGAGATGGGCTCGCCGATCACCTTCTCGCAGATGGCACAGGCCCCCCAGCCGCTGGGCATGCTCCAGTACTACGCCCAGCTCGGCGCGACCTTCCCCGTCGAGGAGGAGCGCCCCGGCACGTTCGGCACGGTGACCGTGCGGCGCGAGCCGGTGGGCGTGGTCGCCGCGGTGGTCCCGTGGAACGTGCCGCAGTTCGTCATCATGATCAAGCTGGCCCCCGCCCTGGTCGCGGGCTGCACGATCGTGGTCAAGCCCGCCCCCGAGACCCCGCTCGACTCCTACCTGCTGGCCGAGATGATCAAGGAGGCCGGCATCCCCGACGGAGTCGTCAACATCGTCGCGGCCGGTCGCGAGGCGGGCGAGCACCTGGTCTCCCACCCCGGGGTGGACAAGGTGGCCTTCACCGGCTCCACCGCCGCCGGGCGCCGGATCGCGTCGATCTGCGGCGAGCAGCTCAAGCGCTGCACCCTGGAGCTGGGCGGCAAGTCCGCGGCGATCATCCTCGACGACTGCGACCTGCCCTCGGCGATGGGCTTCCTGTCGATCGCCACGCTGATGAACAACGGCCAGGCCTGCGTCGCCCAGACCCGCATCCTGGCCTCGCGCGACCGCTACGACGAGGTCGTGGACGCGGTCGCGTCGATGGTGCGCGGCATGCAGGTCGGCGACCCGTCCGACCCGGCGACCGGCATCGGCCCGCTGGTGGCCAGGCGCCAGCAGGAGCGGGTCGAGGGCTACATCAGGATCGGCATCGACGAGGGCGCCAAGCCGGTCGTCGGCGGGCTGGACCGGCCGCACGACCGCGGCTGGTACGTGGCCCCGACCGTCTTCGCCGGCGCCACCAACGAGATGCGCATCGCCCGCGAGGAGATCTTCGGCCCGGTCCTGACGGTCATCCCGTACGAGGACGAGGCCGACGCGGTCCGGATCGCCAACGACAGCGACTACGGCCTGGCCGGGACGGTGTGGACCGCCGACACCCAGCACGGCCTGGACATCGCCCGCCAGGTGCGCGCGGGCACCTACGGCGTCAACCTCTACATGATCGAGAACAGCTCGCCGTTCGGCGGCTTCAAGAGCAGCGGCCTGGGCCGCGAGCTGGGCCCCGAGGGGCTCGCCGCCTACCTGGAGTACAAGTCGATCGCCCACATGTGACGCCGGTCGCGGCGCCTCACCTCCGGGGGCCGGGCCGGAGCGCCCCTCGCCCCGTCCCCCGGAGCCTCCTCGCGCCGCGGGGACACCGGCCGGACGGGCGATCCTGCACGCCCCCGCGACGCTGGGCGACCGTCCGGTCACACGAAGTATGCCCCATGACGAGGGCCGAACACTGGTTCCTGCCTGGCCGGCTTCTCCTGAGGGGTTTCATCCGTCCACTGTGGGTGGAGGTACTTTCACCCGGCGTGGTGGGAGATGACCGACAGTGTCTGCCGGGCGATCTCGTACTCCTCGTCCGTGGGGATCACCGCGACCTTCACCCGGGAGCCTTCGGGTGAGACGACGGTGTCGCCCCGCGCGTTGCGGGCCGGGTCCACCGCGATGCCCAGCGCCTCCAGGCCCTCCAGGGCCCTCGCCCTGATCGGCGCGGAGTTCTCCCCGACGCCGCCGGTGAACGCGATGACGTCGACCGTGCCCAGGACCGCGTAGTAGGCGCCGACGTACTTGCGCAGGCGGTGGCAGTAGACCGACACGGCCAGCTCGGCGTCCTCGTCCCCGGCCTCCACCCGCTCGGTCACGGAGCGCATGTCGTTGTCCCCGCACAGGCCGAGCATGCCGCTGCGCCGGTTGAGCAGCTCGTCGATCTCGTCGAGGGACATGCCCCCGGTGCGGGCCAGGTACAACACGGCCGCCGGGTCCAGGTCACCGCTGCGGGTGCCCATCACCAGCCCCTCCAGCGGCGTCATGCCCATGGAGGTGTCCACGCACCGCCCGGCCGAGACCGCCGAGGCACTGGCCCCGTTGCCCAGGTGCAGCACGATCACGCGTGCGTCCGGGTCGCCCGCCAGGCGCGTGGCCTCGCGGGAGACGTACGCGTGCGAGGTCCCGTGGAAGCCGTAGCGCCGCACGCCCAGCCGTGCGGCCAGCTCGCGGTCGATCGCGTACGTCGAGGCGGCCGGGGGGATCGTCGCGTGGAAGGCGGTGTCGAAGACCGCGACCTGCGGCAGGTCGGGACGCAGGCGCCGGGTGACCTCGATGCCGGCCAGGTTGGCCGGGTTGTGCAGGGGGGCGAGCGGGACGAGCTCCCGGATCCCGGCGACCACCTCGTCGGTGATCGGGGTGGGTTCGGTGAAGGCCGTGCCGCCGTGCACCACCCGGTGCCCGATCGCGGTCAGCTCCGGGGAGTCGAGCCCCAGCCCCTCGCCGGCGAGCCGGTCGGCGACGCTCTCCAGGGCCGCCCGGTGGTCGGGCACGGGCGAGCCGTCCTCGCCGATCCGCTCCACCGTCCCGGACGCCAGCCGCTCGGTGCCCTCCAGGAGCCGGTACTTCACCGACGACGAGCCCGAGTTGAGGACGAGCACCCGCCCGGGACCGCCCTCCCGTTCCCGCCCACCGCCGTCCCCGCCGTCGTGACCGTCACGGTCCCGGCCGGTGCGGTCCCGGCCGTCGCGGTTTCCGCCGGTACGGTCCTCGCCGGTGCGCTCCCGGCCGGCGTGATCGCTCATGGGGTGACCTCCTGTGCCTGGACGGCGGTGATGGCGACGGTGCTCACGATGTCGGTGACCAGGGCACCGCGCGACAGGTCGTTGACCGGCCTGCGCAGGCCCTGCAGGACGGGGCCGACGGCCACCGCCCCGGCCGAGCGCTGCACGGCCTTGTAGGTGTTGTTGCCGGTGTTCAGGTCCGGGAAGATCAGCACGGTCGCCTTTCCCGCGACCCGCGAGCCGGGCAGCTTCGCCGCGGCCACCCGGGCGTCCACCGCGGCGTCGTACTGGATGGGCCCCTCGACCAGCAGGTCCGGCGCGCGCTCGGCGACCAGGGCGGTGGCGGCGCGGACCTTGTCGACCTCGGCCCCCCTGCCGGACTCGCCGGTGGAGTACGACAGCATCGCGATCGCGGGCTCGACGCCGAACCGCCTGGCCGTGCGGGCCGAGGAGATCGCGATGTCGGCCAGCTGCTCGGCGTCCGGATCGGGGTTGATCGCGCAGTCGCCGTAGACGAGCACCCGGTCGGCCAGGCACATGAAGAACACCGAGGAGACGATCGAGGTGTCCGGGACCGTCCTGATGATCTGGAAGGCGGGCAGGATCGTGGCGGCCGTGGTGTGCGCGGCCCCGGAGACCATGCCGTGCACCAGGCCCCGGTGCAGCATCATCGTGCCGAAGAAGTTCACGTCGGCGACCACGTCCATGGCCCGCTCGGGGGTGACGCCCTTATGCGCGCGCAGCTCGGCGTACTCGCGGGCGAACGACTCCCGCAGCGGGGAGGTCATCGGGTCGGCGACGGTCACGCCCGACAGGTCCAGGCCGAGGTCGCCGATCCGCCGCCGCACCACGTCCTCGCGGCCCAGCAGGGTGATGTCGACGATGCCGCGCCGCAGCAGGATGTCCGCGGCCCGCAGGATGCGGTCCTCCTCGCCCTCGGGCAGCACGATGTGCCGGCGGTCGGCGCGGGCCCGCTCCAGCAGGGTGTGCTCGAACATCATCGGGGTGACCCGTTGCGAGCGGGTCAGCTCGATCCGGTCGGCCAGGGCCGCGGCGTCCACGTGGGCCTCGAAGTGCCCCAGTGCGGTCTCGATCTTGCGGGGGTTGTCGGCGGTCAGCCGTCCCTCCAGACCGGCCAGGGTGGTCGCGACCGTGAAGCTGTCCGCCTCGGCCGCGAGCACGGGCACGCCGGGCGCCAGGCGGGCCGTGAGGGCCCGTACCGCCTCGGTGGGCCTCTCCCCCACCGTGAGGACCACCCCGGCCGGTCGCGCCGTCCCGGCCGCCTCCACGGCCAGCGAGGCCAGCAGCAGGTCGGCGCGGTCACCCGGGGTGATCACCAGCGCGCCGTCGGTCAGGTGCTCCAGGAAGACCGGCAGGGTGGCCCCGCCGAAGACGAAGCCGAGCACGTCGCGCAGCAACCCGTCCTCGTCGCCCTGGATCGTCTCCGCGTCCACGGCCTGCGCGACCTGCCCGACGGTCGGCGCCGAGAGCGAGGGGCGCTCGGGGATCGTGTAGCAGGGCACCGGCAGGTCGCACTCGATGACCGTGCCCTCGGGCACCCGGTTGGCGATCACCGCAAGCACCGTGCAGCCGAGGTCGGAGAAGACCTGGTGGCCGGTGCGCATCTCGGTGGCGATCCCCTCGGCGCCGTCGCCGTGCGCGCCCACCACCACGATCACCGGGGCGCCGAACTCGGCGGCCAGGCGGGCGTTGAAGGCCAGCTCGCGCGGGAGGTCGTCGGTGTCGAAGGAGCTGCCCAGCACCAGCAGCGCGTCACACTCGCGCTCCAGGGTGTGGAAGCGGGCGACCAGGGCGCCGATGAGCTCCTCGGCGCCCTTCTCGGCGTAGATCTCCGCGGCCTCCTCGGCGGTCACCCCGGTCGCCGAGGCCGCGAGACGGTACCGGCTCCGGAGCAGCTCCAGGGTGCGGTCCTCGCCGCCCCCGGTGATCGGGCGGAACACCCCGATGCGGTCTGCCCGCCGGGTGAGCAGCTCCATCAGGCCGAGGTCGACGATCTGCCGCCCGTCCCCCGGCCCCAGACCCGCCACGTAGATGCTCCGCATGAACCCTCTTCTCCGCGCGCCGTCACGTCCCGCCCCGCCGTTCGTCAAGAGGAGTAAACACCGTCCTGGGGACGGGACCGGGCGGCGGCCCAGGCGCCGACGCGGCGGACCAGATCGGGGGTCGCTGCGCTCTCGGCGTGACCGTACCCGGGCTCGATCCACAGCTGCGCGGTCCCGCCCGCGGCGTCGTGGAGCTGGTGGGCGTGCTCCAGCGGGAAGAACCCGTCCGCGTCGCCGTGCACGATGAGCAGCGGCACCGGTGGGATCTTCGCGACCGCCTCGTACGGCGCCAGCGGCAGCGGGTCCCACACCCCCTTCATGATCCGGGTGCGCTTGCCCAGCCGCGCGGCCAGCCGCCCCACCGGCCGTTCGATCGCCCAGTGCACCTGGCGCATCGGCCGGGTCCCCCGGTAGTACCACCGCGCGGGCGCGCTCACCGACACCACCGCGTCCACCCCGCCGACGATCCCGGCGTGCCGCAGGACCACCGCCCCGCCCATGGAGAACCCGACCGTGACCACCCTGCGGTACCCGATCGTCCTGGCGTGCCGCACCGCCGCCTCCACGTCCCAGATCTCCAGGTCGCCCACGGTCGACCTGCCGGCCGAGCGGCCGTGCCCGCGGAAGTCGAACGCCACCACCCCGCCGAACCCGCTGAGCACATGGGCGATCCCGCGGTTGGAGCGCTCCCTGAGCGAGCCGGTGAAGCCGTGGGCGAGCACGATCCCGAGATCGCCCGCCCCGCGCGAGGGGGTGTGCGCGGCGTCGATCCGCAGGTCGTCGCGGGTTCTGAGCGTCACCGGGAAGGAGGGCGCGAGTGGCATGCGTCCGAGCTTAGGAGAGATACGGCCCGGGGGATTCACGGCTCCCCGGGGGTGAAAAAGGGCTGTCCGGAGGGCGAAAAAGGGGACGAGGGGGGTGAATTGGCGCACTTCATGTCCCGAAGACGTGAGAGCGATTGTCCGGATCAACTAAAATGAGAGGGCCGCACGGTCCGCGGCCAGCCTCCACGATCACAGAGTGAGACTCCATCATGCCTTTGAACAGCCGCGACGACCTGCGGAACATCGCGATCATCGCGCACGTCGACCACGGCAAGACCACTCTCGTGGATGCCATGCTCTGGCAGTCCGGCGCGTTCCGTGTCAACCAGGACGTTGACGACCGTGTCATGGACTCCAACGACCTCGAGCGCGAGAAGGGCATCACCATTCTCGCGAAGAACACCGCCGTCAAGCACGGCGGCATGACGCTCAACATCATCGACACCCCCGGTCACGCCGACTTCGGCGGCGAGGTCGAGCGCGGCCTGTCCATGGTCGACGGCGTGGTGCTGCTCGTCGACGCCTCCGAGGGCCCGCTCCCGCAGACGCGGTTCGTGCTCCGCAAGGCGTTCGCCGCGAAGATGCCGGTCATCCTCTGCATCAACAAGGTCGACCGCCCCGACGCCCGGATCAAGGAGGTCGTGGACGAGGTCTACGAGCTCTTCATCGACCTGGACGCCACCGAGGAGCAGATCGACTTCCCGATCGTCTACGCCTCGGCCAAGGCCGGCCGCGCCTCGATCAACCGCCCCGACGACGGCGGCATGCCGGACTCCGAAGACCTGGAGCCCCTGTTCGAGGTCATCAAGAACACGATCCCGGCCCCGGTGTACGACCCCGAGGCCCCGTTCCAGGCGCACGTCACCAACCTGGACGCCTCGTCCTACCTGGGCCGGATCGCGCTCTGCCGCATCCACCAGGGCACCATCAAGAAGGGCCAGCAGGTCGCCTGGTGCCGCACCGACGGCTCCATCCAGAGGGTGAAGATCACCGAGCTGCTGATGACCGACGCGCTGGAGCGCAAGCCCGCCGAGGAGGCGGGCCCCGGTGACATCATCGCGATCGCCGGCATCCCGGAGATCATGATCGGTGAGACCCTCGCCGACCCCGAGGACCCGCGCCCGCTGCCCCTGATCACGGTCGACGAGCCCGCGATCTCCATGACCGTCGGCACCAACACCTCGCCGCTGGTCGGCCGGGTCAAGGGTTCCAAGGTCACCGCCCGCATGGTCAAGGACCGGCTCGACAAGGAGCTCGTCGGCAACGTGTCGCTGCGGGTCCTGCCGACCGACCGTCCCGACGCCTGGGAGGTCCAGGGCCGCGGTGAGCTGGCGCTGGCCATCCTGGTCGAGCAGATGCGCCGCGAGGGGTACGAGCTGACCGTCGGCAAGCCGCAGGTGGTCACCAAGGTCATCGACGGCAAGGTGCACGAGCCGGTCGAGCGGGTGACCATCGACTGCCCCGAGGAGTACCTGGGCGCGATCACCCAGCTGCTGGCCGTCCGCAAGGGCCGCATGGAGCACATGACCAACCACGGCACCGGCTGGATCCGGATGGAGTTCGTGGTCCCGGCCCGGGGCCTGATCGGCTTCCGTACCGAGTTCCTCACCGAGACCCGCGGCACCGGCATCGTCAACCACGTCTTCGAGGACTACGAGCCCTGGTTCGGCGAGCTGCGCACCCGTAACAACGGCTCGCTGGTGGCCGACCGGCCGGGTCCGGTGACCCCGTTCGCCATGCTGAACCTGCAGGAGCGCGGCGTCCTGTTCGTCCAGCCGACCACCGAGGTGTACGAGGGCATGATCGTCGGCGAGAACTCCCGCGCCGACGACATGGATGTGAACATCACCAAGGAGAAGAAGCTCACGAACATGCGCTCCTCGACGAGCGACACGACGGAGACGCTCATCCCGCCGCGCCAGCTCTCGCTGGAGCAGGCGCTGGAGTTCATCCGCGAGGACGAGTGCGTGGAGATCACCCCGGAGAACGTCCGCATCCGCAAGGTCGTCCTCGAGGCGACGACCCGCGCCCGGACCACCGCCCGCGCCAAGCGGTCCAACTGACCGGACGGACCCGGTGGCCGGCGGACCGGCCTCCCCTACGACGACACGGCGCCGTCCCCTCCTCGGGGCGGCGCCTTCGCCGTCCCGCCCCCCTGTTCCCCGGCGTGTACCCCGGTCACCGGGACGGTGGGCCCGCCGTCTGATACTCATGGGAGGAGAACCGTCGCGGTTCCCCGGCGCCCCGGAGGGGCGACGGGGTCACGGGGATCGGGGGATCTCATGTTCCATCCTGCACGTCATCTGGTACTGGCCGTCGCGCTCGGCGCGGGTACGGCCACCTCGGCATCGGCCGGGACCGTCCCGCCGGGCGCCGTCCCACCGGGCACCGCCGCACCGCCGGCCGCCGTCTCGGCCCTCGGCTCGGCCGCCGTCTCGGCGGGCATCGTCCCGTCCGTCGGCCGGGCGGGAACCGTCCCGGTCTCCGGCTCGGGAACGGACGCCGTCCGGGCGTCGCGATCGCCCGCGCCGCCCGCCCCGCCGGGATCTCCGTCCCCGTCCGGGACGGCGGGCTCACCGGCGGCCGGGGCGGCGGGCGCGGAGGTCAAGGGGGTGAAGGGCGAGACGCTCGGCGAGCTGGTCGTGGAGGAGATGGCACCGGGCAGGACCAGGCTCACGTTCACCGTCAAGGGGCTGACCCCCGGCTACCACGGCTTCCACGTGCACACGAAGGGAATCTGCGACGCCTCGTCCAAGGACCCGGCGACCGGCAGCCCCTTCTTCAGCGCGGGCCCGCACTTCAGTCTCCGTCCCGGCGACCATCCGAGCCACTCGGGCGACCTGCCCGACCTGCTGGTCGGCCGGGACGGCGAGGGCGGGACGATCGTCATGACCGACCGCTTCACGGTGGCCCAGCTGCTCGACCGCGACGGCAGCGCCATCGTCGTGCACGCCCTGGCCGACAACCAGGCCAACGTCCCCGAACGCTACGCCGAGGAGGGGGTGGACGAGACCACCCGCGCGACCGGCGACTCGGGCGGCCGCGTCGCCTGCGGGGTGATCACCAGGCGCTGACGGCGCCTCACCGGTACGGGAACGGGCGGGAGCCCCCGCCTCCGCGAGGGAGCGGGGGTTCCCGCCCGCCGAGCTGGAACGACCGGAGCGGACCACCGGAGCGGACCACCGGAGCAGGGCGGCCGGGGTGGGCGGTCAGGGCGGGGCGGCCGGGGTGGAACGGCCGGGGCGGCCGGGGCTCATCGGACGTTCGGGCCGCGCCAGCTGAACGTCAGCACGCTCAGCAGCAGGCCGGCCAGGCACCAGGCGCCGAGCACCAGGGCGACCCGGTCGAGCTCCCAGCTTCCCGCCGGTTCGACGCGTGCGAACGCCTCCGGCAGGAAGACCGAGCGCAGGCCCTGGGTCATCCACTTCAGCGGGAAGAGCGCGGCGGTGTTCTGCATCCAGAGCGGGAGCTGGTTGAAGGGGAAGAAGACCCCGGAGATGAACTGCAGCACCAGGAACGGCGGCGTCACGATGGCCGAGGCCGAGCGGCTGTTGGGGATGAGCGCGGTGAAGGCGATCGCCAGCAGCGAGCAGGCCACCGCGCCCAGGAAGAGCACCCAGAGCAGGGTGAGCCAGGCGGTGAGGGTGCCGGGCAGCGGGAGCTTGAAGAGCGCGAGCGCGACCCCGAGGAGGATCACCGTCTCGATGACGCCGGTCACCGCGACGCGGACGATCTTGCCGATGAAGTACGCGGACTTGGGCATCGGCGAGCAGGCCAGCCTGCGGATCGTCCCGGTGTCCCGCTCGATGGCGATGTTGATGGCCAGCCCGGTGAAGCTGACGCTCATCACGCCGCTGGCGATGATCCCGGCGATGAACACCTGCTTGAAGTCGACCGTGGTCCCCTGCACCGTCCCGGAGAAGATCGACCCCAGCACGACCAGCAGCATGATCGGCAGGGCGAGGGTGAAGATCAGGGACTGCCGGTTGCGGAAGAACGACTTGAGCTCGACCTTCGACCGCGCGACCGACGCACGCCAGATCCCGGGACGCCCGGGACGCGCGGACGGCGCGGACGGCGCGGACGGCGCGGCGGTGAACGAAGCGGCCCGGACGGCGGGGGTCACGGACGGCGCGGGGGTCGCGGGGGTCGCGGAGTTCACGGGGGTCGCGGGGGCCGCGGCCGTTTCGGTGGGGATGTCGGCGAGGTGCCGTTCCGTCGTCATCGGGTGCCCTCTTCCCGGTCCTTGATGAGCTGGAGGTAGACCTCTTCGAGCGTCGGCCGGTGGATGCGCAGCTCGTCGAGTTCCCGTACACCCGCCGCGTGGGCCCAGGGCAGCAGCGCGGCCAGGGTCTCCGTGGGCCGGTGAGTGTGCACGCTGACCCTCCGGGCCTCCTCGCGCGCCTGTGAGCCGGGCGGCAGCGGGGGGAGGGGGAGGCCGTCGAGCGCGCCCGAGGCGACGAACTCGACCACCGAACGGTCCGTCTTCCTGCCGCCCAGCTCCGAGATCGGCCCCGTCTCCACGATCTTCCCGGCGACGATGATCGCGGCCCGCTGCGCGAGCGCCTCCACCTCGTCCAGGTAGTGCGTGGTCAGGACGGTGGTCTTGCCTCGGTCGGCGAAGTGCCGTACCAGGTCCCACGCCTCTCGCCTGGCGACCGGGTCGAGCCCGGTGGTCGGCTCGTCGAGGAAGATGAGATCGGGGTCGCCGACCACTCCCACGGCCACGTCCAGCCTGCGCAACTGGCCGCCGGAGAGCTGTTGTGCCTGCTTGCGCCGCTGGGACGTCAGCCCCACCATGTCGATGACCTCGTCGGGCGGGAGCGGCGCCGGGTAGAAGGCGGCGAAGTGCTCGACCACCTCGCGTACGGTGAGATCGAGGTAGGCGCCGGTCGTCTGCGGCACCACCCCGATCCGCGCCCGCCAGGAGGGGTCGTCCTCGGCAGGGTCGTACCCCAGCACCCGGACGTCTCCGCCGGTCCGGCGGCGTACCCCTTCGAGGATCTCGACCGTGGTCGTCTTGCCCGCGCCGTTCGGTCCCAGAAGCGCGAAGACCTCGCCGGAACGTACCTCGAAATCGATGTTGTCCACGACGACGGCCGAGCCGTACTTTTTTTCCAATGAACGCACATGAATTGGGCTATCAGCCTCAACAGCGGACACGGCTTACCTCTCGAACTCGATGCGCTCGCGGCGCATCAGCAAGATCAGAACAGCAGAATTCGCCCTCTTCAACCTCATCAACGCCACTCCCTGTGAAATCTTTTCTTTCGCCTCGCGTCCCGCCGAGCGTCCCCGAGGCGTTCGTTCTCCGCGACGCACCGGCCCCATTTCCGGAAATCCCGTTCCCGGGAATCCCGGCCTCGTGTCGCGACGCGACCGGCGCCGGGTGAGAAGGGCCGGGCGCCACGGACCCGCCGGAACGGCCGGGCCCGTGGTGACCGGCCGGGGGACGCGAGCACACCGCGCCGCCTCCCGCGCGGACGTCGCGCGCGGACGCCCTCCGCGGACGTCCCGCGCGAGCCTGCCCCGCGGACGTCCCGGCGAGGTCCGGCGTTCCCCATGAGCGCGGGCGCGGGATCCTGCCGGCCGCGGGTGTCAGTACCGGGGTCTGCGGCTGAGGGCCACTCCCGCGACCAGGAACAGCGCGCCGATGACCCCGGCGATCAGTGCCCCGGTGCTGTTGGCCGGGGTGGTGCTGGCCTGCATGACGGCGGTGACGACGCCCATCACCCCGCTGATGTAGCAGAAGATCGTGATGAAGATCTTGACGTTGGTGCTCATGTGCTTCCTTCGGTGGAGAGGCGCCCCTCGGGGAGGGGGCCGGGAGCGGTGCCGGCTGCGGTGAAGCCCAGGAGCATCACCCAGGCGTCTGGGTCTGACCGGAACCTGTTCCAGCGATCGGCGGCGAGAGCCACCTCCTGAAAGGACAGCACACCGGAGGCCAGGAGCGGCTGCAGCCGTCCCGGGCCGAGGTGGGGGGGCGAAATCGTCCGTCGGCCGGGTGTCGTTGGTGGTGGCGAAAGGCCGGATGGTGACATCGGTGAACCCCGCGCCGCGGAGCAGGCGGGTGAGACGGCGGCCGATCGCGCGGTCGCCGCCGGCGGCCTGCTGGGTCGCCGCGATCTTGGCGTGGACGCCGGCCAGTTCGGGGTGGGACGGGTCGGCCAGCCCCCAGCAGGAGGCGTCCACCTCGGTGATCATGATGCGGCCCCCGGGGCGGAGGATCCGCAGGGCCTCGGCCAGGGCGGGCGCGGGGTCGGAGAGGTGCTGCAGGACATACCTAAGCAGTACGTATCCCGCGCTCGCCGTCTCCAGGGGCAGGTCGGCGGCGTCGGCGACGACCAGTTCCGCGCCCGCGCCCTCGGCGTGGGCGAGCAGCCCGGGGTCGATGTCCACCGCGGTCAGCGACAGGTCGGGAAGGGCCCGCCGCAGCCGCCTGGTGATCGCGCCCGAACCCGCGCCGATCTCGACCAGCGGGCCCTTCGACGAGGTCAGGCCCAGCTCGCGCAGCAGGGACAGCTCCTCGTCGAACGAGAGCGCCGCCTGCGCCTCCAGCCGCGCCAGCTCCCCCGACAGGCCGCCCGACGTGGTGGTGGCGGGGTCGTAGGAGCCCGCGTCCGGCCTCGGGGCGGCGGATGCCGCCGCGGTGTCGAGGGTCATCGGGGGCTCACCGCCATGCGCATGCCGTGCTTGGGACGCAGCGTCACCAGTGCCTCAGGCTCCACCGGGAATCCGGGTTCCAGTTCCAGCCGTACCGACTGCGAGACCGTCGCCAGGACCAGGGTCGCCTCGATGAGCGCCAGGTGCTGGCCGATGCAGATGCGCTCGCCCCCGCCGAACGGCAGGTACAGGTGGCTGGGCAGGTCGGCGTTCTCGAAACGGTCGGGTACGTACTCCTCGGGCCGGTCCCAGTAGCCGGGGTGGCGGTGCAGCACCCACTGGCTGACGCAGACCAGCGCGCCGGGCGGCACGTGGTGGCCGTCGATCTCGTCGGCGCCGGTGGCCCGGCGCGAGATCAGCCAGACCGGCGGGTAGAGCCGCATCGCCTCCTGCACGGCCCGCTTGCACAGCGGCAGGTCGGGCAGGTCCGCGGCCGTCGGCGGGCGCCCGCCCAGGACGCGGTCGACCTCGGCGCGGATCCGCTCCGCCTCCTCGGGGTGGCGGTCCAGCAGGTAGAAGGTCCAGGTCAGGCTCTTGGCGGTGGTCTCGTGACCGGCCATGATCAGGGTCAGCACCTGGTCGCGCAGGTCGGTGTCGTTCAGGGCGCCGAGCATGCTGTCGAGCAGGGTGCCGGTGGCCTGCGGGCAGGAGCGCCGGGAGGCGATGACGGTACGGGTGACCATGTCCAGCAGGGCGCGGGCGCGTACGTAACCCTGCCGGCGGCTCGCCGTGTCCGCCGGGTCCGGATCGGGGTCGGGGACGTAGTGGCCGATGTGGCGGTTGACCGCGTCGACCGCGCGGCCGAACCCGTCGCCCGCCGCGCCGAGGTCCACGTCGAGCACCGCGCGGGTCAGGATCGACAGGGTCAGCGAGGTCAGCTGGTGGTCGATCGGCTGGGACACGCCCGGCCCGGAGGCGCGCCAGCGCGCCAGCAGGGCCTCGGTCTCCTCGACGATGATCCCGTCGAAGGAGGCGACCTCGCTGCGCCGGAAGGCCGGCGCGCACAGCCTGCGCTGCCGCGCCCACTCCTCACCGTCACTGGTGAGCAGCCCGTTCCCGAGCAACGGGCGCAGCATGTGGTCGTCGGGCGTGTTCTCCTTCGTGTAGTTCCCCACGTTGTCCTTGAGGACGTGCCGGGCCAGATCCGGGCGGTGGAGCATGAACACGGTCTCGCCGTTCGCGTCGTGCACGCTGACGTCCCCGTACTCACGTGCCAGACCGGTGACGAACCCCAGGGGGTCGTCACGCATGCGTTCCATGTCCACCGGGCCCGGAGGACCGGGGGGTGCTTTCATGCTGACGGTCGTCACCGACACCTCCGGATGGCGTACGTAAGTATTTTTTAATACGTATTCACAGGCGTCGGACATACGTATTGATCGTCATTGATGGTTCGATCCCGGCTATGGGATGCTTGCAATGTAACACCGCATTATGCAGGTATCAATACTTACATTAATGGCTGCAAAATTAAGTCTTGGTATGTACGCCAGGTCATGCCACAGTTCAATCAGTCGCCGACACGGAGAGCGTCGGCGAAAACAAAGGAGAATGACATGGCACTTGCCCAGCAGGAGCGCGCGGAATTCATCAACTCCTACACCCGCACCCTGATCAACGCGTGGTCGGACGAGAGCTACTCCGCCAGGCTGAGCGCCAACCCCCGTGAGGCGCTGGCCGAGTCGGGCCTGACGATCCCCTCGGGCAGCGAAGTCGTCGTCGTGCGCCACATCCCCGACGGGCACGAGGAGGGCAACATGGACGTCCAGGTCGCCCTCTGGGAGAAGGGCATGGAGAGCGGCGTCTTCGAGCTGCACATCCCGGAGACCCCGGTGGTCGACGCGACCGAGCTGAGCGAGGGCGACCTCGCGGCCGTCACCGCCGGCGTGCAGGTCGAGTCCTGCTACTACTGCTGCTGCCCCTGCTGCTGCTGCACCTGATCACCGGCGGCACGTGACAGCGGTACGTGAAAGACGCAACGAAGAGGTACGGGTCCTCGGCCAGAGTCCGGCCAGGGGCCCGCGAGGACGACGGGCGCCGATCGGGCAGTGGTCGCCCGTCGGCGGGCGTGGGCTCCGGTGCCGTCCGTGCATAGCGAAGGAGAGTCCCCCGCGTGACGGCCAGCACCGAGATCCGTTTCCCCGCCGACGTCCCCCATCCCTTCTCCCCGGCGGGGCGGCTCGACCCCTACCCGTCCTACGACTGGCTGCGTTCCCGCTCCCCGGTCCACCACGACCCCATGGCACGGCTGTGGCTGGTGACCGGGCACGCCGACTGCGCCGCCGTCCTGCGTGACCGGGCCTTCTCCGCGAGCGCCGGTCAGCAGGGACGGGCGCGCGACGAGGACCTGCCGCCGTCGATGCTCACCACCGACCCGCCCGACCACACCAGGTTGCGCACGCCGGGCCTGCTGCTGCTGGGCCCTGCCGCGATCGCCTCGGTGGCCGACGGCATCACCGCCGACGTGGACGACCTCCTCGACGGCCTGGCGGCCGAGACCGTGGTCGACGCGATCGAACGGATCGGGAGCCCGCTGGCCACCTCGGTCTTCCTGCGGCTGTTCGGGCTGGCCGAGAGCGACCGGAAGGCCTTCTCGCAGCTCGCCCAGGCGGCCTCGATCAACCTGGACCCGCTGGCCGGGCCGCAGGTCGCGGCACTGGGCCGGTCCGCCATGAAGGAACTGACCCGCTTCCTCCAGGCGCACTGCGCCACCCTGCCGCAGAACTCGCACGGGGCGCCGGCCGCGTCGAGCCCGCTGGCCCGCCTGGTCGCCGACGACCGGCTGACCGACGCCGAGACGCTGGGCGTGCTCGGCCTGGCCGTCGTGGGCGGATGGCAGCCGCTGGCCGAGGCGATCGGCAACGCGATGTACTGGCTGCTGCCCCGGCCCGAGGCGCTGACCTCGCTCCGCCTGGGCGGGGACGAGCTCGCTCGCACCGCCGTCGACGAGCTGCTGCGGCTGGAGGCGCCGATCCCGTTCACCGCCAGGGTCGCGCTCACGGACGTGCGGCTGCCGGGCGGCGAGGTGCCCCGCGGTGCCCGGGTGCTGGCGGTCGTGGCCGCGGCCAACCGGGACCCGGCCGTCTTCGAACGGCCCAACAATCTTGTGCTCGACCGGTCGCCCAACCCGCACCTGGCCTTCGGCGGCGGGCCGCACTTCTGCCTGGCGGCGCAGCTCGTCCGGCAGACCGGAGCGGTGCTGCTGGCCCGGCTGGCCGAGCGGTTCCCCGCCGCGTCGCTGGCCGGCCCGCCGCCCGGCTGGGCCTCGACGCTGGTCCCCCGGCGGCTGCGCGCCCTCCCGGTGGCCCTGGGAGGCGGGGATGCGCGCTGACGGCGGCAGTGTCGCCGGTGTCGCCGGTGTCGCCGACGTCCTCGTCATCGGGGCCGGGGTCAGCGGGCTGACCTGCGCCTCCATCCTGAACCGGGCCGGGGTGCGCACCGTGGTCCTGGAGGCCAGGTCGCGGATCGGCGGGCGGGTGCGCACCTTCCGTCCCGCGGACGGCGGGCCGTCGCTGGAGCTGGGCGCGCAGGTCGTGCACGGCGACCGCAACCCCGCCCGCGCGCTCGTGGGGACCGAGACCGCGCCGCGCCCCGCCGCCGCGCGGGTGATCAGCGGCCGGGTCGGCCGTCCCATGGGGACGCTGGCCCGCACGCCGTGCCCGCCGTGGACGATGGAGGCCCGGCTGAACGCCGAGGGTGCCGCCGACGGCGTGTCCGTGAACGACTGGCTCCGCGACAACGGCGGACCGGCCCCGGTGGCGAGCGAGTGGCTCCGCCAGATCTGGGCCACCGACCCGGACCGGCTCAGCGCCCGGGGCGTGTCCGCGGCCCAGCGGGGCGACACCGCCGGGCACGGCGAGTTCGTCGTCCCCGGCGGCTTCGACCTCCTGCCGCGACGGCTCGCGCGGGGCCTTCAGGTGCACGTCGGCCGTCCCGTCGAGGTGCTCGGCTGGTCGCCGGGACGGGTCAGCGCGCGGACGGCCACCGGGACCGTGCGGGCCGGCCGGGTGGTGGTGACCGTGCCGCCCGCCGTCGTGGCCTGCGGCACCCTCACCATCGAGGACCTTCCCGCGGACAAGATCGAGGCCGCGCGGGAGCTGACGCCCGGGGACGGCTGCTGCGTGGTCGTGACCCTGTCCGCCCCGGCGCCGGAGACGGCGTCGGTGTTCGACGCGGACGGGGTCAGCGGCTTCGTGAGCTGCCGCGAGGGACGCCCCGAGGTGCTGATCGTGGCCAGGGACGCGGCCGCCGCCTGCGTACGGGCCGCCACCGGCCCCGACCTGGCGGCCATGCTGACCGTGGCCCTGCCCTGGAGCGCGGGGACCAGGGTGCTGGACACCGAGATCGCCGACTGGGGAACCGACCCGTGGAGCCGGGGCGCGTTCACCGCGCCGAGGCTCGGCGCCGAGCTGGCTCCGGGCCGCTGGGCCGAACCGGTCGAGGACACGCTCTTCTTCGCGGGAGAGGCGACGGTCTCGGGAACGCGGCCGCCGTGGGTTCAGGGAGCGATCGTCAGCGGGACGAACGCCGCCGAACGGCTACTGAAGGCGATGAGCAGATGACGGCACCTCCGGCGACACCGACGGCGACACCGATGACGGCACCGACGACGGCACCGCATTCCGGCTGGCATCTGCCGGTCTTCACCTCCGAGCTGACCGGCGAGGTGACCCCCCTGGAGCTCGGGACCCGGCGGCTGGTGGCCGTGCGGGACGAGACCGGCGTACGGGTCTTCGACGCCGACTGCCCGCACCGTGGCGCGCATCTGGGCTACGGGGGCCGGCTCGCCGACGGCTGCCTGGTCTGCCCGTTCCACGGCCGGCGGATCGGGCTCGGCGACACCTCCAGGCGGTTGTCGGTGACCGAGCACCACGTGCTCGTCTCCGGCGAGGCCGTGTTCGTCCGGCTCTCCGACGGCCCCGACGACGACCGCGGGTTCACCCGGGCGATCAAGGAGCTGGCCGACAGCCACCCGCTGACCGCGGCCGTGAGCAGGTCGATGAACGCCGACCCCCTGCTGGTCGTGGAGAACGCCTTCGACATCGACCACTTCACCGAGGTGCACAAGGTCCCCAGGGTGCGCGCGATGGCGCACCGCCACGGGGACGAGGGCGAGCTGGTCATGGAGGGCGAGTTCGTGATGGCCTCCATGCCGATGCCGGGGGGGCGGCGCGCCGCGGATCGTCGGCTCCCGTTTCCTGGCCCGCGCGTACAGTCCCGGCGTGGTCGTCACCCTGTTCGGGCCGCCCGGCCGGGAGCAGGTCATCGTCACCGCGGCCGTGCCGCGGGAGAAGGGCGGGTGCGCGGTGCGGGTGGCGATCGGGGTGCGCGACGAGCAGCAGGGGGAGCTTCCGCTGCTCGTCCAGGGCAGCGAGCGCGCGCTGGACGAGGACGCGGTGATCTGGGAACGGCTGAATCCGCGGGTGGTGCCGCGCCTGGACGTCAGGGACGCGGCCGTCGTGGCCTACCGGGAGTTCTGCGCGACCTTCCCGGAGCGGGCGTGAACGGGCCGCGCGGCCTTCCGGGAACGAACGTGAACGGGCTGCGCGTCATCGAGTCGGGGACGGGCCCGGCGGTGCTGTGGGTGCACGGCTACACCATGGACTCCACGCTCTGGCAGCCCCTGTGGGATCTGCTGCCGGGCTGGCGGCACATAGGCGTGGACCTTCCCGGCCACGGCGGGTCCGAGCCGCTGCGGCGTGGCCAGACGCTGCCCGAGCTCGCCCTGCGGCTGGCCGCCTTCGCCGACGCCGAGGTCGCGCACCGGGTCGTGGGGCTCTCCTTCGGCTCCGGCGTCGCGCTGCAGATGGCCCTGGAGGCGCCCGAGGTCGTACGCAATCTGGTGCTCGCGGCGCCGACGCTCGGCGGCGCGCCCCCCGACCCCGCGGCCCGGCGGCGGTACATGGAGCTGATGACGCTGCGCCGGGCGCGCGGCGCGCCCGAGCAGATGGCCGAGCTGTGGATGGACTCCCCGCCGGACATCTTCCGCGGCACCGAGGCGCATCCGGCGCTGCGGGCCCGGTTGCGGGAGGTGATCGGCAGGCACTCCTGGGCCGAGCTGGACACCGGGGCGATGGCGATGCTCGGCATGCACCGGCACCCGCCCGAGGACCTCGCCCGGGTCAGGGCCAGGACGACGGTGATCGTCGGCGACTCCGACATGCCGGTCTTCACGGCCAACGCGCATACCTTGCAGGAGAACGTCCCTGGATGTGAGCTGCGGGTGATCCCCGGTACGGCACATCTTCCCCTACTCGAACGTCCAGAAATAGCAGCTGATGCCGTATTTCAGGGGCTGTCACTACCTGAGAAGGTAGGGAAGGTCATCTGACCGTACGGGTCGAACGAGAAGTGGTGAGGGGAAGTAGCTTGTCCCTGTTGTTGGAGTTCTTCGGCCTGACCGTACTCGCCGTGACACACGTCGAAACGTCCGAGCTGGCCTTTCTTTTCGGCCCCCATCTGGTGAAGGCCGGCAAACCGCAGCTGACCGTGAAGCTCCTCAGCAACGAGGCGTCCGGCGGGGAACTGCTGGTCCACCGGGAGGACGGGATGCTGCTGCAGCGCCGCGCGTTCCGGGGGTGGGGCACCATGCCACCGCCCCTCCCCCCGTTCAGCGTGCTGGAGGACCACTTCCTGGTGATGCGCGCCGTCGTCATGGCCAAGGGTGACGCGACGGTCGCGCTGATCGGCAGCGCCTGCTCGCCCTGCGCCGAGGTGGCGGTCTCGCTGGCCGCGCAGTCCTGGCGGCCGGTCTCGGGACAGCTCCTCGTGGTCGACCGGGCCACCGGGCACACGCTTCCCTTCCACGTCCCGCTGGACCTGCGCGGCGACGCCCTGGACGCGGCCAGGGCGAGCGGCCTGATCGGCATGGAGGCCGCGTCCGGCGTCTGGCGCCCGGCCCGGCCGACGCTGGCGGGGCCGTCCGTGCTGGTCCGCCCGGAGCGGCTGGGCACGCCGGTGCCGATCACCGCCAGGCTCGCCCCGCCCACGCTCATCAGGCTCTGCCAGGGAGACAGCGACCGCTGCAGGCTGGAGCCGTCGGACTTCCAGGCGCACGTCTGGCCCCCGGCCGCCACGGAACTGGCCGGCGCGCCCCGCTACCGGCTGCTCATGCCCGAGTCCGGCGGCGCCGAGGCCGCCGCCGCGCTCATCGACGACCGGCTCCTGAAGGAGTTCTCATGCCCCGGCGGCTCTCGTACGGCCCTGGAACACCCTGCTGGGTCGATCACATCACCGTCGACCCGACCGGCGCGAAACGGTTCTACGGTGACCTCTTCGGCTGGGAGTTCGTCAAGGAGAACGGCCGGGGCTACCACCTGATCACCCTGCGGGGAGAGATCATCGGCGGGCTCGGCCCCAGCCCGATGGGCCCGGCCTTCGGCTCGTCCTGGAACGTCTACCTGGCCTCCCAGGATCTCGCCCGCACCCGGGACGAGGTCGGGCGCCTGGGCGGGCGCGTGGTGATGGGCCCGGTTCCCGCGGGCGGCAACGGCCGCCTCTGCCTGGCCGTCGACCCCGTCGGCGCGGCGGTCGGCTTCTGGGAGGGCGGCAGCGACGAGGGCGTGGTCCTGGTCGACGAGCCCGGCGCCCTGTGCGCCGCCGAGCTGCACACCCCCGCCCCGGAGGCGGCGGCGGAGTTCTACCGGAACCTGTACGGAGGGAGGGAGCAGGTGATCCGCTCCTCCCCCCGGGGCGCCTGGGTGCCCTTCTTCGGTGTCGCGGACCCGGTCTTCGGTGTCGCGGACTCGGCCGACTCGGCCGACTCGGCCGGCGGGACGGACCCGGGGGGCTCGGCGGGCTCGTCCGGCGAGACGCACGCGACGGACGCGGCGGACCGGATGGACGGGATGGACCGGGTCGTGCGGGCGGCCCGGGCGGCCGGGGCACGCCCCCTGGGAGCCGGCCTGTTCGCCGACCCGCTGGGAGCGGTATTCGGCCTCTCCGTGGCCCCCTCCCCCGCCACCGGCCGCACCACCGATCCCGCTATCAACTCTGTCATCGATCCCGCTGCGGCCTCCGTCACGGCCCCCATCAGCGGCTGACGGAAAAATGAGCATCAAAATGCGTATAAATGCGTATTAACTAACTTTGTTCCTCCCTGCGAGAATTCGCCGTAGTAATTACGTGTGGGAAGGAACTTCATGGCGCCTGACGTAGTGGTGATAGGCGGAGGTCCCGCCGGATCGATATCCTCGGCCCTGCTGGCACGGGCCGGTGCCCGGGTCCGCCTGCTGGAAAGGGACTCGTTCCCGCGATACCACGTCGGGGAGTCCATCGCCTCCTCCTGCCGCGCCATCATCGACCTCGTCGGCGTACGGGAGAAAATCGAGGCCCGCGGCTACACCGTCAAGGAGGGCCTGCTGCTGCGCTGGGGCGCCGAGCAGGACTGGACCATCAACTGGCCGGACCTCTTCGGCGACCAGGTGCGCTCCTGGCAGGTGGACCGGGCGGACTTCGACGACGTCCTCCTCAAGCACGCCGCCGAGCAGGGCGTCGAGGTGGTCCACGGGGCCCACGTGAAGAAGGTCCGTTTCGACGAGGGCCGCGCGGTGGGCGTGGACTGGGTGCTCGACGGGCAGGCCCACCACAGCGCGGCCGACTACGTGGTGGACGCCTCCGGCCGCGCCGGGGTGCTCTCCGCCCAGCACTTCCGCGACCGGACCCAGCTCGACGTCTTCCGCAACGTCGCCATCTGGGGGTACTACCAGGGCGGCGACCTGCTGCCCAGGACCCCGCGCGGCGGCATCAACGTGATCTCCTCCCCGCACGGCTGGTACTGGGTCATCCCGCTCAAGGACGACGTCTACAGCGTGGGCTTCGTCACCCACCAGGACAACTTCCTGGCCCGCAAGCCGGAGTTCTCCTCCACGACCGAGATGTTCCTGGCCCTGGTCGCGGAGTCGGAGACGGTCGCGGAACTGGTCTCCGGCGGCGCGTTCCAGGGAAAGGTCCGCGTCGAGCAGGACTTCTCCTACTCGGCCGCCAGCTTCTGCGGCCCCGGCTACTACCTGGCGGGCGACTCCGCCTGCTTCCTGGACCCCCTGCTGTCCACCGGCGTGCACCTGGCCATGTACAGCGGCACGCTGGCCGCGGCGTCCATCCTGTCCGCGCACGCCGGGGAGGTCAGCGAGGCCGAGGCTCTGGGGTTCTACGAGTCCCTGTACCGCAACGCCTACGGCCGGATGTTCTCCATGGTCGCCGGGTTCTACGAGCAGTACCGGGGCAAGGCCGAGTACTTCTGGCTGGCGCAGCGCCTGGCCAGGGGCCAGTACCCGCAGCTGATGCACAAGAGGGGCGTCGCGGCGGCCCCGGACAGTGCCTTCGCCTCGATCACCTCGGGCCTGACCGACCTGGACGACGCCACCCGCTCCGGCGGCGCGGCCCCGCTGGACGCGATGATGCTGGCCACCGAGCTGACCGCGCGGAAACCCGTGGCCCCGGGGACGGCCGCGCTGGACCTCGGCGCCCGCTACGATCCGGCGGCCCCCGATCTGTACCTGGTCACCGAGCCCCGGCTGGGCATCGGGCGCGCCACCGAACCGGCGACGCCCCGCTGACCCGGGAGCCGACCGGACACCTGAACGGACGAGGACCGCGCCGAACGGCGCGGTCCTCGTCCGTTCGCCCGACCTGGTGCCCGTCCGGCCGCCTTGATTGTCCGCCCTGGTCGTTCGTCCGGCCCGGTCGTTCGCCCTGGTCGTCCGTCCGGCCCGATGCCCGTCGGTCCGGTCCGGTCCGGTCCGGTGCCCGGTCGTCCGGGCGGACGTCCGGTCAGATGCCGAGGGCGGCGGCCAGTTGGTGACGTCCGCGGATGCCGAGCTTGCGGTAGATGCGACCCAGGTGGGTGTCGATGGTGCGCTTGCTCAGGCAGAGCCGCTCGGCGACCTCCATGCTGCTCATGCCCTGGCGTACCAGCTCGACGACGCGCTGCTCGGCGGGTGTGAGCAGGACCTGGCCCTGCGTCTGACCCTGCGTCTGACCCTGCGTCTGACCCTGTGCCTGGCCCTGCGCCTGCCCGTGCGGATGCCCGGGCGTCTGCCCCCGCATCTGGGCTTGCGCCTGCGAGGACTCCGGAGCGTGGTCGGCGATCGCCGACGGCTCGGCGGCGATCGTCCGGGCCGCGGCGTGCTCGCCCAGCGCGGTGTACGCCTTGGCCGCGTGCGCGCGCCAGGGCAGGCAGGTGGGGTTGGTGATGCCGCGGGCCGAGAGCCGTTGCCCGCAGTCGAGGAACAGGCTCAGCGCCGCGACGTGATCGTCCGCCGCCGCGGCGACCATCCCCTGGGCCTCCCGGACCAGGCTCTTGATCAGGGGGTGGGCGTCCGCCGGCATCGTCATCTCGCGTACCAGCGCGGTGGCGTCCTGCACCTCGCCCATCTGGACCAGGGCGCGCGCTCCGCAGGCGCGGGCCGCCGAGGTCAGCGCGCTCGCGCCGATCCGCTCGGCCCCCTCCCGCGCGTCGATCGCGTCCCGCAGGCTGTCGGCCGAGTCGCCGCACCGGTAGGCGACGTCCGAGCGGACCAGCAGCGCGAGCACGCGCAGCTCCGGCTGGCGCCAGGCGCGGGAGTGCTCCAGGATCCTGGAGCACACCGCCAGCGCCTCCTCCAGGTGGCCGGTCCAGGCGAACGCCAGTGCGGCGCCCACCAGCCCGCCCCCGTCGGAGCGTCCCAGGGGGGAGCCGGGCAGCGTGGCCCGCGTCGCCAGCCGCCTGGCGGTGCCCGGACGCCCCCCGCCGGCCGCGACCACCGCCGCCAGCGCGCCGGAGAACTCCCTGGAGGCGGCGTCCTGCGGGCCCGTCACGGCCGTCCGCGCGCCCCTGCGCAACCCGGCGCGATGTCCCGCCAGCAGGACCTGCGTGCCCAGCCGCAGCAGCGACTCCCGCGGCGGGTCCGGCGTGGCCGCCAGCTCCTGCACCACGGTGACGAACGGCCGGGCTCCCACCGTGCTGGCGGCCAGCGCGGGGCTGGCCAGGTACAGCAGCGACCTGGCCGGCTGGACGGTGTCGGGGGCCCCGGTGACCAGCGCCTCGGCGTGCCGGGCACAGGAGTCCAGGTCGTGGTGGAGTTCGGTCCTGGCCAGTTGCAGGGTCAGCTCGTGCACGACGACGGGGTCGTCGGAGCAGGACAGCGCGCGGCGCAGGTAGCGGGCCGCGTCGTCGTACCTGCGGGCCGTGACCGCCTCCACGGCCGCCGCGCGCAGCACCGGGACCCCCCAGGCCGAGGTGGTGAGCATCAGGTGCTCGGCGGTCTGGGCCGCCGGCGCCCCCGTCCTGACCAGCAGCGCGGCCACCCGTTCGTGCAGGTCGAGCCTGGTGCGGGTGTCGATGCGCGACAGGGCCGCCGTCCGGACCAGGGTGCTGCGGAACCGTACGGGCCGCTCCGAGGTGATGAGGCCCGCCTGGACGAGCGTCCGGCGGGCCTGCTGGAGCTCCAGCTCTCCCTGGCCGGAGAGCATCGCCGCCACGTCGACGTCGGTGTCGGGGCCCATGACGGCGAGCTGGGTGAGCAGGTCGGAGGCCACCGCGTCGTCGTCGTGCAGCCATTCGAGCACGGTGTCGGACAGGGCCGCCGCGCCGATCTCCAGCACCCGGTCGAGGTCGGGCAGGCCCGGGATGACCCTGGCGTGCCGCATCCGGGTGGTGAGCTCGCGCAGCACCCTCGGGTTGCCCTGGGAGATCGTGTGGCAGAACGCGGACAGCTCCTCGTCGGGCGGCGCGCCCAGCGCCTGCCCCACGAAGTCGGCCGTGCAGGTGGCGCAGATCGGCCGGAGCTGCAGGAAGCGCGCGTACGGCAGCCTGGTCAGTTCGGCGAGCGGCCCGGACGGGGCGCCGTCGCGCAGCGTGGCGATCATCATGACCGGCAGGTCGTCGAGGCGGCGGGCGATGTGGGAGAACCAGCGCAGCGACGGCAGGTCGGCGAAGGACAGGTCGTCGATCGCGATGACCACGGGCTGCTCGGCGACCAGGTCGCGGGTGATGTGGAACAGGTCCGTCAGCAGATCGTAGGTGGCTGCGCCGTCGTCGGTGGCCGCGCGGTCGAACTGCCGGCGGGGACGCCCGCCGGCCGACAGCACCGGGTCGAAGAGCTGGCGGACCATCCCGTAGGCGAAACGGCTCTCGCTGGGATGGCAACGAGCCCGCAGCACCAGGCTGCGAGAGGGCAGCAGGTCGGTCACGGCACTGAGCAGGGCGCTCTTGCCGATTCCGTTCTCCCCCAGGATCGTCGCGACGGTCGGCCGGCCGATACGGAGCTCGTCGATAGCCTCGCGAAATACAGCCAGTTCTCTGTCCCTGTGGAGAAGGGGGGCCATGTCCCCATCGTCCATTATCGCGATCCGGATCTCAATGGACTTTTTGTTAATGACAGGAAAGCGTACGCTTTATTGACAGAACTCTGTCGCGGGACCCGGCCGTGCTCCGGGGCCCGCGAGCGGGGCCGGCCGGGTCCTCCCCCAGGCGAGGGCCGATTTTCCCCGGCGCCGGGCCCGCGCCGTCGCCGCAGGACCCGGGCCGGGTGGCGTCCACCGCCCCGAAGCCCGGCGCCACCAGCGACAACCTCGAACGCCGCCGCCGGGTGACCGCGTCCGTGCGGGCAGAGGATTCCAGGCGGAACCCGGCGCGCGCACGGGCGCGAGGGGGCACGGCGGGGCCGCTCCGGAGCGGCACGGATCCTTGACGATCATGCCGATACTGAGGCCGAATCGGCGATACCTAAGTATCGGCACGGGTATGCGTATGACTTTTTACGCATTCTCCCACCCCCTGCCGCCGTGTTTAAATTCGCGTGAAGCCGGTTGTCCGGAAGCGTTGAAAAAGGGGAATGCCGATGGAGAGCCCGCGATTGAAAGCTCATTTCCATGTGGACGTCGTGGACGGTGAGCGGGTCTTCCTGTTCGCCGAGGGCAAGGACTTCCTGGTCCCGGGAAAGGCCGCCGTGGCGGTGCTGCCCTACCTCGACGGCCGCAGGACGGTCAGCGAGATCGTCCAGGAGCTGGCCGGGACCCTGCCGTTCACCACGGTGCTGGCCACGCTGCGCCGCTACGAGGCGGCCGGCCACCTCGCCGAGGGCAGGCCCG
Source organism: Streptosporangium longisporum (assembly GCF_039534895.1). Lineage (NCBI taxonomy): Bacteria > Bacillati > Actinomycetota > Actinomycetes > Streptosporangiales > Streptosporangiaceae > Streptosporangium > Streptosporangium longisporum. Next base: position 337,480 of record NZ_BAAAWD010000007.1, on the reverse strand, counting down.
ACCTGCCCCAGGAGGTGCTGGCCTACTGGGACGCGCTGAACGTCGACCCCACCGCCGTCACCGCGGGCGCGCCGGTCACCGTCTCCTCCGCCGAGGGGGTCGACCCCGCCCCCGTCATGGACGCCCTGGCCGCGCTGGGGCTGACGGTGCGCTCCGGCCCGATCGACGAGGTCCCCGCCGAGGGGGTGTCGGTGGTGCTCGTCGACGACTACCTCGACCGTGCCCTGGAGCACCGCAACACGCTGCAGCTCGCGGCCGGGCGGCCCTGGCTGCTGGCCAAGCCGGGCGGCGTCACCACCTGGCTCGGCCCGTTCTTCGACCCCGACCACACCGGCTGCTGGTCGTGCCTGGAGCAGCGGCTCTCCGGCAACCGCCAGCTCGAGCGCTACCTGGCCTCCAAGCGCGGCGAGCGGGTGCCGTTCAACCCGGCACGCGCGCGGACCGCGGCGGGCCCGACGGCGCTGTCCGGGATGCTCGCGTCCGAGATCGCCCGCATCGTGGCGACCGGCGAGCCCGGGGCGGTCTGCGGCACCCTGGTCACCCTCGACATGAGCACCCTGGAGACCGCCAGGCACTTCCTCGTCCGCCAGCCGCAGTGCCCCTCGTGCGGCGTGCCGGTCGAGCGCAACCCCAAGATCGTGCTCGCTCCCCGGCAGGCGAGCCACACCACCGACGGCGGCTACCGCGTCGACAGGCCGCAGCAGACCCTGGACCGGCTGCAGAAGCACATCAGCCCCCTGCTGGGCGCGATCACCAAGCTGATGCCGATCGGCGACGAGGCCAACGGCCTGACCTACAGCTACGCCGCCGGCCACAACTTCGCCATGGTCAACGACAGCATGGACCTGCTCCGCCGCAACCTGCGCGGGCAGAGCGGCGGCAAGGGACGCTCGGAGATCCAGGCCAAGGTCAGCGCGGTCTGCGAGGCGATCGAGCGCTACTCGGGGGTGTGGCGGGGCGACGAGCCGGTCGTCCGGGCCGCCTACGCCGACCTGGACCCGGTGACGGCCGTGCACCCGGACCGGCTGCTGCTCTTCTCCGACGAGCAGCGGGCCGGGCGCGCGGAGTGGAACGCCGACCCGGCGCACCGGCTGCAGCTCGTGCCCGACCCCTTCGAGGAGACCGTGCCGTTCGACTGGTCGCGGGCCTGGTCGCTGACCCGTGACGAGGAGCGGCTGGTCCCGGCCGCCTACGCCTGGTACGGCCACCCCGACCTCAACGAGCACTTCTTCTGCATCGGCGACTCCAACGGAAGCGCGGCCGGCAACACGCTGGAGGAGGCGATCCTGCAGGGGTTGTGCGAGCTGGTCGAGCGCGACTCCGTGGCGCTGTGGTGGTACAACCGGGCGCGCGTCCGCGGCTTCGACCTCGACTCCCTGAACGACCCCTACGTGGGCGAGCTGCGGGCCTTCTACGACGGCATGGACCGCGACCTGTGGATGCTCGACCTCACCACCGACCTCGGCATGCCGGTGTACGCCGCCCTGTCGCGCCGCCGCCACGAGGTGGAGGACATCATGGTGGGCTTCGGCGCCCACCCCGACTCGCGCATCGCGGCGTTCCGCGCGCTCACCGAGCTCAACCAGTTCCTGCCGACGATCGAGGGACGCGACGAGCAGGGCAACACGAGGTACCGGGCCGACGACCCGGGGCTGCTGGAGTGGTGCAAGAAGGCCAAGATCGCCTCCGAGCCCTGGCTGCTGCCCCACCCCGACCTCGCACCGGCCACCGTCGGCGCGCCCGCCCCCAACGAGCTGGCGGCCGTCGTGCAGGGATGCGTGGACACGATCGCCGAGGCCGGCTCCGAGGTGATCGTCGTCGACCAGACCCGTCCCGACCTGGAGCTGAACGTCGTCAAGGTGATGGCGCCCGGCCTGCGGCACTTCTGGCGCCGGCTCGGCCCCGGCCGCATCTACGACACCCCGGTGAAGCTCGGCTGGGTCGACCGTCCCACGCCGCAGGAGGAGATCAACTCCTGGAACGTGTTCTTCTGAGACGGGCGGCAGGCCACATGAATCCCACCATCGTCTCCCGGTTCCGCCGCGGCGCGTCGTTCACCGGCGAGCACCTCGACCTGTCCGGCACGGTCGTCCAGCTCAAGGCGCTGACGCCGGGGCAGGGCGCGGCCCTGAAGCTCCTGTCCGACGGCGACCGCGACGACACCGAACTGGCCGCCGCGGTAACCGCCCTGGACGGCGAGACCGGGCTGCTGCGCTGGCACATGCTCTTCCGCGGGCTGAACGTCTCCGGGCTGATCGAGCACGCCGTGCGCGTGACCGGCGAGGCCGACGAGACCGGCAGGGCCGGTGAGGCCGGCAGGGCCGGTGAGGCCGGCGAGATCACCGGGATCACCGCCAGGCTGCGCCTGGTCGGCAGGGGGACGACGCTGCTCGCCCCGGCCCCGGCCGGTCCCGCGCGGCTGTCGCGCTTCGCCGAGGCACGGGTGGTGGACGGCACGCTGACCCTGCAGGCCCCGGGCCGTCACCTGGCCGTCGAGCTGGCGCCACGGGCCGCCGGCCTGCTCGGCGAGCTGGCGAACTGGAGCACCGGCGTCCCCGCCCCGGTGCTGCGGCTGCTGGCCACGGCCGGCCTGCTGGCCCCGGGCGGCCCCGAGGACGACGTCGAGACCACCGAGCGCTCCCACGCCCAGTGGCACCCCGGCGACCTGGCCTTCCACGCCCGTACCCGCACCCCCGCCTCGGCTCCCGGCTACGGCGGCACCCACCCCCTGGGCGACCGCTTCCCGCCGGAGCCGGTCTCCCCCCCGCCCGCGGGCACCCGGACGGTCGCGTTGCCCGTACCGGACCTGGAGCGGATCGCCGCCGCCGACCCCTCGCTCACCGAGGTGCTGGAGCGGCGCCGTTCGATCCGCGCCCATGACACGGAGGCGCCGATCACCCTCGACCAGCTCGGCGAGCTGCTCTACCGGTCCCTGCGCAGGCGGGGCACCATGACGGGCAGCGACGGGCAGGAGCTGGCCGACCGGCCCTACCCCAGCGGCGGCGCCGTGCACGAGCTGGAGGTCTACCCGCTGGTGACGGCGTGCGAGGGGGTGCCGGCGGGACTGTGGCACTACGCGACCGACCGGCATGAGCTGGAGCTCGTCGCCGAGCCGTGCAAGGCCACCGCGGCGCTGGTCTCCGAGGCGCGGGGCGCGGCCATGCTGGAGGCCGACCCGCAGGTCGTGCTGCTGGTCGCGGCCCGGTTCGGCCGGGTGATGTGGAAGTACGAGACCGTCGCCTACCCCCTGGTGCTCAAGCACGTGGGCGTGCTCTACCAGACCCTCTACCTGGTCGCCACCGCGATGAACCTGGCCGTGTGCGGCCTGGGCGGCGGCGACAGCGCGGCCTTCGCCACCGCCTCGGGGCGCGACCCGCTCCTCGAGGGCACCGTCGGGGAGCTCGTGCTCGGCTCCCGTCCCCGCATGGAAGGGTGAACCGCGTTGCAATTCCGATACAAGGCCCTGCAGAGGGCCCGCGAACCCGATGAGCTCGACTCCCCCATGCTGCTGGTGACCCCCCGCGGCTGGATCGCGGTGTTCGTGGTGATGATCACCATGGCGGGCGGGTTGTTCTGGTCGTTCGCCGACGAGCTGCGCATCTCGGTCAGCGCGCCCGGCCTGCTCACCCACCCCGGCGGTACGGCCCGTATCCAGAGCCTGCACACCGGCATGGCCCAGCGCGTCCTGGTGAAGCCGGGCCAGTCGGTGACCGTCGGCCAGGACATCGTGGAGCTCCAGGACGCCGAGGGCGAGCTGCGGACGGTGACCAGCCCGTTCGCCGGGCAGGTGGTCGACACCACGGTCAGCGACGGCCAGGTCGTCCCGGTCGGCACCACGGTGGCCACGGTCGAGCGGACCGACGTCACCGGTGACCGCCTGGTCGCCATGCTGTTCGTCCCCGCGGACCGGACGGCGCTGATCTCCCCCGGACGGCTGGTCGACCTGTCGGTCGCCACCGCGCCCGCCGCCGTCTTCGGGCTGCTGCGCGGCAAGGTCACCTCGGTCAGCCGCTACCCGCTGACCGAGGAGGCGCTGGCCGGAATGGTGGGCGGCGAGCTGGCCGCCAGGAAGTACAGCGCCGGCCACGCCCCCCTGATGATCATCGTGGACCTCATCCCCGACCCGCAGACGCGCTCGGGGTACGCCTGGTCGACCACGCAGGGCCCGCCCGTGCGGCTCGACTCCCAGGTGAGCGTGACGGCCTCCATCCACCTGGGCGAGCAGAGGCCGTTCGACCTGCTGCTCGGGCGCTGACGAAGGAGCCACCGATGACGAACACCACCCTGCCCGCCCCGCCCCCGCCGCAACCCACCCCCGCGTCCACGCCCGAGCGGGGGCGGGGGCGGCGGCCCTCACGCGCACGCGGCAGGCGCCCCCACCGGGTGCCGACCGTGATGCAGATGGAGGCCGTCGAGTGCGGGGCGGCCGCGCTGGCGATGGTCCTGGCCCACTACGGCAGGCACGTGCCGCTGGAGGAGCTGCGCGGCCGGTGCGGGGTGTCCAGGGACGGCTCCAAGGCGTCCTCGGTGATGGCGGCGGCACGCTCCTACGGGCTGGTCGCCCGGGGCTTCCAGGTCGAGGCCGAGCACGTGCGCAAGCAGACCGGGCCGGTGATCATCTTCTGGGCGTTCAACCACTTCCTGGTCGTCGAGGGGGTGACGACCAGGTTCGGCCGCACCATGGTCGCGGTCAACGACCCCTCCGGGGGACCGCGGCTGATGGAGTGGTCGGACTTCGACTCCGGCTTCACCGGGATCATGCTGACGTTCGAGCGCGGCCCGGACTTCACCCGCGGCGGCGAGCGCAGCAGGCTGGGCAAGGCGCTGATGCGGTGGCGGCTGCCGAGCGGGCGGGCGCTGCCGCTGGTGCTGCTGGCCAGCGCGCTGCTGGTGGTCCCCGGCATCGCCGGGCCCGCCTACTCCCGGGTCTTCATCGACCAGGTGCTCAGCGGCCGCGCGCCGGACTACCTGCCGGCGCTGCTGGTGGCCATGGCGCTCACCGCGGTGGCGATCTTCGTACTGACGTCCGTGCAGCAGTTCTACCTGTTACGGCTGGAGATCAGGATCGGGCTGGCCGGTTCCGCCCGCTTCTTCCGCCACCTGCTCCGGCTGCCCATCGAGTTCTTCCTGCAGCGCCGCCCGGCCGAGGTGTCGCGGCGGGTCTCCACCAACGACACCGTGGCCGAGGTCCTCTCCCGCGACCTCACGCTGACGGTCATCAACTTGGTGCTGGTGGTCTTCTACGCCGCCCTGCTGGTCCGCTACGACGTGCTGCTCGGCGTCATCGGCGTCGGCATGGCCGCGCTGAACATGGTGGTGCTGCGCTGGGTCTCCCGGGTGCGCAAGGACGCGGTCTCCACGCTCCGCAACGACCGGGGCAACCTCACCGGCACCACCTTCGCCACGCTCAGCATGATCGAGACGGTCAAGGCCACCGGCGGCGAGCCCGACGCCTTCACCCGCTGGGCGGGCTTCCTGGCCAAGGCCGTGACCGCGCAGCAGCGGCTCGGCGTGCCCACCGCGCTGCTGATCGTCGTTCCCCCCCTGCTGGCCACGGTGAACACCGGGCTGATGCTGCTGGTCGGCGGGCTGCGGGTGGTGGAGGGCGTGCTCAGCATCGGCATCCTGGTGTCCTTCCAGACCCTGCTGGCCGCGCTCAGCAGGCCGGTCACCCAGCTCACCAACCTCGGCAGCCGCCTGCAGGACCTCACCATCGACATCAAGCGCATCCAGGACGTGGAGCGCTACCCGATCGCCCGCTGCTTCGAGCGCGCGGACGGCGTCGAGGACGGCGTCGCACCCGGCACCCGCCTGGAGGGACGCCTGGACCTGGAGGACATCACCTTCGGGTACGGCCCGCTGTCCCCACCCATGATCCACAACCTCTCGCTGACCGTGATGCCGGGCAGCAGGATCGCGATCGTGGGCGGCTCCGGCAGCGGCAAGTCCACCCTGGGCCGCCTGCTGACCGGCCTGTACGAGCCGCGCTCCGGCCGGATCCTGCTGGACGGGCGTCCGGTGGAGGAGATCCCGCGCACAGTGCTGGCGGCCTCGATGGCCTACGTCGACCAGGAGATCGCCCTGTTCTCCGGGACCGTGCGCGACAACCTGACGCTGTGGAACGACGCCGTCCCCGACGAGGTGGTGTTCGCCGCGCTGCGCGACGCCGCCGTCTTCGACACCGTCCAGGCCCGCGCCGGCGGGATCAACTCGTTCGTCCGCGAGGACGGCCGCAACTTCAGCGGCGGCCAGCGGCAGCGGCTGGAACTGGCCCGTGCCCTGGCCGCCGAACCGACCCTGCTGATCCTCGACGAGGCCACCAGCGCCCTGGACCCAGAGACGGAACGTGTCATCATGGACAACCTGCGCCGCCGCGGCTGCGCCTGCCTGCTGATGGCCCACCGGCTGTCCACCGTCCGCGACGCGGACGAGATCATCGTCCTGGACCGCGGCCGGATCGCCGAGCGCGGCACCCACGAGGCGCTGCTCGCCGCCGACGGCCCCTACGCGCGGCTCTTCGAGACCGGGGGCGGCGCGTGATCCCCGCGGAGCTCCTGCCGGTCACCACCCGGGTGGACCTCGGCACCGAACGATTCATGATCCTCGACGACCCCCGGCTCCTGCTGCTGGTCGAGGCCGGCGCGGTCGACCTGTTCGCGGTGCGGACGGCGGGCGGCGAGCTGGAGGGACGCTGGAACTTCCTGGGCCGGGCCGAGAGCGGCACGGTACTGGCCTGGGGGGTGCGCTCGGGGCCGCGGCACGTGATCGTGGCCCGGCCGGTGCCCGGCGCCGTGCTCTCCGACGTCCTGGTCACCCAGCTGGGCGGACTGCCCGCCGACGCGATCGACTGGCTGATGAAGGGGCTCGGTCACGGCGTCGAGCTGCTGGCCGGCGCGCTGCCCGGCACCCTGCCGCCCCGCCAGTTCGTGCCGCTGCCCGCCGACGGGACGGCGGAGCTGGACGCGGACGCCACCGTGCGGTCGGTCGACGGCGTCCTGTGCGTGCGCGTCGAGGCGGGCGAGCTGGAGATCGGCGACAGCGACGGCGTGCTGCTCGGCGCGGGCGACGACGTCTGCCTGACCGAGGGAGAGTGGCTGGTCGCCCGCACCGGCACCCGGCTGCGGGCCCGCACGCTGCGTTCCGTCTCCGGCGAGGGCGACGGGGCGCTCGGCGAGCTGCTGACCGCCCACGCCGTCCGCCTGCTGACCCGCATCGACGCGCGCATCGACCGGCAGCGCGACGAGGAGCGCGCCGCCCTCGCCGCGCTGAGCGAACGCGACGGCACCGTGCTGACGCAGGCCGTGCGGAGCTTCGACGCCGTGCTGCGGGACACCGACTCCCCGGTGCGGGTGGCCGACGTGGCCGCCGACCCGCCCTCGCTGGCCTCGGCCCGGCTGGTCGGGGCACACCTGGGGTTCGACGTCCGGCCTCCGGTACGGCACGGCGGCCAGGGCCGTACCGTGGACGACCTGCAGGCGATAGCGCTGGCCTCCGGTGTGCGGACCCGCGTCGTGCGGCTGGAGGGCAAGTGGTGGACCAAGGACCTGGGGCCGATGGTCGGCACCCACTCCACGGGCCGCCACGTGGCGCTGCTCCCGCTGAGCCACGGTTACGTCATGGTGGACGACGGCGTGGTCACCCCGGTCACCGCGGTCGTCGCCCGCAACGTGACCGAGCGGGCCCACGTGCTGTACCGTCCGCTGCCCGCCTCGGTCAGGTCGGTCGGCGCGCTGCTGCGCCTGGGCCTGTTCAGCGGCAACCGCGGTGACCTGCTGCGGTTCGCGGCCATGGGGGTGCTGGTCGCCCTGCTCGGGCTGATCGTCCCGATCATGACGGGCCAGGTGCTCGGCGTGTTCACGGTCCGCGCCGAGGTCGACCTCATCGTGCACGGCTCCCTGGTGGTGATCGCCTCCGGGGTGGTGATCGCCGCGCTGTCGGTGGTGCAGAACATCGCCGTGCTCCGGATCGAGAGCCGCTCCACCTCCGCCATGCAGTCGGGCCTGTGGACCCGGCTGCTCTCCCTGCCCGCCGGGTTCTTCACCCGCTACTCCACCGGTGAGCTGGGCACCACCGTGCTGGGCATCAGCTCGGCGCAGGAGATGCTGTCGGGCATGCTGACCACGGCCACGCTGGGCCTGCTCACCGGGTCGGCCAACCTGGTCCTGGTGTTCTTCTACGACGTGCGGCTGGCCCTGATCGCCATGGCGCTCACCCTGTGCGGGGTCGGGTTCGCCCTCGGCGCCGGCCGGGCGCAGCTGCGCTGGCAGCGGGAGGCGTACCGGCACGAGCAGACCCTGTCGGCGCGGGTCTTCCAGATGCTCACCGCGATGCCGAAGCTGCGGGCCGCCGCCGCCGAGGAGCGGGCGTTCGCCGAGTGGACGCGCGAGGTCACCAGGGGACGCACGCTGATCGCCTCGGCCCGCCGCGTGCAGAACGTGGTGACCACGTTCAACGCGGGCTTCCCGCTGGTGTGCACGGCGATCGTCTTCGCGGTGGTGGCGGGCCCGCTGAAGGGCGAGGTCCCGATCGCCGCGTTCCTGCCGTTCTTCACCGCGTTCAGCCTGCTGCTGGCCTCCAGCCTGCAGTTCACCGCCGCGGCCGTCACCGCCATGGGCGTGGTGCCGATGATGGAGAACATCAAGCCCATCCTGGAGGCCCGGCCGGAGACCGACGGCACCAAGGCCGACCCCGGCGACCTGTCGGGACGGCTCGCGCTCAGCCGGGTGTCGTTCCGCTACGGCACCGACGGCCCGCTGACCCTGGACGGCGTCGCCCTGTCGATCGAGCCCGGCGAGTTCGTGGCCCTGGTCGGCCCCTCGGGCAGCGGCAAGTCCACGGTGCTGCGCCTGCTGCTGGGCTTCGAGACCCCGCTGTCCGGCACCGTCCTGTACGACGGCCAGGACCTCGCCGAGCTCGACGTCTCCGCCGTCCGCCGCCAGTGCGGGGTGGTGCTGCAGAACGGCGCGCTGCAGGCGGGCAGCATCCAGGCCAACATCATCGGCAGCAGCACCTACACCATCGACGACGCGTGGGCGGCGGCCGAGATGGCGGGGCTCGCCGCCGACATCAAGGCCATGCCGATGGGCATGCACACCGTGCTGTCGGAGGGCACCACCACGTTCTCCGGCGGCCAGCGCCAGCGCATCATGATCGCCCGCGCGCTGATCGCCCGGCCCCGGATCGTGTTCTTCGACGAGGCCACCAGCGCGCTGGACAACCCCACGCAGAGCGTGGTCGCCGAGAGCACCCACCGGCTCAACGCCACCCGGGTGGTGATCGCCCACCGCCTCTCCACCGTGGTGGACGCCGACCGCATCGTGGTGATGGACGAGGGACGGATCGTCCAGCAGGGCACCTACGAGGAGCTGCTGGCCGTACCGGACGGGCTCTTCGCCCGGCTGGCCACCCGCCAGCTCTGCTGAGGACGCCCCGCTCCCCGGGACCCCGCTCCACCGTGGGCGTCCCGGGGCGATCGCCGCGGACGTCCACGTCAGGGGTTGTGGTAGTACCTTCTCCCCGGTACGGGACGCCGCCCGTACAGCTCCGACAGCGTCACGAACCGGTAGCCCTTACCGGCCAGGTCGTCCAGCAGGCGCGGGACGGCCCGCACCGTGGAGGGGTGGATGTCGTGCAGCAGCACGATGGAGCCCGGCCCGGCCCCGGCGGCGCGGTGGGCGACGATCGAGACGTCCCGGTCGTGCCAGTCGCGCGTGTCGACGTTCCACAGGATCTGGGCGAGCCCCAGATGGCGGCTCTCCGCGGCCACCCACGGGCCGGTCAGCCCGTACGGCGGGCGCATCAGGTCCATCGTGACCCCGGTCACCCGTTTGACCAGCCACTGGGTACGGCCGAGCTCCTCCCTGACCTCCCCGGGGCCCAGCCGGGTCAGCTGCGGGTGGTTCCAGGTGTGGTTGCCCAGCTCGTGCCCCTCGGCCACCATCCTGCGCAGGACGGCCTCGTCCTCCTCAGAGACCATCCGCCCGACGACGAAGAAGCTCGCCCTGACCCGGCGCTCGGCGAGGATGTCGAGCAGCCACCCGGTGTAGGGTCCCGGGCCGTCGTCGAAGGTGAGCGCCACACACCTGACCCGCTCGCAGTCGACGCGGCGGGCCGGGGGCGGGACGGGCGACCGGGCCTCGTGCCGGGACGTCCTCGCCCCGGCCGTTCCCCGGCCCGCGACGTCCCAGGGGGCCGGGGCCCGGACGGGTCCCGTGCCCGGCGGGGTTCCGGCGTCCGGCAGGGATCCGGCGTCCGGCAGGGGCCCGACGTCCGGCGCGGACCCGGGCGGCCCGACGGACACCGCGGGTGAGGGCGGGTCCGTGGGCACCCCGGGTGAAGGCGGCACGGACACCCTGGGTGAGGGCGGCACGGACACCGCCGGTTCCACCGATCCCACCAGGGTGATCGGGGAGGCGTTCCCCGCGACCGCGATCAGCGCCACCATGGGCACCGTCCAGACCCGCATGCTTCCCCCCGAAAGCGACGCGGAGGTGATGATCGATCCCGGCCGGGTCCCCCCGCGCGATCATGGCCGGGCACTCCACCAGGATGGGACATCGGCCGCCGTTTCACCGTTCCGACGCGCCACCGCGACGCCACGTCCACAGGTGACCCGCTCCCGCCCCCGGCCCGCGCCCGGGGCCCCGGAGGGCCTGCGGCCCGGGCCCCCGGACGGCCTGCGTCCAGGGGTCCTGGAGGGCCGGTGACCGGAGACCCCGGAGGCCCGGCGACCGGGGCCCTGGACGGTCGGTGACCGGAGAGGACGCACGACCTCAGCGGTCGGGCGTCTCCCGGGGCTCGGTGACCACCATCATGAACCGCAGCGGGACGTCCCCCTCGTTGGCGTACCGGTGCGGGCGGTCGGCGCTGAACACGACCGCGTCGCCGGTCTGCACCGGGTGGCTCCTGCCGTACACCGACAGGATGAGCGTCCCCTCCAGCACGGTCAGCATCTCGCGGGTGCCCGGCGGGTGGGCGTCCCCGTCGTGGTGGTCGCCGGGGGCCAGGCTCCAGTCCCACAGCTCCAGGATGGCGGGGGCGTCGGTGCCGACCAGCAGCCGTGCCGTGCTGGACCTTCCGTGCGGGAACGTGATGACGTCGGCCCGGCTCACCACCCGGACCACGGGGGTGTCGGAGACCTCCACCATCCGCGCGACCGTCACCCCGAGCGCGTCGGCGATGCGGGTCAGCGTGCTGATGCTCGGGTTGGTCCTGGCCTGCTCGACCTGGACCAGCATGCCCCGGCTCACCCCCGAGCGGGCGGCGAGCTCGTCGAGGGTCATCTGGCGGTGCGCCCGCTGGGCCCGCACGTTGTTGGCGACCGCCGCGGTGATCGTCTCCGGGTCCATGGGTTCAGTGTATTGACATCCTCCCCTGCCTGAAGGCGGGGGATTCCAACAGCACTTACCCCATGAGGAGGAGGTCGCGTTGAGGTTCACGGTTCACCGGCTTAGCCAACGCTGAGCCTCCCCGCGCAGCGACGGCATGCCCTGCCGCCGTATCACGAATGTTCTTAGCCGCGTTGACGTCGGCGTGCGCCTGGTGCCCGCAGGCAACGCAGCCGAATCGAGATTGGTTCTCTCTCGACTCGGCTGCGCGGTGCCCGCAGGCGTTGCAGGTCTGCGACGTGAAACGCGGGTTGATCTTCTGTGCCCGGCCCGGAGCCTTCTGCTCCAGCCGGGTCACGAGTTGGCCCCATCCGTTGGCGAGGATGCCCCGGTTCAGGCCCGCTTTCTGACGGACGTTCTTCCCAGGCGCTTCGACGGTGCCGCGCGCCGACCGGGTCATGTTGCTGATCTTCAGGTCCTCGACGGCGATGACGTCGAACAGGCGGGCGAGGTCGGTGCTGGTCTTCTCCACCCAGTCTTTGCGCCGATCGGTCTCTCGGGCCTTCAGCCGGGCGATAGCGGCTTTGACCTTGCCGCGCCGGTTCGACCCGCGCTTAGCCTTGGCGAGTTTCCGCTGCAACCTCAACAGCCGCTTTTTCTCCGTGTCCCGCAGACCGGGCGCGTTCAGCAGTTCACCCGTGGACAGAGCGGCCGACACGGCGACGCCCCGGTCCGCACCGACGACCTCACCCGTACCCGGCGCGGGGATCGGTTCAGGAACCGCAGCGAATGCGACATGCCAGCGGCCCGCCGCATCGCGGGTCATCCGGTAGGACTTCGCCTCAGCAACGGGGCGCGACCAGCGGAACCGCACCCACCCCACCTTAGGGATCTTGACCTCGCCGACGTTACGGGAGATACGGCGAACGTCTCCAGGTTTGACCGCGACGATGCGGAACCCCTCGCCCTGCCCGCGCCTACGCCACGTCGGCTTGCGGTGACTCTTGCCGAAGAAGTTCGCCATCGCCTGATGGAAGTCCTTGAGCGCCTGCTGCTGAACCGTCACCGACCCAGCGCGCAGCCACTCGAAAGCGGCTCGCGCTTCGGTGAGCTGACGGCACTGCTCGGCGAACCCGGGTGCGGACTTCCGTCCGCGCTTCCAGTGGGCGTGCTGCTCCACCGCGAGGTTCCACACGAAACGCGCATGCCCGCAGTGCTCCAGCAACGCCGCCTCTTGGGCAGGCGAAGGCTGAAGCCGGAAGCGGGACATGTCGATCAACCTACCGAAACCCACCGACAAAACCCGGGGACCACCATGCCTGGCCGATCCGCGTTTCCTCCCCGCCCTGAAGGACGGGGCATCCACGCCGAGGTGCTTGGTGAACCCGTTTGGCACTTCATTGCACCTCCTATATTGTCCTGAAAGTTCACTGTATTGAACTAGGGGGCTCGACATGACGGCAGTGATACTCGCGACGGCCTGCGCGGCGGTGTACGGCACCGCCGACTTCCTCGGCGGGCTGGCGACCCGCCGGGCACAGGTGTTCGCGGTGGTGGTCCTCTCCCAGGCCGCCGGGCTGGTGCTGGCCCTGGCCCTGCTGCCGGTCCTGCCCGGGACGCCCACCCTGGCGACGCTGACCTGGGGTGCGGCCTCGGGGATCTCCGGCGCGTTGGCGGTCCTGCTGTTCTACCGGGCGCTGGCCACCGGCGTGATGTCGGTGGTGGCGCCGATCACCGCGACCGTCTCGGCGGTGCTGCCGGTGCTGTTCGGGCTCGCCGTCGGGGAGCGCCCGTCGCCGGTCGCACTCGGCGGGGTGGTCCTGGCGCTGCTGGCGGTGCTGCTGGTCAGCCGCAGTTCCTCCGAGGAGACGTCGAGCGGAGGGTACCGCTCGGTCCTGGCCTCGGTGGCCGCGGGAGCGGGCTTCGGCGGCTTCTTCATCCTGCTCGCCCAGGTTCCCGAGGGGGGCGGCATCTGGCCGCTGATCGGTGCCCGCGTGGCCTCGGTCGCGGCCATCGGGCTGCTGGCCCTGGCCGCCGGCCGCACCCTGCGCCCGGCACCCGGGGCGCTGACCTTCATCCTGGGCGCCGGGATCCTCGACATGGTGGCGAACGTGTTGTTCATGCTCGCCCAGCAGCGCGGGATGCTGAGCCTCGTCGGCGTCCTGGTCTCGCTGTACCCGGCGAGCACCCTGCTGCTGGCCCGCCAGGTGCTCGGGGAACGGCTCAACACCGTGCAGGTCGTGGGCGTGGGCTTCACCCTCGGGGCGGTCGCGCTGATCGCGTCCGGCTGACCCGTCCCTGACCCGGCGATCCCTTCGACGTCCCCGGAAAAGCCCGTGACCCCGGAGAAGCCCGTGACCCCGAAAAGGCCCGTGGCCCGCCCCCCGGCAGGGGGCGGGCCACGGGTCGGGCGGGAAGGGGACGTGCCCGGGGGTCAGGCCGCCTGGACGCCGGCGGAGAGCCGGAAGCCGCCCTCCTCGCGGACGTAGCCCTCCAGCATGGTGCGCAGCTGGCGCCGGCCCCGGTGCAGGCGCGACATGACCGTGCCGATGGGGGTGCCCATCCGCTCGGCGATCTCCTTGTAGGCGAAGCCCTCGACGTCGGCCAGGTAGACGGCCACCCGGAAGTCCTCGGGCAGGGCACGCAGGGCGTTCATCACGGCGCTGTCGGGAAGCTGGTCCAGCGCCTCGGTCTCGGCGGACTTCAGGCCGGTGGAGGTGTGGGACTCGGCGGCGGCGAGCTGCCAGTCCTCGATCTCCTCGGTGGCCGAGAGCTTGGGCGAACGCTGCTTCTTGCGGTAGTCGTTGATGAAGTTGTTGGTCAGGATGCGGTGCAGCCACGCCTTGAGGTTGGTGCCCTCGCGGAACTGGTGGTACGAGGTGAACGCCTTGGTGACGGTCTCCTGGACCAGGTCCTCGGCGTCGGCGGTGTTGCGGGTCAGACGCATCGCGGACGCGTACAGCTGGCTGGTGACCGGGACGACGTCACGCTCGAACCAGTCCTGGCGCTGCTCTTCCGTCATCGTGATCATTCGATCCCCCTCGTACTCTTCCCCCCACTACCGCCCGGCACGGTCGCGACACACCCTTTCTGACGGCGTACTCGATGCTCGCAGGCACCCCGTAAGGGGGCCGTTAAAAGCTCTGAGAGGTCAGGGGGATGATCGACGACTGTGACCACGGCGGGTGCGACACGCCCTACAGCCGGATAAGTCTCAATAGCGTAACATCGTTCTCTGGATTTGGTCGGAGATGTGTCCATCATCACATAACCGCTGGTAGGCCCGCTTTTCGGGTGCCGTGACAGGCCGGGACGCACGGCTCCGGGGCCCGCCACCGAACGGCCGTTCCCGTCCGCCGGACCTGACCTCGAGCCCGCAGAAGCTGTGACACCCGTCTTCACGTCTCCCCGCTTCCCGTGCTTCGAGGACTTAATCTCCCCTCTGAGGAACGGGTGGACGGTGCCACCGGTTCATTCGAGAGGGTCCTACCGGGTTCTTCGTCCCTTCGCCCTGCAAGGACGCATCATCGGGTCCTTTGTCGGGCCGCGAGGACTCTCCGGGGAGCGGGAGATGATCGGCCGAAGAAGGCCGGCCCGCCACCGGTCGGTGGCGGGCCGGGCGAGGTCCGTCGCGGAAGGGCGAGTCCCGCGACGGACCGGGAGGGGGCGGAAGGGAGCGGGCGAGGGTGGGAGGAAGCGGGAACGGCCGGGAGGCCGTCCGTCAGGGAAGCGGGGTCAGCAGCAGGCGCCGTTCGGCGTTGGCCTCCACGGCGGCGCGGCTGTAGAGCAGCGGGAAGTACTCCCCCTTCTGCCACAGGGGCGCCAGGTCGCGGTAGTGCGGGCTGCCCGGGTCACCCGACTGCCCGGGGGCGTTGATCGCCCGCGACCTGTCCCACTCGCCGACGTCGAGGACCATCTTGAACGTCGCTCCCGACAGGGGCGTGTAGGAGCCGGGCAGGTAGTTCGACGCGTCCACGGTGTTCCAGGACCCGCCCCGGGGGAACGGGCCCACGTTCTCGCCCAGCGGGTGATCGAACGTCATCTTCTGGATGTCGCCCCACTTCCAGGCGGCCGGGTCGGGGCCGAGCCGCACCACCAGGGCGTCGTAGGCCGCGGCCAGCGAGGTGAGCAGGAGGCGGTCGCGCACGGCCGCGCCGTCGGCGCCGAACCAGCGCTCGGGCTCCCGCACGGCCTCCATCAGCAGGACGGGATCGTGAATGAAGATCATCCTTGCCACGTTCTCCGGCAGGACCGCCCGTGCGAACGCCGGTTCCAGGTGGGCGGTGAACCACGTCTCGAACAGGGCGGCCTGCGCCGAGTCCGCGTCGATCACCGCGTCGAAGCCGCGCAGCAGCTCCAGCGCCTTGACCGCCGACGGTTCGGTGGCGCTCATCCCGGCGAGCCGCCGTACCAGCTCGCGGGCGGGGATGGAGAGCTTGTCGCTCTGCAGCGCCCGCGAGTCCGCGGGCGAGGTGCGCGGCTTCGCCGAGAGCACCTCGACGATGCGCTGGTGCCGGTACGGGAAGGCCCACGAGTCGAACCCGACCTTCACCGGATGGTCCTCGGGCATGTTGAACTCGTTGGCGGAGGCGACGATCCCCTTCGGGGGGTTGTAGGTACGGGGCAGCAGCGCGCCGTCGTGGAAGCCGTCCCACTCGTAGCGGCCGTCCCCCGGGACGGGCATCAGGCCGTCGTAGCCCACCCGTCGTGGCGCTAGCCCCCCGGGGACCCAGCCGATGTTGCCCGCGGTGTCGGCGTAGATCTGGTTCTCCGGCGGGCCGCCCCAGGTCCGCATGGCCGCGGTGAACTCCTTCCAGTTCCGCGCGCCCATGTACGCCATGCTGCCGAAGTAGGGTGCCGTGCCCGGCTGCGACCAGGTGGTGCGCAGGGCGTAGGCGAGGTTCCGCTCCCGGTCCACCTTGATCACCGGGCCGTGGCGGGTGAAGGCCAGCTCGGCGGGGCGTGCCGCCTCCCCCTTGACCGGCACGTTCTCGGTGACGGTGCGCATGCGCTCCCAGCCCTGGCCGTAGCGGTAGCGGCCCGGGTCGGCGGGGTCGAGCCGGTAGACGTACAGGTCCTCCTGGTCGATGCCGAAGATGGTCAGCCCGAACGCCACGGTGCCGTTGTGCCCGATGGAGACGCCCGGCAGCGCGGGCTCCCCGGCCCCGATGACGTCGAGGCCCGGCGCGGACAGGTGGGTGACGTACCGCAGGGAGGGGGCCTTCATCACCCGGTGCGGGTCACTGGCCAGGATCGCCCGTCCCGTGGTGCTGCGCGACGGGGCGACGGCCCAGGCGTTGCTGCCCTCGGCCGGGGCCGGGACCGACGGCTCGGTCACCGCCTGCACCCGGCCGTTCCTGAAGGTGACGCCCTGGGTGGCGAGCTGGTAGACGCCCAGCACGTCCGCGGGGATCGCGCACGGGTCGAGCCCCTCGGGCACCGAGGTCCTCCAGTCGGGCTGGAGCCTGCGCATGAGCGGATCAACGCCGATGCCGCCCGCGCAGACGGCGCGGGCCCGGTCGACCTCGGGGCCGAGGTTCACCACCAGGCTGTGGCTGCGGATCCGCACCACGTCCTCGGGCGACCAGCGGGCCGGGGCGTAGCCGAGCTCGCGGAACTCCGGCGGCGTCTCCTCGGGGAAGCGCCGCAGCCGGTCGATGTAGGCGTTGACGCCCTCGGTGAAACGGGTGGCCGCCATCTTCGCGTCCGGGCCGTAGCTGGCCCACTCCCTGTCCATGTCCCCGCGGTACAGGAACAGCCGGGTCGCCCGGTCCTGCGCGAGGTGGTCGGGGCCGAGGACCTCCGACAGCAGGCCCAGGCCGCGGCGGCGCCACAGGTCGATCTGGAACAGGCGGTCGCGGGCGGCGTTGAAGCCCTGCGCGAGATACAGGTCCGCGGTGTTGCGCGCGTAGATGTGCGGTACGCCCCAGCGGTCCACCACCATCTGCACCGGCTTGGTCAGGCCCGCGACCGGCTCGACCGTGAGCCCCGGCCCGGCGGCCCGGCCAGCCTCGTTCCCCGCCCCGTTCCCCGTCCCGGCACCGGCCGCCTGCGGCAGCAGGCAGGCACCGCCCACCCCGCTGACGACGGCCAGCATGAGGGCCGTTCTCCTCCATCGCCGCATGTCGCTCCTCCCCTCGGCCGGCAGCGCGCGGCGTACCGGCGGCGCACGGGAGAACGACGGCGTACGGCCCCGCCCGGGGCACGCGTCCACCCGGGGGCACGGCCGTTCACGTCCGGCGCAAGCCCCCGCGCACGGCGCACGGCGCCCTCAGGCGCCTTCACCGCGACTCTGGCGCGGACCGGCCGGGCCCGTCACCCCCTGCCCGCCCCCTACCGCCCCCGGGATGTCCGCACCGGGGGGCGGCCCACCGGCCTCCGTGCCCGTACGGGCGAGGCGGGCGGGAGGGTGGATCACTCGCCGAGGAGCGCGTCCACGAAGACCTCGGGGTCGAACGGGGCCAGGTCGTCCGGGCCCTCGCCGAGACCGACCAGCTTGACCGGGACCCCCAGCTCGCGCTGGACGGAGATGATGATCCCGCCCTTGGCGGTGCCGTCGAGCTTGGTCAGCGCGATGCCGGTGATGTTGACCACCTCGGCGAACACCCGGGCCTGGCGCATGCCGTTCTGGCCGGTGGTGGCGTCCAGGACGAGCAGCACCTCGTCCACCGTGGCCTTCTTCTCGATGACGCGCTTGACCTTGCCGAGCTCGTCCATCAGGCCGGTCTTGGTGTGCAGCCGTCCGGCGGTGTCGACGATGACCACGTCGGCCTTCTCCCGGATGCCCTCGGCGACGGCGTCGAAGGCCACCGAGGCCGGGTCGCCGCCCTCGGGACCGCGCACCACCCCGGCCCCGACCCGGTCGCCCCAGGTCTGGAGCTGGTCGGCCGCGGCGGCGCGGAACGTGTCGGCCGCCCCCAGCACGACCTTGCCGCCGTCACCGATGATGACGCGCGCCAGCTTGCCGGTCGTGGTGGTCTTGCCGGTGCCGTTGACGCCGACCACCAGGACCACCGCCGGGCGCTCGCCGTGCGGGGCGACGTGCAGCGTACGGTCCATGTCGGTGCCGATCTGGGCGAGCAGCTGCTCCCGCAGCAGGGCACGCGCCTCCTCGGGCGTCCGGCTGCCCAGCACCTTGACCCGGGTGCGCAGCTCCTCGACCATCGCCCGGGTCGGCGCCACGCCGACGTCGGCGGTGATCAGGGTCTCCTCGATCTCGTCCCAGGCGTCGTCGTCGAGGCGGTCGCGCGAGAGCAGCTCCAGCAGCCCCTTGCCCAGGGTGCTCTGCGAGCGGGCCAGCCGGGCGCGGAGCCGCACCATCCGGCCGGCGGACGGCGGCGGGACCTCGACCGGCGGCAGGACGGTGACGTCGGCGGGGTCGATCGGCCTGGCCGGTGGCGGCACGGTGGTCGTCGCCGCGTCCTCGTCCACGGCCGTGCCGCGTCCGGGGGCCTGTGGCACCCCGGAGACCGGCGGCGCCTCGGGCGGTTCGACCCGCGGCGGCGTCCTGCGCCCCGACCGGAACAGCAGGAGCATGCCGCCGCCCGTCAGCAGGGCGATGACGGCGATGATCGCGATTATGCCGAGATAGGCTTCCACAAGACCACAGTTTTCCAGACGCCCCGGGATGCTCGCTCCCCAGGTGTTCGAGCGGGCCCCCGTCCGGACGGGCGTTCGAACGGGCCCGTGTCCGTCCTGGGTGCGCGCGGGCCGGTCCCCGGACGGTTCGGAGCGCGTGCGGCCCGGTGTCCGGGCGGCCCCGGCGCGTTCAGGCGGGCTCGTGCTCCCGCAGGCGCTGGCTGATCACCTGGGTGACGCCGTCCCCGCGCATCGACACGCCGTACAGCGCGTCGGCGATCTCCATCGTGCGCTTCTGGTGGGTGATGATGATGATCTGCGAGGTCTGCCGCAGCTCCTCGAAGAGCGTCAGCAGGCGCTGGGTGTTGGTGTCGTCCAGCGCGGCCTCCACCTCGTCCATCACGTAGAACGGCGAGGGCCGCGCCTTGAAGATGGACACCAGGAACGCCACCGCGGTCAGCGACCGCTCACCACCCGACAGCAGCGAGAGCCGCTTGACCTTCTTGCCGGGCGGGCGGGCCTCGACCTCGACGCCGGTGGTCAGCATGTCCTCCGGATCGGTGAGCAGCAGCCTGCCCTCCCCGCCGGGGAACACCCGCGTGAAGATCGTCTCGAACTCGCGGGCCACGTCGGCGAAGGCCGCCCCGAAGACCTGCTCGACCCGCTCGTCGACCTCCTTGACCACCGTCAGCAGATCGCGGCGGGTCTTCTTGAGGTCCTCCAGCTGCGAGGTGAGGAAGGAGTGCCGCTCCTCCAGGGCCGCGAACTCCTCCAGCGCGAGCGGGTTGACCTTGCCGAGCTGGGCCATCTGGCGATCGGCCGCCTTGGCCCGCTTGAGCTGCTCGTCGCGGTCGTAGGGGACGGGATCGCCGTCGTCCACCGGGACCGGCTCGGCCGGGCCGTACTCGGCGATGAGGGTGTCGGGCTCGACCCCGTACTCCTCCACCGACCGCGTCTGGAGCTGCTCCAGCCGCAGGCGCTGCTCGGTGCGGGCCATCTCGCTGCCGTGTGCCCGGTTGACCAGCTTGTCCAGCTCGCCGGAGAGCTCGCGCACCCGCACCCGGACGGCCTTGAGCGAGGCGTCGATCTGCCCGCGCGCCAGCTCCGCCTCGTCGCGCTCGGCGGCCGCGGCCACCAGCGAGGACTCCAGGGCACGCAACGTCAGCTCGGCCCCCCGGACGACCGCCTGGGCGGTGCGGGCCTGCTCGCGGCGGCGCGTCCGGCGCTCGGCCGCCCTGGCCCGCTCCTCGCGCTCGCGCTCGGCGGCACGCGTCAGCTCCTCGGCCCTGCCCTCGATGCTCCGGACCCGCTCCTCCGCGGTCCTTACGGCGAGGCGGGCCTCCATCTCCTCCTGCCTGGCCGTCGCGCAGATCCCGGCGAGCTCGTCACGCAGGTCGGTGGCGGGTTCGGTCTCGGGCTCCTCGGCCCCGAGGGCGGCGGCGAGCCGCTCCTCCAGCTCGGCGAGGCCCGCGGCGTCCCGGTCGCGCGCCTCCTCCGCAGCCCGTACGCCCCCGGCCAGCCGCTCGCACTCGTCACGGGCGGCCTTGGCGGCGGCACCGAGCCGGGCGAGACTCCTGGCCACCGCGGCGACCTGCTGGTCGGCCTCGCGCTGCCTGGCCCGCACCCGGTCCAGCGCGGCCTGCGCCGCGTCCAGGCCGCCCTGGGCGTTCTGCACGCCGGTCTGGGCCTCGGCGACCCGCCCCCTGGCCGCCTCGACCGCGGCCTGGGCCTCGGCCTCGACCTCGGCGGCCTCCTCCAGCTCCGCCGCGGCGAGCCCGGCCGCGGTCCGGGCCCCGGACAGGTCGGCGGCGGCCTCGTCCAGCGCGGCCCGCATCTGCAGGGCGGAGGTGCCGCCCGGCGAGCCTCCCCTGGCGGCGTGGGCGCCCAGCAGGTCGCCCGACCGGGTGACGGCGCGCAGGCCGGGGAACTGCTCCACCGCCTTCCGGGCGGTCGTGAGATCGTCCACCACGAGCACGCCGGCCAGCAGGGCGGCGGTGGCGGCCCGCAGCTCGGCGGGGACGGTGACCAGGTCGGCGGCCCATTCGGCGCCGTCGAGCGGCACGGGGCCCCGCGGGGGCGCCGCCTCGCCCGAGGCGATGACCAGCGTGGCCCGGCCTGCCTCGCGGCTCCTGAGGAACTCCAGCGCGTCGGCGGCGCTCTGCAGCGACTCGACCGCGACGGCCTCGGCCGCGGCCCCCAGCACGGCGGCGACGGCCACCTCGGCACCGGGCCGCACCGAGAGCCTGGCGGCCACCGGGCCGAGCATCCCGGCCAGGTCGGCGGCGAGCAGCGCGGCGGCACCGTCGGCGCCCTGGGCCAGGCCCATCTCCAGCGCCTCGAACCGGGCCTCCAGCGCGGCCACCTGGCGCTGTGCCCGCTGGTCGGCCTCGCGGGCGGCGGTCAGCGCGGCCCTGGCGGCGCCGAGCGCGGCGTCCGGGCCCGCGACCGCCGCCCGGGCCGTCTCGACCCCGGCCCTGGCCGCCTCGACCGACTCCCTGGCCTGCTCGACCGTCTCCAGGGCGATCTCCAGCTCCTCGGCGAGGGCGGGGTCGGCGGCCGGCTCGGAGCTCTCCTGTCCGTCGTGCTCGGCCTGGGCCGCCTCGGCCCGCTGCTCGGCCTCCTCCAGCGCGCGGCGCAGCCTGCCGATCTCCTCCTCGGCCGCCGCGGCCCGGCTGCGCGCGGCCCCGGCCTGCCCCCTGAGCCTGGCCAGGCCCTCGCGGCGGTCGGCGATGGCCCTGGCCTCGGCGGCGAGCCGCCGCTCCTCTGCGGCGAGCGCCGCCTCGGTCTCGGCCCGCCCGGCCACGGCCTCGGCGAGCGACTCCTGCTCCTGGGCGAGCAGCTCGGCCAGGACGCGCTCCTGCTCGCGGACCTCCTCGGCCTCGCGCTCCAGATCCTCCGGGTCGCGCCCGCGCCGCTCCACCGCGGTGTCGGAGGCGTGGCGGTGCCGTTCGGCGGCGAGGGTGGACAGGCCCCGCAGGCGCTCGCGCAGGGAGGACAGCCGGAAGAACGTCTCCTGTGCGGCGGCCAGGCGCGGCTGGGCCTGGGCCTCGGCGGCCTCCAGCTCGGCCTCGGCGACCTGGCCCTGTTCGAGCTCGCTCTCCACCGCGGCGCGCCGGGCCAGCACGGCGGCCTCGTCGGCCATCTCCCGCTCCAGCGCGGTGCGCAGGGTGAGCACGTCGTCGGCGAGCAGCCGGAGCCTGGCGTCGCGCAGGTCGGCCTGGATGACCGCGGCCCTCCTGGCGATCTCGGCCTGGCGTCCCAGCGGCTTGAGCTGGCGGCGCAGCTCGGTGGTGAGGTCCTGCACCCGGGTCATGTTGGCCTGCATCGCGTCCAGCTTCCGCAGCGCCTTCTCCTTGCGCTTGCGGTGCTTCAGGACGCCCGCGGCCTCCTCGATGAACGCCCTGCGCTCCTCGGGACCGGCGTGCAGCACCTGGTCGAGCTGGCCCTGGCCGACGATGACGTGCATCTCACGGCCGATGCCGGAGTCGGAGAGCAGCTCCTGGATGTCGAGCAGCCGGCAGGTGTCCCCGTTGATCGCGTACTCGCTCTGGCCGGCCCGGAACATCAGCCTGCTGATCGTCACCTCGGTGTAGTCGATCGGGAGCATGCCGTCGGTGTTGTCGATGGTCAGGGTCACCTCGGCCCGTCCCAGCGGCGCCCGCGAGGAGGTGCCGGCGAAGATGACGTCCTCCATCTTGCCGCCGCGCAGCGACTTGGCGCTGTGCTCGCCCATCACCCAGGCCAGGGCGTCGACCACGTTGGACTTGCCCGACCCGTTGGGGCCGACGACCGCGGTGATGCCCGGTTCGAACCGGAGCGTGGTGGCCGAGGCGAAGGACTTGAACCCGCGCAGGGTGAGGGTCTTCAGATACACCCCGGCATCCCCTCCCCGGTCCGGCCGCGCCGCCCGGCGCGGCACGCCCTGCCCCCGGCCGCCCTCCGGTGACGACGGGCGCGTCCTTTCCCGTCAGCCCGCGGCTCCGTTCACGCGGGGAAGACTACCGTTCTTCACCCCCGCCCGCCCGCGCACCGCCTATGGTGCCCTGCATGGACGCGGAACGCGGTGAGAGCGAGGCTCCGTCACACCCGTCGAGGTCACACCCTGCGAGGTCGCACCCGTCGAGGCCGTGCCCGCCGAGACCGGGGCAGTCGAGGCCGGGGCCGTCCGGGGACGGACCGGCGGGCTCCCGGCCCCGCGAGTCCGGCGACCCGTCACCCGCGGACGGGACACGAGGGCCGGGACGGCGCGCCTTCCTGGCCGGGGGCGGGCTGACCGTGCTCGCCCTGGGCGCCGCCGCGCTGGCGGCCGGTCCGGACGGCATCCGGAGCGCGTACGCCCAGATCGTCTGCGGGGCGCTGCCCCGGCCTCCGGTGACGTCGCCTGGAACGATCCAGCGCAGCCGCGTGGACCGGCGGCGGGTGATCGTGGGGTTGCCTCCGGGGGCGCAGGACGGGCTCCCCGTCGTGGTCATGCTGCACGGGGCCGCGGGCAACGCGCGCACGCCGTTCGGCGTCTACGCCGTCCACCGCTACCTGGCCGCGGGCGGCGGCCGGTTCGCGGTCGCCTCGATCGACGACTGGCCCTCCGCCGACATCCCGGGGTCGCTGCTGCCGTACCTGGCCTCGAACGGGATGGACACCGCGAAGATCGGCCTGATGGGGTGGTCCTCGGGAGGGGCCGGGGCGCTGAGACTGGCCGCCGAGCTCGGTCCCGAGCAGGTGGGGGCGGTCGTGGCGGCGTCGCCCGCGGTGAGCGCGGCTCAGGCCCCGCTGCGCGAGCTGGTGGACATCCCGGTCTGGCTGGGGTGCGGCGAGCGCGACCCGTGGGCCCGGCAGACCCAGACCATGCTCAAGGCCCTCAAGGCGCTGGGCGCCACGGCCGAGGGCGGGATCGCCGACGGGTGCCAGGACACGGCCTACCGCCGCCGGGTGTTACCCGAGCAGCTGACCTTCCTGGCACGGCATATAGCACGCACATGACCTAAATAAGGCTTATGTGCCGTCATATGACAAGGGACGCCCCATCGAGGCGTCCCTGGACTGTGTGTTCCGCCCCGGCCCCCGTTAGGTGAGAGCCGGCTCGCGATCCTGCAGACGGTTGAACTCCTCGTCGCGACTGCCTGCCGCGAGTTCGTCGTTCTGGGCCTGGAGCCGGGTGAGCTCTCCCTCCAGATCACGGATGCGCTGCTGAAGACGACGCATTTCCGAGACCATCCGAGGGTCGGGACCGCCGACGTGGCCGAGTAGAGCCTTCGCCATAGTAAAGGGTCCTCCACGCTGAGTGACCAGACTGGTTCGCGCACTTCTTTGCCGCGGGAGGGGTGCGCGTGGTTCTTTATCAAGAGTCGCACCGGTGAGGGAGACGGTCAAGTTGAACGCTCCGGATGGATGCACCGATGGGCACTCTCGACGGTCAAATATACCTTATTTTGGGTGGTTTAGGGAAGTGGTCAGCGCTCGACGAAACCCTCTGGACTACCTTTGGGCTCACTCCACCGCTCGACCACCACGTCCACCCGCCCGGGCGTGTCGCCGCCCCGCAGGAGTCCCAGCAGGTCCTCGCACGCTCGGCGCGTCCCCTGGGCGACCACCTCGACCCGGCCGTCCGCGGTGTTGCGTGCCCAGCCGGTCAGGCCGAGCTCCAGCGCGCGGGACCGCGTCCACCAGCGGAAACCCACCCCCTGCACGCGCCCCCGGACCCAGGCCGTGAGCCGCACCCGCCGGGCGCCCTCCGGGCCGGCCCCGGGCGTGTCGCCATCGGGGGCATCGGTTTCAGGGACGCCGGTTTCGGGCGTGTCGCCCTCATGAGCGTTGATACCGGGCATACCGGCCTCGGACGCCCGGGTCACGGCGGCCTCCCGGGCGGCTCCGGTACCCGTCACCGCGGGACCCTTCTGGGCCGGGGCTGGCAGCGGGGGCAGCTGTAGGAGGAGCGGTTCATGAACGCCTCGCGGACGATCGGCGCGCCGCACCGGGAACAGGGCAGGTCACGCCTGCCGTAGACGGCCAGGGACCGGTCGAAGTAGCCGCTCTCACCGTTGACGTTCACGTACAGGCTGTCGAAGGAGGTGCCGCCCTCGGCGAGCGCGGCGGTCATCACCTGCCGGGCCGCCGCCAGCAGTTCGGCGATCTTCGGCCTGGTCAGCGTCCCGGTGGGGCGGGCACCGTGCAGCCTGGCCCGCCACAGGGCCTCGTCGGCGTAGATGTTGCCGACCCCGCTGATCAGCGACTGGTCCAGCAGCGCCCGCTTGATCTCGGTCTGCCGCAGCCGGAGCCGCCGGGCGAACCCCTCGTCGTCGAAGTGCTCCTCGAACGGGTCGGCCGCGATGTGCGCGATCGGCTCGGGCACCGTCCGGCCTCCCGAGTGCGCCATCGGGGTCACCAGCACGTGACCGAAGGTCCGCTGGTCGACGAAGCGCAGCTCGGGGCCGCCGTCGGTGAAGGAGATCCGGACCCGCAGGTGCCTCTCCGACGGCGAACCGGGCTCGGTGACCAGGAGCTGGCCGCTCATCCCCAGGTGCGCCAGGATCGCGTCGGTCCCGTCCAGGGGCAGCCACAGGTACTTGCCCCGGCGTTCGGCGACCCCGACGGTACGGCCCTTGAGCCGGAAGGAGAACTCCTCGGCGCCGGGAAGATGGCGCCTGATCGCCCTGGGGTGGAGCACTTCGGCGTGGGCGACCACCCGCCCGGAGACCCATCGCTCCAGGCCCCGGCGGACCACCTCGACCTCGGGCAGCTCAGGCATGTGCCCCTCCTCCGGCGGCGGATCAGCCGACGTCGCGTCGTTCCCGGTCCTGGCGGATCCGATTCCAGGCCGCTTCGGCGGCCTGCTGCTCCGCCTCCTTCTTCGAACGCCCCGACCCCGCGCCGTATGCCTCCCCGCCCACCCGCACGACCGCGGTGAAGGACTTGGCGTGGTCGGGCCCGCTCTCCTCGACGTGGTACTCGGGCACGCCGAGCGACTCCGAGGCGGTGAGCTCCTGCAGCGAGGTCTTCCAGTCGAGCCCGGCACCGAGCGAGGCCGAACGGGTGATGAGCGGGTCGAACAGCAGGTGGACGACGCGGAACGCCTCCTCCAGGCCCCTGTTCACGTAGATCGCGCCGATCAGCGCCTCGAGGGTGTCGGCCAGGATCGAGGACTTGTCGCGGCCCCCGGTGCCCTCCTCGCCCCGGCCCAGGCGCAGGAAACGGCCCAGGCCCAGCGAGCGGGCCACGTCGGCCAGGGCACGCATGTTGACCACCGCGGCCCTGAGCTTGGCCAGCTGCCCCTCGGGCAGGTCGGGGTGGTTGCGGTAGAGGGTGTCGGTGACGACCAGGCCCAGCACCGAGTCGCCCAGGAACTCCAGGCGCTCGTTGGTGGGCAGGCCACCGTTCTCGTACGCGTAGGAGCGGTGCGTCAGCGCCCGCTCCAGGATGGCGACGTCCAGGTGGACCGCCAGAAGGCGCTCCAGCTCGTCCTTGACGGACTCGACGGCAACCGGTTTCACACTCGTGGCCATGACTTCTCCTCGCACGTTCTGTCATCGAATGCGCGATGGCGAAGCAATGAAGGAGAAAGTGCCCGAAGACCCCGAAGACGTGGTGGGCGCCGGGAAAGTGGGTACGCGTTCTACCGCGAACCCCGGCGTCCACCACAGCCGCGGGCGGACCGCCATCGCAGGGGTGAGGACGGTGACACCGGCCGGGACCCCGTGAGGGCCCGGCCGGCGGCCGTCGGTCAGAGTGCGATCAGGCGGAGGGCTCGATCACCTGACGGCGGTTGTACGTGCCGCAGGTCGGGCATGCCACGTGCGGACGCTTCGGCGAGCGGCACTGGGGGCAGCTCACGAGCGAAACCGCGGCGGCCTTCCACTGCGACCTGCGGGAGCGAGTGTTGCTCCGCGACATCTTGCGCTTTGGGACAGCCACGTCAGCTCTCCTGATCGTTGTTATGTTCCGGAACCAGGCCCTGCAGCTTGGCCCAGCGGGCGTCGATGACTTCGTGGCCGTGGTCGGGCTCGGCGTCCGCCAGCCTGACCCCGCACTCCACACAGAGCCCGGCGCAGTCCTCACTGCAGACCGGGCTCAGCGGAAGCGTGAGCACGACCGCGTCGCGAAACGCGGGTTCGAGATCGAGAAGTTCACCGACGAGAAGCGAGTCACCCTCGGCAGCATCCTCTGCCGAGTAGAAGAACAGCTCCTGGAACTCCACCTCGGTGTGCGAGGTGACCGGTTCCAGGCAGCGTGCGCACTCCCCCCGCAGCGGGGATTGCGCAGTGCCCGTGACGAGCACACCCTCCATGACCGCCTCAAGCCGGATCTCCAGCTCGACGTCGGCGTCCTTGGGGACGCCGATCATGTCGACGCCGATGTCCGCCGGTGCCGGGAGAACGAGACTCATCCGGCGCATCGACCCTGGCCGTCGCCCCAGGTCATGGGTCGAGATCACCCATGGGGCTCGGGGGTCAAGGTTGCGCTGGTTCATTTCACTCTCATTAGGCATGGCGCATCACCGCCGTCGTGCAAGGCCGAAACAAGAGAATACCAGTGCCTAGCCCCTGAGCCGTTCGACCAGGAGTTCCTGCACGAGGTCCGGGACGAGCCCGGCCACGCTGCCGCCGTACTTGACGATCTCCTTGATGCGGCTGGAGGACAGGAAGGAGACCTCGGGACCGGTGGCCATGAACAGGGTCTCCACCCCCGACATCCGGTAGTTGAGCTGGGCCATCTGGAGCTCGTAGTCGAAGTCGCTGACCGCGCGCAGGCCCTTGACGATGGCGGGGATCTCCTGCTGCCTGCAGTAGTCGACCAGCAGGCCGTGGAACTTGTCCACACGGACGTTCCCGTACTCCTTGGTGACCGTCTGGAGCGTCTGGATGCGCTCCTCCACCGTGAAGAGGCTCTTCTTCTCGATGTTGATCAGCACCGCCACGACGACTTCGTCGTACTGCCGGGAGGCCCGGCCGATGATGTCCAGATGACCGTTCGTGACGGGATCGAACGATCCCGGACAGACAACGCGACGCAAGGTGGACCCCCTGCTCTAAGGATTCCCGGAGGCGCGACCGTACCAAACGGACGCTTCGCCATAACGACGGACCCTCTCCTGTTCGTACCCGTCCGGCCAGACGAGGTCGCCGCCCCGGCTCTCCCGCTCCACCGCGACCAGCGCGTCCGGCGCCAGCCAGCCCCGGTCGCGCAGCAGCTCCAGCACCGTCCGCACCTCCTGCTCCCCCAGCGCGTACGGGGGATCGGCGAGGACGAGGTCGTACGCGCGCACGGCGCCCCCCGGGCCGCCCCCGGCGTCACCCCGCGCCTCCCCCGGCACGCTCCTCAGCGCGTGCCCCGGTGCGTGCCCCGGTGCGCCGGGACTCTGCCCCGCCCCGGGACCCCTGGCCAGCAGGCGCTCCACGCGGTCGGCGGCGACCCGGGCCCCGTCCAGGCCCAGCGACGCGACGTTCTGCCTGATCGTGCGCACCGCCCGGGCTTCGGACTCCACGAGCAGCACGTGATCGGCCCCCCGGGAGAGCGCCTCCAGCCCGAGCGCGCCCGAGCCCGCGTACAGGTCGAGCACCGCGCAGCCCTCCAGCGGCCCGATCAGCGACCCCACCGTGGAGAAGATCCCCTCCCTGGCCCGGTCGCTCGTGGGGCGGGTCCCCCGCCCCGGCGGGACGGCCAGCCGCCGCCCCCCTGCGCTTCCCGCGATGACTCGGCTCACCCCGTCATCCTCTCAGCGCGCCGCGCGCCCCGCCCCCGCCGATCCGGGCCCCGGACGCCGTCCACCCGGCCCGCGACCGGTGCCCCAGGCGGCGCGTACGCAGCCCGGCGTGTCGCGACGCATCACATAACCGCAGGTCAAAAGGGTCCTGGCAGGTGATCTAGGTCAAGAGTGGGCAAGGAGTGGCGACGAAAGCGCAAGGGTCGTTCCGTCCGGTGCCCGTCCCTTGCATGATGTTTCCTGCGGCCTCCAAGTGACCCAGGGGGAGGCCGACCGGCGTGATCGTGAGCCCTTCCGCACGCCGGTGCTCTCGGCACCTGACCCGGGAGTGGGCCCAGGCGGGGACGGCATTCGGGGGGAGGCCGTCCCCGCAGTTGGGCCCTTCGGCCCGGAGCGGGCACGAGACCCCCGCAGGCACGAGACGCCCCGGACCGCGAGGCGGCGAGGACACGCGAGGCCCCGCGAAGGCGCGAGACTCCCCGGGCACACGAGACGCCGCGAACGCGCGGGACGGCGCGGCACCCGCGAGACGTCCCGGACACCCATGGCACCCGAGGCATCCGAGGCGCCCGGAACACCAAGAACGCCCGGGACGCCCGGGACGGGCCTCACGCCTTCTCCAGGTACTCGGCGCGCTCGTCCGCGAGGAGCCTGTCGATCTCGGCGCGGAGCACCGGATGGCCCGCCAGCTCCGGATCCGCCTCCAGCATGGCCTCGGCGTCCAGGCGCGCGGCGTGGATGACGTCCTCGTCGCGCAGCAGCTCCAGCATCTTCAGCGACGATCTGCGCCCCGACTGGGCCACCCCGAGCACATCACCCTCCCTGCGCTGTTCCAGGTCCACACGGGACAGCTCGAAGCCGTCCAGGGTGGAGGCCACCGCGTCCAGCCGCGCACGGGCGGGGGTGCCGCCCGGCGCGTCGGTCACCAGCAGGCACAGGCCGGGCAGCCCGCCCCGCCCGACCCGGCCGCGGAGCTGGTGGAGCTGGGACACGCCGAACCGGTCGGCGTCCATGATGACCATGACCGAGGAGTTCGGGACGTCGACGCCGACCTCGATGACCGTGGTCGCCACCAGGACGTCGATCTCCCCCCGGGTGAAGGCCCTCATCACCGCGTCCTTGTCCTCCGGCGGGAGCTTGCCGTGCAGCGCCTCGACGCGCAGCCCCTCCAGCGGGCCCGCCGACAGGGTCTCGGCCACCTCCAGCACCGCCAGCGGCGGCCTGCGCTCGTCGTCGGCCTTGGACATGTCGCCCTCGTCGCCCTCCAGGTCGCCGATGCGCGGGCAGACCACGTACGCCTGGCGGCCCAGCCCGATCTCCTCGCGCAGCCGCGTCCAGGCCCGGTCGAGGAAGTGCGGCTTCTCCGCCGCGGGGACCACGTGCGTGGTGATCGGGGCACGCCCCGAGGGCAGCTGGGAGAGCGTGGAGACGGTGAGGTCGCCGAAGACCGTCATCGCGACCGTGCGCGGGATGGGCGTGGCCGTCATGACCAGCACGTGCGGCCGCCCGCCCCCGGCCTTCTCCCGCAGGGCGTCGCGCTGCTCCACGCCGAACCGGTGCTGCTCGTCCACCACGACCAGGCCGAGGTCGGCGAACTGGACGCGCTCCTGCAGGACGGCGTGGGTGCCGACGACGATGCCGGCCGTGCCCGAGGCGGCGTCGAGCATGGCCGAGCGGCGGGCCGCGGCGCCCAGCGAGCCGGTCAGCAGGGCGACCGCGGTGCCGCCGAACATGCCGCCCCCCGCCAGGTCGCCGAGCATGGCCGAGATCGACCGGTGGTGCTGCTGGGCGAGCACCTCGGTGGGGGCCAGCAGCACGGCCTGCCCCCCGGCGTCGACCACCTGGAGCATCGCCCGCAGCGCCACGACGGTCTTGCCCGCGCCCACCTCGCCCTGGAGCAGCCGGTGCATGGGGTGCGGCAGGGCCAGGTCGGCGGCGATCTCCTCGCCCACCTCGCGCTGGCCCTCGGTGAGCTCGAACGGCAGCCGCCCGTCGAACTCGGCGAGCAGCCCGCCCTCGATCGCGGGCCGGGGCGTGGCGGGCCAGGCGGCCGCCGCCATCTTGCGCTGCAGCAGCACCGCCTGGAGCACGAACGCCTCGTCGAACCTGAGCCGCTTGCGGGCCCTGCCCACGTCGGCGTGGTCGCGGGGCCGGTGGATCGCCAGCAGCGCGTCCGACAGGCCGGGCAGCCGGTGCCGGGCCCGCAGGGCGGCCGGGAGCGGGTCGTCCAGCTCGCCCAGGGTGTCGAGGACGACGCCCAGCGCCCTGCGGATCGCCCAGGGCGTCACGTCCTTGCCCGCCGGGTAGATCGGCACGAGCGCGGCGGCGAACTCCTCGGCCCCGGTCTCGTTCTCCTCGATCATCTCGAACTCGGGGTGGGACAGCTGCCACTTGCGCTTCTCGCCCTGGCCGAAGGCGCCGACCTTGCCGGCGAACATGCCCCGCCTGCCCGGCCGCAGCCGCGTCTCGGCGATGTGCGAGGTCTTGCCGAAGAACGACAGGTAGATCTTGCTGCCGCGGGCGTCGGCCACCTCGACCTCCAGCCAGGTGCCGCCCTTGTTCCGCATCGGCCTGCGCATGGCCCTGGTGACCTCGCCGACCACGGTGACGTGCTCGTCGACCTGCAGGTCGACGAGGTCGGTCAGCTCGCCCCGCTCGGCGTAGCGGCGCGGGTAGTGCCGCAGCAGGTCGCCGACGGTGCGCAGATCGAGAACGCTCTCCAGCAGCTTGGCCGTCCTGGGGTCCAGCGCCTTCGCCAGCGGCTCGTCGAAGCTCGTCACCCGAGTTTTCTACCGTGCCGCGGCGACAGAATTCACCTCGCCCGGCTCACTCCACCCCGATGAGCAGCGGATAGCCGCCCTGCCCGCCCTCGTAGCGCACCACCTCGACGTCCGGCCTGACGGTGGCCAGGTACTCCTCCACCGCGCGGGCCGGCTCCCCGCAGGCACCGACGCCCTCCAGGAGGGTGACCAGCTCGCTGCCCGAGGACACCAGCCGGCGGGCCACCTCCAGGGCGGTGCCGGTCAGGTCCGCGCCGATCACCGCGGCCTCCCCGTCGACCACCCCCAGGACGTCGCCGGGGACGACCAGGCCCGCGCTGGTCATCACCTCGCGGTCGGCCGCCCAGACGTGCCCGTGGCGGGTGTGCGCGGCGGCCTCGGTCATGGCCACCACGTCGTCGTCGAACCGGCGCAGCGGGTCGTGCACGGCCAGCGCCGACAGTCCCTGCACCGAGGCCCTGGTCGGGATCACCCCGACCGTCAGGCCCTCCTCCCTGGCGATCTCCGCGGCGGCCATCGCGACCTCGCGGACCCCGCTGTCGTTGGGCAGGACCACGACCTGCGACCCGGCCTTCCTGATCGCGGCCAGCACCGCCGCCAGCGACGGGGTCGAACCGGGCTCCCGGCGTACGACCACGGCCCCCGCCTCCTCGAACACCGCGGCCAGCCCGGGCCCGGCGGCCACCGCCACCACGCCCCGCCCCCCGGTGACCGGATGGGTCCTGCCGTGGCCGGACAGGTACGTCACCGTGATCCGGTGGGGCCGTCCCAGCCGCAGGGCCGCCTCGATCGCGGCGCCCGCGTCGTCGACGTGGACGTGCACGTTCCACAGCCCGTCACCGCCCACGACCACGACCGAGTCGCCGAGCGCGTCGAGCTCCGCGCGCAGCGCCGCGACCTCGGCCTCCCCGGCGTCCAGCAGGTACATCACCTCGTATCCGAAGTGGCCGGCATCACCGGGACCCCCGGCCCGGCCGGGTCCCTCGCCCGTCCCCCCGGCGCTCCGCTCCCCCTGCGGGGCCGGGGCGGGACGCCGGGCCGGGGCGGGGATGTCCACCCGCCCGGTGTAGGAGTCGGTGACGACGGCGGCGAGGCTCTCCAGGATGACCGTCAGCCCGGCGGCCCCGGCGTCGACCACCCCGCTGCGGGCCAGGACCTCCAGCTGCTCCGGGGTACGGCGCAGCGCGGAGCGCGCCTCCCGTGCCGCGCTCCGCGCGACCGAGGCCAGGTCGGGGCAGGGGCGCCCGGTGTCCGCGGGAGCGCCGCGTACCGCCGAGGCCACGGCCGTCAGGACGCTCAGGATCGTGCCCTCGACCGGCCTGGACACCGCGGCGCGGGCCAGCTCGGCGGCCCTCACCAGGCCGCGTCCGAGATCGAGGCCGTCCCCCGGGGCCTTTCCGAGCACCTCGGCGAGGCCGCGCAGCGCCTGGCTGACGATCACCCCGGAGTTGCCCCGGGCACCGAGCAGCGCCCCCTGCGCGAGCGTCTGCCAGGTGAGGGCCGCGTCCGCGTCGCCGGGCAGCCCGTCGAGCGCCTCCGCCGCCGAGAGCATGGTCAGGTGCAGGTTGGTGCCGGTGTCGCCGTCGGGCACCGGGAAGACGTTGAGGGCGTCGATCTCCTCGCGTCCCCTGCCCAGCGTCTCCGCGGCCAGCCGCGACCACCTGCGGACCGCGGGCGGGTCGAGAACCTGCAGCACTCCTGACCTCCTGATCCCGGCCGCGACCGCACCGCCGCCCTGTGGCGCCACCGTGGCGGCCCGGCCGCGCCCGTGCGACACGGCCGTACGAGCCGGTACGGGCCGCGGGGGGCACGGACCGGACCCGCCCCGGGCACGGGCCCGGGCACGGACCGGATCACCGGCCGGACGCGGACCGCCCGAGCCCGTGATCGTCCCTGCCGGTGCCGACAGGCGCCGGCAGGTGCCGGTCGATGCCGACCGATACCGGCCGATGCCTGTCGGGTGCCTGACGATGCCGTCCGGGTGCGGCCCGCGATGCGCTACGGTTGCCTCCGGAGATTATCCCCGTTCGGCCGTTCACGGCGGCTCGCGTTCGCGTGCACGACCGGACATCGGATATTCTCGTATGGCCAGCCGGTCGTCCCGGCATGCCCGATGACCGCCCGGCAGTGCGGCGGATCGAGCCTCTCGACTGATCTAAGGAGCGAACCGTGGCTTCCGTTTGCGACGTTTGCGCTAAGAAGCCGACTTTCGGCAACAACGTCTCCCACTCGCACCGCCGCACCCGCCGCCGCTGGAACCCGAACATCCAGCCCGTGCGCGCAGTGGTGAACGGCACGCCGAAGCGGCTGAACGTTTGCACCTCCTGCATCAAGGCGGGCAAGGTCACCCGCTAGCCGGACCTTCACGAAGCCCGCCGTCCCGCACCGGGACGGCGGGCTTCGTCGTTCCCTGTGCTCCGCGGGCCGGTGAGACCGGACCACGGGACGGCGGCGGGACCGGGCCGCGGGCCGGCCGTGACGTCCGGGGCCCGGAGCCCTTCACCCGGCCCGCGGAGCCCTTCACCCGGGCTCCGGGCCGCGGGGACGTCAGGCGGGACGCAGCCGCCAGGCGTGGTCCACCGGGCCGATGCCCGACCCCAGGGCGAAGCCGTGCGCGATCGCGCCGGTGACGTACGCCTTGGCCTTCTCCACCGCGCCGGGCACGTCCTCGCCCAGCGCCAGGTGGGAGGCGATCGCCGAGGCCAGGGTGCAGCCGGTGCCGTGGGTGTGCCGGTTGTCGTGGCGTTCGGCGGTGAAGCGGAACTCCCGCCTCCCGTCGGTCAGCAGGTCCACCGGGGCTCCCGGCAGGTGGCCGCCCTTGACCAGCGCCCACGCCGGGCCGAGCTCCAGCACCGCGTCGGCGGCACGGCGCAGGTCGGACTCGTCCTCGACCTTCACGCCGGTGAGCTGGAGCACCTCCCACAGGTTGGGGGTGACCACGGTGGCGACGGGCAGCAGCCGTGACCTCATCGTCTCCACCGCCTCGGGGGCCAGCAGGGAGTCGCCGTGCTTGGAGACGCCGACCGGGTCGACCACCACGGGCACGTCCAGCCCCGCCAGCAGCCCGGCGACCGTCTCCACCAGCACGGGCGAGGCGAGCATGCCGGTCTTGACCGCCTGGGCGCCGATGTCGCCGAGCACCGAGTCGAGCTGAGCGCGGACCGCCTCGGCGGGCAGCTCCCAGTAACCCTGGACCCCCAGCGAGTTCTGGGCGGTCACGGCGGCGATCACGCTCATGCCGTGCACCCCGAGGGCCAGCATGGTCTTCAGGTCGGCCTGGATGCCCGCGCCGCCTCCGGAGTCGGAACCGGCGACGGTCAGGACGCGAGGGGGGGTCGAATCGGTCATGTCCCCATCCAACCAGTTCGGTTCCGAGGGCACCGGCTCAGTCGACGGAGCACTCCCCCTGGTCGCTCCGGCAGGTCCGCGGGATCTTCGCGTCCCCGTGCGCGGTGAAGGTGACCACGAGCGGCTCTCCGGCCTCCAGGCCGGCCGGGGACTCGATCACCAGGTCGTCGCCGACCTGCCGCCACCCGGCGCCTTCCAGCACGGACACCCGGCCGCTGACCGGCACGCTCACCGTGAGGTCGCCGACGTTCGCGTCGGCGGCCACCACGAGCTGGACGGTGTAGGTACGGGCCTCCTCGTCCATCAGGTCGGCGCCGACCGTGATCGCGGCGCCCCCCGCGAGCGGCGCGGGGCGCTCCGCGACCCCGCCGGTGCTGGAAACGGGGTCCGGGGCGGGCGCGGTGGTGCTCGGCACCTGCGTGGGCACCCCGGTGGGCTCCTGGCTGGGGGCCTCGTTGACCAGTGGTTCGGCGGTGGTGACCCTGGGGTCGGGCTCATCGGTGGACGACGGCCTGCGGGTGCGCGACCCGTCCTCGTCGTTCCGGGGAGCGCGGGTGGCCCTGCGCGTCGCGGTGGGCCGGGGGGCCGCGGTGACCCCGCCACCCCTGCGGGTGACGGCCGGGGTCGGGGCGGCGGTGGCCTCGTCGCCCGCCTCCGAGGGCTCCTCGGACGGCGCGGTGTCGCCGATGTCACCGGTGTCGTCGCCGGGCTCACCGGGATCGGTGGTCTCCTCGGCCGGGACGGGCCGGTTCGACGCCGCCGTGACGCATCCGGTGGCCGGGCAGTCGGCGGGCCTCTCCGAACCGGTCAGCCCGCGGACCCCGGCCACGGTCCCGCCGAGCAGCACGGCCACCGCGGCGACGGCGAGCAGCGTCTTGCCGACCCGTCCGCCGGACCTCTTCTCGTCCTCGGGCCAGGGGTCGGCAGAGCCGGACGGCTCGGACTCGGAGGTCCAGCCCGATCCCAGGAAACCCGTCCGGGGCTCGGTGACCACGGACTCCTCGGGACGGAGCCTGCGCCCGACCGGCTCGTCCCACCGGTCCTGCTCCGGAGGGGACTCCGGCCCGCGGTTACCCCGGTCCGGGGATGTCTCTTCCCCGTTTGCACCGTGGCGGCCCATACAGCCCCTTTCTCGGAGGAATCACAACCGCCCATCTTCATACCAGTTCGGTAACCGTTTGTCGCAATTTTCACAAACATCACACCAGGTGAGGAACGTCACTCCCGGAAGTGGTCCCACCCGCCACGGGCCGGGGTCATGCCGCTGACCTGCACTCCCGTCCCCTCGGCGGCCCGGCCCACCACGGTCCACCCCTCGGGCAGGCGCACCCCGGCCGGGAAGGTCGCGGCGAGCGCGTGGTCGTCCCCGCCGGAGAGCACCCACTCCAGCGGGTCGGTACCGGTCAGCCGGGCGGCCTCGCGCATCACCGCGGGGACGGTGAACGCCCCGGGGTCGAGCAGCAGCGCGATCCCGGACGCGGTGGCCACGTGACCGAGGTCCTGGAGCAGCCCGTCGCTGACGTCGAGCATGGCGGTGGCGCCGAGCACCGCGGCCTGCGGGCCGCGCGCGTAGGGCGGTTCCGGGCGGCGGTGGGCATCGACCAACTCGGCCAGCCCGACCAGCTCGGACGGCTCGGACGGCTCGATCGGTCCGGACGACCCGGCCGGTCCCGCGCCGAGCAGGGCCAGCCCGGCCGCGGCGTACCCGAGGCGGCCCGTGATCGCGACCACGTCCCCCGGCCGGGCCCCCGAGCGGGTGACCGGTGCCCGCCCGCCCAGGTCCCCCAGGGCGGTGACGGAGATGACGACGAGCTCGGAGCGGGTGATGTCGCCCCCCGCCACGCTGGCGCCGACCAGGTCGCACTCGTCGCGGAAGCCGTCGGTGAGGTCGTCCAGCCAGCCGACGGCCGCGTCGGCGGGCAGCCCCAGGCCGACCACGATGCCGGTGGGGTCGGCCCCCATGGCCACCACGTCGGACAGGTTCTGCGCCGCGGCCTTGCGGCCGATGTCGTAGCCACTGGACCAATCGAGGCGGAAGTGCCTACCCTCGAGCAGGAGGTCCGTCGTGACGACGACCCGCCCGTCGGGGGCTCTCACCACCGCGGCGTCGTCCCCGGGGCCCAGAAGTACCGTCCCGCCCTGGGACAGGCGTCCGGCAATACGTGCAACAACCCCGAATTCGCCGAGATCTCCTACTGTGATGACACACCTCCCGTTCATCACAGGGTACGGTGGCCCTTCGGCACTGATCCAATCGCCCGGGAGGTCGTGATGGTGCAGGCCTACATCCTTATTCAGACCGAGGTCGGCAAGGCCGCGAACGTGGCTCGGGAGATCTCCGTGATCTCCGGGGTCACCCAGGCCGAGGACGTCACCGGTCCGTACGACGTGATCGTGCGGGCGGAGGCGAACAACGTCGACGAGCTGGGCAAGCTCGTGGTGGCGCAGATCCAGGGCGTCGAGGGCATCACGCGTACCCTCACGTGCCCGATCGTCCACATCTGATCTGAGAGGTCCGAGGTGGCACGCCGGTTCGCCCGCCGGGCCGGGTACGTCTGCGCCCTGCTGATGCTGGCCGGGTGCGGCGGTGCCGTCCGGATCGAACCGCCCGTTCCCGAGGGTCCCGCCGTCGCGGGGTGCCGGTCGCTGGCCGAGCGGCTCCCGCGCGCGCTCGACGGGGAGGAACGGGCGGAGTCCGACCCCGTCTCGCCCTACGTCGCGGTGTGGGGGCAGGGCCGCATCGCGCTGCGCTGCGGGGTGCCGCGCCCGGTGACGATGTCGGCCACCGACCAGGTGCCCGAGCTCGACGGGGTGGCCTGGTACGCCGACCCGGCCAGGCCGACGCTCTTCACCGCGATCGGCAGGCAGGCCTACGTCGAGGTGACGATCGCGCGGGAGCACACCCCGCAGAACGTGCTCATCGACCTCGCCGCACCGATCAAGGCGGCCCTGCCCTGACGCCGCCGGCGTCCTCCCGCGCCGCGCGGCTCACAGGGCCCGCCCGACCTCCGTGAGCCCGTCCAGGAGCCCGTCTAGCGCAGTCCGGCCGGGCGGGCCAGCGCGAGCCGGATCAGCCGGTCGACCAGCTCGGCGTACGGCACCCCGGTGGCGGCCCACAGCTGCGGCGCGACCGACATCGCGGTGAAGCCCGGCATGGTGTTGATCTCGTTGACGATCAGCCGTCCGTCGGGGGTGTAGAAGAAGTCGACCCGCGACAGGCCCTCGCAGCCCAGTGCCTCGAAGGCGCGCACGGCCATCGCCCGCAGCTCCTCGGCCGTCTCCTGCGGGACGTCCGCGGGCACCGAGAGCGACATGTCGTTCCCGATGTACTTGGCCTCGAAGTCGAAGAACTCGTGGTCGCCGTGGACCAGCACCTCACCGGGCAGGCTGGCCCGGGGGGCCTCGTCGCCCGGTGACTCCAGCACCGCGCACTCGATCTCGCGGCCGACGACGGCCGCCTCCACCAGCACCTTGGGGTCGTGCTCGCGGGCGAACTCGATGGCCCGCTCCAGCTCCTCCAGGTCGGCCGCCTTGGAGATGCCCTGGCTGGACCCGGCGCGGGCGGGCTTGACGAAGACCGGCCAGCCGAGCTCCTGGACCTCCTTGAGCACCCGCTCGCGCTCGGTCCGCCAGTCGCGGTCGCGGATCGCCACGTACGGCCCCACGGGCAGCCCCGCGGCGGCGAGGATCGTCTTCATGTACGCCTTGTCCATGCCGACCGAGCTGGCCAGCACCCCGGAGCCGACGTAGCGGACCCCGGCCATCTCCAGCAGTCCCTGGATCGTGCCGTCCTCGGCGAAGGGCCCGTGCATCACGGGGAAGACGACGTCGACGTGACCGAGCTCGACGGGGATGCTGCCGGGGTCGTAGGCCACCAGCGAGCCGCCGCCCGAGGTCAGGGCCAGCGTCGCGCTCTGCGCGTCCACCACGGGCAGCTCGCCGCCCTCGATCGCGTAGCGCTGCTCCCCCGAGGCGAGCACCCACCGGCCGTCCCGCGCGATCCCGATGGGGACGACCTCGTACCTGGACCGGTCGATGACCTCCAGCACGCTTCCCGCTCCCATGATGGAGACGGCGTGCTCGGAATTGCGACCGCCGAAGAGGACGGCCACCCTCGGCAGGGGTTCGTGCTGCTCGCTCATGATGACCGAATGTACCCCCTGTTAGGGGGCAATCCAGCTGTTAGACGCGCCTATCTACTCGATGCGGGTAGGGAGCCCGCCCTCTTGGCCGTGTCCACGCCGGGCTCCTCGGCGGCCTTGGGCACATCGGGGAACACGCGTCCCGAAAAGGGACCCCCGCCCGGCGGGGAGGTTCGCCGTCCCGCGGGCGGATCCCCGGGGAAAGGGCCCGCGGTCCCGCGCGGAACCCCGTCCGTGACGAAACCAGACCTACCCGTTCCGCCGTCCCGATCACACCCCGTAGCGTTCGGGCTTGGGCGTGCGCGACATCAGGAGCACCGCGGCCTCGCTCGGGGGCATCGCGTCGTGGACCACGGCCACCACCACCTCGGTGATCGGCATCTCCACGTCGTGCTTCCTGGCCAGTTCGAGCACGGACTCGCAGGACTTCACCCCCTCGGCGGTCTGCCGGGTGGCGGCGACGACCTCGGTCAGGGTCATGCCCCGCCCGAGGTTCTCGCCGAAGGTGCGGTTGCGCGACAGCGGGGACATGCAGGTGGCGACCAGGTCGCCCATGCCCGCCAGGCCCGCGAACGTGTGCGGGTCGGCGCCGAGCGCCGCGCCCAGCCGGGAGATCTCGGCCAGCCCGCGGGTCATCAGCATCGCCCCGACGTTGTCACCGAGCCCCATCCCCACCGAGACGCCGACCGCCAGGGCGATCACGTTCTTCACGGCGCCGCCGAGCTCGACCCCCACGACGTCCGCGTTGGTGTAGGGACGGAACCAGGGCGGCACGTGGCACGCCTCCTGGAGCCGTTCCATCGCCCGCTCGTCGGTGCAGGCGACCACGGTCGCGGCCGGCTGCCCCCGGACGATCTCCCTTGCCAGGTTGGGCCCGGAGACCACGGCGACCCGTTCCCTGGGCACCTCGGCGACCTCGCAGATCACCTCGCTCATCCGCTTGGTGGTGCCCAGCTCGATGCCCTTCATCAGGCTGACCAGCACCGCCTCCGGCGGCAGGTGCGGCTTCCAGCCGAGCAGGTTCCCCCGCAGCGTCTGGGAGGGCACGGCGAGCACCACGAAGTCGGCGCCGTCGAGGGCCTCGGCGGGGTCGGTGGTGGCGCGCAGCGTCTCGGGCAGCACCGAGCCCGGCAGGTAGTCGGGGTTCTCGTGACGCAGGTCGATCGCCTCGACGACCTCCGCCCTGCGGCCCCAGATCGTCGTCCGGGTGCCCGCCTGGGCGAGGATCATCCCGAAGGTGGTTCCCCACGAGCCCGTGCCGAATACAGCCGCCTTGGTCATTTCATCACCGTACGCCGAAGTCAGTGGCCCGCAGGACGCGCCATCGGCGCGGGAGGGGGCTTCTCGCCCCGGAGTTCGGCCAGCTGGGCCGTGATGGCCGCCATGATGTCGGCGGTCGCCGCGCGCAGCACCTCCGCGCCGGGCGGCTCTCCCGCGTACCTCGACAGGTCCACCGGCGGTCCCGTCTGCACGCTGAAGGTCCTGCGGGGCAGCAGCCGGGGTCTTCTGGCGCCGTACGGCAGGATCTCCTGGACGCCCCAGTGGGCGACGGGGATCACGGTGGCGCCGGTGGCCAGCGCCAGCCGGGCGGCTCCGGTCTTGCCCTCCATGGGCCAGAAGTCCGGGTCCCGGGTGCAGGTGCCCTCGGGGTAGAACATCACGCACGCCCCCGCGGCGAGCCGCCGCCGCGACTCCTCCAGGGAGCGGGCCGCGTCCACGCTGCCCCGGTAGACCGGGATGGCCTGCATCGCCCTGACCAGGTGGCCGATCACCGGTACCGAGAACAGCCCGGACTTGGCGAGGATCACCGGCCAGCGGCCGTGGTTGTAGAGGAAGTGCGCGATCAGGATGGGGTCCAGCCAGGACAGGTGGTTGGTGACCATGATGATGCCGCCCTCGCGGGGCAGCCGGTCGCCGCGGCGCCAGTCCTTGCGGATCAGGAGCCACGAGATCGGCTTGACGATCACCACGGCGAAGGCGACCCAGAACGGGGAGGGCCATCCGGGGCGTCTCATGGGCACCTCCACGGCGACGGGGCGGGCGTCCCGTGGCATGGTAACCCTCCCCGTTCATCATCGGTGAGGCCGAGGCGGGATGCTTGGCGTCATGCCTGCTCCGGAGAACCCCGCCTGGACGCTCGTCGTCCCGGTCAAGACGCTGATCGCCGCCAAGACCCGCCTGGCGGCCGCGGCGGGCCCGCACCGGGCCGCGCTGGCCGTGGCGATCGCCTGCGACACCGTGGAGGCCGCGCTGCGCTGCGCGCTCGTCGCGCGGGTGGTCGTGGTGACCGCGGACCCGGTGCCGGCCGAGGCGCTCGCCGGGGTCGGCGCCCACGTGGTCGGCGACCCGGGGGCGGGCCTGAACGCCGCCCTGCGGCACGGCGCGGCCGAGGCGGTGCGGCTGGAGCCGGGCGGTGCCGTGGGTGCCCTCCAGGCCGACCTGCCCGCCCTGCGCCCGGCCGAGCTGGCCCGCGTGCTGGCCGCCGCGTCCGCGTTCGACCAGGCGTTCCTGCCCGACGGCGCCGAGGTCGGCACGACCTTCTACGGCGTGCGCGCGGGCGTGCCGTTCACGCCGGGGTTCGGGGGCGAGTCGCGGGCCCGTCACCTGCGGCGCGGTGCGGCCGAGCTCTCGGTGGAGGGTGTGGAGTCGGTCCGCCACGACGTGGACACCCCGGACGACCTGCGCCGGGCGCTCGTCCTGGGCGTCGGCCCCCGCACGCTGGCCGTGGCCGGGAGGATCTCGGCGACCGGGGGTGCGGAGGGTTAGGCTGGGCACGTGCAGGCGACGGTGCGCGCGTTCGATCCGGAGACCCGGTCGGGGTCGGTCTTCCTCGACGACGGCAGCGAGGTCACGTTCGGGGCGGCGGCGTTCGACGCCGGGCCGCTGCGGCTGCTGCGGTCCGGCCAGCGGGTGAACATCGTCATGGACGGCGAGGCCGTCTCCTTCATCACCCTGTCGACCTTCCCCGTTCCCGGGGTCCCGGGAGTGCCCGAATAGCCGTTCCCGCCCGGGAGAGCCCGGACGGTGCGGGAAAGCCCGGACGGACGGTCCGGGAAAACTCCGGCGGCCCGGGAAAGCCCCGGCGGCCTGGAAAGCTCCCGCGGGCGGCCCGGGAAAGCGCCGGGCACCGGCCGGTCGCGCGCCCGCGGAAAAGCCGGAAGCCCGGCCCCCACCTCGGGAGACCGGGCGTCCGGACGGAGCTCTACTTCTTCTTCGAGGCCTTCTTGCCCCCGCTGTTGACGAGCTCCTTGAAGTCCGAACCCGGCCGGAATTTGGGCCCCCAGCTCTCGGCGACCCTGATCTCGGCACCCGTCGAAGGGTTACGGGCGGTACGGGCCGGCTTGTGCACCATTTCGAACGCGCCGAACCCCGTGATCGATACCTTGTCGCCACTGGCGACGGCGGTCTGGATGGCGTCGAGCACCGCGTTCACGGCC
This sequence comes from Streptosporangium longisporum, assembly GCF_039534895.1. NCBI lineage: Bacteria > Bacillati > Actinomycetota > Actinomycetes > Streptosporangiales > Streptosporangiaceae > Streptosporangium > Streptosporangium longisporum. Next base: position 295,171 of record NZ_BAAAWD010000007.1, on the reverse strand, counting down.
TCGGTGGCCGTTCTCTTGTCGCCCACCCGATCCGCTATGGCGTCGACGAGTTCCTTCTTGTTCATAAGGTTGCTCCCCCTGCTTACCGATGTCCGGGAGTGGGTCATGAGGCAGAAAACCCGTCTCACCCGATTTGTCACGGCGAGGGGTCTCATCACAGATCTCTCATCGACGATCACGATGAGAAACCCCCTGCCCGCTTGAAATTAGGGGACGGAGCCGTATGACTCAATCACCTTCCGCAATGTTTCCAGTGCTTGGCGTATCTGAAACCCGGACATCAATACTGAGAAGGAACAAATCAAGACGCGCTGCGGCGTGTTCGACGTCCCGCTTGGACAGGTCGCAGATGGTCAGCAGGCGTCGCGCGAGGCGTTCGCGCTCCTTCGCGGGGACGGGCAGGGACCTGACGTGGCGGTGCGCCTCGCGCAACCGCCACGCCAGCTCGTCCTCTGGACCCGTCAGACGGTCGTCGGCAGCCATGGCTGCCGACCATTCTCGTATGCGCCTATGGCGTCGGCGTTGCGCAGGGTCAGCCCGATGTCGTCCAGGCCCTCCGTCAGCCGCCAGCGCGTGTAGTCGTCGATCTCGAACGCGACCGTCTGGGCGCCCCACCGGACCTGGCGTTCCGCCAGGTCGACGGTGATCTCCAGGGTGGGGTCGGCCTCCACCGCGGACTGCAGGTCCTCGACGACCGGCCCCGGGAGGACGACCGGGAGCAGGCCCATCTTGGTGGAGTTATTACGGAAGATGTCCCCGAACCTGGCCGCGATCACGACGCGGAAACCGTACTGCTGCAGGGCCCAGACCGCGTGCTCGCGGGAGGAGCCGGTGCCGAAGTCGGGCCCGGCGAGCAGGATCGTGGCGCCCTGGTGGGCGGGGTCGTTCAGGACGAAGTCCGGGTCCTCGCGCCAGGCGGAGAACAGGCCCTTCTCGAACCCGGTCCGGCTGACCTGCTTGAGCCAGACGGCGGGGATGATCTGGTCGGTGTCCACGTTGCTGCGGCGCAGCGGCACGGCCCGGCCGGTGTGGGTGACGAACGCTTGCATCGGAGGGCTCCTTACAGGTCGGCGGGGGCGGTGAGCCGGCCGGTGACGGCGGTCGCCGCGGCGACCTGCGGGGACACGAGGTGGGTACGGCCGCCCTTGCCCTGGCGGCCCTCGAAGTTGCGGTTGGAGGTCGAGGCGCTGCGCTCGCCGGGGGCGAGGGTGTCGGGGTTCATGCCCAGGCACATGGAGCAGCCCGCCTCGCGCCACTCGGCACCGGCGGCCGTGAAGACCTCGTGCAGCCCCTCCTGCTCGGCCTGGAGCTTGACCAGCATCGAGCCGGGCACGATCAGCGTGCGGGTCACGACCTGCCGCCCGCGCAGCACGTCGGCCACGGCCCGCAGGTCCTCCAGCCGGCCGTTGGTGCACGAGCCCACGAAGACCGTGTCCACCGCGACGTCGCGGAGCGGGGTGCCCGCGGTCAGGCCCATGTACTCCAGGGCCCGCGCGGCCGCGGCCGGGTCGTCGGTGTCCTCGGGCCTCGGCACGGCCGCCCCCAGGGGCGCCCCCTGGCCGGGGTTGGTGCCCCAGGTGACGAACGGGGTCAGCGTGGTGGCGTCGATCTCCACGACGGTGTCGAAGACGGCGTCCTCGTCGGTGACCAGCGACCGCCAGTACTCGACCGCGGCGTCCCAGTCGGCGCCCGTGGGCGCGTGCGGGCGTCCCTCGAGGTAGGCGAAGGTGGTCTCGTCCGGGGCGATCAGGCCCGCGCGGGCACCGGCCTCGATGGACATGTTGCAGACGGTCATCCGGCCCTCCATGGAGAGCGCGCGGACGGCCTCGCCGCGGTACTCCACGATGTAGCCCTGGCCGCCGCCGGTGCCGATCTTGGCGATGATCGCCAGGATGAGGTCCTTGGCGGTGACGCCGGGGGGCAGCCGGCCGGAGACCTCGATGGCCATCGTCTTGGGCCGGTAGGCCGGCAGCGTCTGGGTGGCCAGCACGTGCTCCACCTCGGAGGTGCCGATGCCGAACGCGATGCCGCCGAAGGCGCCGTGGGTGGAGGTGTGAGAATCGCCACACACGATCGTCATGCCGGGCTGGGTCAGGCCGAACTGCGGGCCGATGATGTGCACCACGCCCTGGCCGGCGTCGCCCATGGGGTGCAGCCGGACGCCGAACTCGGCGCAGTTCTTGCGCAACGTCTCCACCTGCACCCGGGAGACCGGGTCGCTGATGGGACCGCGTACGGTCGGGACGTTGTGGTCCTCGGTGGCGATCGTGAGGTCGGGCCGCCTGACGGGCCGGCCGGCCATCCGCAGGCCGTCGAACGCCTGCGGGCTGGTCACCTCGTGGACGAGGTGCAGGTCGATGTAGAGCAGGTCGGGTTCTCCTTCCGCACGTCGAACGACGTGCTGCTCCCAGACCTTCTCCGCGAGCGTGCGGCCCATGTCGCCTCCTTGCGATCGGCTGTCCCACACCCACTTGCTTTCTCATATGTCGAGACGGCAGTATCGGTGTATGGACAACTCTAGCGGAGTCGGCGTACTCGACAAGGCCGTCCTCGTGCTCAACGCCCTCGAAGCGGGACCTGCCTCCCTCGCACAGCTCGTCCAGGCCACCGGCCTGGCCCGGCCCACCGCCCACCGCCTGGCCGTGGCGCTGGAGCACCACCGCATCGTCTCCCGCGACACACAGGGCCGGTTCGTGCTGGGACCGCGCCTGTCGGAGCTGTCCACGGCCGCCGGCGAGGACCGCCTGCTGGCCGTCGCCTCCCCCGTCCTGACCCAGCTGCGGGACCTGACCGGGGAGAGCGCCCAGCTGTACCGGCGCCAGGGGGACGAGCGGGTCTGCGTGGCCGCCGCGGAGCGGGCCAGCGGGCTGCGCGACACCGTGCCGGTCGGCTCGGCACTGCCGATGCTCGCCGGGTCCGCGGCGCAGATCCTGCTCGCCTGGGAGGAGCCGGACCGCCTGCACCGGGGCCTGCGCGGGGCCAAGTTCACCGCCGCCACCCTGGCGAGCGTGCGGCGCAGGGGCTGGGCGCACAGCGTCGGCGAGCGCGAGCAGGGCGTGGCCAGCGTCTCGGCACCGATCAGGGGAGCCGGGGGCAAGGTCGTGGCCGCGGTCTCGGTCTCCGGCCCGATCGAGCGCCTGACCCGGACCCCGGGCCGCCTGCACGCCGCCCCGGTGGTCACCGCCGCCGAAAGGATCACCGAGTCGATGCGCCGGGCGAACTGACGCCGAACCGACGCCGATACGGCCCCTCCAGGGGGCGATATGAGGAGGCGAGCACCCCTGCCGCCCCCTAGGCTGGGAAGGTGACAGATCGCATCGAGGCAGCCGCGGCTGAACTGCGTCCCCTGCTCCAGAACTTCATCCTCTGGGCGCGTGAGAACGCGCCCGGCAGCGACTCCGGCCTGGTGGGCTCTGTCGCGCTGTGGCACCGGCTGATCGCCTCCGACGACGTGGGCCGGTGGAAGCGGTCCGATCTGCGCACGGTCCTGCTCGACCGGATGCCCCAGGTCGTCGAGGATCCCGACGCGGCGGCCGACGGCCTGGTGCCCGCGGTCCGCGCCTACCTGACCTTCCTGGCCGACTCCGGCCACCTGACCAGGGGCTCCTCCTCCCTGGAGGACCTGCTCACCGAGCTCGACGCCCTCGAGGACGACTTCGTCGACGCCATGGAGGAGCTCGTCGTCGAGGAGGACGAGGAGGAGGACTACGACGAGGAGGAGGCCGAGGGGCTCGGCGACTTCGAGCCGTTCGCCGACGAGCTCGCCGAGCTGCCGACGATCAGGCTGCGCCCCGACTCCGAGCTGGCCGCCGCCACCCGCGCGACGGTCCTGATCGCCAAGGCCCGCGACCTCGCGGTCTGGGTCGGGACCGAGCGCAGGGTCGGCGAGACCAGCCTGCTGAGCGACGACGAGATCACCGAGGCCCTGGGGGTCCTCGGCTTCCCGGTCCCGCAGACGGGCGGCGCCACGCTGGCCGACTCCGTCCCGGCCCTGTGGAACGTCTGGAACCTCGCGATCGACCTGGACTTCCTCCAGCCCGAGGGGGAGGACACCGTCAGCGTCGACCCCGACACCGCCGAGTGGCCCTTCGAGGAGGACGACGACGCCCTCGACGCGTGGATGGCCGGCCTGCACTCCATCGACTACGGCGACCCCGAGCTGGACGACGAGGAGGCCACGATCGCCCTGTCCGGGCTGACCAGGGCGCTGCTCATCCGGGTGCTGCTGGCGACCGGCTCCAAGCCGCTGGCCGAGCTCCGCGCCGAGCTTGCCGAGGCCGCCGCCGAGTACGACGACCTGGGCGCCGAGGCCTGGGCCACGGCCGGCGAGCGCTACGGCGACCCGCTCAACCCGGTGCTCGACTGGCTGACCGGCTACGGCATGGTCGAGGTCGAGCACGACCAGGTCCGGCTGACGCCGCTCGGCATGGAGGGCGTGGTCCACCTGGCCGACGAGGCCGACATCGAGCTGGACGCCCGGCCCGCCATCGACGCGATGACCGCCCTGGACCTGCTCTCCTTCGGCGCCGAGCTGCCCGAGGAGGAGGCCGACGCCGAGTTCGCCGCCTGGATGGAGCTGCGCGCCCCCGAGCAGGCCGCCAGGGACCTGCTGGAGGCCGCGGCCGAGGACGACGCGGACGCGCTGATCCGGGTGCAGGCGGCCAGCATGGTCGGCTCGCTCGGCGAGGTGGCCGCGCCCGCGTGGCGGGAGGCCCTGGACGAGCCCTCCCTGCGCCCGTACGCCGCCACCCACCTGGCCCAGCTCGGCGTCGAGGACGCTCCCCCGCCCACCCAGGCCGACACCCACTGGCTGATCCTCGACATGCTGACCATCTCCGCCGGCCTGGGCCGCCCGGAGTTCGTCAGCAGCCTGGACGACATCGGCAACGTGCCGAACCTGGTCAACCTGCTGGACGTGATCTGGAAGGTGCCGCACCCGCACCTGGAGGAGCTCCTGGAGGCGATCGGCAAGGCCCACCCCGACAAGCAGGTGGGCAAGGCCGCCAAGCGGGCCCTGTTCAAGGCCCGGTCCGGCCAGAACTAGCCCCGGACGCGAAGGACCGGCTCCGGACGGGGGCCGGTCCCCTCGCTTGTACGGCTCCCGGGGCCCGGCGCTTCAGGAGGGTGCCGTGGCCCCGGCGGCGGGCTCCTCGTCGCCCTGCCAGTCGGGAAGCGGCCGGTAGATCGCGATCCCCGCGGCCTCCAGCTCCTCGCGGAGCGCGAAGTAGCGCTCGCCGAACGGGTCGACGCCGTTGAGCGGCATGAGCCCCCGGCGGATGGCGAGGTCGTGCGGGGCGAGGGCGGCGGCCCGCGCGAGGTGACGCTCGGCGGCGGCCGTGCGCCCGGCGCGGAACAGCCAGGTGGCCAGGCGCGCGTGCAGCCGGGCCCGCCGCTCCTCGCCGGTGGGGGCGCGTAGCTCGCGGGAGGTCGTCCCGGCGTCGCCGTCGATCACCCATCGGCGCAGGGCCGCGGCGGCCCGCTCACAGGACAGGCCGTTCATCGAGCGGAAGGTGTCGGTGGCGGTCATGGTGTCCTGGGGACGGGCGATCCGGCCCTCGGCGTCGACCCAGACCACGGTCGGCACATTGATCACGTTGTAGAGCTCGGCGATGCGGCCGTCGGTGTCGATCACCGCCGGGTGGGTGACCTCGGCGAGCCACTCGCGGGCGGCCTCGGGGTCGCGGTCGAGGGAGACGCTGAGCACGCTGAAGCCGTGGCCGCCCAGCTCCCGGTGCAGGGCCTCCCAGGCGGGCAGGTCGTAGCGGCAGCCGCACCACGAGGCCCAGAAGACCACGGCGACCCTGGTGCCGCGCAGCGCGGTCAGCGCCTCGAACTCCGGTGCCCTGCCCGGCGGGAGGTCGGCGGGCTCGCCGACGGCGATCAGCCCCTCGTCCGGGTCGGCGACCGCCTGCCTGCCGAGCAGCCCGGCGAAGGCGACGAGGTCGACGCCCTCGCCGGTCTCGGCCGCGGCGGCGCGGAAGGCGGGGACGCACGCGTCGCCCCGGCACCAGCCGTGCGGCTTGCGCTCCCAGCCGAGGACGGGCTCCCCGTGCGGGACGATCGGCCCGGCGATCCGCTCCTCGCGTCCGTCCGCCAGCAAAGTGATCATTTCTTCCCCCATTGGATAGCGGCGCTCTCCAATTATTGGACAGTAATGCTATCCAAGCAAGAGGGGTCGCGGAAAAGGACGGTGACGGACACCGAGGGTCACGGGAGCGCGACGCGACCATGATCGTGAAGGAACCGCCCTGCGCTCACGCCCGGCTCAGAAGAGGAAACGCGCACGCCGGGAACACGAAAAACCCCCGGAAGCCATTGCTTCCGGGGGTTCGCGATGTAGCCCCGACCGGATTCGAACCGGCGCTACCGCCTTGAGAGGGCGGCGTCCTAGGCCACTAGACGACGGAGCCATGCGAGAGACAGTGGTAGTCCCGACCGGATTCGAACCGGCGCTACCGCCTTGAGAGGGCGGCGTCCTGGGCCACTAGACGACGGGACCCTACACACTGTCATCAGATTCGGAGGGGACCGAATCTGCGGCATCTTCAAAAAAAGAAGATACAGCTGGGGTACCAGGACTCGAACCTAGAACAACTGAACCAGAATCAGCCGTGTTGCCAATTACACCATACCCCACCGCACCGGACCCCTTGCGGGGCTCGCTGGCGACTCCGAAAGAATAGCCCAGGTTGGGGGTCAAGACCAAAACGATTACCCGCGGCCGGATCGCGGTATCACCGGGCTGCCGCCGCGAAGGCCGGCTGTGCGACGCTGCTGGAGAGATCCGTCCACCCGTGAGGAGTTTCCGTCTTGGTCGAGAACCCGTTCTTCGCCCTCAGTGAGCTGCCGTACAGGCTCCCGCCGTTCGCCCAGGTGAGGGAGGAGCACTACCTCCCGGCCTTCGAGCGCGGCATGGCCGACCAGCTGCGCGAGGTGCGTGAGATCACGGACGACCCGGAGCCGCCGACGTTCGCCAACACGATCGAGGCGCTGGAGCGTTCCGGGCGGATCCTGCGGCGTACCTCGATCGTCTTCATGACGATCGCCGCCTCCGACACCACCGACGGCATCCGGCGGATCGAGACCGAGATCCTGCCCAGGCTGACCCGGCACGGTGACGCCATCAGGCTGAACCGCACCCTGTACGACCGGATCAGGCGGGTCACCACCGACGACCCCGAGGAGGCGTGGCTGCTGGAGAAGTACCGCGTCGACTTCGTCAGGGCCGGGGCCGACCTGTCCGAGCCCGAGCAGGAGCGGCTCAGGCGGCTGAACGAGGAGCTGACCCGGCTCTCCACCTCCTTCACCCAGAACCTGCTGGCGGCCTCCACCGCCTCCGCGCTGGTCGTCCGGGACCCCGCGCTGCTGGACGGGCTCCCGGAGAGCACGATCAAGGCCCTGGAGAAGGACGGCCGCTACGTGCTGCCGCTGTTCAACCACACCAACCAGCCCGCGCTGGCCGAGCTGACCGACCGGGAGACCCGCAGGAGGCTGTACGAGCTGTCGGTCGGCCGGGCCCCGGAGAACCTGCCCCTGGCGGCCAGGATGGCCGAGCTGCGCGCCGAGCGGGCCGCCCTGCTGGGCTATCCCAGCCACGCCGCCTACACGGTCGCCGACCAGACGGCCAAGACCACCGGCGCCGTCGAGGAGATGCTCGGCAGGCTGGTGGGCCCGGCGGTGGCCAACGCCCGCAGGGAGGCCGAGGAGCTGGGCCGGGAGGCCGGTCTCCCGCTGGAGCCGTGGGACTGGTCCTTCTACGCCGAGCGGGTGCGCAAGGCCAGGTACGACTTCGACGGCGGCGACCTGCGGCCCTACTTCGAGCTGGACCGGGTGCTGCGCGACGGGATCTTCCACGCGGCCGGTGAGCTGTACGGCATCACCTTCACCCTCCGCGAGGACCTGGCCGGCTACCACCCGGACGTGCGGGTCCACGAGGTGTTCGACGCCGACGGCTCGCCGATGGGCCTGTTCCTGCTCGACCCGTACGCCCGGCCCTCCAAGCGCGGCGGCGCCTGGATGAACAGCCTGGTGAACCAGTCGCACCTGTTCGACGAGCTGCCCGTGGTGATCAACAACCTCAACATCACCAAGCCGGCCGAGGGCCCCACCCTGCTGACCTTCGACGAGGTCAACACCGCCTTCCACGAGTTCGGCCACGCCCTGCACGGCCTGTTCTCGGACGTGCGCTTCCCCCGGGTCTCCGGTACCGAGGTGCCGCGCGACTTCGTGGAGTACCCCTCGCAGGTCAACGAGATGTGGGCCACCTGGCCGTCGATCCTGGCCAACTTCGCCCGGCACCACGAGACCGGCGAACCGGTGCCCGCGGAGCTGCTGGAGAAGATGCGGGCGGCCGAGAAGTTCAACCAGGGCTTCGCCACGGTGGAGTACCTCGCGGCCACGCTGCTCGACTGGGCCTGGCACAAGCTGGCCGCGGGCGAGACCGTCGAGGACGCCGAGGCGTTCGAGACCGCCGCCCTGGAGCGCGCCGGGATCGCCTTCGACCTGGTCCGCTCCCGCTACCGGACCTCCTACTTCGCGCACATCTTCTCCAGCGGGGTGGGCGGCTACAGCGCCGGCTACTACTCCTACATCTGGAGCGAGGTGCTCGACGCCGAGAGCGTCGGCTGGTTCGAGGAGAACGGCGGCCTCAGGCGCGAGAACGGCGACCACTTCCGCTCCACCCTGCTGTCGGTGGGAGGTTCGCGGGACGTGATGGACGCCTTCCGCGCCTTCCGCGGGCGCGACCCGCGCATCGAGCCGCTGCTGGAGCGCCGGGGCCTGCAGGCGTGACCCTGCCTCCCCGGCCGGGGTGGGGAAAACCTCACCCCGGCCGGGGACGCACATCCCATGCGCCTTCCGTACGGAAGGCGTCATGATCGGACAATGAGACGAGCATGGAACAGGACGGGCGTCGCGCTCGTCGCCCTCCTCACCGGTGCCCTGCTGGGCACCGCGAGCCCGGCCGTGGCCCGGACGGAGGCGACAGGAGCGACCGGGACGGCCGGCGGGAACGCGACCGTCCGCACCGACGCCGGCCTGGTACGGGGCACGGTCGCCGCCGGCCACCGGCTCTTCCAGGGCATCCCGTACGCCGCGCCGCCGGTCGGGGACCTGCGCTGGCGCTCCCCGCGGCCGGTCACGCCGTGGACGGGCGTGCGCGACGCCACCGCGCCCGGTGGCCGGTGCGCGCAGGTCTCCGACGTCTGGGGGTTGCCGGCGAGCGACACCGAGGACTGCCTCTACCTCAACGTGACCGTCCCGGCGCGCGGGCACGCGAAGCGGCCCCGGCCGGTGATGGTGTGGCTGCACGGCGGGGGCCTCACCAGGGGCGCGGGCAGCGAGTACGACGCCCGCAGGCTGGCCGTGCGGGGCGACGTCGTGGTGGTGACCGTCAACTACCGGCTGGGGATCTTCGGGTTCTTCGGGCATCCCGGGATGGAGGACTCCGGGGCCTTCGGGATCGAGGACCAGCAGGCGGCCCTGCGGTGGGTGCGGCGCAACGCCTCGGCGTTCGGCGGCGACCCGGGCAACGTCACCCTGTTCGGCGAGTCCGCCGGTTCGCACTCGGTGTGCGCGCAGCTCGCCTCCCCCTCGGCGGCGGGGCTGTTCCACCGGGCGATCGCCCAGAGCAGCCCGTGCCGGACGGGCGACTCCGCGGACCGCAGGCCGCGGCCGCTGATGGACGTGCCGCTCTGGGTGCCCCGCGCGGCCCACGAGGGGTACGGGCAGGTCCTGGCCGCCACGGCGGGCTGCACCGACCCGGACACCGCGCTCGCCTGCCTGCGCGGCAGGCCCGTGGCCGACCTGCTCGCCCTGCAGCCCCTCCCGCTGCCGGGGTACGGCAACGCGGTGCTGCCCGAGGACCCCGCCAGGGTCCTGGACGAGGGCCGCTTCCACCGGGTGCCGGTGCTGACGGGCGTCACCCGGGACGAGGGCACGCTGTTCACCTCGCTCATGTTCCCGCCGATGACGGCCGAGCAGTACCGGGCGACCCTCACCGAGAGGTTCGGCGCCGCCGGGGCCGCGGTGCTGGCCCAGTACCCGCCGGCCGCCCACGGCGGCTCGCCCCTGCAGGCGCTGGCGGCCGTGATGAGCGACCTGGACTGGGCGTGGCCGGCCCGCGACACCGACCTGATGTTCGCCCGGTACGTGCCGACGTTCTCCTACGAGTTCACCGACCGCACCGCCCCCGTGCTGTTCCCGCTGCCGAACGGGGTCGAGCCGCTGGCCTCGCACGGCTCGGAGCTGACGTTCCTGTTCGGGGCCGGCTGGACGTCCGCCCCGCTCACCGCCGAGCAGCGGCGGCTCGGTGACGTGATGATCGGTTACTGGTCCCGGTTCGCCGCGACCGGCGACCCGAACCGGCCGGGCCTGCCCGCGTGGCCGCGGGTGCGCGCCTCGGACGGCACCCCGTACGTGCAGGAGCTGGCCCTGGGCCGGGGCGGTGTCGGGCCGTTCGACCGGGACGCGGCGCACCGGCTCGCCTTCTGGGACGGCCTCGCCGAGCAGGGAACGCCGGACGCGCGCCGTTCCGGCTCCCCCTCCTGAGAAAGCGCGGGAGCCCTCGGGAACCGTGAGGCCCGGGACCCGGCGGACGGCCGGGTCCCGGGCCTCACCGGGTCGGGTCGGTGCGCCCGGTCAGGCCCCGAGCCTGGCGAGGGCGGCGCGCAGGCGCTCGGCGGTGCGCTCGCGGCCGAGGACCTCGATGGACTCGAACAGCGGCAGGCCCACGGTCCGGCCGGTGACGGCCACCCGTACGGGGGCCTGGGCCTTCCCGAGCTTGAGACCGTGCTCGGTGCCGACCTCCTCCAGGGCACCCTTGAGCGAGTCGGGGTCCATCGCGACGGTCTCCAGCCGGGCCAGGTAGCCGGTGAGGATCTCCACCGCGGAGTTCTTCATGGCCTTGTCCCAGGACGCCTGGTCGAAGACGGGCTCGTCCAGGAAGAGGAAGTCGACGTTCGCCGTGATCTCCGACAGGACCGCGATGCGGGTCTGGGCGAGCTCGGCGACCTTCGCGAAGACCTCGCGGTCCCAGCCGGGCTCCAGCCAGGGGTCGCAGCGGGAGACGAACTCCGCCAGGGGCAGCGCCCGGATGTACTCGCCGTTGAAGGCGCGGAGCTTCTTCTCGTCGAAGAACGCCGGGGAGGGGTTGACGTCCTGGAGCCTGAACAGCGGCACCATCTCCGACCAGGGCATGATCTCCCGGTCGTCGCCGGGCCCCCAGCCGAGCAGCATCAGGTAGTTGACCATCGCCTCGGCCAGGTAACCCTCGTCGCGGTAGGACTCCAGGGCGACCTTGTCGCGGCGCTTGGACAGCTTCTGGCGCTTCTCGTTGACGATCACCGGCACGTGCGCCCAGATCGGCGGGGTGACGCCGAGCGCGTCCCAGAGCAGCTGCTGCTTGGGGGTGTTGGACAGGTGCTCCTCGGCGCGGACCACGTGGCTGATCCGCATCTCCACGTCGTCGACGACGTTGGCCAGGACGAACAGCGGCGATCCGTCGCCGCGGGCGACGACGAAGTCCTCCATCGCGGCGTTGGGGAACTCCACCGTGCCGCGGACCAGGTCCTGGATCACGGTGACGCCCTCGTCGGGGGTGCGGAAGCGGACCGCGCCCTCGGCCAGGCCGCGGTCGCGGCAGAAGCCGTCGTAGCCCTGGTGCTCGGAGCCGGTACGGGCCTTGACCTCGTCCCGGGTGCACCCGCAGTGGTAGGCGCGGCCGTCGGCGAGCAGCGTGGCCACGGCCTCGCGGTGCTGCTTCTCGTACGAGGACTGGAAGTAGGGGCCCTCGAAGGCCGGGTGGGTGTCGTTGACACCGATCCAGGCGAGTGCCGAGATGATGCCCTCGGTCCACTCGGGCCGGTTGCGCGCGGCGTCGGTGTCCTCGATGCGCAGGACGAACCGGCCTCCGGCCTGCTCGGCCAGGGCCCAGTTGAACAGCGCGGAGCGGGCGCCGCCGACATGGAACATGCCGGTCGGCGAGGGGGCGAAGCGAACCCTAATCACGGGGGACCACCCGGTTGCTGAGAGTGCCGATTCCTTCGACGAAGACGCTGACCTCGTCGCCGACGCTGAGCGGGCCGACCCCCTCGGGGGTGCCGGTCAGGATGACGTCGCCGGGGATCAGCGTCATGACCGCGCTCACGTGGGCGATCAGCGCGGGGATGTCGTACATGAGCTTGGAGGTGCGCGAGCTCTGGCGGACCTCGCCGTTCACCGAGGTGACGATGGCGACGTCGGACGGGTCGAGCTCGGTCTGGATCCACGGGCCGAGCGGGCAGAACGTGTCGAAGCCCTTGGCCCGGGTGAACTGGACGTCCTTCTTCTGCAGGTCCCGCGCGGTGACGTCGTTGGCGCAGGTGTAGCCGAAGATCACCTCGTGCGCCCGCTCGCGGGGGACCTCCCGGCAGAGCCTGCCGATCACCACGGCCAGCTCGCCCTCGTAGTCGACCCGCTGGGAGAGCGCCGTCGGGTAGGCGATGGCCTCGCCCGTGCCGATCACCGAGGTGGACGGCTTGAGGAAGACCAGCGGCTCGTCCGGCACCTCCCCGCCCATCTCCTTGGCGTGGTCGGCGTAGTTCCTGCCGATCGCCACGACCTTGCTGGGCAGCATGGGGGCGATCAGCTTCACCTGGGAGAGCGAGAACCGCTCCCCGGTGAACTGGATCGGCCCGAAGGGATGACCGGAGATCCCGGCGACGAACTCCTCCCCGGGGCCGCCCTCGACCACCCCGAACCCGACACCGTCTCCTGTGGAGAACCTCGCTATACGCACACGGACAAGGCTAGTCGCGCTCCGGGTCCCGCAGGACCGTGGCCGTCTCCGGCCGTACGCCCACCCGGGCCGGTGACCCCACAACCCATATGCACCCAAAAATATAGATAAATCCTATTTTCCGGATACCGCCAGGATTGCCCTAAGAAAAGGTATGTCCTGGTTGTGTGCCATATGGGGGGTATTACCGGCTATAGCACCATCGGGGGACCGGCACGGTCTCCTCTCGGGGGAAGGAACGGACGTGACTGAAGCCAGCACGGTGAACAGGCCCCAGGGCGGCGAGGCGACGGTGCCCCGGGCTCGCACCGACAGTTCCGGAATGCAGAGTGGGCTGGTCACCCCCAAGGGGACCACCACCATCGAGAGCGGCGTGGTCGCGAAGATCGCGGGTCTTGCGGCCCGGGAGATCCAGGGCGTGCACAACATGGGCGCGGGCACGGCGCGCGCCTTCGGCGCGATGCGCGGCATGGTGGGCGCCGAAAAAAGCGTCACCCAGGGGGTCTCGGTCGAGGTGGGCGAGCGGCAGGCCGCCGCCGACCTCGAGGTGGTCGTCGAGTACGGCATGTCCATCCCCGACCTGGCCGGCGCGGTGCGCCGCAACGTGATCACGGCGGTCGAGCGGATGTGCGGCCTGGAGGTCACCGAGGTCAACATCAAGGTCTCCGACGTCCACATGCCCGGCCAGGACGGGACGGAGGAGTCGCCCGAGCCGGAGCCGCGCGTCCAGTGAGCGACCCCGTCCCCGGAGCGCCGGGACCCGCACGCGGTCCGTCCGAGGCCGGTCGCACGGCCGTGCCCGCGCCCGACCCCGGGCCCTCGGCCCGCCGCACGGCCGTACCCGATCCCGGCCTCCCGGCCCACGAGCCGCCCGCACCCGCGTACGGATCCGCGCGGACGGCCGGACCACGGACGGCCGGGCAGGGGACGGCCGGGCAGGGGGTCACCGGACCGGGGATCGCCTCGGGCCCGCGGAGCGGGACGGACGGGCCGGAAGCCGAGGACGGGCCGGGAGCGGGGGACGTCTCGCAGGATCCCGTCCACCGCGCGGCGGCCCTCGCCCGCGGGATGGCCGACGCGGTACGGCGCTGTCCCGACGTCGTCGATCTGTCCGGCGGCCCGTTCGGGACGGTGGCGACCTACATGCCCGGCGAGATGATGCCCGGTGTCGCGCTGCGTGAGGACGAGGTGGAGGTCTCCATCGTCGTCAGGCTGGGACGCCCGCTGCCGGAGATCGCCGAAGAGGTGCGCGCGGCGGTCGCCTCGATGGCGGGCGACCGGCCGGTGAACGTCCATATCGGAGGTGTGACGTGAACGGTTTCCCCATCTGGTCGGTGCTCGGCACGGTGGCCGGCATCCTGCTCGGGTTCGCCGGGGCCTTCGGCGGCCTGTCGGCGTTCCTGCTGGTCCTGGTGCTGGGCGCGATCGGATTCATGATCGGCCGTCTGGCGGAGAGCGGGCAGATCGACCTGTCCAGGCTGGCGGCGAGGCGGCGATGAGCACTCCGGTCGAACACCGTCCCGTGCCCGGCCGGGCGACCGCGGGCTCCGCGAGCTCCGCGGGCTCCACGGAGCTCGCGGAGCTCGGTGACGGGCCGGGCGGTGTCCCGGAACGGACGGGCCGGTCCGCGCCGTCCACCGTGTCCGGCCGCCCGGCCGTACCGGCGGAGCAGCGCGGCAGGACCGACATATCCGATCGGGTGGTGTCGCGCATCGCGACCCGCGCGGCCGGAGAGGTGGCACGGGTACGGAAGGTCGGCGAGCGGGGGCCGCTGTCCTTCCGGGGCGGTACCCGCGCCACCGTGGACGGTGAGCTCACCACCCTCCGCCTGGACGTGACGGTGGACTACCCGGCCCCGCTCCGCGAGGTGGCCCAGCAGGTCAGGAGCCACGTGGCCGAGCGGATCATGGCCCTGACCGGACTGTACGTCGGCCACATCGACATCGACGTCACCGACGTGACCCTGACCGGGACCGGCGCGGCCGCCCGCCACCCCCGCGCCGCCGAGGCCACCGGGACCGGCGGGAGCACCGGGTCCACCGAGACCGCCGGGAGCACCGCGGCTCACGCCTTCCACGGGGAGCGCGGATGACCACCCGCACGTCCGGCGGGACCGGTCCCGTCCCCGAGGCGGCGGGACCGGCTCCGGGGACGACGACCGCACCCGGCGCGGAGATCGCGGAACCGCTCACGTCGCAGGCGACCGGCGCGGTGCCGAGGAACGCCTCGGCGGACCGCGCGGCGGTCAGGGCGTTCCGCCCGCGCCGGGTGATCCCCTCGGTGATCACGGCCCTGTTGATGACGGCGCTCGGCCTCCTCGTGGCGCTGGAGGTCGTCTCCGCGCTGCTGAACCGCCCGCTCCGCCTGGTGCCCTACGACCGGATCCTTCCCTGGGCCTCGTCCACACCGTGGAGCGACCCGCGGGTGATGGCGGGCGCGGGCCTGACCGGCCTGCTGGGCCTGCTGCTGGTCCTGCTCGCGATCGTGCCGGGACGGCCCACGCTCGTCCCGGTCAGGACCGGGACCAGGAAGCTGCTCGTCGGCGTGCAGCGCCGGGGGTTCGCCCGGTCGCTGGCCCGTGCCGCCGAGGCGGTGCCGGGCGTCGACCGCGCCCGGGTGCGGCTGCTGGGCAGGACCGTGCGCGTGCGGGCCGACGCCGGGACGCGGGACGCCACCGGCCTGGGCGACGTCGTACGGGAGGCGGTGAACGCGCGGATCGACGCGTTCTCCCCCGTCCGGAGGCACTCCGTCCGCGTGCGGCTGCGAGGCAGGTGAGCACCGTGAACGACACGACCGCCCGGGGCAACCGGCTGGGACTGCTCCTCGTGGGGCTGGCGCTGCTCGCGCTGTCGGCGCTGGTGGTCGCGCGCGGAGCCGGGGCGCTCCCGCAGGACGCGGCACCGGCCCGGGCCCCGCTCGTCGACGAGCCGATGCGCGCGGCGTTCGCCCGTTACGACCCGTCGCTGCGGTGGGTGATCGCGGCCGGTGGGATCGTGCTCGCCCTGTTCGGGCTGCGCTGGCTGCTGGTCCAGGGACGCCGCCGCAGCCTGGACACCATGCGGCTGGACGGCGGCCCGGCCGGGGTGACCGAGGTCGACACCGGCGGAGTGACCGACGCGGCGTCGGCGGAGGCGGGCGCGCACCCCGCGATCCTCGGCGCCACCACCACGATGGTCGGCACGGAACGGGACCCCTGCGTGCGGGTACGGGTGACGCTGGCCGGGGACGCGCCGATGAGCGCGGTCCGCGAGCAGCTGGGCGAGGTGGTGCTGCCGCACATGCGTCAGGCCCTGGAGAGCCCGGACATGCCCGCCGTCGCCCGGGTGAGCGTGCAGGACGCGCCACACCCCCGCAGGACCCTCGCCTGACGGGGCGCCGATCATAGAGTGGTCGGGAACCCACCACCTCGAGGAGACGATGTGCCGGTCGTGAAGATCAACGCCCTGACGGTGTCCGCGGAGATGCGCGAGGAACTGGAGCGCCGCTTCTCCGCGCGGGCAGGGTTCGTCGAGTCCGCCGACGGATTCGAGTGGTTCGAGCTGCTCCGGCCGATGGAGGGCACCGACCGCTACCTGGTCTACACCCGCTGGCGTTCGGAGGAGGACTTCAAGCGCTGGACCGAGAGCCAGGCCTTCCAGCGGGGCCACGCCCAGGCCGCGGGCGGCGCGGGCCAGGGACAGGGCCAGCAGGGCCAGCAGGGCCAGGGTCCGCAGGGGCAGCAGGGGCAGCAGGGCCAGCAGGGGCACGGCCCCGCCCAGGGACACGGGCACGGCCAGGGTCCCGCCGCCACCGGGGCCGAGCTGTGGTCCTTCGAGGTGGTGCAGAGCACCGGCCCGGCCCCCGGGGCCTGACCACCGGCACGACCGGCCCTGCCGGGATCCCGGGCTCACCCCTCCAGGGGGTTGGCGGCCATGAGCTCGGCGATCCCGGACCGGGCCAGCCGTCCGGCCTGGCTGTCCGGCTTGCGCCCCGCCTGGTCCAGGATGCACATGGTGAAGTACGGGCCGATCCCCGCCCGGGGGTAGGCCCTCAGCACCTCGGCGCGGAGCTCCGCGGGGAAGTCCTCGGGCCTGCGGCCGGAGATGTCCAGCGCGGTGGAGAGCTCCAGCAGGTACCCCTCCGGGTCCTTGGCGGGGTCCACCTCGTCCCACATGTGGCGTACGACGACCTCCGAGGCGCGCACCCGGCGCTCGACCGGCCAGCCGGCACCGGCGGCGAAGACCCACGCGACGTGGCCGCCCGCCTCCTCGAACGGCACGGTGTGGCTGTCGAACTCCTCGACCAGGCCGATGTCGTGCAGCATCGACGCCACGTACAGCAGCTCGGCGTCGAAGGCGATGTCGTTCATGGCGCCGTAGGCCGCCGCCCACAGGTAGGCGCGGACGGAGTGGTTGAGCAGGGCGGCCGTGCAGTAGGCGGTCGCCACCTCCAGGGCACCGCGGGCGGCCTGGGTGTCGGGGACGACGATGTCGGCGAGTCTCATGCCCCCAGCCTGCCGAAACGGGCGGGCCTCCCGTGAGTGGCCTGGAGGACACCGGCCGATAGGATCACGCCATGAGCTTCCGGACGGTCGCGGTGATGCTGTTCGACGGCATCCCGCTGTTCGAGGCGTCGGTGCCGATCGCGGTCTTCGGGGAGCGGCGGGAGGGGCTGCCGGAGTTCGACACCCGGGCCGTCTCCGCCGAGGGCGGCCCGGTCCGCACCGACATCGGGATCACCCTCGCCGCCCCGTACGACCTGGACGCCGTCGAGGACGCCGACCTCGTCGTCGTGCCCACCTGGCGGAACCCGTCGGGGCCCGCGCCCGCGGCGGAGGCGCTGGAGGCACTGCGCCGCGCCCATCAGCGGGGGGGCGACCGTGGTCGGGCTCTGCCTGGGCACGTTCGTACTGGCCGCCGCCGGGCTGCTGGACGGGCGCGGGGCCACCACCCACTGGCGCTACACCGGCCTGCTCGCCGCGTCCCACCCCCGCGTCGAGGTCCGGCCCGGCGTCCTGTACGTCGACGAGGGCGACGTCCTCACCTCCGCGGGCAGCGCGGCCGGCATCGACCTGTGCCTGCACCTCGTCCGCCGGACGTACGGTCCGGAGACGGCCAACCAGATCGCCAGGAGCCTGGTGGTGCCGCCGCACCGGGCGGGCGGCCAGGCGCAGTACATCGACCATCCGGTGCCGCCGCCCTCCACCGGCGACCCGATCGGCGAGACCCTCGAATGGGCCCTGCGCCACCTGGACCGGGAGCTCACGGTGGACGTCCTGTCCGCCCGCGCCGCGATGAGCCGCCGCACCTTCGACCGGCGCTTCCGCGCGGTCACCGGCACCACCCCGGCCCAGTGGCTGCTGCACCAGCGGGTCCTGCAGGCCCAGCGGCTGCTGGAGACCACCCGCGAGCCGGTGGAACGGGTGGCCCGCAGCGTGGGGTTCGCCTCGGCGGTGGCGCTGCGCCCGCACTTCCGCCGCCGGGTGGGCGTCTCCCCCACCGCCTACCGGGAGACCTTCGGCACCGTCCCGGGAGGCACCGCCCCGGAAGGCATCGTCCCGGGAGGCACCGCCCCGGGAGGCATCGCCCCCGGAGCGGAAGCCGCCACGTCCCCGGCCCCGTGACTCCGCGTCCCTCGCCCCTGTGACCCTCGGCCCTCCGCGATCCCGTGCCCTCCCGCCCTTCGCCCTCGGCCCCCTGACCCTTGTGACCACGTGCCCCCGGGGCCCATGAGGTCTCATCGGCCCCGTAGGGTTCAGGGGACCCACCGGTCCCACGGGCGGGGACCCGCATCCAATTGCTAACGATCTCCTGGAAGCGCCCCTCCCACCTTGACCGGTTTGGTGGGATTCGGACAGCATGATCCGCCCTCATGACGCGACTCGACTCCGCCCGGAAGGAACTGGCGTGCGCCGCCGCACACAAGCACTCGCTCTTGCCCTGGTCTCCCTGCTGACCTGCCTCGTCCCGGTCGGCACCGCCGAGGCCGGGGCCGCGAAACGCACCACGGAGTGTCAGGGCGACTGGCTGCCCGCGACGCCCACCGGGTCGGACGTGATGGGCGGCAGGCTCGGCTTCCTGGACCTGGCCCCGGTGAAGATCGGCAAGAACGTCGACTGGCGCACCGATCCCTACCGCAACCGTTCGTGGAGCATGGTGTTCCACTCGCTGCGCTGGATGGGCCGCCTCGTCGCCGACTACGAGTCCAACGGCGACAAGGCGTACCTGGACCGGGCCGTCGAGATCGCCAAGGACTGGGTCGCCGACAACCCGCGCGGCGGCGCGCGGACGAGCCCGTACGCCTGGCAGGAGCACCCGATCGCGCTGCGCGCGCCCGCGCTGGTCTGCCTGAGCAAGCACGTCGACGCGGATTGGCTCACCCGCAGCCTGAGCGAGCACGCCACCATGCTGTCGAACCCCAAGCTGTACGAGAAGGGCCACAACCACGGCATCGACCAGGACATCGCGCTGCTGGGCATCGGCTGCCGCTACGGCCGCAAGGAGTGGTCCGGTCTGGCGATCAGGCGTCTCACCGAGACCGTGAAGCTCGACGTGGACTCCCAGGGCGCGCTGCGCGAGCAGGCCCCGCGTTACGCGATCTACGTGTACGAGCGCCTGCGGGTGGCCATGGACAACATCCGGGCGTGCAGACTCACGGTGCCCGGGGAGATCTCCCGGCGCTGGGAGTCGATGGAGGACTTCATCTCCCACTCCACCCAGCCGAACGGGTACATGGTCCCGATCGGCGACGGCGGGGCGGACGTGCGGCCGGTCGGCTACAGCCCGCCGAAGAAGACCGTGCGGGTGTTCGGCAACGGCTACGTCTACGGGCGCACCTCCTGGAACGACCCCGGCTCGGCCTTCTACTCCATCCGCTTCGGGCCCGGCATGAAGTACCACGGCCACGAGGACCACCTGGGCGTGACCTACTACGCCCAGGGCCGCGACGTCCTGGTCGACGCGGGCTTCGACTCGTACGAGAACAGCGGCTACCGGCGCTGGACGATGTCCCCCCAGGCGCACAACACCTCGACGGTGGCCGGGGCCCGGTTCCGCGGTGGCACGGCCACCGCCCTGAGCAGGTCCTCGATCGGGCAGGACCGGCAGAGCTACCGGCTGACCGACAGGGCCTACGGCGTCCCCAGGACCCGTTCGGTGCTCGTCGGCCACGGCCGGGACGTGATGGCCGTGCTCGACACGGTCCCCAAGGGCTCGCGGGTGGGCAACCTCTGGCACTTCTCCCGCGACCTGTCCGTCGTCTCGAACGGCGGTGGCCGGGTCGTGCTGAAGGACGAGAAGGGGTGGAAGGCGACGCTCGCGCAGGTCTCGATGCCGTCGTGCAGGCCGGTCGGCGGGCTGAAGGTCGTCCGCGGCGGGAAGAACCCGTACCAGGGCTGGGTCTCGTCGGCCTACCTGCAACGGCACCCCGCCCCCGCGGTGGTGGCCCCGGCCGCCGGAGCCTCCGTGCTGACCGTGGTGGTCCCCGGCACCGACGACCCGTCGCTCTCCTGCTCAGGCGGCACGGTCACCGTGAAGACCTCCGAGGGTACGGTGAGCCTCCGCGCCCGCGGCGCCGACCTGTCCTGACGGCCCGGCCTGACGTCCCGCCGGTCCCCGGCTACGGTTTCCCGGCTCCCGGTCCCGTCCCCTGCGGCTCCCCGCCTCGTCCCCGCCTCGTCCCCGGCTCTCCGGCCGGGGACGGCGCGTCCCTCAGGCGGTGTGGCCCGCCCGCAGCAGGCCGTAGGTGACGGCCTGCTCCAGCGCCTGCCAGGACGCCTCGATGATGTTCTCGTCGACGCCGACCGTGGACCACTCCCCGGCCGCGTCGCTGGAGGTGATCAGCACGCGGGTGACCGCGTCGGTGCCGTGCGTGCCCTCCAGGATGCGGACCTTGAAGTCGATCAGCTCGACCTCGGCCAGCTCGGGGTAGAGGCGCTCCAGCCCGAGCCGTACGGCCCGGTCGAGGGCGTTGACCGGGCCGTTGCCCTCGCCGGTGGCGACGATCCGCTCACCCTTGGCGTACAGCTTCACGGTGGCCTCGCTGACGACCTCGCCGCCCCGGGCCCGCTCGACGATCACCCGCCAGGACTCGACCTGGAAGTGGCTCCTGCGCTCGCCCGCGACGGTGTCGCGGAGCAGCAGCTCGAAGGAGGCGTCGGCGGCCTCGAAGGTGTAGCCCCTGGACTCCATCTCCTTGACCCGGTTGACCAGCTCCCGCGAGATGTCCGGGCCCAGCTCGTAGCCCAGCTCGCGGCCCTTGAGCTCGACCGAGGCGCGCCCGGCCATGTCCGAGACGAGCATGCGCATGTCGTTGCCGACCTGGGCCGGGTCGATGTGCTGGTAGAGGTTGGGGTCGACCTTGATGGCGCTGGCGTGCAGCCCGGCCTTGTGCGCGAAGGCGGAGACGCCCACGTAGGGGGCGTGCGAGTTGGGGGTGACGTTGGTGACCTCGGTGATCGCGTGGGCGATCCTGGTCATGTCCGCCAGCGCCTCCCGGGGCACCAGGTCGAAGCCCCGCTTGAGCTGGAGGTTCGCCACGACGGTGAACAGGTTGGCGTTGCCCGAGCGCTCGCCGTAGCCGTTGGCGCAGCCCTGCACGTGGGTGGCGCCGGCCTTCACCGCGGCCAGCGAGTTGGCGACCGCGCAGCCGGTGTCGTCGTGGCAGTGGATGCCGATCCTGGCCGACGTCTGGACGGCGGCGTGCACCACGTCGGCCAGCTCGTCGGGGAGCATGCCGCCGTTGGTGTCGCAGAGCGCGATCACCGAGGCGCCGGCCTCGGCGGCGACGCGCAGGACCTCCAGCGCGTACGCCGGGTTGGAGATGTAGCCGTCGAAGAAGTGCTCGGCGTCGAGGAAGACCCTCTGCCCCTCCGCACGAAGATGGGAGACCGTGTCGCGGATCATCGCGAGGTTCTCCTCCAAAGTCGTGCGGAGGGCCAGCTCCACGTGCCGGTCGTGACTCTTGGCGACAAGGGTCACGACCGGCGCGCCGGATTCGCGCAGCGCGGCGACCAACGGGTCGTCGGCCGCCTTCACACCTGCCCGGCGGGTCGCGCCGAACGCGGCGAGCTGCGCGTGCCTCAGGTCCAGCTCTGTTCGAGCCCGCCTGAAGAACTCGGTGTCCTTGGGGTTGGCGCCCGGCCAGCCGCCCTCGATGAAGCCGACGCCAAGGCCGTCCAGGTGACGCGCGACGGCCAGTTTGTCGGCCACCGTGAGGTTGAGCCCTTCCTGCTGGGCTCCGTCACGGAGAGTCGTGTCGTACACGTGGAAGCGATCGTCGGCCATGTCGTTCTCCTTCGCGGGTTCGATGATCCGCCGCGCGCAGTCCGGCTCCGGAAACAAAAATGACCCCTCACGGACGTGAGAGGTCTGCGCGCCAGCGGTGTCCCTTTTCAGCCGGCGCGCCTGCCGATAATGAGCAGACCGTAGAACATGATGCCTCGGAGTCTGCCACACGCCGACACCATCTGACACATCGATCTCACGATCCGAGATGGGCGGCGCGCCGGCGGCGTGCCGACACGGTGCGGAATCGCCGACACCGCCGGTCGTCACGGGCGAGAATGGCTCCCATGAAGGCCACCTACCTCGACCCCGCCGTGGGCCAGTACCTGCTCGCGCACACCACCCTGCCCGACGAGATCCTCGACGCGCTGGCCGTCGAGACCCGCGAGCTGACCGGCGACGACGCCAGGATGCAGATCTCCCCCGACCAGGGGAGCTTCCTGACGATGATCACCCGCCTCTGCGGCGCCAGGAACGCGGTGGAGGTGGGCACCTTCACCGGCTACTCCTCCATCTGCCTGGCCCGCGGGCTCGCCCCCGGAGGAGGGCTGACCTGCTTCGACGTGAGCGAGGAGTGGACGGCGATCGCCCGCAGGTACTGGGAGAAGGCGCAGGTGGCCGACCTGATCGACCTGCGGATCGGCCCGGCGGCCGAGCGGCTGCTCGAACTGCCCCAGCACCCGGCCGTGGACCTGGCCTTCATCGACGCCGACAAGGCCGCCTACCCGGTCTACTACGAGCTCCTGATGGAGCGCCTGGCTCCCGGCGGACTGATCCTGGCCGACAACACGCTGCGCGGCGGCCGTGTCGCCGATCCCGCCAGCGACGAGGAGACGGTCAGGCACATGCGCGCGTTCAACGACATGGTCACCGCCGACGAGCGGACCACCTCGGTCATGCTCCCCATCGCCGACGGCCTCACCATGATTCGAAAGCACTGACGAGAACTTCCCCGGATCCGTACGCGGGCGCGACGCTTTCCGATTACTTTACGTCACATGACGAGCACGTTGCGCCCACCGATGCGGAGGGAAGGATCGACACCATGGCCAAAACTCTGGACCGTCGTGAGGCGAAGCCCATGTCCGCCAACCACCAGGAGCTCGAGCGGCATTACCAGAGGACGTGCGACCAGTGGCCCGACCGCAAGGTCGAGATCATCAACGGCCGGATCGTGGTGAGGGAGTTGCCCACGCTCACCCACGCCAGAATCATCACGCGTCTGCTGCTCCAGCTCGCCCCCTTCGCCACGGAACAGGGGTGGGACCCGGTATGCGACATCAAGATCTTCTTCGGGGTCCAAAAAGATCGTTACAGGCCTGATCTCCTGGTCCTTCCGAAGTCCCCTCGCCTGTGGGACGACGAGAACGTCTACGCCGAGGAGACCCTGCTCGTCGTGGAGGTCGTCTCTCCCAGCAGCCGGAACGACGACCATGTCGTCAAACCCGAGAACTGCGCGATCGCGGGTGTTCCGCTCTACCTGGTGATCGACGCCTTCCAGAACATCGCCCGGCTGCTCAGCCATCCTGGAGAGAGGGGGTACCAGCAACAGCACCAGGTGACCCTCGGTGAACCGCTCGAACTGCCCGCGCCGTGGAACCTCACGATCGACACGGGCAGGCTGGTCGAGATCTGATCCTCGTGCGGGAAGGCCCGGCCCGGGACCCGGGCTTCGGGACCGGCCGGCGGCCGGGCCTTCCGGTGGCGGCTAGCAGATCTTGTGGACCCAGCCGTGCGGGTCGGGGCGGGACCCGTACTGGATGCCCACGAGTTCCTCGCGGATCTTCGAGGTGACCGGGCCCTGGTTGCCGTCGCCGATCGTCCAGGCGCGGTCGGCGCCCTTGACCGCGCCGACCGGGGTGACGACCGCGGCCGTGCCGCAGGCGAAGACCTCGGTCAGCTCGCCCGACTCGCAGCCGCTCTGCCACTCCTCGATCGACAGGCGTCCCTCCTCGGCCCGCAGGCCCAGGTCGCCGGCGAGGGTGAGGATGGAGTCGCGGGTGATGCCGGGCAGGAGCGTCCCGGTCAGCGCCGGGGTGAGCAGGCGGTCGCCGTAGACGAAGAACAGGTTCATCCCGCCCATCTCCTCGACGTGACGGTGCTCGACCGCGTCCAGCCAGACCACCTGGTCACAGCCCTGCTCGACGGCCTGGCGCTGGGCCACGAAGGCCCCGGCGTAGTTGCCGCCGCACTTGGCGGCCCCGGTGCCGCCGGGGGCTGCGCGGGTGTACTCGGTGGAGAGCCAGACCGAGACGGCCTTGCCCCCGCCGAAGTAGGCCGCGGCCGGTCCGGCGATGACCATGTACCGGTAGGTCCTGGAGGGGTAGTTGACACCGAGCGCTGGCTGCGTGGCGATCATGAAGGGACGAAGGTAGAGGCTGTGCCCCGGGGTGGTGGGGACCCAGTCGCGGTCGGTCTGGACGAGCAGCTCCAGCGACTCGACGAACGTCTCCTCGGGCAGCTCGGGCATGGCCATCCGCAGCGCCGAGGCGTTGAACCGGGCGGCGTTGGCCTCCGGCCGGAAGGTCACGATGGCGCCGTTCTCCTGGCGGTAGGCCTTGAGACCCTCGAAGAGCTCCTGCCCGTAGTGGAAGACCGAGGTCGCCGGGTCGAGGACGAGCGGCCCGTACGGGGTGAGCCGGGCGTCGTGCCAGCCCTCCCCCTCGGTGTAGTCGATGGAGACCATGTGATCGGTGAAGACCTGGCCGAACCCCGGGCTCGCCATTACCTGCTCACGCTCGTCCGTGGTGCGAGCGTGGTCGGAGAGCTGCACGTCGAAGCTGAGCTTCTGAGCGGTGGTCATGACGCGGATCCTTCTCTTGGTGTCTGGCTTACCCTTGCGTCCATTCTGCGTTGGACCGGGTAACGGGAAACTACTGCATCGATAGCGAAAACCGTCAGCGGGGCGGAAAAACCAAAACGCGCCCGGCGGCTCGGTGAGCCGCCAGGCGCGTCTGGGTCGAGGTGGGCGGCTTCCTCAGCCGGCTACTCGGGCGGTGATGTCGTCGCCGATCTCGCGGGTGGTCCGGCCGGCCCGGCCGGTCGCCCGCTCGACCAGGTCGTCGGCGACGGCCTGCTCGACCCGGGCGGCCTCGGAGTCCAGGCCCAGGTGGTCCAGGAGCATGGCGACCGACAGGATCGTGGCGGTCGGGTCGGCCTTGCCCTGGCCCGCGATGTCGGGGGCGCTGCCGTGGACCGGCTCGAACATGCTCGGCGCGGTGCGGTCGGGGTTGACGTTGCCGCTGGCCGCCAGGCCGATGCCACCGGCGATCGCCGCGCCGATGTCGGTGAGGATGTCACCGAAGAGGTTGTCGGTGACGATCACGTCGAAGCGCCCGGGCTGGTTGACGAAGAACATCGAGGCCGCGTCGACGTGGCAGTAGTCGGTCTGGACGTCCGGGTACTCCCGGCCGACCCTCTCGACGGTGCGGGCCCACAGGTCACCGGCGTAGGTGAGCACGTTGGTCTTGTGGACCAGGGTGAGCCTCCTGCGGGGACGCGACAGCGCCTTGTCGAAGGCGTAGCGCACCACGCGCTCGACGCCGAAGGCGGTGTTCAGCGACTCCTGGGTGGCGATCTCGTGCGGGGTGCCGTGGCGCATGACGCCCCCGGCTCCGGCGTACGGGCCCTCGGTGCCCTCGCGGACGACGATCATGTCGATGTCCTCCGGCCGGA
The DNA here is from genome assembly GCF_039534895.1 of Streptosporangium longisporum. Taxonomy (NCBI): domain Bacteria; kingdom Bacillati; phylum Actinomycetota; class Actinomycetes; order Streptosporangiales; family Streptosporangiaceae; genus Streptosporangium; species Streptosporangium longisporum. The sequence goes on along the minus strand of NZ_BAAAWD010000007.1, from coordinate 269,458 downwards.
CCCCGCCCAGCGGGGTCTCCACCCCGGGGAAGAGCTTGACCGGCCGCAGGTTCACGTAGTGGTCGAGCCGGAAGCGGAGCTTGAGCAGCAGGTCGCGCTCCAGCACGCCCGGGGGCACGCTGGGGTCGCCGACCGCCCCGAGCAGGATCGCGTCGTATCCGCGCAGCTCCTCCAGGACGACGTCGGGCAGCGTCTCACCGGTCTCGTGGTAGCGCTTGGCGCCGAGATCGTAGGTGGTGGTCTCCACCTTCGTGCCGACCGCTTCGAGGACCTTCAGCCCTTCGGCGACGACCTCGACCCCGATCCCGTCCCCGGGGATGACCGCCAGGCGGATGTTACGCGAATCCATGCGGCCACCCTACCGGGCCGTCTCGGTGCTTGAACACCGGTCTCACGCCTCGGACGAAATTTCCCTCGGGGACATTTGATCACTTTGCCCGTCTTTATCCTGTGTTGACCGTTTCGTGAGCTTTCGTTATGGTCCTCACCGTTCACGTTGATGCCTAATTCGTACGGATCATCCCTTATCGATGCGTACGGAGCCGGGGACCCACTCTTTCCGGGATCGTCCCGGGCCCCGGGAACCCCGCTCCCCGACGGGAGCGCGTTCCCGGCCGCCCGTGACGGGATCCCTCGGGGCGAATCGGCGCGCCCGCGCGCCGTAGGGCGGCCTCCACGCCCGAGCCCGACAGCTCACCCGGCAGGCCCTATGGAAGGAACGACCCTGTACGGCAAGATCTCCTCGCGCGTCGCGTCCGTCCTCGTCGCCGGGACCGCGGTGTTCGCGACCCCGGCCACCGCGCTGGCCGCCTCGCCCCTGCCCGCCCCCGCGCCTCCCGCGCTCGGCATGCCCGCCCTGAAGGGCGCCCTGCGCGCCGCCTCCTTGCGTCCCGCCTGGCAGAAGGCCCTGAGCTGGGCCATGTCCAAACGCGGCACGCCGTACGCGTGGGGCGGCACCGGCCGCGGCGGCTTCGACTGCTCCGGGCTGATGCTCCGCGCCTACGGGGCCGCCGGGATCAGGTTGCCCCGCATCGCCTCCGAGCAGTACGGGGCGTTCTCCAGGAAGATCCCCTGGAAGGACCTCAGGCCCGGGGACCTGGTCTTCTTCCGGGGTCTCGGGCACGTCGGAATGATCACGAAGCCCGGGTACATGGTGCACGCCCCGCGGAGCGGGGACGTGGTCAAGGAGGAGCGGCTCGCCTCCTGGCGGCGCGCCTCCTTCGTCGGCGGGGTGCGCCCCGACCCCGAGGGGGTCGAACTGGCCGAGCGGATCGAGCGCGCGACCGGATCCGTCGTCGACGGGTGAGCCTTTGCGGCCCCGTCACGAGCGTTCGCGCAGCCGTCCGCCCCGTCCGCCCCGGCCGGCCCGGACCGGCGCGCGGCCGTACCGGGCAGATGGCCGGTGGGGTCAGCGGGGTCAGCGGGTGGGCGCGCCACCGTTGTCGCGGCGGTCCAGGGCGGTCTGGATCGCGTCGGCCGCCTCGTCCTCGTTCTCGTCCGGGCGGTTCCAGGAGTACATCTCGTACATGGTGAGTCTCGTCTCGATCGCGGGTGAGCTGTGAAGGTGGCCGAGACTCCGGTCAGGACTCGGACCGGGCCCGATGCCGCGGTCCGGGTCACGGACCGCTGGGCGGAGGGCTCGGAGCCGGCGATCGCCACGGCACCGTGGCGGGCCGCCGGCCTGCCCTGTCAGGCCCCGTCACGGCGGGTGCGGAGTGCGAGAACACCCGGCGCATCTCCATCAGGTTACCCGGTGACGAAAGGGTCGTCTCGCCCCGCGTACACACTTCTCACATGTCGAGACGGTGGGCGGGTGCCGGCCCGGCCCCGGACGGTCCGTCCGGAGCCGGGCCGCGGCGCGTCGCGGCCGTTCCCGGAGGCGGCAGGACGCGGCCGGGCGGCGGGCCGGGACGGTCAGTCGGTCAGGTCGACCGAGCGGCCGCTGTCGGCGCCGATCTCCGCGCCGATCTGGTCGACCACGTCGGCCGGGATGGCGGTGTCGACGGTGAGCGCGATCAGGGCCTTGCCGCCCTTGACGTCCCGGGCCACCTGCATCGAGGCGATGTTGATCGAGTGGTCGCCCAGGATGCGGCCGACCACGCCGACGATGCCGGGACGGTCGGTGTAGGTGAAGAACGACAGGTGGTCGGTCGGCTCGATCTCCATCTGGTAGCCGTTGACCTCGACGATCTTCGTGATCTGCCTCGGCCCGGACAGGGTGCCGGAGACCGAGACCGCGCGGCCGTCGGCGAGCACGCCGCGGACCGTCACCACGTTGCGCCAGTCGGGGCTCTCGGAGCTGGTGATCAGCTCGACCGTGACCCCGCGGTCCTTGGCCAGCAGCGGGGCGTTGACGTAGGTGACCGAGTCCTCGACCACGTCGGTGAAGACGCCCTTGAGGGCGGCCAGCTCCAGCACCCGGACGTCGTGGGAGGCGATCTCGCCGCGCACCTCGACGTCGAGCCTGGTGGCGACCTCACCGGCGAGCGCGGTGAACACCCGGCCGAGCTTCTCGGCCAGCGGCAGGCCCGGCTTGACGTCCTCGGCGACGGCGCCGCCCTGGACGTTGACCGCGTCCGGCACGAACTCCCCGGCCAGGGCGAGCTTCACGCTCCGCGCGACCTGGGTGCCGGCCTTCTCCTGGGCCTCGTGGGTCGAGGCGCCCAGGTGCGGGGTGACCACGACCTGGTCCAGCTCGAAGAGCGGGCTGTCGGTGACCGGCTCCTTGGGGAACACGTCGATGCCGGCACCGGCGACGCGGCCCTCCTTGATCGCGGAGTAGAGCGCGTTCTCGTCGATGATCCCGCCGCGGGCGACGTTGATCAGGCGCACGTTCGGCTTGACCTGGTGCAGCTCCCGCTCGCCGATGAGGCCGATGGTCTCCTTGGACTTGGGCAGGTGCACGGTGATGAAGTCGGCCTCGCGCAGGGCCTCCTCCAGCGAGACCAGGCGGACGCCCATCTGCGCGGCGCGGGCCGGCTGCAGGTAGGGGTCGTAGGCGATCAGCTCGACGCCGAACGGCTGGAGACGCTGCGCGACCAGCTGGCCGATCTTGCCGAGGCCGAGGATGGCGACGACCTTCTCGTCCAGCTCCACGCCGGTGTACTTCGAGCGCTTCCACTCGCCGCCCTTGAGCGCGGAGTGGGCCTGGGCGACGTTGCGGGCGGAGGCGAGGATCAGGGCCACGGTGTGCTCGGCGGCGCTGGTGATGTTGGAGGTGGGCGCGTTGACGACCATGACGCCGGCCTTGGTGGCCGACTCCACGTCGACGTTGTCCAGGCCGACGCCGGCGCGGGCGACCACGCGCAGCCGGGGGGCGGCGGCGATCGCCTCGGCGTCCACCTGCGTGGCGCTGCGCACGATCAGGGCGTCCACGTCGGCGAGGGCGGGCAGGAACTGGGCGCGGTCGGCGCCGTCGGTGTGGCGGACTTCGAAGTCCGCGCCCAGAACCGCGAGACCGGCCTCGGAGAGTTCCTCGGCGACCAGTACGACGGGCTTGTTCACAGGCAGATCCTTACTAGGCGGTGAGGTGCACGGACCTCACGTAGTCTATCGGCGCTTGTGAACGCGTTCACGAGTGTCCCGCGATCCGAGACGGGGTAGGCCGTGACCGGGGGGCGCTACCCGCCGTCCTCGCATCCCATGCCTGCAAAATTCAAGTTGGTATTGATCCCAAGAAAACTTCGCGATTACCCTGATAAGCCGTGGTCCACTACCTATCGTTCCTCATATGAGCATCGGGAACCCCGCTCTCGGCACCGTGCTCGCCCAGCACGGCGAGCCGCACCGGCTGCTGGCCGCGCTCGCGGAATGGGGACTCCTGGTCGCCGTGCGACCCGACCGCTCCGTCGTGCTCGGCACGACCCAGGCGGGTGAGCGTGTCCTGCTCGGATACACCTCGGCGGACACCTACGCGCGGCACCGTGGCAGCCACTCGTTGTCGGCCTGCGACGCCGACACCGTCCTCGACATCCAGCGCGTCACCGGGGTGCGGGAGATCGTGATCGACGCGGCCGGTCCGGCCGCCGCGGCCGTGCCGATCGAGGACCTCCAGCGCTACCTGCTCTCGACGCGCAGCGGGCCCACGCCCGCGCTGTCGAGCGCGACCCCCACCGCGTACGCGACCGGGGCGATGGCCACGGTCTCGCGTTCCGCGCCCGCGCTTCCGCGGAGCGCTCCCCCGACGGCCCCGCAGAGCCCGTACCCGCAGGCCCCCTCCGCGCCGGGCGCGTACCCGCAGGGCGCGTCCTCCCCGGGGGCGTACCCGCAGACCTCTCCCCCGGCGGCCCCGCAGGCCCCGTACCCGCAGGGCCGGCCGCGGACCCCCGTGCCCGCCGCGCCCGCCGCCTCGTGGATCCCGGCGCCCCGGCCGCACCTGTCGGGCCCGATGCAGATGGTGGACCCCGGCTACCGCCGCTGCGACCACCCGATCCTGCCCGCGCTGCGCGCCGCGATCTCGCACCTGCTCGTCGACTACCCGCTCGTCCACCACGTGTGGATCTCCGAGGCCAGCACCTCCTCGGGTGCCCCGGGGATCATGCTGCACGTCAAGGTGCACATGTCGGCGGCCGAGGACGTGGTCAGGGACATCCACCGCGGGGTACGGGCCCGGCTGCCGCAGCTCGCCGCCAGCGAGGCGCCGATCCTGATGGCCAGGGTCGCCGACGCGCGCAGCGAGCAGCGGATGATCGAGCTGGGCGCCCACGTGGTCTGCGCCGACGTCACCGACTGACACCGGCCGGTACCGGCCGACTCGCCGGACCCACGGCGTCCACGACGCCTCCCGTCAATGTCACCGCGTGCCGTCCCCGCGCGTGCGGGGGTGGCGCCGGCTCCCACCAGGGCGCCCGCCGCACGCACGCTCGTACCGTCCCCGCGCGTGCGGGGACGGCGGGTCCGAGGTTTCCGGGATCCGGCAGGAGATCGTGCACGCAGGAGTTTCCGCAGCGTGCGCGCGGTCGCCCGCGCCGGCCCGGATGATCGTGCCGAACGGGTCCTCGGCACGAGATCCGCGTATTCTGGACAGGTTCCGCCCTCGGGGCCGATACTCGGAGGATGAGCTCGACGCATCCCCCGGCCCGCGCCTCCGACGGGGACCGCGATCGTGCGATCAGCGAGCTCCGTGATCGTGCCGTCGAGGGACGCCTGTCGCACGACACCTTCCTCGGCCGGGTCGACATGGCCCTGCGCGCACGAAACCAGGGCGAGCTCGACAACCTGGTCGCCGACCTGCCGCAGCGCGGCCGGTTGCGCCGCATCGTCACCGAGGCCGTCGCCTCGGCCTCCGACTTCAGCAAGCGGGTCGAGTCGGCCTGGCGGCGCCCCCGGATGCCCCGGCTGGCGCTACCGGGCGACGGCAGGACCCGCTACGTGGTCGGCCGCGGCTCCTCCTGCGACCTGGTCCTCGCCGACCTGACCGTCTCGCGGGTGCACGCCGAGCTCCGCCGCGACCAGGAGGGCTGGATCCTGGTGGACCTGGGCTCGCTCAACGGCACCCGGCTGAACGACTGGCGGCTGGTGGGGCCGGCGAAGGTCCGGCCCGGCGACGTCGTCTCCTTCGGTGACTGCGGCTTCCTGATGGTCACGCCCCAGGTGCTCTGACCCCGGACGCTCCGGGCCGTGACGCTCTGGCCCCGGGCGCTCCCGCCCTTGACGTCCGGGCCCTCGACGTCCGGGCCCTCGGCGTCCGGATCCCGACGCTCCGGGTCCTGACGCTCCGGGTCCTGACGCTCCGGGCCCGGGTCCGCTCAGCCGACCTGGGGCCCTGCGGCCCCGGCCTCGGCGAGCTTCTCGGCCGTCAGGGTGTAGCGGGTGACCAGCAGGATGCTGACCCCCATCAGGAGCGCCGGCAGCAGCGTGGTGCCGTACAGCACGGCCGTGGTCGCCGACTCGGGCTGAGCGACCGGCGTGGAGGGGTTGGACTCGACGAACCCGGTCGCCCCGAGCAGCCAGCCGAGCACCAGCGCGCCGAAGGCGAAGACCACGGTCTCGGCCGCCGTCCACAGGCCGGTGAACACCCCGGCCCTGCGCTTGCCGGTGACCAGGGCGTCGTGGACGATCACGTCGGAGAGCATCGAGAACTGCAGCATCTGGAACCCGGCGTAACCGATGCCGACCAGGAGCACGCACACGTGCGCGTACACCGGGCCGAGCAGGCCGGAGAAGACCATCGCGACGGTGCCCACCATGAACAGCGCCGACGCCAGCATCATCGCGCCGCGCTTGTCGTAGCGCTTGGACAGCCAGATCCAGGGCGGCATGGTGATCAGCAGCGGGCCGACGATGCCGAGGAAGAGCGTGGTGGTCGCCGACGGATCGCCCAGCGTGTAGGTGGCGAAGTACGGCGAGCCGGCCAGCATGATGCCGGCCGAGAACATCTGGGCACAGCTCAGGCCGAGCAGCACCATGAACGTCCTGTTCGAGCGGGCGGCGGCGAACTGGGCGGCGATCGACGGCTCGGCCTCGGCCTGGGCGATCATCGGGGCGCGGGCGGTGCCGAAGAACGAGGCCAGCATGGACAGCAGCAGCACCGCCCCGATGACCAGGCCCATGGTCCGGTAGCCGGTGACGTCGGTGCCGGCGATGAGCGGGGCGACGCCCCCCGAGAGCAGGATCCCCAGGCCGACGAAGGCCATCCTCCACTGCAGCAGGGAGGAGCGCTCGTGGTAGTCGTCGGTCATCTCCGCGGGCATCGCCTTGTAGGGCACCTCGTAGAAGGCGTAGGCGGTCGCGGTCAGGAAGTAGCAGGCCGCCACGTACACCGCGGCGGACATGCCGGTGAGCGGGGGGCCGGCGAAGGTGAGGGCGAACGTCACCGGCAGGGTGAACGCGCCCAGCAGCATCCACGGGCGGCGGGCCCCGAAGCGGGAGACCGTCCGGTCGGAGCGCTGGCCCACCCAGGGGTTGATGAACATGTCCCAGAGCTTGGGAAGGAAGACCACCACACCGGCGATCCAGGCCGGGACCGCCAGCACGTTCGTCATGTAGAACAGCAGCAGCAGGCCCGGAACCGTGGAGAAGGTCGCGGTGCAGATTGCGCCGACGCCGTAGCCGATGCGCACTCCGCGCGGCACGGTGACGGCGGCGGGGGGTGTCGCCGGGAAGACCATGCCACATTCAATCGCAGCGCGTGGGCACTGGGTAGGTCCAGGACGGGACGAATGCCCCACCACCGCCCCGGCCGTCCCTCCGTAGGTGATCACCGGAAGCCTCCGCCCCCCGCCCCCTCCCGCCCCGGACGCTCCTCTGTACGTGATCGCCGGGAGCCTGCGGACGACGCGCGGCCCTCGCCTCCGCCTCCCGGACGTGATCACCGGACCCCGCGCGGTCCCATCTTTTTTTCCGCGGTGCCGCGGCGCCGGATCCATGATCCGCCACGGTGGCCGCCTGGAACGTTCGATGCCGCCGATGTCCAGCTCAACCAGGTCACGAAACGATGCCACCGACCATAACGACGGCCCGATCCGGCCCCCGGAACACCGGCCACAGACGCCTCTGCGATCACTCTGGTTTACCCGCGACGCAGATTAATGTCGGGAATTTGCTGACAAGACTGTTCTGTCACCGACAGAATGCGGATCCGTCCAGCGTCTACCAACTGGAGGAAACCGACATGCGCAGACCGCTAGGGCTACTTCTCTGCCTCGGAAGCCTGGCGGCCCTCAGCACGCCGATCGCCACGGCTCACGCCGCGGCCTCTCCTCAGGCCGAGTGCCGCGTGTACGCCGCCAAACCCCGCCTCACCCCCGCGGGACGGATCCAGGCCTCGGCCGCGCGTCTGGGCTGTGACGACACCGCCCTGGTCCGCATCCGCATCAAGCGGGCCGTCCCCGGCGCCGACCCCGTCGTCAAGAGCACGTCCCTGCGCGGCACCAACGGCCGGGTGACGGTGAGACTGCAGTGCGCCCCCGGCGTGTACTACACCGTCGTCACCGACTACCGGGGCAACGTGGGCCGCTCCAGGCCGGTCAGGTTCGGCTGCTCCCCGAGCACCCCGACCCCCACGCCGACGACCAGCCCGACGGCGAGCCCCACCGCGAGCCCCACGGCCAAGCCCACCGCGAGCCCGACGGCCAAGCCGACGAGCACCCCCAAGCCCACCACCACCTCCCCCGCCCCCCAGCCGGGCTCCTCCCTGTCCGAGGAGGTCGTGCGCCTGACCAACGCCGAGCGGCAGAAGGGCGGCTGCGCCCCCCTGGTGTCCGACCCGCAGCTGCGGTCGGCCGCCCAGGGCCACTCCGACGACATGGCCGCCAAGAACTACTTCAGCCACACCTCCCAGGACGGCCGGGACATGACCGCCCGCATCAAGGCCAGCGGGTTCAGCCCGATGCGCGCCTGGGCGGAGAACATCGCGATGGGACAGCGCACCCCCGCCGATGTCGTCACCGCCTGGATGAACAGCTCCGGCCACCGCGCCAACATCATGAACTGCGCCTACACCCACCTCGGGGTGGGCGTGGCCAACAGCCCCCGGGGCATCTACTGGACCCAGAACTTCGCCAAGCACTGAGTCCGAACGCTGAGTCCAGCACCGAACCTCCCTGCCAAGGCCCGAGCCCCCGCGACGTGAACGCGTCGCGGGGGCTCGGGCCTTCGGCCGTCCGGGCGGGACCGCCCGGACGCGCGGCTACTTCAGCCAGCTCATCATCGGGCGGAGCTTGGCGCCGGTCTTCTCGATCGGGTGCTCGGCCAGCTCGTCGCGGTAGGCGGTGAACTTCTTCTGGCCGCCGTCGAACTCCTCGACGAGCTCCTTGGCGAACTCGCCGGACTGGATCTCGGCGAGGATGCGCTGCATCTCCTTCTTGGTCTCCGGGGTCACCACGCGCGGGCCACGGGAGTAGCCGCCGTACTCGGCGGTGTCCGAGACCGACCAGTACATCTTGTGGATGCCGCCCTCGTACATCAGGTCGACGATCAGCTTCATCTCGTGCAGGCACTCGAAGTAGGCGACCTCGGGCTGGTAGCCCGCCTCGATCAGCGTCTCGAAACCGGCCTTGATCAGCTCGGACACGCCGCCGCAGAGCACGGCCTGCTCACCGAACAGGTCGGTCTCGGTCTCCTCCTTGAAGGTCGTCCGCAGCGCGCCGGCGCGGGTGCCGCCGATGCCCTTGGCGTACGACAGCGCGAGCTCCAGGGCGTTGCCGCTGGCGTCCTTCTCCACCGCGACGAGACACGGCACGCCGCGGCCCGCGGTGTACTGGCGGCGCACGAGGTGACCGGGACCCTTCGGCGCGACCATGGCCACGTCCACGCCCTCGGGCGCCTCGATGAGGCCGTAGCGGATGTTGAGGCCGTGGCCGAAGAAGAGCGCGTCGCCCTCGACCAGGTTCGGGGCCACGTGGTCGGCGTACAGGTGACGCTGGATGTGGTCCGGCGCGAGGATCATGGTCAGATCGGCCTCTTCGACGGCCTCCGCGGGAGCGAGCACGCGCAGGCCGTCGGCCTCGGCCTTCTCCCGGCTCTTGGAGCCCTCGGGCAGGCCGACCCGGACGTCCACCCCGGAGTCGCGCAGCGAGAGCGCGTGGGCGTGCCCCTGGCTGCCGTACCCCAGGACGGCGACGTGCCGGCCCTGGATGATCGACAGGTCGGCCTGGTCGTCGTAGAAGATCTCAGTCACTTACTTAACCTTTCGGGTTTCTCTGCGCGCGTTACGCGGTCCGGTCCAGGGCCCGGAGAGAACGGTCGGTGATGGAACGGGCTCCGCGGCCGATGGCCACCATGCCCGACTGGACGAGCTCTTTGATGCCGAACGGTTCGAGGACCTTGATGAAGGCCTGCAGCTTGTCCGGCGTCCCGGTGACCTCGATGGTCACCGCGTCCGAGGAGACGTCGACGCAGCGTGCCCGGAACAGGTTGACCAGCTCCAGCACGCTGGAGCGGTTCTCCGAGTCGGCCCGCACCTTGATCAGCGTCAGCTCGCGCTGCACCGCCTGCGCCGGGTCCAGCTCCACGATCTTCAACACGTTGACGAGCTTGTTGAGCTGCTTGGTGACCTGCTCCAGCGGGAGATCGGCGACGTTGACCACGATGGTCATCCTGGAGATGTCCGCGTGCTCGGTCGGCCCGACCGCCAGGGAGTCGATGTTGAACCCGCGCCGGCTGAACAGCGACGCGACGCGCGCGAGCACGCCCGGCTTGTTCTCCACCAGCACCGAGAGCGTGTGCCTGCTCATGCGTCGTCCTCGCTGTCCCACACCGGCGCCATGTCGCGCGCGAACTTGATGTCGTCGTTGCTGGTCCCGGCGGCGACCATCGGCCACACCATGGCGTCCTGGTGCACCACGAAGTCGACCACGACCGGCACGTCGTTGATCTCCATCGCCTTCCGGATCGTCTCGTCCACGTCCTCGGGCCGCTCACAGCGCAGGCCCACGCACCCGTAGGCCTCGGCGAGCTTGACGAAGTCCGGGATCCTGCGCACCGTCTGCAGGTCGGTGTTGGAGTAGCGCTGGTTGTAGAAGAGCGTCTGCCACTGGCGGACCATGCCCAGGTTACCGTTGTTGATGATCGCGACCTTGATCGGCACGCCCTCGATCGTGCAGGTGGCGAGCTCCTGGTTGGTCATCTGGAAGCAGCCGTCGCCGTCGATGGCCCAGACCGTGGTGTCCGGACGGCCCATCTTGGCGCCCATCGCCGCGGGCAGCGAGAAGCCCATCGTGCCGGCGCCGCCGGAGTTGATGAACCTGCCGGGCCGCTCGTAGCCGATGAACTGCGCGGCCCACATCTGGTGCTGGCCGACGCCCGCGGTGTAGATCGCGTCCGGGCCGACGATCTCGCTCAGCCGCTGCATGACGTACTGCGGGGCCAGCGAGCCGTCCTCGAACTCGGTGTAGCCCAGCGGGTAGGTCGCCTTGTAGGTGTTCAGCGCCGTCCACCAGTCGGTGTAGTCGCCCTTGCGGCCCTCGTTGCGCACCGCCGCGATCAGCTCGGTGATGACCTCCTTGCAGTCGCCCACGATCGGGACGTCCGCGTGCCGGTTCTTGGAGATCTCCGCCGGGTCGATGTCGGCGTGCACCACCTTCGCGTACGGGGCGAAGGTCGACAGGTCACCGGTGACGCGGTCGTCGAAGCGGACGCCGAGGCCGATGATCAGGTCGGACTTCTGCAGCGCGCCGACGGCCGACACCGAGCCGTGCATGCCGGGCATGCCCATGTGCTGGGGGTGGCTGTCGGGGAAGGTGCCCCGCGCCATCAGGGTGGTGACCACCGGGATGCCGGTCAGCTCGGCGAACTCCAGCAGCTCCGGCGACGCCCCGGCCCGGTGCACGCCGCCGCCCACGTACAGGACCGGCCGCCTGGCCTCGACGATCAGCTTGGCGGCCTCGCGGATCTGCTTGGAGTGCGGCCGGGTCACCGGGCGGTAGCCGGGCAGCTGCATGACGACCGGCCACTGGAAGGTCATCTTCGCCTGGAGGGCGTCCTTGGCGATGTCGACCAGCACCGGGCCGGGACGGCCGGTGGAGGCGATGTGGAAGGCCTCCACGATCGTCCTGGGGATGTCCGCGGCCTCGGTGATCAGGAAGTTGTGCTTCGTGATCGGCATGGTGATGCCGGAGATGTCGGCTTCCTGGAAGGCGTCGGTGCCGATCGCCGCGCTGGCCACCTGGCCGGTGATCGCGACCATCGGGACCGAGTCCATGTACGCGTCGGCGATCGGGGTGACCAGGTTGGTCGCGCCGGGTCCGCTGGTGGCCATGCACACCCCGACCCTGCCGGTGGCCTGCGCGTACCCCTGCGCCGCATGCCCGGCGCCCTGCTCGTGCCGTACGAGCACGTGCCGGACCTTGGTCGAGTCGTAGAGCGGATCGTAGGCGGGCAGAATCGCGCCGCCGGGGATCCCGAACACGGTGTCGACCCCGACGTTCTCCAGCGCCCTCACGAGGGCCTGGGCTCCTGTCATCTGTTCGGTCATCGGCTCGTTCCTTGTGGCTGGCTGAGCATGCGTGATGGCATAAAAAAGGCCCCATTCCACCTGGTCGGCGGAGCTGGGGCGGCGCGCAGGTCGTAGTGCTTCGGCTATCGGCCTGCGCGCCGGCGAAGTACTACGAGAATCCCACGGTGAAGCTGCATGGCTCCACCATGGCCGACCCGGTGTGTCCACGTCAAATCCATGGACAGGTATCTCAGATCCTGAGATATGACATCAGGCGGGGGAACCGAGGCTGGAGAGGCTGGTGCGCATCAGCGAGTCGACCCCGCGCGCCGCCATCGGGCGCGCCACCAGGAACCCCTGGCCCCGGGTGCAGCCCATCTCGCGCAGCAGCTCCAGCTGCTCGGGCCGCTCGATGCCCTCGGCCACCACGATCAGCCCGAGGTCGTGCCCGAGCCGCACGATCGTGCGGGTCAGCAGGGTCAGCGTCTCGTCCCGGCCGAGCCCGGACACGAAGGACGGATCTATCTTGATCATGTCGACCGGGAGCTGCCGCAGGAACGCCAGCGAGGCGTACCCGGTGCCGAAGTCGTCGATGGCCAGCCGGACGCCCAGGGCCCGCAGCTCCGACAGGCGGACGATGGTCTCCTCGGCGTCCTCGACCAGCATCTCCTCGATGACCTCCAGGGTCAGCGCGCTGGGCGGCAGGCCGCTCTCGCCCAGGGCCGACTCGACGGTCTCCACGAAACGCGGCGCCATGATCTGCCGGGCCGACAGGTTGAGCGAGAGCCCGATCTCCCAGGCCGAGGCGCGCCAGGCGGCCACCTCCCGGCAGGACTCGCGCAGGATCCACTCGCTCAGCGGCACGATCAGGCCGGTGTCCTCGGCCGGCCCGAGGAACTGCTCGGGCGGTACGAACTCCCCTGCCCGGCACCAGCGCACCAGCGCCTCGACCGCGGTGACCCGCGAGGTGGCCAGGTCGACCACGGGCTGGTACTCGATCGCGAACTGGTTCTCCAGCAGCGCCCGCTGCAGGTCGGCGGCCAGTTCCAGGCGCCGTACCACGTCGGCGTGCATGTGCGCGGCGAACACCTCGACCCGGCGCCCGCCGAGCTCCTTGGCCCTGGCCATCGCCACGTCGGCGTTGCGGATCAGGTCCCCGGAGGGGACGTCGTCGTCGGCGAAGGCCACCCCGACGCTCGCGGTCAGCGCGATGTCGCGGTCGGCCACCCGGAACGGCTCCGAGGAGACCGTACGGACCAGCCGCTCGGCCAGGTCCACCGCGGTCTGGGCGTCGGCCGCCCCCTCCAGCAGCACCGCGAACTCGTCGCCGCCCCAGCGCGCCAGGGTGTCGTCGGCCCGTACGGTGGCGCGGAGCCTGCGGGCCGCCTGGCCCAGCAGGTAGTCGCCGCTGGCGTGGCCGACCGAGTCGTTCACCGCGGTGAAGCCGTCCAGGTCCAGGAAGACCACGGCCGCGCTGCTCGCGCCGGGACGGGCCAGCACCTCCCGGGTGCGCTCCTCGAAGTAGGCGCGGTTGGGCAGGCCGGTGATGCCGTCGTGGAAGGTCAGGTGAGCGACCTGGTTGCGCAGCGCCTCCTGGTCGCTGACGTCGCGGGTGGTGACCAGCAGCAGGTCCTCCCCGCCCACGTGCCGGGTGGCCACCGACTCGGCGGGCCGCCAGGTGCCGTCGGAGGCCCGGACCCGGCAGGCGACCATGCACGCCCCCGGCCCCTCGGACGGCTCGTCCTCCAGGCTCATCACGCTCAGCGCCGCCCGGATCCCCGGCACGTCCTCGGGATGGATGTAGTCGAAGATCGTCCCTCCGACCAGGTCGGCGGGACGGTACCCGTAGGTGATCTCGACGCCCTCGCCGATCCGGTGCACCACGCCCTCGTGGTCGCAGACCAGGACCACGTCCCCGGTGCTCTCGGCGAGGTCGTTCAGCTGCCGCTCGCCCTGGTGGACCAGCCTGCGCAGCCGCCCGGTCTCCACCAGCATCACGAACAGCCGGCCCACCAGGACGGCCACGATCGACGCGCACACCAGGGACAGGACCATCGGCGACCCCTGGACCCCGCCGCCACCGGCCACCCGCAGCAGCACCACGACGGTGGCCACCGCGACCAGGAGGAGCGGCACCGCCGCGATCAGCGAGGACGTGCTCTCACGGGCCGGCATCTCGTCGTCGCCGGGATCGTACGACTGCGTCGCGGGCCCGCTCCACGGGACCGCGGCCAGCACGAGGAAGGCGGCCGGGGCCAGCCAGACCCAGGTGAGCGACGGCGTCTCACCACCGACCCGGGCCAGCGCGGTGATCGTCTCGGAGGCCGCGACGGCGGCCAGCACGGCCAGCGCGGCCAGGCCGACCGGCCAGGCCGACCGGCGGACCGGCACCACGGCCGGGCCCACCACGCAGGCGAGGATCAGGCAGAACAGGGGCGAGGCGAACGTGACCGCGATGTCCCCGGCGTCCCCGGCCCCGCGGGAGGCCGGTCCGACCAGCGTCACCCACAGGATCACCACGATGGAGGCCGCGCACACGTAGGAGTCGGCGAGGTCGCGCAGCAGCGCGTGCCCGCGGGCGGGCCTGGCCGCCGACAGGCCGGTGCCGACGGCGAGCATCGCCGTACCGGCGAGCAGCACCAGGTCGGCGAAGGTCACCACGAAGGGCGTGCCGTCCGCGATCGGCCGGACGCCGACCCCGACCAGCCAGGTGGCCGAGCCGCCCGCCAGCCAGCGCCAGGCCAGCGCCCTGCGCCGGCCGACCGTCCTGGAGGCCGCGGCGAACAGCGATCCCGCGGCGGCCGCGGCGCTGACGACGCCCGCCACCGCCTCCACGACCACGGCCGTGGCCCCGCTTAGAAGCGCGGCAACGAGCCCCAGCACGCCGATGGCGGCGGCGGTCAGCGGTACCCGGGGGTCACGCCAGCGGATCAATGTCGTCTGCCCATCGGTGTCGTCTCGGTGTCTCTCGCTCTGCAGCGTCCCTTGCTCGCCGCGCCCACGCCGCCGGCGCGAGCGCTCCGTCACGTCTCGGAGCCCACACCGGCACAGGCCAAGTGTGTGCCGTCCGGCTCACGCGAGGGGCGACAACACCGCAGTCGTCACCGATCTGATAACCGCGGGGACCAGACCGCTTCTGACGAAGGTACGCAGCACAGGTCACGAGGCAGCCACGGTCAGGATTCCTTTGCCGGTCAGTAAGAACCCGTGATCACGTTCTTGAGCGGCTCGCCCGCCAGGTAACGCAGCAGCTGGGAGCGGAGGAGCTTCAGCGTGCGCCGTACGGACGCCGGGCTGCTGCCCGCGACGTGCGGGGTGACGAAGACCCCCGGAGCCGTCCACAGCGGGTGGTCCGGCGGCAACGGCTCGGGGTCGGTGACGTCGAGCGCGGCCAGGATCCGGCCGCCGTTCAGCGCGGCCACGAGCGCGCCGGTGTCGACCACCGGCCCCCTGGCCGCGTTCACCAGGACGGCCCCGTCCTTCATCGCCGCCAGGAACCCCGCGTCCACCATGCCGGTGGTCTCGGGCGTGGAGGGTACCAGCAGCACCACCACGTCGGCGCCGGGCAGCAGCCCGGGCAGCTCGTCCAGGCCGTGCACGCCGGGCCGGGCGGTCCTGGCCACCCGGACCACGTCCACCTCGAAACCGTCGAGCCTGCGCTCCAGCGCCTCACCGATCGAGCCGTACCCCACGATCAGCACGGTGGAGTCGGCCAGCACCCCGGTGTGGTGGTAGGTCCACTCGCCCCGCGCCTGCGCCCGCGCGAACCCCGGGAACTCCCGGAGCACCGCGATCATCGCCCCCACGGCCCACTCGGCGGTGCCCGCGTCGTGCACGCCCCGCGCGTTGCAGAGCGTCACCCCCTCCGGAAGGTGCGGCAGGTAGGCGTCGACCCCCGCCGTGACGGTCTGCAGCAGCCGCAGCCCGGTCATCCGGCCGAGCAGCGCGGGCAGGTCCGCCACCGGCATCAGCGGCGGGATCCAGACCTCGGCCTCGTGCGCCCCCTCCGGCACCGGCTCCGTGCCGTCGTAGACGACGCACTCCACCTCGGGCAGATCACACAGAACATCGGCGGCGGCCTTGGAGGGAACCCAGATCTTCATGGAGGCATTATCTGTGTTCATGGCGACGCTGGCGCGTCGCGGTGAGGCCGCTTAGAGCCGGCTCCTTCCCTCGTCGCTCATCCGCTTCGCTCCTTCGCTCCTCGGTCCAGTCACCGGCGCGGTCTCACAACCTCAAGGCGACGCTGCGCATCGCCACAAATACATCCGCCGGACCCGTAAAGCCGCGCCGACGAGGGATGAAGCCGGATCCAAGCGGCTTCACCACGACGCGCAGCGTCGCCATGGACAGATCTCACAGGCCCAATCAACACAGCCGCCGGACCTGTGAAGCCGCGCCGGCGACTGGACCGAGGAGGGAGAAATCGTGAGGAACGAACGATTCCTCCCGACGAGGGAAGGAGCCGGATCCAAGCGGCTTCACCGCGACGCGCAGCGTCGCCATAAACACAGTCGCTAGGAGCACCTGAGGTTGGTCTCGGGCTTGTAGATCGTCGTCTTCTTGACGCGCTTGATCTCCTTGCCGTCCTGTTTGAAGATGCGCCAGACGTCGATCGTGAACCCCTGCTGGCCGATCATCTCGATGCAGTCGGGGCCGGTGTCGGTGGCGTTCTCGAACGGGGTCACGTTGTACCGCTCGGAGGAGATCGACTCGATCTCGTAGCGCTTGGTGCTCCAGAAGGCGACCGTGACCCCCCGGTCGTCGGCCGCGGTCTTCACCAGCACCCCGTACGGCGAGTCGTTCTTCCAGCGGAAGTCCGGCTGGGGCCAGGAGACCGTGGACTCGCGCCCGGCCGGGTAGCGGGGGATGTAGAACTCGTGCGCCACGTGCTGCACGTCCTCCAGCCCGCCGAAGAACACGGCGTTGTACATGGTGGTGGCGAACTGGGAGATGCCGCCGCCGACCGAGTCGACCAGCCTGCCCCCCTCGATCATGGGGGCGGGCACGAACCCGCGGGCCGTGTCGCGCCGGCCGACGATCTCGTTGAGCGAGAAGGTCTCGCCCGGTTTCACCAGGTAGCCGTCCAGGAGCCGGGCGATCGTCTTGATGTTGGTGACACGTGGCGGGCAGCAGTCGTAGAAGGTGGTGAACTGGCTGATCCGCTCCTTGATGCCGAGCCCGCGCGCCTCGGCGTCGGACATCCGGGGCTGGACGGTGGTCAGGGCCACCGGGATCGTCCGCTCGCCGTCGCGGCGCACCATCTCCGCCACGTCCGTGGCGAGCCGCTCGTCGTCGATGCCCTTCCCCTTGCGGCCGGGCACCAGCCTCGGTTCTCCCCCGACGATCCGGAACGTGGGGTCGCGGGGGGCCGTGGCCGGGTCGATGAGCCCCTTCTCCACCGAGGCGACGGCGCTCCTGGCGTCGAACACCGGACGCATGTCGCCGGAGGCGTCCGGTTCGAAGGACAGGTGCGCCGCGAGGGTCTCCACCGGCAGCAGGACCTGCCTGCCGGACGAGGTGAGGGTGACCGGTCCGGACAGTGCCCCGGACGCGCCTGCCGCGGCCTTCCTCACCGCGGCGGCCGAGGCCTTGGGCTTGATCACCGAGACCGGGAGGCGGACCTCCCGCGCCGGGCCGAGGAAGGCGTCCTCGATCGCGGCGACCGCCGCCTCCCGCTCCAGCTCCCGGCCGTCCCGGGGCGTCACGACGACGGGCTCGACCCCCTTGAAGGTGACCGAGCCCTCGCGGACCTTGAGGTCGATCTTCCTGGCCAGGTCGTCCACGGCGCCGTTCAGCGTCTCGCGGTCGGAGGAGACCTCGGGGTCGAGCTCGGTGGTGCCGGTGAGGGCCCGCCAGACCTGGCCGGGGCCCGGGAAGCCGCTGGGGGCCTGGTTGATGGTGGCGACGACGTCGAACTCCAGCCCGGCCTTGTCGGGGTCGAGTGCGAAGCGCTTGCCCGCGGCCAGCAGGGTCATCTCCTCGGCCGCCACGGCGCTCAGGCGCTCCCTGAGCTCGTCGGCCGCCTCGGTCACGGTCAGCCCGCCGATGTCGACGCCCCGTACGGTGGTGCCCGGCAGCACCTTGCCGGACATGACGACCGCCGGTACCGCGTACACGAGCCCGGCGACGAACAGGACGGCGAGGACGATCAGGAAGATCCTGCGCCCCTTGCGGCTGCGCGGGGGCGGCTCCTCGAAGCGGGACCCTTCGGGGCGGGGGAAACCCCCGTCACCGCCGGGGACCAGCGTGGGCTCGTCGCGCGGGGAGGGGCGCTCGGGCGGGGGCGGCATCTGCCAGGGCTGCGGGGGGTCCGCCGCGGGCGGGATGACCGGTGATCCACGGCCGGGCCCGCTGGAGCCGCCGAGGCCGGTGGGGCCGAAGATGTCGGACGACACGCCGGGCGGCAGGCGGGAGCCGTTCCTGGACGGGCCGGGCTGTCGTCCTGCCGGGGGGAGTCGTGGCTCGCGGGCGCCCGGCGGGACGGGGTTCGAGGGAAGCGGAACCCCTTCGAAGGGGTCGGTCGGCGGGTTCACAGACGCTCCGGCGTTCCGCACGGCCTCCGTCTCCTCCTGCCTCGCAGCATTCACCTCCGGCAACCCTAAACCACATCGGATGACCACCGTCTAAAAAGGAATAACAAATCAGCCCGTCCAGCGGTATCGGTGTTCGGGCCGGCCCGCGGTCCCGTACCTGGGCCGGAGCTCGGCCTGACCGGCCGTGCAGAGGTACTCCAGGTACCGGCGCGCGCTCACCCGGGACAGGCCGGTGACCGTCGCGGCCTCGGCCGCGGACAGGTCGGTGCCGCTCTTCCTGAGCGCGGACGCGACCAGCGCGCAGGTGGTGACCGAGAGCCCCTTGGGCAGCGGTGGCGGGACCCCCCTGACCGCCCCGAAGAGCCGGTCGACCTCCTCCTGGCGGGTCTCGTCGCCGAGGCCGGCCAGCCGCCGGTGGGTCTCGGCGTACCGTTCGAGACGCTCGGTGAGCGCGCGGGCGGTGAAGGGTTTGATCAGGTAGTTGACCGCGCCGCCGCGCATGGCGGCCCGGACCGTGGTCACGTCGCGCGCGGCGGTGATCACCAGGATGTCCACCGGGTGCGAGGCACTCCTGAGCGTCCCGAGCACGTCGAGTCCCGACATGTCCGGGAGGTAGATGTCGAGCAGCACCAGGTCGGGCCCGCACTCCGCGGCCGACGTGATCGCGGCCTGCCCGGTGTGCACGACGCCGGCGACGGTGAAGCCGGGCGTCCTGGTGACGTAGCCGGCGTGGATCCTGGCCACCATGAAGTCGTCGTCCACGACCAGCACGCGGATCTCCCGCGCCGGTCCGCGCCCGCCGCTCATCCCGGCGCCCCCCGCCCGGACGGCGCGAGCGAGCCCGCCGGGGACGGCGCGGACGGGTCCGCCGCCGGGGACTTCGCGGGCGGATCGACCGAGGACGGACCCGATGGACCCGACAGGGACGGCCCGGCCGTACGTTCCGCGGGCGGGACCGGGAGGAAGGCGGTGAAGACGGCGCCACCGGCGTTGTGCACCCGCACCCACCCGCCCCGCCGCGCGCACGTCTGACGGGTCAAGGCCAGGCCCAGCCCCCGGGGCCCGGCCAGGGCGGCCTTGGTGGTGAAGCCCTCGCGGAACACCTCCTGGACCAGGTCGGGGGTGATGCCGGGGCCGGAGTCACCCACCCGCAGGTGCAGCCCGTCCGCCTCGGTGCGGACCGAGACCTCCACCGTGCCGCCGCTCTCCTGCAGCGCGTCCAGGGCGTTGGCGACCAGGTTGCCGGCCACCAGGACCGCGTCGTGCGGGTCGCCGAGCATGCCCTCCTCCACCCGGCAGTCCTCCGACAGCGTCAGGGTGGCGCCCCGCTCGGCCGCCTCGGCCGACTTGGCCAGCAGCAGCGCCGCCAGCGTCGGGTCGGCGACCTTCTCCCGGATCGCGGAGGCGTGCCTGCTGTAGGCCTCGGTGGTCTGGGTGATGTAGCTGACCGCGGTCTCGTGCTCGCCCAGTTCCAGCAGGCCGACCACGGTGTGCATGCGGTTGGCGAACTCGTGGGCCTGCGCGCGCAGCGCACCGGTCGTGGTGCTGGCCTGGTCGAGCTCGCGGGTCAGCCGGACCAGCTCGGTCCGGTCCCGCAGGGTGACCACCCAGCCGCTGCGCCGTTCGCGGACCGCCACCGGGGTCCGGTTGAGGACCAGGACCCGGTCGCGGTGGAGCACCACCCGGTCCTCCCCCGGGTCCGCGCCGTCCAGCACGTCCCGCATCCGGTCCGACAGCGGCATCTCCCGCAGGCTGCGGCCGACGTCGTCCTGCGACAGTCCGAGCAGGTCGCGGGCCGCGTCGTTGACCAGCGTCACCCGGCCGGCGAGGTCGAGGGCGAGCACCCCCTCCTTGACGCCGTGCAGGACGCCCTCGCGCTGTTCGAGCAGGGCGGCGATCTCGCGCGGTTCCAGGCCGAACGTCTGGCGGCGGACCCTTCTCGCGATCAGGGCGGTGGCGGCCGACCCGGCGACCAGGACCGCCAGCACCGTCCACAGCAGCGGCGGGAGCGCCTCGCCGAGCCGGTCGGCGACGGTGGCCTCCAGGATGCCGACCGAGGTCAGGCCGATGACGTGGCCCTCGGAGTCGAAGATCGGCGCCTTGCCGCGGACCGAGCGGCCCAGGGTGCCGGTCTGCACGCCGGTCCAGGTGTGCCCGCCGGTCAGCACCTCCGAGCCGTCGGTGGAGAGCCTCTTGCCGATCAGGGCCGTGTTGGGGTGGGCGTAGCGGATCTGCTCGCGGTTGGCGATCACCACGTAGTCCGCGCCGGTGGCCGCCTGCACGCCGACCGCGATCGGCTGCAGGCTCAGCTCGGGCCGGGCCCTGGTGAACGCCTCCCGCACCTGGGGCAGTCCGGCCACCGACTCGGCGATCGCCAGCGCGCGCTGCTGGTACTGCCGGTCCAGCAGGCCGCGGGTGTGCTCCATCCAGACACCGGCCGTACCGCCGACCGCGAGGACGACGATCACCGTCTGCAGGACGAAGAGCTGGGTGCCGAGCGAGGCGTTCAGCAGGCGTCGCACGAGATGACTCCCAGGTCAGGGGTCTCGATGAAAGCAGCCCGAGGTAACGGCGGGATCGCGGGGGGTGTGACCAATATGACCGATACGACGGCAAACACGCAAAGGATCGACACGGGAGGCGACGGGGCCCACCATCCTCACCACGCTGTACTTACGTTGTTGGGAGTTGCAATGCGTCTTCGGAGGCTGGCCGCCCTCGCGGTGGTGTCCCTCGCCGCCCTCACCGCCTGCGGTTCGGGTGAGGGCTCGGGCGTGAGCGCGCTGAGAATCATGGCCCCGGCCGCCCCGGGAGGCGGCTGGGACCAGACCTCCCGCGTGGCCGCGGAGGCGCTGAAGGCCGCCGAGCCCTCCCGCAAGGTCGAGGTGTACAACGTGCCCGGCGCGGGCGGCACCATCGGTCTCGCCCAGCTCGCGGGCGAGAAGGGCAACGGCGACCTGCTGATGACCATGGGCCTGGTGATGGTCGGCGCGGTGGAGCAGAACAGGTCGAAGGTCACCCTGGCCGACACCACGCCCATCGCCAAGCTGACCGAGGAGTACGAGATCGTCGTGGTCCCCGCGGCGTCGCCGTACAAGACGCTGGCCGACCTGGTGGCGGCGTGGAAGGCCGACCCCGCGAAGGTCGCCGTCGCGGGCGGTTCCGCGGGGGGCACCGACCACATCGTGGCCGGTCTGATGGCCAAGGCCGCGGGCATCGACCCCAAGCGGGTCAACTACATCGCCCACTCCGGTGGCGGGGAGGCGCTGAACGCGCTGCTCGGCGAGAAGGTGGCCGTGGGGATCTCCGGCATCGGCGAGTTCGCCGAGCACGTGAAGTCGGGCAAGCTGCGCGCGCTCGGCGTCAGCTCGCCCGCGCGGCTCGGCAACGTGGACGCCCCCACCCTCGTCGAGGGCGGCCTGGACGTGCAACTGGCCAACTGGCGCGGGTTCGTCGCGCCCGGCGGGCTGGACGCCGAGGCCACGAAGAGGCTCACCGACCTGGTCACGAAGATGCACGCCTCACCGGCCTGGAAGGACGCGGTCACCAAGAACGGCTGGACGGACGTCTTCCAGACCGGTAAGCCGTTCGCCGACTTCCTCACCGCGGAGCAGGCCAGGGTCAAGGCGGTCATCGCGGAGATGGGTCTCGTCTCCTGATGTCCCCCGTCGAGGACCCGTCCACCGGCCCCGGCCCCGGCCCCGGCCCCGGCCGGTCGTGGCGGCGGCCCGAGCTGGGGCTGGCGGCGCTGGTGCTCGCGCTGGGCACGTTCGTGATCGTCGGTACCGCCGACGTGGGCACCGCGGGCGCCGCGCTCGGGCCGGGGCCGCGGTTCTTCCCGGTCCTGGTCGGCGGGGCGATGCTGCTGACCGGGCTGTGCTACGTGATCGACGTGCTCAGGGGCGGGCACGGCGACCCCGAGGAGGCCGAGGACGCCGACACCGGTGTGCGGGCCGACTGGCGCACGGTCGCGCTGGTCAGCGTGATCTTCCTGGCCTTCGCCGGGCTGCTCGACCTGCTGGGCTGGATCATCGCGGGCGCGCTGCTGTTCTTCGGCCTGTCGGTCACGCTGGGCGCCGCCCACCGGCCGCGCGCGGCGGTGATCGCGATCCTGCTGTCCACGGCCACCTACCTGGCCTTCGTCAAGGGCCTGGGCGTGACGCTGCCGGCCGGGCTGCTCTCCGGGGTGATCTAGTGGAATCGTTCCGGTTGCTGATGGAGGGCTTCGCCACCGCCCTGTCCCCGGTCAACCTGCTGTACGCGCTGGCGGGCGTCACGCTGGGCACGCTGGTGGGCGTGCTGCCCGGCATCGGCCCGGCCATGACCGTGGCGCTGCTGCTGCCGATCACCTTCACCGTCCCCCCGGCCAGCGCGTTCATCATGTTCGCGGGCATCTACTACGGCGGCATGTACGGCGGGTCGACCACCTCGATCCTGCTCAACACGCCCGGTGAGAGCTCGTCGATGATCACCGCGCTGGAGGGCAACAAGATGGCCAGGCGCGGCCGGGCCGCGCAGGCGCTCGCGACCGCCGCGATCGGCTCGTTCGTCGCGGGCACCATCGCCACGGCGCTGCTGGTCCTGGCGGCGCCCCTGGTGGTGGACTTCGCGATCTCCTTCGGCCCGGAGGACTACTTCGCGCTGGCCGTGCTCGCCTTCACCGCCGTCTCGTCGGTATTGTCCCGCTCGGTCGTACGGGGGCTGGCCTCGCTCGGGCTCGGCCTGGTCATCGGGCTGGTCGGCATCGACCAGCAGACCGGGCAGGCCCGGCTCACCCTGGGGGTGCCCCAGCTGCTCGACGGCATCGACGTGGTGATCGTCGCGGTCGGCCTGTTCGCGATGGGCGAGGTGCTCTACGTCGCCTCCCGGCTGCGGCACGGCCCGCCGGAGGTGATCCCGGTCGGCCGGGCGTTCCTCGGCCGCTCGGACTGGTCGCGTTCCTGGCGGCCGTGGCTGCGCGGCACCGCGCTGGGTTTCCCGTTCGGCGCGCTGCCCGGCGGAGGCGCGGAGATCCCCACGTTCCTGTCGTACTCGATCGAGAAGCGGCTGGCCCGCGGGGTCGCCCGCGAGGAGTACGGCAACGGCGCGATCGAGGGGGTCGCCGGTCCCGAGGCCGCCAACAACGCCTCGGCGGCCGGCACGCTGGTCCCGCTGCTCACCCTGGGCCTTCCCACCTCGGCGACGGCCGCGATCCTGCTGGCGGCCTTCCAGCAGTACGGCCTGCAGCCGGGTCCCCAGCTGTTCGACCACAACCCGGCGCTGGTCTGGGGCATGATCGCGTCGTTGTTCGTGGGCAACACCATGCTGCTGGTGCTCAACCTGCCGCTGGCCCCGCTCTGGGCCAGGGTGCTGCACATCCCCCGGCCGTACCTGTACTCGGGGATCGTGCTGTTCGCGGCGCTCGGCGTCTACGCGCTGAACTCCTCCTGGGTGGAGCTGGTCATCCTCTACCTGCTGGGCCTGCTCGGCTTCGCGATGCGCCGCTTCGGCCTGCCCGTCGCCCCCGCGGTGATCGGCCTGATCCTGGGCCCGATGGCCGAGATCCAGCTCCGCCGGGCCCTGGCCATCGGCGCGGGTGACGTGACGGTGCTGGTCAGGAGCCCGATCGCGGCGACGCTGCTCGTCGTGGCGCTCCTGGCGCTGCTGACGCCCCTGATCAGGAAGGCGGTCGCCCGGCGCACCGCCTGACCCCTCGCCCTCGGCCGTCTGACCTCGGCCCTCCGCCCTCGGGCCGGGCGGACCTCGGCCGGGCGGACGCCGGGCGCTCAGGCCCTGAACGTGGCCAGCAGGTCGTCCAGCGCCGCCTTGACGCGCTCGGGCGTCACCGGCCGGCTCCCGCGCAGCCGGTGCGCGAGCAGCGGGGCGGCCAGCGGCGCCAGCAGCGCGTCGGCCAGGACGGGGGCGTCGGCTCCGGGCCTGGCCCGCGTGACGAGCAGCGACAGGTGGGCGTGGTAGGCGTCGTAGGCACCGCCGAAACGGGCCAGCGGGGACGCCGTCTCGGCCATGAGCAGCAGGTCCAGCTGCTCCACGGTCCTGTCGACGAGGGCGTGCAGGAAGGCACGGATCCGGGCGGGCGCGTCGGCGCCCGGCCCGAGCGGCGGCGGCCCCTCGATGAACGCCGCCTGGAACTCGCGCTCCCGCTCGTCGATGAGCGCGTACGCCAGCCCCGAGCGGTCACCGAACCGGCGGTACAGGGTGCCGACGCCGACGCCCGCCGCGGCGGCCACCTCGGCCATCGCCAGCCCCTCGACGCCACGGGCGGCGACGATGTCGGCCGCGGCGGCAAGGATCTTCATCCGGTTGCGCGCCGCGTCCATCCGCTCGGGGCGTGGGTTCGTGACGGCGTCCACGGTCACAGGTTAAACGGTCAGGGGCGCTCGACGGGCTTGCAAACGGAACACATTCCGCTTTATGGTCAAGCGGAATCCGTTCCGCATGAGGAGAAGACATGACACGCAGGGTCGCGCTCGTCACCGGGGGGAGCCGCGGGATCGGCGCCGCCGTCGCCGTTCGCCTGGCCTCCGAAGGCGCCGACGTCGTCATCACGTACGCGCGCTCGGCGGAGCGGGCCGCGGCGGTCGTCACACAGATCGAGGCCGCCGGCACCCGCGGCCTGGCCCTGGAGGCCGAGGCCGCCGACGCCGGCGCGCTGGTCGCGGCGGTCGAGCGCACGGTCGCCGAGTTCGGGCGGATCGACGTCCTGGTGAGCAACGCGGGCATCGCCCCGTACGGGCCGCTGGAGGAGGTGACGCTCGCCGAGGTGGACGCCACCCTGGCGATCCACGCCCGCGCCTCGTTCGTGCTGGCCCAGGCCGCCGCCCGGCACATGAGGGAGGGGGGACGGATCATCTGCATCGGCAGCAGCCTCGCCGAGCGCGTGCCGTACCCGGGCTGGACCCTGTACGCGATGAGCAAGTCCGCGCTGACCGGCCTGACCAAGGGGCTGGCCAGGGACCTGGGGCCGCGCGGCATCACGGCCAACCTCGTCCATCCCGGATCGACCGACACCGAGATGAATCCGGCCGACGGCGAGGAGGCCGAGGAGGAACGGCGTTTCTCCGCGCTGGGCCGCTACTGCGACCCGGCCGACATCGCCGCCACCGTCGCCCACCTGGCGGGCGAGGGCGGCAGGAACATCACCGGTACAGCCGTCGTCGTCGACGCGGGCACCACGGCCTGACCGTCATGGCCTGGTTCCTGCTCGTCCTCGCGGCCATGCTGGAGATCGTCTGGGCCACCGCGCTCGAACGCTCGGACGGCTTCACCCGGCTCTGGCCGACGGTCGTCGGGGTGACGACGGCGGCCCTGAGCTTCGTCATCCTGACCTTCGCCCTCAAGACCCTTCCCATGGGCACCGCGTACGCCGTCTGGGTCGGGCTCGGCGCGCTCGGGGTCGCGGTCGCGGGCATCGTCGCCCTGGGCGAGAGCGCGGCACCGGCCCGGCTGGCCTGCCTGGCGCTCATCCTGCTCGGCGTCATCGGCCTCAAGCTCCTGGAGGGATGACGCCCGGCCCGGGGCCGGTGGTCTGTTCCACAGCGGGTCGGCGGGGGCAAGGAGCGGGGCCCGGCCCGCGGCGAGGCCGATCGGGGAAGGGGCGAGGGGAGGACCCGATCGTGAAGGGGCCCGATCGAGAAAGGACCCGCGGGAGCGGGTCACGGCCGCCCGGCCGTGGGGAGCCGGGCGGCCGGGTCCTTTCCCGGGGTGCCGGAGCCTGAGTGCCGGGCACGGGGTCCGGGGTCCGGGCTCAGGGTCCGGGCTCAGGGTGCTGAGCGCGGGGTCCGGGCTCGGGTTCCGGGTTCGGGGTGCCGGGTTCACCCCGCCAGGGTGTCGACGGCCGGCCCGTCGTACCCGAGGCCGTCCTCCCTCGCCAGATAGCTGCACGAGACCCATCCCGCGGTGCCCGCGGGCAATCCGGAGGCCGATCGCCCGCCCAGCCGGAAATAGCACCAGCCGTTCGTCGAGCTCGTACCGACCTGGCCGTAATCGCCGTAGTAGAGATAGCCGATGACCTTGGAGCCGCCCGGGGTCGACCTCAGGCGTACCCCGTCGGCGATGATCACGGCGTCTATCCCCGGGACCGCGGACAGGGCGGAACCGCCGGTCACGGGGGTCGCGGAGGCGGGAACCGCCATGGCGGCCGTCCCCGCGAACGCCACCAGCGCCATGGCCGCGGAGGCCAGGAAACTTCTCATGTGCATTCTTCCGATCGTGAGGTCAGGTCATACCGGAGTGAATGGCGAGAGTGCCGTGATCACTGTGCAAGTAATCACGAATTCCGTCAATAGCCCCTGAACTCCAGAAATGCGAATTACCACATAAAAGTCATCGGGGTACCGCGCTTTTCAACCGCGTTCATCCGGGTGGGCCGTGTCCATCCGGGAGGGCCGCGTTCATCCGGGCAATCCGTGCCGTCCGGGCCTCACCCACCCGAGACGGACGCCCGGGACGGCCTCCCCCGTCGAGAAGGGGTCCCGCCGACGTGCGAGACCCCCGCCCGTCGAAAAAGGGATCCGCCGACCGTGCGCCACCGGAAAAGGGGCCGCCGGGCGTACGGGCCCCCTCACCCATGGGAAAAGGGGCCCCGCCGGCGCGGAACCCCTTCACCCGTCGCAAGAGGTCCCCGCGGGACCCTTCACCGTCGAGGAGCCCCGGCCGGAGCCGGGGCCCCCGGTCAGCCCGAGAGGTCAGCCCGAGAGGTCAGCCCGAGACGCCGAGGCGCTCCAGGATGAGCTCCCGGGCCCGGCCGGCGTCGGCCTTGCCGCGGCTGGCCTTCATGACCCCGCCCACCAGCGCGCCGACGGCGGCGACCTTGCCACCGCGCACCTTGTCGGCCGCGTCGGCGTTCTCGGCCAGCACCCGGTCGATGATCTCCATCAGCTCGCCCTCGTCGTTGACGATCTGCAGGCCGCGGGCGGCCACCACCTCGTCCGGGGAGCCCTCGCCGTTCAGCACGCCCTCCAGCACCTGGCGGGCCAGCTTGTCGTTCAGCGCACCCCCGGCGACCATCGCGCACACCCGGGCGATCTGGTCCGGGGTGATCGGCAGCGCGCTCAGCGGGACCGCGGACTCGTTGGCGCGACGGGCCAGCTCGCCCATCCACCACTTGCGGGCGTCCGCGGGCGGGGCCCCTGCGGCGACCGTCGCCTCGACCAGCGCGATGGCGTCGGCGTTGTGCATGGCCGCCATGTCCAGGTCGGACACGCCCCACTCCTGCTGGAGCCGCTTGCGCCGCACGCTCGGCAGCTCGGGCAGGGCGGCCTTGAGGGTGGCGACCCACGCCGGGTCGGGGGCGATCGGCACCAGGTCGGGCTCGGGGAAGTAGCGGTAGTCCTGCGCCTCCTCCTTGGACCGTCCCGAGGTGGTGGTCCCGGTGTTCTCGTGGAAGTGGCGGGTCTCCTGGATGATCCGGCCGCCGGAGGCCAGGATCGCGGCCTGGCGCTCGATCTCACCGCGGACCGAACGCTCGACGCTGCGCAGCGAGTTGACGTTCTTGGTCTCGGTACGCGTCCCCCACTCCGAGGCGCCGCGCGGCATGAGGGAGACGTTCACGTCGAACCGCATGGAGCCCTCCTCCATGCGCACGTCCGAGACGCCGAGCCCGCGCACCAGCTCGCGCAGCTCGGTGCCGTACGCGCGGGCGACCTCGGGGGCCAGCCGGTCGGTCCCCGGGATCGGCTTGGTGACGATCTCCACGAGCGGGATGCCCGCGCGGTTGTAGTCGACGATCGAGTAGTCCGCGCCGTGGATGCGGCCGGTCGCGCCGCCCACGTGGGTGGACTTGCCGGTGTCCTCCTCCAGGTGGACGCGCTCGATCTCGACCCTGACGGTCCTGCCGTCGACCTCGACGTCGAGGTACCCGTCGAAGCAGAGCGGCTCGTCGTACTGGCTGATCTGGTAGTTCTTCGGCATGTCCGGGTAGAAGTAGTTCTTCCGGGCGAAGCGGCACCACTCGGCGATGGAGCAGTTGAGCGCCAGGCCGATGCGGATCGTCGACTCGATCGCGGCGGCGTTGGCCGTCGGCAGCGAACCGGGCAGCGCCAGGCAGACCGGGCAGACGTGCGTGTTCGGCGGGGCGCCGAACGTGGTCGAGCAGCCGCAGAACATCTTCGACGCCGTCCCCAGCTCGACGTGCGTCTCCAGGCCCAGCACCGGTTCGAAGCGCTCCAGCGCCTCGTCGTACGGCATCAACGTCTCGGTGCTCATCGGTCGTTCACCATTCCTCTTCCGCTCCGCGGAGCGATCGTTCCTCGCGCGCCGGAGCGCCCGGTGCGCCGGGACCGGCCCGCGCCCACCGTGCCCGCGTCCCGCGCCGTGAGGATCTGCGTCGTGAAAACGTGCGTTGCGAAAACCCGCGTCATGGATGTCCGCCTCATAGGTAGCCGAGTCCCTTCAACGCGTTCCTCGTCTCGGCCACCCAGTTCGCGTAGGCCGGGACCTGGGCCAGGACGGCGAGATCGATGTTGCGTCCTACGTACTCGAAGTAGTCGCGCACCGGCTTGCCGCGCCGGGGGACGGTCGCGGCGAGCACCCCGGCGGGATCGGCGATCCTGTCGACCTCGCGGGGCCGGGACGGCAGGAGGCTCAGGTCGCTGCCCTCCAGCCCCGCCCACACGGCCCGGTCCGCCAGCAGCCAGCCCTCGGTCTCGCCCAGGCCGATCACCGGCACCAGGTAGTGCGAGTGGTAGCGGACGCTGTCGCGCCTGCGGCGCTCCCGCTGCTCGTCGTGCGTGAACAGCAGGTGGCAGTCGGCCGCGAGCTCCTCCAGCGCGGCGACCAGGCGCTCCCGGTCGCAGGAGACGACCTCGGTCGCCTCGACGTCGACGGCGTGCGGCGACATCCAGGTGAGCTCGCGCAGCTGCCGGGAGATCACGATGCCGAGGAAGCCCTCGTCGGCCTCCCCCTCGGCGACGAGTCCCGGAACCAGCGGACGGCTGCTCACGCCGCCGCGCCCAGGTACTTGCGGACCTGCCGGGGCGAGACGAACGTGCCCGGCTCGCCGTCCGGCTGGATCGGCTTGGCCACCGTCACCCGTGACACCCGGTCGTTGTCGGGGTCGACGCGGACCGCGGTGTCGAGGAACGTCAGCGCCTCCGGCTCGGTCCGGTAGACCTCCGCGACGACCACCGGGGACTGGCTGGTGATGATCACCTGCCGCAGCGGCTCCGGCCCCCCGGGAACGGTGACCCTCCGGCGCACCCGGCGGAGCAGCTCGCCCAGGCGGACGGGGTGGACGCCGCTCTCGATCTCCTCCACCAGCAGCGTGCCCGGGTGGTCGGGGTCGTGCAGGGCGGTCAGCAGGCCCAGGACGCGCAGCGTGCCGTCGGACAGCAGCGCGGCCGGGACCGTCCCCTGCCCGTCGACGACCAGCTCGAAGGAGCACTCGCCCCGGTCGGTGCGCGGCACCAGGTCGGCGACGTCGGGGACCACCCCGGCCAGGTCCGCCGTGAGGTCGGTCATCGCCTCGGTGCCCGCCATCCGGCCCAGCACCGCGGCCAGGTTCGCGCCGTCGGCCGCGAGCGGCCCGGCGTCGGCCGCAGGGCAGCGGCGGCGCATCGCCGCGGGCGAGGGCGCGTAGCGGCGCCAGGACCGGACCGTACGGCGGGGCGTGCCCTCCGGGTCCGGGTCGGCGATCATGAGCTCCAGCAGCTCCGGGGGGATCTGCTGCGCCACGTGGCTGACGACGGCCCCGCTGGACCGGGGGATCTTCAGCACCATCTCCGCCCCCACGTCGAACCTGATCGGCACGACCGACCTCGGCTCGGGGGCGACCATCGCCTCCACCGAGACCACGAAGCCGGGCACGGCCGAGCCCTGGGCGACCCGGTGGAACTGGTCGCCCGGCAGCCCCCGGGTCGCGCCGAACAGCCCGCCGGCCCCCTCGATCTCGGCGGCCACGAACGCGACCGCGTCGAAGAGGTTCGACTTGCCGCTCGCGTTCGGGCCGACCAGCACGAGAAAGGGCGGCACATCGAGATCGAAGTTCAAGAAGGACTTGAACCCGTCGATCTCGATCCGAGTGATCATGCCGCCGTTCTCCCTGTCACCTGTCGCCCCCTGGCCTCGATGTCCCCGACGCCCTCGACGTCCTCGACGCCCCCGGCGTCCTGCCGTCCCGAGGCCCACGAGCCCTGAAAATCCCGATGTGCCGAAACCCGTCCCCTACAGCTCCGGGGCCCGGGACAGCAGGTCGCCGCCCCAGCGGTCCCGCAGGGCCTGCTCGACCGCGGCGCCGACCCGGTAGCAGCGGTCGTCGCCGAGCACCGGGGCCATGATCTGCAGGCCGACCGGCAGGCCGTCCTCGTCGGCCAGGCCGCACGGCACCGAGATGGCCGCGTTGCCGGCCAGGTTGGACGGGATCGTGCACAGGTCGGCCAGGTACATGGCCATGGGGTCGTCGGCGCGCTCGCCGATCGGGAACGCCGTGGTGGGGGTCGTCGGCGAGATGAGCACGTCCACCTGCTGGAAGGCGGCCTCGAAGTCGCGCGCGATGAGCGTGCGGACCTTCTGCGCCTGGCCGTAGTAGGCGTCGTAGTACCCGCTGGAGAGCGCGTACGTGCCCAGGATGATCCGGCGCTTGACCTCGGGGCCGAAGCCCTGGGCCCGGGTCAGGGCCATGACCTCCTCGGCGCTGCGCGTGCCGTCGTCGCCGACCCGCAGGCCGTAGCGCATGGCGTCGAAGCGGGCCAGGTTGGACGAGCACTCCGAGGGGGCGATCAGGTAGTACGCCGGCAGGGCGGTGGTGAACGACGGGCAGGAGACCTCGACGACCTTCGCGCCCAGCGACTCCAGCAGCTCCACGCTCTCCTGGAAGCGGGCCAGCACGCCGGGCTGGTAGCCCTCGGCCTGGCCGCCGAACTCCCTGACCACGCCGACGCGCAGGCCCGCCACGTCGCCGTTGCGCGCCGCCTCGACCACCGAGGGCACCGGGGCGTCGACGGAGGTGGAGTCCATGACGTCGTGGCCGGAGAACGCCTCGTGCAGCAGGGCCGCGTCGAGCACGGTGCGGGCGAAGGGGCCGGGGGTGTCCAGCGAGCTCGCGAAGGCGATCAGCCCGTAGCGGGACGAGCCGCCGTAGGTCGGCTTCATGCCCACGATGCCGGTGACCGCGGCGGGCTGGCGGATCGAGCCGCCGGTGTCGGTGCCGGTGGACAGCGGGGCCTCGTACGCGGCGACCGAGGCCGAGGAGCCGCCCGAGGAGCCTCCGGGGATGCGCGACAGGTCCCACGGGTTGTGCGTGGGGCCGTAGGCGGAGTTCTCGGTGGAGGAGCCCATCGCGAACTCGTCCAGGTTGGTCTTCCCGAGGATCACCAGCCCGGCCTCGCGCAGGCGCCGGGTCACGGTCGCGTCGTACGGCGGCCGCCAGCCCTCGAGGATCCTCGATCCGGCCGTGGTCGGCATGTCGGAGGTGGTGAAGACGTCCTTGTGCGCGATCGGCACTCCGGCCAGCGGGCCGAGCTCCTCACCGGCGGCGCGGCGGGCGTCGACGGCCCGCGCCTGCTCCAGGGTGGTCTCGGCGTCGATGTGCAGGAAGGCGTTGATCTTCGGCTCGACCTCGGCCATCCGGTCGAGGTGGGCCTGGGCGACCTCGACGGCGGAGACCTCGCCGCTCGCGATCATCGCGCCCAGGTCGGCGGCGGTCTTGCGGATGAGGCTCATGCTTCCTCCCCGAGGATGCGCGGCACGCGGAAGCGGCCGTCCTCGACCGCCGGGGCGCCGGCGAGCGCCGCCTCGGGGGTCAGGCCGGGCCGGATCTCGTCGGGACGGAAGACGTTGGTGAGCGGGAGCGCGTGCGAGGACGGTGGGATGTCGTCGGCCGCCACCTCGGCGACGCGGGCGACCGCACCGATGATCACATCGAGCTGGGCGGCGAAGTGGTCGAGCTCCTCGTCGGCCAGCGCCAGCCGGGAGAGCCGGGCGAGGTGAGCGACCTCGTCGCGGGTTATGGCGGACATGAGTCGTTGAACCCGTTTCCTGAAATGTCAATTGGACACTGTCATCCTATGGCTCGCGACCTGAGGCTCCCGACTCATTGACCCCGCCGCGATCACATCGCGATCCCCGTACGGCCCCCCTGTGACCTTCACCGGGCCGGACCTGGCCGGACCCGCTGAGGCGGGCGGAGGCACGCGAAGAACCGCGAAGGACCGCCATGGGCCGCGAAGGGCAAGGCGCGCGCGGGCGTGCCCGCGGCTCTCAGGCCCGTTGCGCGTCGAGGATCTCGTGGCGGCGCAGCAGGCTGAGATCGTGCGTGGCCAGCGCGCGGTGCTCGCGCAGCCACACGGTCGCGTCGGCGGCCGACATGGGCTCGGCGAACAGCCAGCCCTGGCCCAGGTCGCAGCCCATGGCCTTGAGCCGCTCGGCCACCTCGTCCGACTCGACGCCCTCGGCGACCGAGCGCAGCCCCAGGGAGCGGACCAGGTCGACGATGGAGCGGACGATCCGCTCGTCGTCCTTGGACTCGGCGATACGGCGGACGAACGAGGAGTCGATCTTCACCTCGGCGACCGGCAGGCGCTGCAGGCGCACCAGGGAGGAGTAGCCCGTGCCGAAGTCGTCCAGCGCGAGCGGCACGCCCAGCGACGCCAGGGCCCGGACGGCGTCGGCGGTGTAGGCCTGGTCGGTCATCAGGATGCGCTCGGTGACCTCCAGCTGGATCGCCTTGGGCGGCAGCCGGTAGCGCGCCAGCCCCGCCCCCAGCTGGTCGGACAGGGCCGAGTCCAGCAGGTCGCGGGCCGAGACGTTGACCGAGATCTGCTCGTGCAGCCCGGTGTGCCACCAGTGCGCGGCCTGCTCCAGGGCCGCGTCGATGACGTACCCGGTGAGGTGGCGCATCAGGTACGACTGCTCGGCCATCGGCACGAACTCGTCCGGGGGGATCATGCCCCGCTCGGGGTGGCGCCAGCGCAGCAGCGCCTCCACGCCCCGCACCTGCCCCCCGGCCAGGTCGAGCTTGGGCTGGTAGTGCAGCCGCAGCTCGGAGCGGTCGATGGCCCTGCGCAGGTCGCCCAGCAGGGTGAGCCGCTCGGGGCTGTTGCGGTCCTTGTCGGCGGCGTAGATCTCGACCCCGGTCCGGCCCTCCTTGGCCAGGTACATCGCCACGTCCGAGCGCTGCAGCAGCATCTCGAAGTCCGGCGCGTGGTCGGGGTAGAGGGCGATGCCGAACGAGGCGTCCAGGTCGAAGCTCATGCCCTCCAGCCGGACCGGCTCGGTGATCGCCACCCGCAGGCGGGCCGCCACCTCCCTGGCCGCCGCGGCGTCCCTGACCGAGGGCAGCAGGACGGCGAACTCGTCGCCGCCGAGCCGGGCCACCACGTCGCCGGGACGGACGCTGTGGGTGAGCCGGTGCGCCACCGTCTGCAGCAGCCGGTCGCCGACCGGGTGCCCGAGCGTGTCGTTGATCTCCTTGAACCGGTCGAGGTCGAGCAGGAACAGGCCGACCCGTTCGCCGTCCCGCGCCTCGGCCAGCGCCTCCTCGGTGCTGAGCACGAGCATCTTGCGGTTGGGCAGGCCGGTCAGCCCGTCGTGCATCGCCTGGTGGTCGCGGCGCACCGACATCGTGGCCGTGAAGTAGACCGCCACCATCGGGGCCAGGAACAGCGGCACCATGGCCGGTGAGTGGTTCATCACCACCACCACGAGCGGGGCCAGGCCGAGCAGTCCCGCGTACACCAGACTCTGGTGGCCGATGGTGGTCCGGATCACCCGGTGGATCGACCTGCGCTCGTGCAGCGCCACCGCGCCGGAGACCAGCAGCGCCCGCACCGTGAAGTACGCGAGCCCGGCCGCCCCGATCACCAGCAGGTCCGAGCCGTCGGGCACCCCCGAGCCCCCGATGACGGGCAGGTCGCCGAAGACCCCCAGCACCAGCCCGGCCGCGCTGCAGGCCAGCGTCACCTGGGCGATGTTGAACATGACCCGGTGCCACGCCTTGCGGGTCACCACCCCGTTGACCACGATCGCGACCGCCTGCAGCAGCGCGGCGACCGGCAGGCCGTAGTGCAGCAGGGCGGCGAAGGTGAACATCGTCGACGGATAGGTGCCGCCCACCGTCATCGACGACGACAGCACCACCGGGCGCAGCTCGCCCAGAACGATCAGGACCGCGAGCATCCAGAACACCGGGCTGCGGACCAGCGTCGCCGCGTCGACCGCGTCCAGGCGCAGCTGGGACACGACGAGCACGGTGAACCCGACGGCGGTGACGGCACCGAGATAGGCCCACAGGGGCGATCCCGGTCGCGGTCCGGTGTCGCGGGTATCGGTCGGGTCGGCCATGAGTAACAAAACCCCCATTAGTTCACTATGGGAGAGTACGGCCTATGGGCCACTTCGCGAAACCGATTGCGCACGTTCCGTCACGGAGAATTCGCACGTTTTCATCACCCGGCACGGGAGCCCCGGCTATTCCTCGGGCTTGACGGTCATGGCGGACGCCGCCTCCGGCCCCTCGGCCAGGAGCACCCCCAGCCCCTCCTCGCCGAGGACGGGCACACCGAGCTTGATCGCCTTGTCGAGCTTGGACCCGGCGTTCTCCCCCGCGATCACGAACGAGGTCTTCTTCGACACCGAGCCCGAGACCCTGCCCCCGCGCGAGGTCAGGGCCACGCCGGCCTCGTCGCGGGTGAAGGCGGCCAGCGTGCCGGTCACCACGAAGGTGAGCCCGGCCAGGGTCTGCGGGAGCTGCTCGGCCGGGGGATCGTCGGCCATCCGGACCCCGGCCGCCGCCCACCGGTCGACGATCTCCCGGTGCCAGTCGACCTCGAACCAGTCACGGATCGCCGCGGCCACCCGCGGGCCGACGCCCTCGACGGCGGCGAGCTCCTCCTCCGAGGCCGCCGCGATCGCCGGGATCGAGCGGAACTCCGCGGCGATCGCCTGGGCCGTCGGGGGGCCGACGTGCCGGATGGAGAGCGCCACGAGCACCCGCCAGACCGGCCGGTCCTTGGCGTTCTCCAGCTCCTGGAGCATCTTCTCGGCGTTCCTGCTGGGCTCGCCGCTCTGGTTGGCGAAGAAGGTGACGACCTTCTGCTCACCGGTCTCCGGGTCGGTCCTGGGCAGGCCGGTGTCCAGGTCGCGGACCACCGACCGGATCGGCAGCAGCTGCTCCATCGTCAGGTCGAACAGGTCGGCCTCGGTGCGGACCGGCGGCTGCTGCGGCGGCAGCGGCTGGGTCAGCGCGGTGGCCGCCACGTAGCCCAGCCCCTCGATGTCGAGGGCCTTGCGACCGGCGGCGAAGAAGATGCGCTCGCGGAGCTGCGCCGGGCACGCCCTGGTGTTGGGGCAGCGCAGGTCGGCGTCGCCCTCCTTCTCGTAGGCCAGCCCGGTGCCGCACTCCGGGCAGCGCTCCGGCATCGTGAACGCCCGCTCGCTGCCGTCGCGCAGGCCGGTCACCGGGCCGGTGATCTCGGGGATGACGTCACCGGCCTTGCGCAGCACCACGGTGTCGCCGATCAGCACGCCCTTGCGCGCGACCTCCGAGCCGTTGTGCAGGGTGGCCCGCTCGACCCTGGACCCGGCCACGACGATCGGCTCCATCACCCCGTACGGCGTGATCCGGCCGGTGCGGCCCACCCCGACCTGGATGTCGAGGAGTTTCGTGTTGACCTCCTCCGGCGGGTACTTGTAGGCGATCGCCCAGCGGGGGGCCCGGCTGGTGGAGCCCAGGTTGCGCTGGAGCTCGACGCGGTCGACCTTGACCACGACGCCGTCGATCTCGTAGGCCGGGTCGTGCCGGTGCTCGCGGTAGAACTCGATGAACTCCTCGATGCCGCCGAGGTCGTCGACGACCCGGTACAGATCGCTGACCGGCAGGCCGAACCCGGCGAGCCGCCGGTAGATCTCCGACTGGGTGGGGGGCAGGGCCGTGCCCTCCCACCTGCCGACCCCGTGGACGATCATGCGCAGCGGGCGCTGCGCGGTGACGCGCGGGTCCTTCTGGCGGAGCGAGCCGGCCGCGGAGTTGCGCGGGTTGGCGAACGGGGCCTTGCCCGCCTCGACCAGGTGCTCGTTGAGCTTGGTGAACTCCTCGACCGGCATGTAGACCTCGCCCCGGACCTCCACCAGGTCGGGGACGTCGTCGCCGGTCAGGCGGTGCGGGATGCCGGTGATCGTGCGGACGTTGGCCGTCACGTCGTCCCCGACGCGGCCGTCGCCCCGGGTCGCCCCCCGGGTCAGGCGGCCCTTGCGGTAGAGCAGCGCGATCGCCAGGCCGTCGATCTTCAGCTCGCACAGGTACGGGGCGGGGTCGCGCTCGGCCAGCCGCTCGGCCCTGGCCCGCCAGGAGGCCAGGTCGTCGGCGTTGAAGGCGTTGTCGAGGCTCTCCATCCGCTGCAGGTGCTCGACCGGGGTGAAGTCGCTGGAGATCGGCGCGCCGACCTTCTGGGTGGGCGAGTCGGGCGTGCGCAGGGTGGGGTGCTCCTCCTCCAGGGCACGCAGCTCGCGCATCCACAGGTCGTACTGGGCGTCGCTCACGGTGGGCGCGTCGAGCACGTGGTAGCGCCAGTTGGCCTCCTCGGCCAGCTCGCTCAGCTCCGCGTGCCGCTCCAGCGCGGCCACCGGCACACCCTCGACCTCAGCTCCCATCGCCGGGCCCTCCCCTCGTCGTCGCCCAGGGCAAACGTTATCGCCGGACACCGACAACCGGCTCGGGCGACCGGCCGCCGGCGCCACGTCACCGGCACCGGGCCGCCCATACCGGGTCACCTCCACCGCGTCACCGGTGCCGGGGTCACCTCCACCGCGTCACCATCGGGTCACCGCCGATGCGTCACCGGTACGGCGTCACTTCCACCGCGTCACCGGTGCCGTGTCACCTTCACCGGGCACCGCCGGTGCGCCGCCGGTGCCACGTCACCGGCGCGTCGGCTCCGGCGCGCCGCCGTCCCCGGGCTCACTCGCCGGGGTCGTCCCGCAGCACCAGGGCGGCCCGGCGGCAGGCGGCCAGGGCCGCCCTGGCGTAGGCCGGCGAGGCCCCGGCCAGGCCGCAGGCGGGGGTGAGCACGACCTGCGAGGCCAGGGTCGCGGAGGGGAAGCCGAGCCGGCGCCAGAGCTCCTTCGCGGGCGCGGCCACCGCACCGGCGTCGGCGATCACGGAGTCCACGCCCGGCACGACGCCGAGGAACAGGGCCGTGCCCGCCTCGACGGCCTCGCCGATCGCGTCCTCCTCGCGCCTGTTCAGCAGGCGGGCGTCGAGCGACACGCCCCGGACGCCCGCGGCGCGCAGCACGCCGAAGGGCACGCGCGGGGCGCAGCAGTGCACCACCGTGAACACGTCCGGCGGGAACACCGCCCGCAGCCGTTCGGCGACGACCTGCCGGTCGACGGCGGCCAGCCGCCCGAAGCCCGAGGCGGTCGGGACCGTGCCCGCCAGCACGCCGGGCAGCCCCGGCTCGTCGAGCTGGAGCACGATCTCCGACGCGCCGGGCACCCGGCGGCGCACCTCGGCGACGTGCGCGGCGAGCCCCTCGGCCAGGGACGCCACCAGGTCGCGCACGGCCCCGGGGTCGGCGAGGGTCTTGTCGCCGTACCGCAGCTCGATCGCGCCCGCCAGCGTCCACGGCCCGCACGCCTGGATCTTGAAGGGACCCTCGTACCCCTGGACGACCTCCTCCAGCCCGTCGAGGTCGCGGATCAGGTGGTCGCGGGCGCGCTTGGCGTCGCGTCCGGGCCGGTCGGCGAACCGCCAGCCCGACGGCTGCACCTCCACCGGCATCTCCAGCAGGAGGGACGCGGTGCGCCCGATCATGTCGGCGCCCACGCCGCGGGCGGGCAGCTCCGGCAGGTACGGCAGCGCGGGCGACTCGCCGAGGACGACCCTGACGGCCTCGGCGTGGTCCTCGCCCGGATGCGAACCGATGCCGGTCGCGGTCGCCTCACCCCATGGGTACTGGCTCACAACTGCTCCTGGTCTCGCGTCGGAACATGGGCGGGCTCCGCCGGTGCCTGCCCGGCTCACCCGCCCACGCAGCTTATGGCCGCGCGATCGCGTCCCCGGCCCGGAAATCCCGCCGCGCCGTGACGGAAGGCACCGGGCTGAGTAGGGTGCTGCCCGGTATCACCTGTTTCCGGGGCCTGTGCGCTCCGGAGCGCCTCGGTCAGGGGGCCGTCGCGCTCAGGGGCCGTGTCGTTCTGGGGGCTCTTCGTGATCGGTCGGATGCTCGCCACGGTGCTGGCGCTGGTGGCGGTCGCGGCCCCTCCGGCCGTGGCCGGGACGGTGACGGCCGTGAGGGCGACGGTCGGGACGGCGACGGCGGCTGCGGCCACCGCGGGAGCGACGGTCACGGCCTCGGCGCGCGGTGCGGGATCGGCGCCGGAGAAATGCACTCCCAGGCGCGGTACGACCAGCATCTCCGAGTCCTGGGCCCAGCGCCGGCTCAGCCTCTCCGAGGTGTGGGAGCTGACCAAGGGGGCCGGGGTGACCGTCGCGGTCGTCGACAGCGGGGTGGAGGCCCGGCATCCCCAGCTGAGGAGGATCCGCTCGGTCGACCTGACCGCCACCGGGGTCCGCGACTGCCTCGGCCACGGCACGGCGGTGGCGGGCATCATCGGGGCGGCGGAGATGAAGGGGGTGCCGTTCACCGGGGTCGCGCCGCAGGCGAGGCTGATCTCCGTCAAGCAGACCTCCGACGGCACCGGGGACGTGGGCAGGCTGGCCGCGGCCATCGTGCGGGCCACCGAGCTCGGCGCCGACGTGATCAACGTCTCGGTGCAGGCGAGCGACCAGGCCGACCTGCGCAACGCGGTCGCCTACGCCCTGGCCAGGGACGCGGTCGTGGTGGCCGCGGCCGGCAACGTGCAGAAGGAGGACGGCACCCCGGCGCCCGCCTACCCGGCCGCCTACGAGGGGGTCATCTCGGTCGGGGCGGCCGGTCCCGACGGGGCCAGGGCCGACTCCTCGAACGCGGTCACCCCGGTCACCGTCCTGGCCCCGGGCCGGGGGGTCACGAGCACCTGGGCCGGGCGGAGCTACCGCGAGGACCTGGAGGGCACCAGCTTCGCCGCGCCGTACGTGGCCGGGGTGGCCGCGCTGGTGCGCGCCCGCCACCCGCAGCTGGACAACGTGCGGATCCGGCGGCGCATCGAGCTGACCGCGGACGGCGGCACCGGGACGGGCACCGGCGCGGGGATGGTGAACCCGCTGCTGGCGGTCTCGGCGATCCTGCCGTCCGAGCAGGTGGCGCTCGCGCCGCGCGAGGCGGCCCCGCTGCCCGCGGACGCGGTGCGGCCCGCTCCCGTCCGGGATCCCGTCGCCGTCTCGCGCGCTCTGTGGCTCGCGCTGAGCGCGCTCGCCGCGGGCGTTCTGGTCACCGCGGCCGGCATCGCCGTGCCGATGGGCCGTCGCCGGGGCTGGCGGCCCGGCACACCAGAGAATCAAACATGACAAACGTATTAAAAACCCGCTCTACCCCGCCAGGTTTGGTTGGATGGGACTCAAATAGCCTTAAGCGGCTTTATTGACAGCTGCGCTGGAAGGAATCCAATGGGGTATTTGTACCCATTACTGGCCGAAGATCCCAATCGTATCGGGGTGTACGCCCTGGTCGGCCGGCTCGACCCGGCCCCCGGGCACACCGTCTACCTGGGACATCTCCTCGATGACGAGACCGTTCGCGTCATCCGCCTCCTCCCTCCCCGGCCGGACGCCGACGCGCAGGCCCGGGAACAGATCACGACCACGCTGAACGCGGCCAAGCGGGCGTCCGGAGCGCACACCGCCAGGCTGCTGGAGGTGGGCTGGTTCGACGACTCCCCGTACGTCGTCCGCGAGCACGTCGAGGGTCCCACCCTGCGGCAGGCGGTCGCCGAGCACGGCCCGCTCGCCGGTGACGCGCTGGAGCGGTTCGCCGTCGGCACCCTCACCGCGCTGACCGCCCTGCACCTGGCGGGCCTCGCCCACGGGGCGCTCACCCCCGACACCGTGATCCTCGGCCCCGACGGCCCGCGGGTCTTCGACATCGGCCTCGTCCCCGCCACCGGCGGGTGGGAGCCGGACTACCTGGCCCCCGAGCGGCCGCGTGAGGACCCCCTGGCCCTCAACGGCGCGCCCGCGGACATGTTCGCCTGGGCGGCCACGGTCGTCCACGCGGCGACCGGACGGCCGCCCTTCGGCGGACGGCCGGAGCAGGGCCCGGCGGACCTGAGCGGCCTGCCCACGGAGCTGCGGCCCGTCCTCGCCTCCTGCCTGTCCGGGCGGTACGAGGAGCGGCCGGACGCCAGGAACGCCATGCTGCGCCTCCTGGGCGAGCGCGAGGCGGCGGACGCGGCGGCCTCCCCGGCCGGAACCGCTCCGGACCCGGTCCCCTTCCCCGGCGTCGTCGGCACCGTCTCGGGTGCCGAGGCGGACACCGCGGCGAGCACCGGGCCGGACACGATCTCGGACACCGGGGCACGGGCGGCCTCCGGTTCCGAAGCACGGAACGGCACGGACGTCACGGGGATCCTGCACGGGGAAGACGTCCCGGCCGACGAGGCCACTCCCGGCGCGGCCGCACCGGGACGGCCCGCGACATCTGCGACGTCGGTCTGGGGTGCTCCGCAGCTTCCCCAGGG
Source organism: Streptosporangium longisporum (assembly GCF_039534895.1). Taxonomy (NCBI): domain Bacteria; kingdom Bacillati; phylum Actinomycetota; class Actinomycetes; order Streptosporangiales; family Streptosporangiaceae; genus Streptosporangium; species Streptosporangium longisporum. Next base: position 228,499 of record NZ_BAAAWD010000007.1, on the reverse strand, counting down.
CGCGTCCCCCGTGCCCGGCGTCCCGGCCCAGGCACCCCCGCCCGCCGCCGAGAAGGGGCCGAGGAGCGGGAACTTCTCCATGGCGCTGGCCGTGTGCGTCGGCGCCATCGTCCTGCTCTCCGGGCTCGGACTGTGGGCGGCCGGGCGCTACACCGCCCTGAACGACCTGGAGCAGGCCTCCTCCAACGGGGCCGTCCCGGAGGTCGCCCTCGGCCTGGCGGACAGCTCGCAGCAGGAGCCGCAGGGGGCCGATCCCGGCCAGGCGCCCGGGGACGACCCGGTGGGCAAGGTCACCGTGCCCTGGGGCACGACGCCCGACCCCGAGGCCGCGGAGGTCGGGCCGCTGCAGCTGCCCAGCGACGCTCCCACGCCCCCGGTGCCGACCATCGGCTCGTACACCGGCCCCCCGGTCGCCGTGCCGTCCGGCGCGCTGACCGCGGCCCCGACGGCGCCCGCGGTGCCGACCGTCCCCGCGACGGCCCCGGCCACCCCCACCGCCGAGGCGTCGTCCACGGCACCCGTCCAGACGACCCCGACGCCGGTGCCGTCGCTGACCGTCGAGCCGGAGGCGGCGCCGACCGTCACACCGACGCCGGTGCCGAGCCCCACCCCCACCCCGGGGCAGAGCGACCCTCCCGCCACGCCGGCGCCCAGCACGACGCCCACCCCGGCGCCGGTGCCCCCGACGCCGACGCCGAGCACGGGCCAGGTGACGCCGACCCCGGTGCCCACCCTCTCCCCGACAGCTCCCCCGGCGGCTCCTCCGACGGCGCGGCCGACGAACGCCAGGCCGTCACAGCCGGTCCCTCCGACCGCCAAGCCGACCGCCAAGCCGTCGCAGCCCGCCGCTCCGACCTTCAAGCCGACCGCCAAGCCGACCGCGAGCCCCTCGCAGCCCGCGAGGCCCACGGTCCGGCCGACGACCCGGCCCACGGTCCGGCCGACGGTCGCCCCCACGGTGGCCCCGACGGTCCGGCCGACCTTCTCGACGACCGCCAAGCCGTCCTGGACGCCCCCGGTGCAGCGCACCAACCCGCACACCCCCGAGCAGGTCTGCGGGGCGGGCTACACGGTGCAGCGCTCGGCGCCCTTCAACGGCGGGACGGCCTACGTGCTCTTCAACGCCGCCACCGGTAACGGCTGCGCGGTCACCATCAAGAGCGCGAACGTGGGCACCGCTTCACCGGTCTGGGCCACGCTCGACGTCCAGGGCGCCCAGAGCAGGACCGACCGGCGCAGCCACGAGTACTACGCGGGACCGGTCGTCCTTCCCGCCAAGGGCAAGTGCGTGCGTTTCAACGGCGGCGTCCCGAGCGGCTCCGCCGGTCTCGACTGGGGCTGCCGATGAGGCCGGGCGAGCGGGAGAGCGCGCCGAACGCCGCGGGCGAGACGTACTCGCTGACCGGCGACCCGGAGGCGGACCGCCTCCTCGCGGGGATCTGGGAACAGACGAACCGCATGGAGGAGGTGGGGCAGAGCCTCGCCGAGACCAGGGGCCGGGGCGAGGCGGCCGGCGGTCACGTCCAGGTGGAGGTGCTGGCCAGCGGCGAACTGGCGGCCCTGCGCCTGGACCCGCGCGCCCTGCGCCTGGGCTCGGAGGCCCTCGCCGAGGCGATCCTGGCGGCGTCCGGTGAGGCCGCCAGGGACGCGGCCGAGCAGACCGGCGGGCTGCTGAACTCGCTTCTGGAGGAACCCTTCCGGAACTGATCGGCGGTCCCCGACACACGACTCCGGCCCCGGGCTCCTCGCCCGGGGCCGGAGTCGTGCGGGTCGCGCTCGGCCCCGGAGCCGTGCCCGGAACCCGTGAACGTGCCCGGAACCCGCACGGGTGTGCCAGGAGCCCGGAGCCCGGAACCCACGGACAGGTTCGGGGCACGGGTTCCGGGCTCGGCGACAGGCTCAGGCCGAAAACGAGCTCGGGCCGGGGACGGGCTCAGGCCGGGGGCTTGGCCGTCCGGGAGCCGTGCACGATCACCTTGGAGACCCACTGCTCCCAGCTGGGAAGCCCGGGGTTCCCCTGGAGCGTGTTGTCCATCACGGTGTACATCCCGGAGCCGGCGAGGCGGGACATCAGGTTGCCCACCGCGTTGCTCGGGAACGCCTTGCCCCAGGGGCCGATCTTGGTCAGGTCGTAGACGCCGTCGAAGGCGACGTTGCTGACGAAGCCCCGGCCGAACTGCTTGGCGTTCTCCCCCGCGCCGGTGACGTCGTTGCCGGTGAGGTCCTTCTTGACCCCGGCCAGCTCGAAGATGCTCCACTGGATCACCTGCTGGCCGCCGGCGTAGCCGATGCTGTCGCCCAGGTAGTAGAACGAGTTGTAGATGATCTTCTCGACGCTCATCTTGAAGAGCTTCATCTGCAGGATCGCGCGGCCCTTGAGGAACCTGTCCATGATCTGTTTCTGCACGGCCGCGCCGATGCCCGCGGTGGCCCAGCCCCAGGCCACCGTGAAGACCATGTTCACCCAGGCCTGGATCGCCAGGACGATCAGCACGTACTGGGTGATCTCCACGGCGCGGGCGTAGTCACGGCAGGCCGTGGCGATCGCCCGGCAGAACGCGGCGAGCTGGCCGGGGTAGGGCCGGAACGTGCCCGTCCACAACCGGTTGAACTCCTGGATCGCCGCGCCGCCGTTGTTCTTCCAGACCTGCTCGGCGATGCCGTTCGCGTCGGCGCCGGTGCGCTCGACGACGTCGGCCAGGCGGTCCCAGACGTCCGCCGCCTCACGCAGTTTGTCCGGGTCCCCCTCGGGCCACTGCACGCCGAGCATGGACGTGACGAACGCGGCACCGCCCAGTGAGCCCGCCCCCATGGCGGTCTTGAACGGGTTGGCCTTGACGAAGGCCCCCACGCCTCCCAGGGGGCTCATTCGAGCTCGGCCTTGCTGCTCGCCTGGATCTCGGGACCGACGATCGCGGTGACCATCGCGCCGACCGTGGCCCAGTTGGCCCCGTCCACGTTGTCGCCGACCAGGCCCAGGTTGTCGCCGATCTTGAAGTAGGCGTCCCTGAGCTCCCCGGCGTGCTTGAAGGCCTCGTCACGGGCCGCGAGGTAGCCCTTGCCGCCGCCACCCGCGAACTTCTGCCCGATCTCGTCGTTCCCCCAGAAGGGCCCGAGCCCGTCGAGAGCGGCCATCGCCTCGGTGATGGCCCTGCCGAGCTCGTTGTTCTCGGCGCGGAAGTCCTCCTTGCGCTTGTTCAGGTCGGTCGGACTGATGTCCGTCGGTTCTGCGGGATGGGACAAGGCGCTCCCCCTGGACGTGACGTGCGTTTTTGGGGTGATGCTATGTACCCATTGTTACAGAAGAGGGCAGCTTTTAGACGCTTTCTGTTTGCTTTCCCGTTCACCTGTCCGTGTCGTCGGGCGGCGACATGAACGCGGTCTGAACGAGGCGCACGCCGTTCCTGCGGTCGGAGAGGTAGGCCCGGCCCGGCGGCAGCGGGTGCGGGCGCACCCCGAACAGGACACCCTCGTCCTTGTGGCCCGACATCATCACGGCCGGGGTGGCCATGTCCTTGAGCCGCTGGAGCACCGGGTCGAACATGGCGCGCCCGGCACCGCCCATCGCGCGGGCCAGCACCAGGTGCAGGCCGATGTCGCGGGCCTGGGGCAGCAGGTCCATCAGCGGCATGAGGGGGTTGGCGCCCGAGGACACCACGTCGTAGTCGTCGACCACGATGTAGATGTCCGCCCCCTTCCACCAGCCGCGCGAGCGCAGCTCCTCCGGGGAGAGGTTCGCCGGGGGGAGCCGCTTGACCAGCGCCTCCCTGATCTCGGCGATGAACTCGCCCGCGGCCGTCGAGGAGGCCGCGTACCCGATGCGGTGCTCGGTGTAGGCGGCGTCCAGCAGCGAGCGCCGGTAGTCGATGACGATCAGGCGGGCCGCCGAGGGCTGGTGACGGGCCACGACCCCCTCGGCCACCAGGCGCAGCAGGTTGGACTTGCCGCTCTCGTTGTCGCCGATGACGACCAGGTGCGGGTCGGCGTCGAAGTCGGCGAGCACCGGCGACAGCGTGCTCTCGTCGATGCCCAGCGGGATGCGCGCGCCGGTCTGGTCGGGACCCGGCAGGCTCTCGGGCCCGAGCACCGCGGGCAGCAGCCGCACGCGCGGGGCGGGCGGGCCCTGCCAGGCGGCGGCGACCGCCTCGACCATCGCCCGGGTGGCGGCGGGCAGGTCCTCGGCGCGGGAGCCGCCGTCGACGCGGGGCAGCGCGCCGAGGAAGTGCAGCCCGTCGCGGGTCAGGCCGCGGCCGGGGGTGCCCTCGGGGACGGCCAGCGCGGCCCTGCGGTTCACCTCGGACTCGTAGGCGTCGCCCAGTCGCAGCTCCACGCGCGAGCCGAACAGGTCGCGGATGGAGGGGCGGAACTCCGACCACTTGTTGGTCGCGGCCACCACGTGCACGCCGTAGCCGAGGCCGCGGGCGGCCAGCTCGGTGATGACGGGCTCCAGCGACTCGAACTCCTGGCGGACCGTGAGCCAGCCGTCCACCACGAGGAACACGTCCCCGAAGCCGCCGGTGTCGACCCCGCCGTCGGCGCCGTCGGCGCTCTGGGCGATCCGGCGCCGGTAGGTCGCGATCGAGTCGATGCCCTGCTCGGCGAACTCGCGCTCGCGCCGCGCGAGCAGCGCGGTGACCTCGGCGACGGTACGGCGGACCCGGTCGGTGTCCAGCCGGTTGGCCACCCCGCCGACGTGCGGCAGGCCCTCCAGCGCGGCCAGGCCGCCGCCGCCGAAGTCCAGGCAGTAGAACTGCACCTCGGCGGGGGTGTGGGTGAGGGCCAGACCGGCGACCATCGTGCGCAGCACGGTGCTCTTGCCGCTCTGCGGCCCCCCGGCCACGGCCACGTGCCCGGCCGCGCCGGACAGGTCCAGCCAGTACGGGTCGCGCCGCTGCTCGAACGGCCGGTCCACCACGCCCAGCAGGGCGTGCAGCCCGCCGCGTCCCTGCCACTGCGCGGTCGTCAGCCCGTGGTGCGGGGTGACGCTCAGCGGCGGGAGCAGCTCGTCCAGCGAGGGCGGCTCGGCCAGCGGCGGCAGCCAGATCCGGTGCGCGGGCGGGCCCTGCCCCTCCAGGCGCCGGACGACGACGTCGAGCAGCGACTCGCGTCCCGCGGTGACGGCCTCGGGTTCGGGCTCGGGCTCGGCCCGCGGGGGCGGCGCGACGTGGGCGGCGCCGTACGGGACGATCTGGCGTCCCTCGGCGCGCTCGTGCCGCACCACCCGGCGCTCGGGCGTGTAGGGCCCGGAGACGTAGGCGGCCTTGAAGCGGACCATACCGGTGGTGTCGAACTTCAGGAACGCGTTGCCCGGCGCCGAGGGCAGCTCGTAGGCGTCGGTCACGCCGAGCACCACCCGGCTCTCCATCGCCGAGAAGGTCCGCAGGCCGATCCGGTACGACAGGTGGGTGTCCAGGCCGCGCAGCCTGCCCTCCTCCAGCCGCTGCGAGGCCAGCAGCAGGTGCACGCCCAGGGACCGGCCGAGCCGGCCGATCATCACGAAGAGCTCGATGAACTCGGGCTGCGCCGAGAGCAGCTCGCTGAACTCGTCCAGCACCACGAACAGGGTGGGCAGCGGCCGCAGGTCGGCTCCCTGCTCCCTGGCCTGCTCGTAGTCGCGCAGCGAGGCGTAGTTCCCGGCGGCCCGCAGCAGCTCCTGGCGCCGTACCATCTCGCCGTGCAGGGCGGCGTGCATGCGGTCGACCAGGGGCAGCTCGTCGGCGAGGTTGGTGATCACGGCCGCGACGTGCGGCAGGGAGTCCATGCCCAGGAAGGTCGCGCCGCCCTTGAAGTCGACGAGCACGAAGTTCAGGACCTCCGAGGAGTGCGCGACGGCCAGCCCGAGCACCAGCGTGCGCAGCAGCTCGCTCTTGCCGGAGCCGGTGGCGCCGATGACCAGGCCGTGCGGGCCCATGCCGCCCTGCGCCGACTCCTTGATGTCCAGCTCGACGGGGCGCCCGTCGGTGCCGACGCCGATCGGCACGCGCAGCCGATTGCGCGGCGCCCGGGGACGCCACAGCAGCGCCGGTTCGAGCGCGGCCGGGTCGCCGAGTCCCAGCAGCTCGGCCAGCGTGGTGTCGGCGGCCAGCGCGTCGGCGCCCCCCGCCCCGGCCGGGGAGCCGCGCAGCGGCGCCAGCCGCCTGGCCAGCCCGTCGGCCTGCAGGTAGGAGAAGCGGTCGGGCCTGCCCAGGGGGGTGACGACCTCCTTGCCGCCCTGGTCGGTGGTGACCCGGCTGAAGGAGTCCTCGGTGACGCGCAGCCGGAGCGTCGTCTTCTCCCCGGCCGGGGTCGTGGTCCCGTCGAGGTCGATGAGCGTGACGCCCTCGATCGCGTCCGCGCCCAGCGGGGAGTCCTGTGGGACGTGGCCGCCGTCGATGATCACGACGTGGTACGGGAGCGCGTCGGCCGAGACGCCCGGCTTGAACCGGGCCCGGTTCTTGAAGTCCTCGCCCAGCAGCCGGTCCAGCTCGCCCAGGTCGCCCGTCATCAGCCGGACGGGCCCGGCGGCGTCGGTCTCGTGCGGGTGCAGGGCGTGCGGCAGCCACTTGACCCACTCCCAGTGGGCCATCCACTCCCCGGAGGCGCAGACCGCGATCCTGAGCTCGTCGGGCGAGTGGAAGACGGCCAGCTGGGCGACGAGCGCCCTGATCATGTCGCGGACCGGCGCCTGGGGGCCGGTGGGCCGGACCCGGGCGAAGGAGTGCAGGGCGACCGCGATGGGCAGGTCGGTCACGGTCGAGTGGGCGCGGACGAAGCGGCGCAGCGCCCCCGCGGACATCGCGTCCAGGTCCTCGACCGGCTTGGACTCCGGCGGTATGAGCTGGACGGCCAGGCGCTGGGTCCCGGTGCCCACCCGGACGGCGGCGAAGTCGGCGTCGGCCGGCCGCCGCTCCCACAGGCGGGCGCTCAGCGCGATCGACCAGAGGGCGTCGGGGTCGGGGCCGTTCCAGTCGAGCGCCTCGCGCTGTCTGCGGGCGGCGCGGCGGACCTTGGCGCGGGTCTGGGACAGGTAGCGGAAGTAGTCGCGCCGCAGGCCGTTGAGCCGCTGCTTGCGCTCTCCCCCGGCCCGGCCCATCTGGCCGATCGACATGCCGACCATGGAGAGCGCGAACATGCCGCTGGCCACGTACATGATCGGGTTTCCGCCGCCGTTGCCGGCGAACATCAGCCCCATCGCGGCCGCGCCGGCCAGCATCGGCAGGTAGGTGAGCACCTGGGTGAACCCCGCCGAGGTGGTCTCCGGGATCTCCGGCGGAGACTCCAGCAGGATCTCGCCGCGAGGTGGTACCGGCGGCGGACGTCGTTCAGGCCGCCGGACGACCACTATGCCCACTTCGCCCCCGATGTGAGTAAAGCTGATTTTGTCCCCGGCATACCGTAGCGAACCCGTTCCCCCTTCTCGGCGAAATCCGGATGAACGGCACGGAACCGAGACCGGGCCGGGTATCGGGCGACCGCCGGGATGGTTACCATGCGCCCGTGAACCAGGTGACCGCAATCCCGCTGTGCCGCATCACCGTCGTCACCCCGCGTCGGCGGGTCGACCTGGCGGTTCCCTCCGATCTTCCGCTGTCCCACCTGCTGCCCGACCTGGTGACCGCCACCGGCGAGGCCGACGCGATCCCGCCGGCCGGCGGCTGGGTGCTCCAGCGGATCGGCGCGGCCCCCATGCCCCCGGGCGCCGGCCTGAACGAGCTGGGCATCAGGGACGGCGAGGTGCTCTACCTGCTGCCCCGGGCCTCCCAGCTGCCCGAGGCGGTCTTCGACGACGTCGCCGACACCGTGGCGACCGGCGTCAAGGAGCGGACCGGCCGCTGGCGCCCGGCCCACACCCGGGGCACCGGGCTGGCCGCGGCCGCGGTCGCGATGGTCGCGGCGGTCGCCGTGCTCGCGGTGAGCGGCCCCGGCTGGGTGGTGGTCGTCGCCTTCGCCGCGGTCTGCACGATCCTGGCCATGGTGGCCGGCGCCGTGCTGTCCAGGGCCGCGGGCGACGGCCGGGCCGGGGCGGTCATCGGCTACACCGCGCTTCCCCACGCGTTCCTCGCCGGGGCGTGCGTGCCCGCCTCCGCCGGTCCCGGCGCGTTCGGGGCGCCCAGCCTGCTGGCCGGGTTCGCGGTGACCGCGCTGGTCGCCACCGTGACCGGCTGGATCGTCTCCGAGGGGCTGCCCAACTTCTTCGGCGTCGGCCTGGCCGCGGTGATCGGGGCGATCTGCTCGGCCGTGGTGATGCTCACCGCCGTACCGGCGGCCGGCGTGGCCGCGGTGGCCGCCGCGGTGACCCTGGCCTGCGCGCCGCTCATCCCGACGACGTCCTTCCGGCTGGCGCGGCTCCCGCTGCCCGCGCTGCCGGCCAACGCCGAGGAACTGCGCGCCGACACCGAGGACATCGACGGCGCCGACGTCCTGCGGCGCGCCGCCGAGGCCGAGCGGTTCGCCACCGGCCTGACCGCGGGGGTCGCGCTGGTGGCCCTGGGCGCGCTGCCCGCCCTGCTGACCGCGAGCGGGTGGACCGCCCCGGCGACCGTGGTCGCGCTCTCGCTGGCGCTGCTGCTGCGGGCCCGCGTCTTCCAGGGGACCGGCCAGCGGCTCTGGCTGCTCTGCTCGGGGATGGCCGGGCTGCTGGCTCTGATCGTGGGCGTCGCGCTCACCGTGCCGGGCTCGGCTCCCGCGGTGACGATCGGCCTGGTCTGCGCGGCGGGGCTGACGTGCGGGCTGGCGCTGTTCCTGCCGGTACGGCGGCCCTCGCCGTTCTGGGGACGCGCCGCCGACATCGTGGAGTTCTGCCTGATCCTGTCCCTGCTCCCGCTCGCGCTCGGGGTGCTGGACGTGTACGCCGCCATCAGGGGCCTGTCCGGCTGACCGGCCCCGGCCGGTCCCCGGTCCACCTGTCGTGCCCGGTCCGTCCCGGGCCCGCGGGTCCGGCCCGTCTCAGACCTGAAGATCCGGCCCGTCTCAGGCCTGCGGGCCCGGCGCGCGGGCCCGCGGTCCGTCCCGGGCCCGCGGGCTCAGTCGCGCCTGAGGTCCTCCAGGGCGCGGGCGAGGTCGTTGCCGATGTCCTCGAAGCGGCGGCGGGCCTCGTCCATGTCGAGCGTCACCGGCTCGCCGCCGGTGGCGGCGCGCAGCAGCTCCTCGTTCGCGCGGCTGGCGTCCTGCTGGGCGGCGCGCACCGCCTCGGTCACCGCCTCGGCGACGGCCTGGCTGTCCAGCCGCATGATGCGCGGCTCAAGGGTGATCTCCCTGATCTGCCCGGCGCCGTCCACCAGCGCGCGGGCCAGGCCTCCGGCGCCCGTCCCCTCGCCGGTGACGGTCTTCAGCTCGACGGCGACGTCGCCGAGACGGCGCAGCGTCTCCTCGCTGTTCCGTATGACGGCGTCCAGGTCCTCCGGGCGCAGGCCGCCGGGGTCGAGAGGGATCACTTGTACGGCTCCGGCTTCTCTTTCCTGGGGGCCAGCCACTCGAACGTCCCGCCCTTGGGAAGCTGGGGCACCTGGCCCGGGGCGACGGCGGGGGCGGGCTGGTACGGCAGGAGCGAGGGGTCGATCCTCGCCTTGGTGAAGTCCACCTTGGCCGAGCCGGTGGGCTCCAGGTTGAACGACTGGACCCACGCCTTGCCGGAGAAGTACATCGACATGCTGCCCGCCGCCGCCGCGATGAGCTTGCCCAGCGCACCGGTCGAGACGGCGATGATCTGGCTGGCCAGGGTGCCCAGCGTCCTCAGGTTGACCATGGCGGTGGCCGCGTACGGGGTCGCCAGCATGGCCGCCGCGATCGTGGCCAGGGCCAGCAGGGTCGCCGCGACCTTGGCGATGGCCAGCCAGTACGCGCGGTAGGCGTCGCCCATCTCGTCCACGATCCCGGAGATGTTCTTGACGTAGGCGCGCAGGCTCTCCAGGGCCTCCTGCATCCGCTGGACGGCGTCGTCGAACGCCTCCCTGTCGTCGGCGATCCAGCCCTCCTTCTCCTTGGTGAGCAGGACGGCGACGTAGCTCTTCACCGCGGTGTCCAGGCGCGAGTGGATGGACTCCCAGTTGTTGTAGGCGTCGGCCATGCCCGGCACGTTCGCCACGGCGGTGCTCGCGACCGCCACGCCCGCCCAGGCGGTGGGGGCCAGCCGCGCGCCGCCCTTGAGGGTGGACAGCACCTTGCCGGAGTTCGTGATCACCCCCTTGGCGCTCCTGCCCGCCGTCAGCGCGGTCGGCCTACCCCCCGATGCCACGGCCATGCCGCCTCCCCCTTCCGTGGATCACTGGTAGACGACGGTGCTGTTGTCCTCCGCGGCGCGCCAGTTGGCGCGGGCGGTGGTCAGCGCGACCGTCCACGACTCCAGCGCCGCCACGGCGTCGTCGAACTTCTCCCCCACGTCCCGCTGGACGTCCCGGTACCGCATCCCGACCGCGACCTCGCCGATGGCGCCCCAGCCGGGAAAACCGACCGTGGTGTCGCCGATCATCGCGCGGAACTCCTTGAGCTTCGGGATGACGTCCTCCTCGATCTCGGCGCGAATGCTCTCGATCGCCATGGAGGTGACGTACCTCTCCTGGGTCATGTGGCCTCCCGTGATCGCATGTTCCCGGACATCTCCTACCATCCCCATCCGGCCCTTCCGGGTGCTTCGAAGGCCTGTTCACACGCTCGCCGATGATCGGAAACGTCCGCGCCCCCCACCGTTCACCATCGGCACCGCGTGTCCCGGGCGTCACCGGCGCTTCTATGCTGTCGGCGACCGCGCACCCTGCGAGGCGGAGGTGGGATGCAGACCCGTCGTGATCTCTACCAGGCGCACAGGCTGATGACCCAGCGCCTGGGCATGGCCCTGCTCCAGGGTGAACCCGACGTGCCCGAGTCGCCGATGCGCAGGCACAACGTGGCCACGCTCTGCGGCGTGCTGGTCGCGGTGCTGGTGATGGCGGGGTTCGGCATCTACGGGCTGCTGCGGCCGGGCGGCGCCACCGCGCTCACCGCGCCAGGGACGGTGATCGTCGAGGAGGAGTCGGGCGCGACCTTCGTCTACAGCGCGTCCCAGAACCGGATGATCCCGGTCGCCAACGTGACCTCGGCCCGGCTGCTGATCGGCGGCGCGCAGGCCGTGAAGGTGCGCACGGTCACCAACGCCTCCCTGGCGCGCTTCTCCCGCGGGCTCATGGTCGGCATTCCCGGGGCCCCCGAGTCGCTGCCGCCGCGCACCCGGCTGGTGCGCGCACCCTGGTCGGCCTGCGTGGTCGAGGGCGTGGACGCGACCGGGGCACGGGCCCCGTACACCTCGCTGATCGGTGGTTTCGGGGTCGGCGGCACGCCGTTCGGGCGGAGCGCCGCGATGGTCGTGGAGGAGGGGTCCCAGACCTGGCTGCTGTGGGGGGACCGGCGGATGCGGGTGCCGCCCCAGAGCCTGCGGGCGCTGACCGAGGAGCAGCCCCGGCAGGTCCCCGCGGTCTGGCTCAACGCGCTGCCCATCGGCCCTGACTTCCGCGCGCCCGCGATGGCCACCCGCGGCCGCACGGTACGCGGCCCCGACGGCGGACGCTCGGCGGTCGGCCGGATCTACACCGTGCCGGCGGCCGCCGGCGGCACGGCCAAGTGGTACGTCCTGCTCGCCGACGGCCTGGCCCCGCTCACCCCCGCCCAGGCGGACCTGATGCTCCAGGACCCGGCCAGCAAGCGGGCGTACGGCAGGGCGCCGGTGCGCGCCGTGGAGATCGACGCGGCGACCGCGAACGGGATGCGGCGCTCGGCCACCCGTCTCGGGCAGGCCGGTCTGCCCGAGGTCATGCCGAAGGTCGTCTCCCCCGACCCGGCCTCGCCGGTGTGCGCGGTCTACGCCGACACCGAGCGCGGATCGACCCGGGCCCGGCTGACCGTCGGCAGCACGGTGCGGATCCCGGCGCCGCCCGGGGGGCGGTTCGACCAGGACTCGGTGGACCAGGTCGTGCTGCCGCCGGGCAGCGCCTCGCTGGTGGGCGTGCTGCCCGGGAACGGCAGGCTGGACGCGGTCGGCTCGCTCTTCCTGATCAGCGACCAGGGGCGGCGGCACGCGATCACCTCGGCGGAGTCGCTGCCGAGCCTGGGGTACACGGCCGCCGACGTCGCGCCGCTACCCGCCCATATCGTGCATTTGATCCCGCAGGGGCCTACGCTCGACCCCGCAGCGGCGAGAAACCCGGTGCCATTGGGACAGCGGTGATTCCCGTTACCAACGGGACATCCCCCTGTTATCAGGGTGAGATCATCTCACTGTCCACTTTGTAATGATCGAAGCACTCATGTCCATCGAGCACCATGGAGGTGCCAGCGTGGCTAGAACAAATGCGGATCACTCGCGGCTCGTCGAGTCCTCGCAGAAGACCCTGGACGCCAAGAACACGATCACCCAGATCAAGACCCAGCTCGACGGGCACCGCGGCGAGCTGCGCTCGGGCTGGGACGGCCAGTCCGCGGTCTCGTTCGACAGCGTGTTCAACGCCTGGAACACCGAGATGACCGTCATCCTGCGCGAGCTGGAGGGTCTGTCCGAGAAGCTCAAGCTCACCCAGAAGAACTACCAGTCGACGGAGGAGAACCAGGCCGGCACCATCGGCAAGCTCTCCGCCGACATCAACAGCTGACACAGCTCAGAAACGGGGATCACCATGGCTAGCGACCTTGACCGCACTCTTGTCGATTTCGGCCAGATGGACCGCTCTGCCGCGGACTTCGCGCGGCAGTGGCAGATGCTGGAGGGCACCCTCCAGACACTCGAAGGAGACCTCGACCGGTTGCTCGGCGACTGGGAGGGCGACGCCCGCACCGCCTACTACGCCGCACGCGCCCAGTGGGACGCCGCGTCCGGCCGGATGGCCCAGCTCCTCCAGCGCCTCGGTGGCGTCATCGAGATCGGCAGGGAGAACTTCTCGCAGACCGAGAAGGTCAACGTGTCGATGTTCGACGGACGCTGACACCTGGTAACCGAGCGGGCCACGGCGACGCCGGGGCCCCTCGTCATCGGGAAGAACCGACCGGGTCGCGGCGACGCCGCGTCCCCTCAGCCACGGGGAGAGAGGCATGCTACCTCCCGAAGACAGACAACCCTCCTGGCCCGGCCTCGACAAGAACCGTCCCGCCGTCGAGATCAAGCGCGACCGGATCAAGCAGCTCCTCAAGGCCCTGGAGGAGGACCTCGTGCGCCTGGAGGGCTCCAACGAGGGCGCCCTGCAGGACATGCGGGCCATGACCAACCTGACCGAGGCCCAGTTCGGCAGCTGGGACACCGCCAAGGACGTCGCCAGGACCGCCCAGAAGGCCCATATGAAGATCGGCGTGGTCTACCAGGACACCATCGCCAGGTACCGGGCCGCGATCGAGCTGCTGCGGGCCGCCGCCTACAACTACCAGGACGCCGAGCAGTCCAGCACCACGAACAAGGCGAGCTGAGGCGATGGGCAACGACCGCGCGATCCACCACATCAAGTTCGACGGTGAGAGCGCACCGGAGATCGGCAGCCGTGACCACTACAGCGGCTACAGCGCCGTCGAGATCAAGGAAATGCTCGCGGCCACCAACCCCCGGGCCATCGAGGAGGCGGGCCACGCCTACAAATCCGCGGCGGGCACGCTGCAGGGCAGCCACACCCTGATCAGGGACGTCGCCGCCCAGCTCGCCCAGGTCTGGAGCGGGGACGCCTCGATCCAGGCGCAGCAAGCGCTTCAACTGGTCCACAAGACGGTTCAGGAGCTGGCCATCCGCTGCGGCCAGCTCGGGCCGCCACTGGTCCAGTACGGCGCGGAGGCCCTTCCCAAGTACACCGAACTCGCCGCCACCAGGCCGTCGGCCGTGGGATTCCTCGACGGGCTCGACATCCTCCCCGGGGACGACATCGCCACCGGTCACGTGGGCGGCGGCTACCTCATCACCAACAAGTCGAACAACGACTTCGCCCGGGACGACCTGGTCAACCTCAACAAGGAACTGGTCAAGCTCTACAACGACATCCCCCCGACCGTGGAGAAGGACCTGCCCATCCTGGGCGGTCCGGCCGGCCCCGCGCTCACCAACCAGGACTACCCGGGAGGTATCCCCGGCGGTGTCCCGCCCGGCGGCGGGATCCCCGGCGGGGGGTACCCGGGTGGCGGGTACGGCGGGCTGCCCGGGGGTGGCGGTTACGGCGGCTACCCCGGTGGCGGCTCCGGCGGGGCCTATCCCGGCGGGGGCGGCTACACGGGCCCCGGCCTGCCCGGCTACCCCGGCGGGGGCTCCGGCGGGGGCGGCCTGCCCGGCGGCTACCCGGGCGGCGGCTCCGGCGGGGTCAACCTGCCCGGTGGCGGCACCCTGCCCGGCGGGGGGAACCTTCCCGGTGGCGGGGCCTACCCGGGGGTCACCGACCCCGGCGGGGGCCTTCCCGGCGGCGGGAGCAACCCGGCCTACCCGGGGTATCCGGGTGCCGGCGGTCCCGGCTCGGGACAGCCGGGGACCGTCACCATGCCGGCGGGGTACTCCCCCGACCAGCAGGGCGGCCTGAACCCGAACGACCCGCGCGCCACCCACCTGGCCGGCTTCGAGCCCACGACACCGACGGTGCCGACGGCGACGGGTCCCGGGACCGGCCCGGGCATCGGCCTGCCCCAGTACAACGGCACCGGCCCGGGCATCGGCACGGGCCCGTCCACCACCTCGCTCGGCCCGAACGGCCTGAACGGGCCCAACAGCCTGAACGGCCTGAACAACCCCACCGGCACCGGGCCGGGCACCTGGGTCGGCAACGGCGCCACCACCGGCGGGGCCGGGGGCGGCCTCAACGCCGTCAACGGTGTCGGCGGCACGCGGGGCGCCGGCGTGGGCACCGGTATGGGCATGGGCGGCATGCCGTTCATGCCGATGGGCGGCTCGCCGGGCGAGGGGAACCAGGACCGCGAGCGGTCCACCTGGCTCGTCGAGGACGAGGACGTCTGGGGCGGTGACGGCGGCACGGCTCCGGCCGTGATCACCTGACCGCGTCCCGCCCGGGGGCATCCCCCCGGGCGGGACCCATGGCGCACCGTGCCCGGGCTCGACCGGGCCCCTGAGAACCGGCCCCCTAGCCTGGGAAGATGAGACTCACGAAGTTCAGGCACGCCTGCGTACGCCTGGAGAAGGACGACTCCGCCCTGGTGATCGACCCGGGATCCTTCAGCGAGGAGTCCGCGCTCGACGGGGCCCGCGCCGTGCTCATCACCCACGAGCACTTCGACCACGTGGACGCCGACCGGCTGCGCCGGGCGGCCGAGGCCGATCCCGCCCTGGAGATCTGGACCAACGAGGCCGTGGCCGCCACGCTGACCGGCCTGCCCGCGACGATCCACACGGTACGGGACGGCGACACCTTCGACGCGGCCGGTTTCGGGGTACGGGTCGTCGGCGAGTGGCACGCCCCCGTCCATCCGGACATGCCGATCATCGGCAACGTCGGCTTCATGGTGGACGAGGAGGTCTTCTACCCGGGGGACGCGTTCACGGTGCCGGAGCCGGGGGTGCCCACCCTCCTGGTGCCGTCCAACGCCCCGTGGATGAAGGTCCGGGAGATGATCGACTACCTGCGCGAGGTCCGCCCGGCCCGCGCCTTCTCCACCCATGACGGCCTGCTCAACGACGACGGGCTCCGCATGGTCGACAGGTGGCTGGCGATGGAGTCGGACCACCAGCAGGCGGACATGCGCCGCCTTTCGCCGGGCGAGTCGGTCACCCTGCCGTGATCCCGTCCGGCGCCCCGGGGGCCCGGGACCCGCGGGGCGAGCACCCCGGGGCGGGCGGCCGTAGCCGCGCGACGGACCTCCGCCCGGCGGCCCGGTGACCGGGCCGCGGGCTCAGGAGGCCGAGGCGATGGTCGCGGAGCCGATCACGGTGTCGCCGAGGTAGAGCACGGCGGCCTGGCCCGCGGCGACCCCGGTGGCCGGGGCGTCCAGCGTGATGTGCACCTGGTCGCCGGAGAGCTGGGCACGGCAGCCGTACACCTCGCCGTGCGCGCGGAGCTGGACCGTGCAGGCCAGCGGCTCGCGGGGCACGTCCACCGGCCCGTTCCAGACCGGGCGCCCGGCCACGATGGAGGTGACCTCCAGCGACGAGCGCGGGCCGACCGTGACCGTGTTGGAGACCGGCTCGATGGACAGCACGTAGCGCGGGCGGCCGTCGGGGGCCGGGCGGTCGATGCGCAGCCCCTTGCGCTGGCCGACCGTGAAGCCGTACGCCCCCTCGTGGTCGCCCACCACCTCGCCGGACTCGTCGACGATCGGGCCCGGCGCCGCGCCGAGGCGGCCGGCGAGGAAGCCCCGGGTGTCGCCGTCGGCGATGAAGCAGACGTCGTGGCTGTCGGGCTTCTCGGCCACCGTGAGCCCGCGCCGCGCCGCCTCCTCGCGCACCTGGGCCTTGGTGGAGTCGCCCAGCGGGAAGATCGCGTGAGCGAGCTGCTGCCGGGTCAGGACGCCCAGCACGTACGACTGGTCCTTGCCGTGGTCGGGGCTGCGGCTCAGCACGCCGTCGGCGACGCGGGCGTGGTGCCCGGTGGCCACCGCGTCGAACCCGAGGGCCAGGGCCCGGTCCAGCACCGCCTCGAACTTGATCTTCTCGTTGCAGCGCAGGCACGGGTTGGGGGTGCGACCGGCGGCGTACTCGCTGACGAAGTCCTCGATCACGTCGCGCTGGAAGCGCTCGGCCATGTCCCACACGTAGAAGGGGATGCCGATCACGTCGGCGGCCCTGCGGGCGTCGCGCGAGTCCTCGATCGTGCAGCACCCCCGGGCACCGGTCCGGTGGGAACGAGGGTTGGCGGAGAGGGCGAGGTGGACGCCGGTGACATCGTGGCCCGCATCGGCGATGCGGGCGGCGGCCACGGCGGAGTCGACGCCGCCGGACATGGCGGCAAGCACACGGAGACTCATAACCCCTTGAGCGTACCCGCGTTGGCAGGTGCCCCGGCGGGCTGGGAGAATCCGGGGTCATGCGACTGTTCGGGCGGAGGAACGAGCCCGCCCCCGATCCCGCGGGCGGCATCGCCGAGTTCTGGGCGTGGTGGGCACAGGCCAGGCCCGAGCTGGACGCGATGGCCGCCGCGGGCGAGACCGGGCGGCTGGCCGAGTGGATCGGCCCGGCGGTACAGGTCGTGCACCCCTCGCTGGTCTGGGAGATCGTCCCCGGCCGGGCGGCCGGACGGGCCCTGGTGGTCACCTCGGCCGGTGACCCGGAGCTGCGTCCCACCGCGCACCGCTGGGCCGCCGCGGCCCCGCCCGCCGACGGGTCGTGGGAGTTCCACCCGTCCCGGCGGGCCGCCCCGGACCCGACGGGCCTCGTCCTCGACGCCGGCGGCTACGAGCTCGCGCTCGACGGGCTGGTGCTCGGGCTGCGCGTCCCGCACGGCAGCCCCCGGATCGACGTGGTCGCCCATCACCCGGTCTTCACCCTGCTGGAGGAGGAGACCCGTACCGAGGCGGCGCTGCTCGCCCTGGACCGGCTGCTCGGCGAGGACGAGGTGGCCCGCTGGGTGGGCGACGTCTCCGCCGCGGCCTACGAGCCGATCGACGCGGTGCCCGCCGTGCACCTGCCGGGCGTGGTCGCCGACCTGGCCTCCGGGTACCGGGACGAGCAGTGGGCGCTGCTGGAGGGCCGGACCGCCTCCGGTGCCCGCCTGGTCGCCACCGCCCGCCACCCCCTCCGCCCGGTCGACCACCCCCTGCTCGACCAGCACATCGAGATCACGCTCCCGTACGCGCACCGGGACGCCGAGGGGCTGCCCGCGGGGTCGTCGCTGGAGGCGCTGCGCGACGTCGAGGAGCGCCTCGCCGGGCGGATCGGCCGGCTGAACGGCCGCGCCGTCCTGGCCGCGCACCTGAGCGCCGAGGGACAGCGCGTGCTGCACCTCTACGCCGACCCGGCGAGCGAGGCGGCCTCCTGCGCCAGGGAGCTGAGCGCGGGCTGGGAGGAGGGCCGTCCCCGGGTCGACGTGACCGCCGACCCCGGCTGGATCGCCGTCTCCCCTTTCCTGACCTGACCGGCTCGGCGGCGCAGCGGCCCTCGGCGGCGCACCGGCCCGGGTCGGCGGGTGAGCCCGTGCCCGCCCAGGCCGTGTCGGTGCGGGCCGGTGCGGGCCGGTGCGAGGCTCAGGCCCGGGTCAGCTCAGGCCCGCGCGGCGGGCCCGCTCGACCGCGAGGCCGATGACCTCCACCAGCCGGTCCACGTCCTCCTCGGTCGAGGTGTGTCCCAGGGAGAAGCGCAACGAGCCGCGCGCCCGGTAGCCGTCGGCGCCCATCGCGAGCAGGACGTGGGAGGGCTGCGCCACCCCGGCCGAGCAGGCCGAGCCGGTCGAGCACTCCACGCCCTTGGCGTCCAGCAGCATGAGCAGGGCGTCGCCCTCGCAGCCGGGGAAGGAGAAGTGGGCGTTGCCGGGCAGGCGGTTCACCGGATCACCGTTGAGGATCACGTCCGGGACCGCCAGGCGGACCCGGTGGATCAGGTCGTCGCGGAGCCCGGACAGGCGGGCCGCGGTCTCGGCCTGGCGGGCCACCGCGATCTGCACGGCCGTGGCCAGCCCCGCGGCGGCGGGCGCGTCGAGCGTGCCGGAGCGCACGTCGCGCTCCTGGCCGCCCCCGTGCAGCACCGGCACCGGGTCGACGCCCCGGGCCAGCAGCAGGGCGCCGACGCCCATCGGCCCGCCGACCTTGTGCCCGGAGAGCGTCAGCGCGTCGGCCCCGCAGTCGGCGAAGGACACCGGGAGCTGGCCGACCGCCTGGACCGCGTCGGTGTGGAAGGGGATGCCGTGCTCCCGGGCCGTCCCGGCCAGCGCCTCGACCGGCTGGACGGTGCCGACCTCGTTGTTGGCCCACATGACGCTGATCAGGGCGACGCTCGCGGGGTCGCGCTCGACGGCCTCCCTGAGCGTGTCCGGGCTCACCCGGCCGAACTCGTCGACCTCCAGCGGCTCGACGGTCGCGCCCTGGTGGTCGGCCAGCCAGTGCGCCGGGTCCAGGGTGGCGTGGTGCTCGACCGCGCTGATCAGGATCCTGCGGGCACCCGTGGCGCGCCGGGCCCAGTACAGCCCCTTGACCGCCAGGTTGTCGGCCTCGGTGCCGCCGGAGGTGAAGACGACCTCGCTGGGACGGGCACCGAGGGCGGCCGCGATGGTCTCCCGCGACTCCTCCACGACCTGACGGGTACGACGGCCCGCGGCGTGCAGCGAGGAGGCGTTCCCCACCTGGCCGAGCTGGGCCGTCACGGCCTCGATCGCCTCGGGAAGCATCGGCGTGGTCGCCGCGTGATCGAGATAGGCGGACTTCACGACCGCATTCCCCTCCCCAAGTCGGCTGTCAACCTCCCCAGGGTATCCGCGCCCGTCGAGGAGCTCACCCCCGGAGTTGACCACTGAACCGTCCAGACGGTACAGTCGTCTTCATGAGACGGGAAGAGCTGTTGGACGCGGCGGAGGATCTCCTCGGCGACCAGGGCTCCCAGGCTCTCACCCTGGCGACCGTGGCCGAGCGCGCCGGATGCAGCAAGGGCGGCCTGCTCTACCACTTCGGCACCAAGGAAGCCCTGATCAAGGGCATGGTGGAGCGCCTGATCGAGGAGTTCGACGAGCTCGTCGCCGCGCAGGGCCACGACACCTACACGAAGAACTACCTGGCGGCCACGTTCGCCGCCGTGCAGAGCGGCAGGTTACGGCGCTGGGCCGTGGTGACCGGCGCCTCGGGCAACCCCTACCTGCTGGCGCCGCTGCGGACGGCGATGGCCCGCTGGCACCGCGAGGGGCTCGGCGACGAGCCGGATCCGGAGGCGGCGCAGATCGTGCGCCTGGCCTGCGAGGGCCTGTGGGACGTGGCCAGTCACGACCCCGACCTCTACGACGCCGGGCACTACGCGCGTCTGGAGAGGCGCCTGCTGGCGCTGCTGGCCCCCTGACCGGAGCCCTGCCGCACTGATCGTAAGGCCTGCCGGGCCTCCCGCCGGATCCGGCGTCCCACCGGGCCGGTCACGACCCTGTCGTCCGGGTCACCCGGGTCTCCCGGGCCTGCCGACTGATGACGACGACTTCGACGGCCTCGACGGCCTGATCACGGCCTCGCCGATCGATCACCCACCCCAGCGGGGTGCGGCCCCCCGACGGATTGGCGGTCGCTTCCGCCTGCGCGGAAGCGACCGATTCTGTTGTGCCCGCTCCGCACTTTGTCAAAACGTGTATTGAAAGGACTTCGTCATGACCCGCGACCTGAGGACGGCTCGAACCGGAGCGGTTCTCACATTCGTGCTCGCCGGACTGCTCTGTGGATCGATGACCGTTCGCATCCCGGCGCTCTCCGACAAACTCGGCCTGTCCGAGGCGTCGGTGGGTGCCACCCTGCTCGTCTGGGGGCTGGGGGCGCTCGTCACCATGCAGTCCATGCGCGTGGTGATGGCGCGCGTCGGCAGCCGGAGCGTCCTGCGGGTCGCGGCCCCCCTCACCGCGGTCACCCTGGCCCTGCTGGCCCTGGCGCCGTCGTTCCCGCTGGCCCTGGCCGCGAGCGCCCTGTTCGGCATGGCGTTCGGCGCGGTGGACGTCGCGATGAACGCGCAGGGATCGGTGGTCGAGCGCGCCTACGGGCGCCCGCTGATGAACGGCATGCACGCGGGCTGGTGCGCCGGGGCGATCTCCGCGGGCCTGCTGGGCGCCGCGGCCATCGCCGCGGGGCTGCCGATCACGGTCCACCTGACCCTGGTCGCCCTGCTCGCGCTCCCGGCGACGGCCTTCGCCGGCCGTACCTGCCTGCCCGACCCGGTGGTCTCCCCCGGCCACGACGGCGCCGCACCGGCCGCCCGCCGGCGGATGCCGCCGGTGGTCTACCTGCTCGGAGTGATCGCCTTCTGCGCGTTCATGGTGGAGGGAACGGTCGCCGATTGGAACGGTCTATACCTGCGTGACGTGCTCGGCGCCACCGAGGCGGCAGCCGCGCTGGGCTACCCGATCTTCGAGGCGGGCATGCTGGCCGGGCGGCTGACCGGTGACCGCGTCCGGGCCCGGTTCGGCGCCCGCGGCATGATGGTCGCCTCCGGCCTGGCCACCGCCGCCACCTTCGGCGTGGTCCTCACCGCTCCGACGGCGCTCGTCGCCCTCTCGGCCATGCTCTTCGTGGGCGTGGCGGTGGCGACGGTCTCGCCGATGGCGATGTCGCTGGCGGGCGGCGCGACCGCCGACCCCGGACCGGCCATCGCCCAGACCGGCGCCATGGGGTACGCGGGGCTGCTGCTGGGGCCGGTGCTCATCGGCTTCCTGGCCGACGTGGCCACGCTCAGGGCGGGCCTGGGCATCGCCGTGGTGCTCGGGGTGCTGATCGCAGCGCTCGCCTGGTTCCTGCCCCGTTTCCGCGCGACGGCCCTGCCCGTCCCGGCGCGGACCGCCCCGCGCGAGCTGTCCATGGCGGCCTGAGAGGACGTCCCGGCGGCCCGGAAGGCTCCCTTCGAAAGGGCCGCACCCTCCGGAGGGGCCGCCTGCCGGGGACGCACACGCCGGGGGCCTCACACGCCGGAGGGCCGGACGGTTCGCACCGTCCGGCCCTCCGGGTGAGGCCGATCACTTGCGCTTGCCGACCTCCTGGGTCAGCTGCGGGACGATCTGGTGCAGGTCGCCCACGACCCCGAAGTCGGCGAGCTCGAAGATCGGCGCCTCCGGGTCCTTGTTGATCGCGAGGATCGTCTTGGCGGTCTGCATGCCGGCCCGGTGCTGGATGGCCCCGGAGATGCCCGCCGCGATGTAGAGCTGCGGCGAGACGGTCTTGCCGGTCTGCCCGACCTGGAACTGGTGCGGGTACCAGCCGGCGTCGGTCGCGGCGCGGGAGGCGCCGACGGCCGCGCCGAGCGAGTCGGCGAGCTCCTCGATGATCGAGAAGTTCTCCGCCGAGCCCACGCCCCGGCCGCCGGAGACCACGATCGCGGCCTCGGTGAGCTCCGGGCGCGCACCCTTGTCCTCCTTGACCCGCTCCACGATCCTGGCGCTCTTGGCGGCGTCGGAGACGGTGAAGGAGACCTGCTCCTCGGTCCCCGCGCCGGTGGAGGCCTCGACCGGCGTCGCGTTGGGACGCACCGCGATGATCGGGATGCCCTTGGTCACCCGGGAGCGGACGTTGACGCCGCCGCCGAAGATGGACTGGTCGGCGACCAGGCCGTCCTCGATGCCCACCACGTCGGTGAGCACGCCGGAGTCGGTCTTGATGGCGAGGCGCCCGGCGATCTCCTTGGCCTCGGCCGTGGCGGCGACGAGCACCGCGACCGGGGACTTCTCGGCCACCAGGTGGGCCAGCAGCTCCGCCTTGGGGGCGACGACGTAGTCGGCGACCTCCGCGGAGTCTGCCAGGTAGATCTTCTCCGCGCCGTACTCGGCCAGCCTGGCCTGGGCCTGCGGGGAGTAGCCCGCCCCGGTCCAGACCGCCGACGGGGTGCCCAGCCTGCGGGCGAGCGTCAGCAGCTCGAGGGTGACCTTCTTCACCTGGCCTTCGACATGCTCGACCAGAACGAGAACCTCAGACATTTCCAGCTACCCCCGCTCTCAGACGAACTTCTTCGACGCGAGGAAGTCGGCGGCCTTCACGCCACCGTCACCCTCGTCCTTGACCACGGTGCCGGCCGCGCGCGCCGGGGCGGCCTCGAAGTCGGCGACCTCGCTCCAGGAGTTGACCAGGCCCACCTGGGAGGCGTCGATCTCGGCGTCGGCGACGCCGAGCTTCTCGACCGGCTTCTTCTTGGCGGCCATGATGCCCTTGAAGGACGGGTAGCGCGGCTCGTTGATCTTCTCCACGACGGAGATCACGGCGGGCAGCGAGGCCTCGACCCGGTCGTAGCCGTAGTCGGTGACGCGGTGGATGGAGATGGCGCTCCCGTCGACCTCCACCTGGTTGGCGAAGGTGAGCTGCGGCACGCCCAGGCGCTCGGCCAGCATGGCGGCGAGGACGCCGGTGCGGGCGTCGGTCGACTCCGAGCCGAGCACGACCAGATCGAAACCGATCTTCTTGAGGGTCTGTGCCAGGGCGTGGGAGGTGCCCAGCGTGTCCGAGCCGTGCAGCGCGTCGTCCACCAGGTGGACGGCCTTGTCGGCGCCCATGGCCAGGGCCTTGCGGATGGTGTCGCTCGCCTTGTCGGGGCCCATGGTGAGGACGGTCACCTCACCACCGTGGGCCTCCTTCAGGCGCAGCGCCTCCTCGACCGCGTACTCGCACAGCTCGTTGATGACGCCGTCGGCGGCGTCGCGGTCGAGCGTCTTGTCATCGGACTTCAGCTTGCGCTCGGTCGCCGTGTCGGGGACCTGCTTCACGCAGACGACGATGTTCATGGCCGGTGGCCGACCTCCCGTGTTCGCGTACGCCACCGCGTCGCTGCGGTTGACGCCGGCTCGGTACGTGCACGCGGGGCACGTGCACGCGGTGCCAAGACTGCCACGTGCCCGGAGGCGGTGTGGCAGCGGGTGACCCGGTCGGGACATGCCCCGTCCCGGCCTCCCGAGATTATGTTACCCATCGGTAGCTTAGGTGCAAACCGCCAGGTTGCGCGGCTCGCACCGGACCGCCGGAACCTTCCCCGGCGGCCACCCCCCTACCATACCGAACTATGTTCCGGTGGTGGCGCGTGCCCCCGGGTGCCGACGGTGGGCTCAACCGGCGATCAGGATCGCGACCAGCACGAAGATCACGGTCCCCAGCGCGAGCGCCAGCGTGAGGGTGCTGAAGAACGTGCCGAGGACCGCCCAGAGCGCGGCGGTCCCGGCCGCCGCGGCCAGGTCCACGACCAGGCGCCCGCGGTCCCGCCGGGCGAACAGGGCGATCCCGGCGTCGGCGAGCAGCACCGAGCCGTACCCGGTCAGCAACAGCAGCGACACCTCGGGCAGCGGGTCGGAGGCGGTGGCCGCCGCCAGCGAGACGAGCAGGCCGGTGCCCACCACCCAGCGGCGGTGCAGGACGGCCCTGCGACGCTCGGCGGCCTGTTCGGGCGAGGGCTTCCCCGCGGGCGGGCGGCGGCCCGGCCGCCACTCGCGGGTGACCAGGCCGTGCACCGCGGCCTCGCCCGAGCCCCGGGACCACCGCCCGCGCGGCTCCGCGACGACCGGCCGCGGGGGGCGGGGCGACGCCGAGCCGGGCCAGGAGCGCGTCCGCGGGCGGCCGGGCGGCCGGATCGCGCAGCAGGCACTCCCGCAGCAGCGGCTCCAGCCATCCCGGGACGCCCTCCAGGTCCGGCGGGTGGTGGACGACCCGGTAGCCGATCGCCGACGCCGGGCCCGTCCCGTAGGGGTGCCGCCCGGTGGACGCGTACGCCAGCGTCGCGCCGAAGGCGAAGACGTCGGCCTCGGTGCCGGACCCGGTGCCCTCCAGCACCTCGGGCGCCAGGTAGCCGGGCGTGCCGAGCACGGCCCCCGAGGCGGTGACCGAGGGCGAGTCGAGCGCGCAGGCGATCCCGAAGTCGATGACCACCGGCTCCCCGTCGGCCAGGATCACGTTGGCGGGCTTGAGGTCGCGGTGCACCACCCCGGCCGCGTGCACCGCGGCCAGGGCCTCGGCCAGGCCACGGGCCAGCCTCGTCAGGTCGTCACCGCCGACCGGGCCGTCCGCGGCGATCACCGCGCTGAGCGGCCGGCCCTGCACGTAGCGGGTGACCAGGTACGGGCGGGCACCGGTCAGCGAGGCGTCCAGGACCTCGGCGACGTGCGGGCCCTGGACCAGCCGCATCGTCTCCACCTCGCGGGCGAGCCTGGTCAGGGCCGTCTCGTCGGCCGCCACGTGCGGATGCAGGATCTTGACCGCCACCGTGCGCCCGCCGGGGTCCAGCGCCAGGTGGACCTCGCCGAAACCTCCGGCGCCGAGCTTCGACAACAGGCGGTACGGACCGAGCTTCTCACCGTCCGGCGCGACCATGCGACTCCTTCGGCTCGTCTTCTCCATCGTGCCGCAGGAAGGCCGATCCCGCACCGGGTCCGGGCCGCGGACGTCCGCGCCGGACGCGGATCGGGCACCGGGCGGACGCGCGGGCCGGGACCGCCCGGACCCCGGAGCGGGCACGCCGGGCGGACGTGCCCGGCGGGGACGGCCCGGGCACCGGGGGTGACGCGCCCGCCGGGGCGGGTCACCCCACGGCGGGCCGTCACTTCCAGAACGTCAGGAACCCCAGGCCGAGGCTCTTCATCAGGTCGTCCACCAGCCCGGTGACGAGGTCGAACGCGCCCATCGCGCCCTCGTTCGCCGACCGCCGCCACTGGTCGGTGAGGTCCTTGACGGCGTCGGTCGGGTTCTGCCACGGCTCGAAGGACGGGACCACGCTCAGCGCGGCCATCACCGCGAAGAACGCCAGCGTGCCCAGGACGATCGTGGTCACCATGCCCGCGCCGGGGCTGCGGATGACCGCGCTCAGCGTGCGGGCGACGGCCTTCCTGGGCTTGCCGCCACCGGGCAGCAGGAACAGCCCGGCCACGAAGGCACCGGCCGCGTAGGCGGCGGCGAAGTTCCTGTTCATGTCGCCGGCGTAGACCAGGAACCCCCACACGCACATGCCGAGCATGATCGACAGCCCGGCGGTGATCGCCGTCCCGAACGCCGACCTGATCAGCGCCCACGGCGTGCCGACCAGCGCGAGCAGGGGGTCTCCGGCGCTGTTGCCCCGGATGGAGCGGCGCTGGGCCAGGTCGGCGAAGAGGTACTCGCCCACCCGCAGGCAGAGCGCCGCGGCCACGGCGAACACGCCCACCACGACCGGCAGCACGCAGGCCAGCGCCACGAGGATCGTCAGCAGCAGCATCCCGGCCAGCGGGTGGGCGGCGCGGTAGCGCTCCCGGGGCGGGGTGCGGGGTGCGGGCTGCGCGCGGCCCGAGGGCTGCGTCGGGACGTGCGGCCGCGACCGCTCCGGCGGCGGGTACGGCCTCGCCTGGCCGGTCGGCGGCGGGGCCGGGTACCCGGCCACCCGCTGGTCGGGGTAGGGCGGCGGGGCCGCCGCCCTGGCCTGCGCCGAGGGCGGGGCCGGGACGTACGGCGGGGGCCGTGAGGGATTGGCGGCCGGCGTGTACGGCGGGGGCGCCGCCGCGCCGGACGCCTGCCCGCGCTCCTGCCGGGGCCGGCGCTCACGCCGCTCCGGCTCGGCGTACCTGACCGGCGGGAGCAGGTCGGAGTAGCCCGAGGCGTCCTGCGGCAGCGCACGGGTGCCGTTGACCGGCGGGGGCGGGGCCTGGCCGTCCAGGACCTTGGTGCCGTCGGCGTCGAGGACCCTGGTCCCGCCGGCGTCCAGGACCGAGGTGGGCGGGGTCTCCTGGAACGCCGTCACCGCCGGGTCCAGGTCGCGGGCCAGCCGCAGCAGCTCGACGGCGACCGGCCGGGCGGCCGGGTCGACGGCCAGCGCCCGCCTGAGCCAGCCCCGCAGCCACGCCGGGGCCATGTCGATGTTGGCCCGGCCCTCCATGATGTTGAAGCAGACGACCTCGAAGCTGCCGGTGCCGAACGGCGGCTTGCCGGTCGCGCCGAAGAAGACCGTCGAGGCCAGCGCGTGCACGTCGGCGGCCTGGGTGATCTCCGAGTCCCGGATGATCTCCGGGGCGAGGTAGCCGGGCGTGCCGACGAACATGCCGGTCTGGGTCAGCCGGGTGGCGTTCACCAGGTGCGCGATGCCGAAGTCGATGACCAGCGGGTCACCGTTGACGATCATGACGTTGGACGGCTTGAAGTCGCGGTGGATGACGTCGGCGGCGTGGATGGCCACCAGGGCCGCGCACATGCCCCGCGCCAGCCGTATGACCTGGTCGTCGGGGAGCGGGCCGTCCTGCAGGACGGTCTCCTCCAGGGTGCGGCCCGGGGCGAACCGGGTCACGATGTAGGGCTGCCTGGCCGTCAGCTCGGCGTCGAGCACCTCGGCGACGTGCGGGCTGCGCACCCGCCGCATGGTCTCCACCTCGCGGGTGAGCCGGTCGCGGGCCTTGAGGTCGGCGGCCACGTGGGGGTGCAGGACCTTGACGGCCACCTCGCGCCCGTCCTCGTCGAGACCGAGGTGGACGACGCCCATGCCGCCCTCGCCGATCTTCCTCAGCAGCCGGTACGGCCCCAGTCTCTCGGGCGCCCGCGTGTCCCCCGTCATCAGGCCGCCTTCTTTCGTAGGTCGTCCAGTTCGTGTACCACCTTTTTGACCATTTCGTCGCTGACCGGCGCCCACACCGCCTTCCGTGCTCCACCGCCCACCGTGCCGCTCGCCACGAAGAGCACCGCCACCGTCACCGCGGCCAGCGCCGCGGCGGCGACCATGGCCGCGCCGCGCGACGGCAGCAGTGATGCCAGCGTACGTCGCATCTGGCGGCCGGGGCCTTCCACACCGGGTCCGGCGCAGACGGTCCAGAGCGCCACGGCGGCGCCACAGCTCAGCGCGTTGGTGACGGGCATCCGCCCGACCAGCACGGTGAGCAGGAGCGTCACCGGCAGCCCGAGGATCAGCGCGTACGGCACGAGGGCGGCGGTGATGCCCGCCGACTTCAGCAGCGCGGCCGGCCGGCCGAGCACGCGCAGCACGTCGGTCGCCGCGGCACCGGCCGACCTGCGCACGCTGAGCACCGGCTGGGCGATGTCGGCGGCGCGCAGCAGGATCACCGCCGGGATCACCACCACCGCGACGAGCACCGGGGCGAGGACCGCCGCGACCGTCATGACGGCCAGCATCAGCAGGCTCGCCACCCCGTACGCCTTGGAACGCTGCAACGCGTTCCCCGGCCGCTGGCCGGGGTGCAGCGGCGTGGGCGCCGGAGGCTGCGCGACGGGCTGGTGCTGGTACGGGTTCTGGGGATGCTGGGGGTGCTGGGGGTACTGCTGCGGCTGGGGGTGCGGGTAGGGATAGGGCGGCGGCACGGCGGGACGCGGCCGGTGCGGGGTCTGCTGCTCGAACGGCTGCGGGTGCGGGTAGGGCGGCGGACCGGCCTCGGGCGCCGCCCCACCGGCCTGCATGCCCGCCTGGGTGCCGGAACGGTCCCCCGGCCGGTCCCGCGTGCCCGGCGCCCCCTGCGGGTCGCCGTAGCGGCGGATGTAGTCCTGCAGGTCCTGCGGCCGGACGCGCTGGGTGGGGATGTCCCCGTCGGGGACGGGCGTCGTGGCGGGCGGGACGCCGGCCGGCGTCCCGGACGCCGCACCCGGGGTGCGGGTGGGGACGTCCTCGGGGGCGAGCATGCCGGTGGGCAGGTCGTGGGAGGAGCGCTGGGCCTCGGCGGCCTGGCGCAGCTCCTCCGGCGTCACCCGGCGGGTGGGCCACGGGTCGGCCTGGTCCTGCCCGAGCAGCGAGACGTACTCGTGGGACTGGGCCGCCGGGGTCGGCGGGGGTGCGACGGGGTGCGGGACGGACAGCCGGGAGGCCACCGGGGTCGGCACGTCGCCCGGGTCGCCGGTGCCCGGGGTCCCCGGAGTGCCCGAGGTCCCCGAGGTCCCCGCGCCGGGCGGGCCGGGGACACCGGTCGCGCCGAACACACCGGAGCCGCGGACCTGGTCGTCGAACGCCGCGACCGTGCTGATCTCGTCGGGCACGGGGTGCCTGCCGCTGGACGGCAGCAGGCGCGCCACCTGCGCGGCCAGCTCGGCGGCCGGGGGCCGCCTGGACGGGTCGCGCTGGAGCGCGGCGCGCAGCACCGGCTGGAGCGGCTGCGGGACGGCGTCGACGTTCGCCTTGCCCGCGGTGATGTTGTAGAAGATCATCTCCAGCGTGCCCTTGCCGAAGGGCGGCTGGCCGGTGGCGGCGAAGACCAGGGTGCCCGCCCACGCGTGCACGTCGACCTCGGGACCGGCCTCGTGCCCCTCGATGATCTCGGGGGCGAGGTAGCCGGGGGTGCCGATGAACATGCCGGTCTGGGTGAGGCGGGTGGCGTCGACCGCCTGCGCGATGCCGAAGTCGATGAGGACCGGGTCGCCGTCCAGGATCAGCACGTTGCCGGGCTTGAGGTCGCGGTGGATCACCCCGACCGAGTGGACCGCGGCCAGCGCCGAGGCCACGCCGTGCGCGACCCGCAGCAGCGCGGGCAGCTCCATCGGCCCGTCCTGCTTGATCACCTCGTCCAGCGGGCGGCCGGCGACGTAGCGCGTCACGATGTAGGGACGGTGACCGGTCACGTCGGCGTCGAGGACCTCGGCGATGTACTCGCTGCGCACGCGGCGCATGGTCTCGACCTCGCGCGAGAGGCGACGGCGGGCGACGTCGTCACCGGCCACCTCGGCGCGCAGGACCTTGACGGCCACCTGGCGGCCCTGCGGATCCACCGCGAGGTGCACCACGCCCATACCGCCCTCGCCGAGCCGCCTCAGCAGTCGGTAAGGACCCAATCGGTCGTCCTGATTCATGGCATGAAGCACCATATCGGCTTAAACCCCACCCACGAGATGAACCATCGGGCCACATTCTCCGACTGAACAACGTCCATGGAACCTCGACGGTTTCCCGATTCCTTCTCTCACTTAATCTCATTTTCGCTTCGGTTCGCCAGGCCGAGAACCCGTGCGGTTCCCAGCCCGGCCAGCAGCGAACCGGGTACGGCCAGCTTGGAGCGGCGGACACCGCTGCCGATCACCACCGCCGGGTGGGCCGCCACCGCCTCGTCGACCAGCACCGGCCAGCCGGCGGGCAGCCCGAGGGGGGTGATCCCGCCGTACTCCATCCCGGTCAGCGTGACCGCGTCGTCCATCGGCGCGAACGAGATCTTCCGCGCGTCCAGGTGGCGCCGGACCACGCCGTTGACGTCCGCCCTCGTGGTCGCCAGGACCAGGCACGCCGCGTAGCGGGTCTCCCCGGCCCGCCTGGCGGCCACGATCACACAGTTGGCCGACTCGCCCGGGTCCACGCCGTAGCGCTCGCAGAAGGCCGCGGTGTCGGCCAGTTCCGGGTCGATCTCGGCGACGGCGACGTCCCCGGCCCCGTCGCGTCCCGCCAGCTCCGCGACCGCCCGCGCCACCGGCTCGGCCAGCAGGTCCGGCCGCATCCCGGCACTCGTCCAGTCCAACGTCCCGATCGCCATCGCCGTCGGCTCCCCCTCGCTCCTCCGTACCGGGAGCCCCTCCCGTACCGACGGGCTCCGCACCGAAGACCTTACGGCGGCCAGGCCCGTGACGCGGGCCGCGGCGGCGCGGAGGACCTCCGGGTCGCGGGTACGGCGACCGGTCAGGAGGTCGTCCGCAGCACCCTGTGGTGCAGCTCGGTGACCGTCCTGCGCGCGGACTCCATCGCGCCCGCCTGCCAGGCGATCAGGTGGGTGAGCCAGTCACCGGCGAAGTGGACCCGGCCGGCCGGTTGCTGCAGGAGGGTGAAGGCGCCCTCGTAGGAGGGCCATCGCACCCAGCCGCCCTCCACGTGCGGCCTGCGCCGCCAGGCGATCGAGACGCTGGAACGCAGCTCGGCGCGGTACTTCTCGCCGTGGATCTTCTTGCCCTGGGTGAGCGCGCGGGCGCGGCGGCCGTCGTGCGGGAGCCCGGCGTACCGGTCGGCGTTCTCCTCGGTGTTGTAGTAGCCGACGACCAGGCCGCCGCGCGAGTGGTAGCCGTGCGAGGGGTACCAGATGTGGGTGATGTCCAGGTCGGTCTCGGTGACGCCGCCGTAGATCCGGTCGTCCGTCTCCCACCAGCGCCTGCCGTACTCCAGGCCGATCTTGCCCGCGGAGACCGGGACGGGGGTGCGGAGCGCGGCCGTGACCGGGGCGCCGAGGTTGTGCGGCAGCCGGGCCAGCAGGTGGGGCGGCAGGGTCGCGATGCAGTAGTCGGCGCGGACGACGCCGCCGGGGTGGGTGACCTCCACCCCGTCTGGCAGGTTCCTGATGCCGGTGACCGGCGTGCCCGTCCTGATCCGGTCGCGGCCGACCGCGTCGGCGAGCGCGACGACGATGCCGTCCATGCCGCCCACCGGCTGGAACATCGGCGTGGCCTGGTCGTAGCCGAAGTCCATGGTGACGGCCCTGCCGGTGCCCGCGGCGAGCACCTGGCGCAGCGAGGGCGCCGCCCCCAGCGGCACGCCCTCGCCCACCCCCGGCCAGGTCTCGAAGCCCCGGCGGGTGGAGCCCCGGTAGGACAGGTCGGGGCCGAGGTCGCCGAAGCGCCGCAGGAACTCCGCCAGCCGCTCGCGGTCGTCCGCGGTCAGGCGGCGGTTCAGCGCGCCCGCGTCGCTCGCCTTGGCCAGCAGCTCGGCGACGTGGCCGTACAGGTCCGCGCGGGCCGCGCGGGCCCGCACCGGGGCGGTCATGCCGCGCGTGTAGACGTACGCCGAGGCGTTGTTGTTGACGAACGTCTCGATGGGGACGCCCAGCTCGCGGCAGTAGTCCATGGTGACCATCCACGGCGCGATCCGCCCGGCCCCGGCGTTGAAGTAGACGCCCTCGCCGAACCCGGCCGTCTGCGTCGCGCCGCCCAGCTCGTCCAGCCGGTCGCCCGCGCGCAGCGTGAGGTTCCTGCCGCCCACCCGGTCGGACGCCTCCAGGACCGTGCAGTCGTACCCGGCCTTGCCCAGCTCGTACGCGCAGGTCAGCCCGGCGACACCGGCGCCGAGGACGACCACGCTGGCCGCCGCCCTGCCGCTGAGGGCGAAGTCGGAGGGCTGCGGGGGCGTGTAGTTCCGGTCCTGGGAGTCCGGGGCCAGGCCCAGGGCGCCCATGGCCGCGAACATGGCCCCGGCGCCCCCGGCCGCGCCCACGCCGACCAGCAGAGCCCTGCGCGTCAGGCCACCGGCGGACCCGCCCGGGGCACGCTCCGGCGCGGAACCGGAGGGAGCGGGAGCGGAGGGAGCGGGGGTCGCGGGGGGAGCTGGGGACGCGGGGGGAACGGGAGGGGAGGCGCCGGTCTCGTCACTCATCGGCGGTCGTCAGGGGCATCGGGCACCGTCGTGGTCGTGGTCGGGTACGGGGATCCGTCCGGTGGAGGACGTCGGGGCATTCGGGGGTGGACGTTCGGAGTGCTGGAGACGTCCGGGGAGAGGAAAATCACGAAAAAGGCCGCAAAGGGGGTGGTCGAAGCGTAGAGGAGACCGGGGGCGGTACCGAGGAGGGCATCGCGGGATCAGCCGTACACGCCGCTGCGGCAGGCGACCTGGCCGCCGATCATGGCGAAGATACCCATCAGGGACATGATCTGCGAGAAGTCGCCGGTGGTGAACTCGGTGTGCCGGGGGCCCGCGGCCGTCACGCCGGGCACCAGCGCGCATCCCGCGGCGATCGCGGTGGAGTTCCACTCGATGCCGAGGGTGAACGGCGGCTCGGGCGCGTACGGGCGGAAGTCGGCCACCCGGCCCAGCGCGCGGGCGGTGGCCTCGCGGATGCGCGCCTGGGCGACGGCGGGCGGCAGCAGCTCGGCGGCGAACCGGTCGACGCCCCGCTTGACCGCGACGGTCTCCACGTCGCCGAGCAGCTCCCTGGCCTCCTCGCAGGCCGCCTCGTCCCCGGTCACCAGGACCACCGGCACGCCGAGCGACCCCGCGAACGAGGCGACCAGGCGGATCTCCCCGCACACCTCGCCGTTGAGGTGGACGTTGTGGATCTCCCTGCCCATCCAGGTGTGGTTGAGGACGCCGTGCCGGACGCCGGCCCGCGCGTGGTAGCCGGCGAAGCAGGCCGCCCGGTGGCTCGCGTCGAGCCCTTCGCCCATCCGCAGCGGCTTGCCCGGCCCCCGCAGCAGGGTCGCCCGCTCGTCGAGCAGGTCGATCCTGAGGTTCTTGGTCGACCCGTGGGCGTCGTTGACCCGCACGGCGGTGGCGCCGCCGTCGAACGCCCCGGCCACGACCGCGTTGGCGTCCGCGGTCATCAGCTCGCAGCCACGCTCGTAGCCGCGGCCTCCGGCGTGCATCTCCTCGGGGTCGGTCAGCCCGCTGACGCCCTCCATGTCGACCGAGACGTAGACCTTCACGCCACCCCCCACGTCTCGACGCGCCGCGCCTCGTCCTCGTTCATGAGACCGATCTCCCCCGTCATGAAGTCGCGAACCCGGCCGCGCCACGGCTCGGGGATCTCCTCGATCGCGGGCGGGTAGCAGCGCTCCAGCCAGGCGGTGGAGGACTCGGTCGCGCCCAGGTACCGCGCCGCCGCGCCGAAGACGGTGTCCTCGACACCGGGCACCCGGGCGCAGCCGTACTCGATCATCTCCTGGCCCCCGTACGGCGGCGGCTCCTGCCACCTGCGGGCGACCGGGCGGCCCGCGGTGATCGTGGTGCGCAGCGGGCGGCGCTCGACGGCGGCCTGGATGAGTTCCTTGTACAGGCACTTGCCGCAGGTCCCGCAGGGGCCGCCGACGCCGCGCAGGCACCAGCGGACCTGGCCGCGCAGCTCCGAGTTCAGGGCGAGCCGCATCGTGACGGCCTCGCTCACCCCGCCCACCGGGAGCACCAGGTGCACCCCGGCCGCGGCGAACGCCCGTCCCCAGGCGCCGTGCGGGGCCCACATGGGGTTGTCGGGGGTGTAGCGCAGCAGGTAGCGGTCACCTCCCAGCCAGCGCGACCCCAGCTCGTAGCCGAACGCCAGGCCGCCCAGGTCGAGCTCGTCGGCCATCAGCAGCGCGCCCGCGGCGACCGCGTGGTGCTCGGGGTAGCCGGGCCGCGGCTCGGCGAGCGTGAACTCCAGGTCGGAGCGGACCACGGTGAGCTCGCGGCCCGTCGCGGCGGCCAGCTCGGCGAGCACGTCGGAGCGGTAGTGGGTCCAGCGGTTGGGCACCCGCGGGTGGGAGACCCGCTGGAAGTGCACGAACGGCGCATCCGGCAGCATCGCGGCCACCGCGACCGAGTCCGCCCCGCCGCTGTAGGAGATCGCCAGCCTGCCGCCGGACCGCGCGCCCGTACCCACCGGACCGGCCTCGATCCCCCAGCCGTCGCCGATCGCCCCGGCGAGGCCGTCGGAGATCGGCCGGTCGAAGACGATCCTGCGCCGGGTCCACGGGGCCGCCACGGTCCACGCGGCGAGGGCGAGCAGGTCCGGGTGGATCTCGCGCAGGGTCCGCGGGAGCTCGATCCGGAAGGAGTTCGTGGCCAGCCTCAGCGGCTGGCCGTCGGCGCACCGGCCGGTGACGTCGTCCTCGGCGTCCAGCCGGAAGGCCATCCGCCAGGTGTCGCCGTCGGCCGTCCAGGTCACCCTCATCCGGCGCTCCCGGCGCTCCCGGTGGCCGGCCGGTTCTGTCCCGTCTCCGAGGTCCGTCCCGTCTCCGGGGTCCGTTCCGGTTCCGAGGTCCGTCCCGTCTCCGGGGTCCGTTCCGGTTCCGGGATCCGTCCGGGTCCCGCGGCGCGGCCCGGTTCGGTGGTGACGCGGTCCACGGCCTGCCAGAGCAGCACCTCGTTCCGCAGGACCTCCTCCAGCGCGACCGCGGTCTCCTGGGCCAGCCGGTGGGCGTCGTCCCAGCGTCCGGTCCGCGCCGGGTCCGGCCGGACCCGGGCCACCTGCGCGCGCAGGTCGGCGACCTCCGCGCGCAGCGAGGTGACCTCCCTGGCCAGCGTCCGGACCTCCCAGAGCGCGTCCTTGACGTCCTGCCGGTGATCGGCCCTGGAGATGTACCGGGCGTCGAACCATCCGAGGACCGCCCGCCGCAGCCGGGTGGGCACCAGCGCGCGCTTCACCAACCGCACCATGCTGGCACGATACCGGCAATGCCGGATCTATCCGGCCAATCCGCGAGGCTCACGCCCCCGGCGACCCGGCGCCCCCGGTCCCCTCGGCGCTCTCGGCGCCTCTCAGCGCCTCTCAGCGGCCGGTGAACTCCGCCTTCGTCTTCTCCGAGAAGGCCCGCATCCCGGCCTTGGCGTCCTCGGTGGCGAACAGGCCGGAGAACTGCAGGCGCTCGATCTCCAGGCCGGTGTCGAGGTCGGTCTCCAGGCCGTGGTCGACCGCCTGCTTGGCGGCGCGCAGCGCCAGGGCCGGGCCACCGGCGAACCGGCCCGCGTAGGCGAGGGCCTCGGCGTACACCTCCTCGTCGGGGACGACCCGGTCCACCAGGCCGAGGGTCAGGGCCTCGGCGGCGGGCACGTGGCGGCCGGTGAAGATGAGGTCCTTGGCCCGGGAGGGGCCGATCAGCCGGGGCAGCCGCTGGGTGCCGCCCGCGCCGGGGATGATGCCGAGCAGGATCTCCGGCTGGCCCAGCCTGGCCGACTCGCCGGCGATCCTGACGTCCGCGCACAGCGCCAGCTCGCAGCCGCCGCCCAGGGCGTAGCCGTTCACCGCGGCGACCACGGGCTTGCCGATCCGCGCCACCGCGGTGAAGCAGTCCTGCAGGGCCCGCGAGTGGGCCGCCATGTCGGCGTACGACATGCCGGCCATCTCCTTGACGTCCACCCCGGCCGCGAAGACCGGCCCCCCGTAGAGGACCACGGCCTGCACGCCCGCGTCGGTGTCCACCTGCCGGGCGCTCTCGGCCAGCTCCCGCTGGACCTGCAGGTTGAGCGCGTTCATCTTCGGCCGGTCGAGCCTGATCGTCGCGACCCCGCCGTCCGTCTCCACCCGCACGAACTCACCCATGAACGTCCCTTCGCCGAACCCGCCTCACGCGGCCGGCCCGCGGCCGGCCGCGGGTGTCCCACCGTGTCGTGGTCCACCGTGCCGTGATCCAACATAGGGCGCGGGCTCAGTTGACGGGCAGGGCCAGGTCCCTGCTCTCCCCGGCCCTTCTGGGCAGTCCGGCGATCGTCCTGCGGTAGATCGCCTCGTAGCCGCGGGTCATCGCCTCCACGCTGAAGAAGCGCTCCACCCGGGAGCGGCAGGCGCGCGGGTCGAGCGTGCCCGCCGCCTCGATCGCGGCGGGAAGGCCGGCGGGGTCGCTCCGGACGAAGCCGGTGACGCCGTCCACGATCACCTCGGGCACGGCTCCCCTGCCCAGGGCGACCACGGGCGTGCCGCAGGCCATGGCCTCGATCATGACCATGCCGAACGGCTCCTCCCACAGGACGGGGAAGATCAGGCACCTGGCCGCCGCCATCAGCTCGCGCTTGCGGGCGGTGCCGGCCTCCCCGAGGTACTCGGCGTCGGGGCCGAGCCTGGGCCCGACCTCGGCGTCGAAGTAGGCGTGCTCGGTCCTCTCGACGAGCTTGCCGGCGAGCAGGATGCGCCGCCCGGCCGCGCGGGCCGCGTCGATGGCCAGGTGCGCACCCTTGTCCCGGCTGAACCTGCCCAGCCAGAGCACCCAGTCCTCCTTGCGCTCCCGGTACGGGAAGGCCCCGGCGTCGACGGCGTTGTGCACGACCCCTGCCCAGTTCAGGTCGGGGGCGATGCGCCGCTGCGCCTCGGAGATGGCGACCATCGAGGCCGTGGCGCCGAGCACCCGGTAGTAGTCGCCGAACTCGCCCTCGACCTCCCCGTGACAGGTGACCACGGTCGGGGCGGACCTGGCGGGCGCGTACAGCGGCCCGGCCAGGGAGTGGTCGTGGACGACGTCCACCGCCAGCCCCGCGCTCATCGCGTGGGCCCTGGCCGCGTGCAGCACCTCGGGCAGCGCCTCGCCGATCCGCTCGGAGGGCGCCCGCCCGTAGGTGGCCAGGAAACGCGCGGGCGTGCCCGCCCGGCCCGCCCCGATCAGCGTGACGTCGTGCCCGCGCCGGGTCAGCCCGGTGGCCAGACCGGCCACCATCGTCTCGATGCCCCCGTAACCGCGGGGCGGCACGTCGTACCAGGGCGGCGCGACCAGCAGGACGCGCATGCAGCCGGACCGGTCCGGGATGTCTGTGGAAGAGAGCATGGCCACCTCACCTGCAAGGGCACGGAAGGACACGAAAGGACACATAAGGACACGGAAGGACGGACAGGACACGGGAACACGCGGGGACGCGCGCGTCAGTGGACCGGCCACATCGCCCTGGCCGGTGGGCCGCGCGGCTCCTCGATCAGGGTGATCCCCTCGGGCAGGCCGCGGACGGACGTGCCGACGGCGCCCACCTCGATCGTGACGTCGGAGCCCGCGAGCGCGAGCCCCTCGATCCGCAGTCCCTCCAGACCGGCCGGGCACAGCCGCAGGTGCCCGCCGGATATCGAGGGGTCGAACCGCAGCATGCTGCGCAGGAGCTGGATCGGGGCCGCGGCGGCCCAGGCCTGCGGGGAGCACGAGGAGGGGTAGGGCACGGGCCAGGTGAACTCGGCCCGGTCGAACCCGCAGAACAGCTCGGGCAGCCGCCAGCCGAACGCCTCGGCCGCGTCCAGCAGGCCGTAGGTGATGCGGCCGGCCTCCCGCTCGAAGCCGTAGCGCATCAGGCCCGCCGCGATCAGGGCGTTGTCGTGCGGCCAGACCGAGCCGTTGTGGTAGCTCATCGGGTTGTAGGCCCCCATGTCGCCGGCCAGGGTGCGCACCCCGTACCCGGTGAACATCCGGGGTGAGAGCAGGTGCTCGGCCACCCGGCCGGCGCGGTCCTCGTCCACGATGCCGGTCCACAGGCAGTGGCCCATGTTCGAGGCGAGGCTGTCGACGGCGCGCCCGGCGCCGTCCAGCGCGACCGCGTAGTGACCCCGGTCCGGCAGCCAGAAGCGCTCGTTGAAGGCGTCCCTGATCCGGCCCGCGCGGGAGGTCCACTGCGCCTCCAGGGAGGCCTGCCCGGCCTTGGCGGCGAAGTGGGCGCGCGCGAGGTAGGCGGCGTAGACGTAGCCCTGGACCTCGGCCAGCGCGATGGGGGCGCGGGCCAGGGTGCCGTCGGCGAAGCTGACGCCGTCGAAGGAGTCCTTCCATCCCTGGTTGGCCAGCCCGTGGTCGGTCTTGCGGCGGTAGGACAGGAAGGGGTCGGCCGACCTGCGGATCCAGTCGAGGGCGTCGTCGGCGTACGGCAGGAGCTCCTCCACGGCCTCGTCGTGCACGCCCCAGCGGCCCAGCTCGCCCAGGACCATCACGAACAGCGGGGTGGAGTCCACCGAGCCGTAGTAGGCGCGGCCCGCGTACGGCGAGGCGCCGCCCTGCCTGCCGAAGCGCAGCTCGTGCAGGATCTTGCCCGGCTCCTCCTCGGTCAGCGGGTCGCTGACGGTGCCCTGCAGCCTGGCCAGGCGGCGCAGCGTGCCCAGCGCGAGCGACTGGTCCATCAGAAGCGCCATCCAGGAGGTGAGCAGCGAGTCGCGGCCGAACAGGGTCATGAACCACGGCGCGCCCGCGGCGATCGTGGGGGGATCGTCGGGCCTGTCCGGCTCGAAGAGCCGCAGCGCCCCCAGATCCTCCGTGGAACGTTCCAGGACGGCGGACAGGAACCGGTCCGGGGTGGTGATCACCGGGCTGCGGCGCTCCCAGTCGGCGCGGCGCCTGACCGGTTCTGCGTGCTCCAGCGGGTGGTGGGCGGGGAAGCGGCCGGGCGACTCCTCGCCCTCCAGGATCGGGTTGACCTGCAGTCCGGCCGTCCACTCGCCGCGCGAGGGCACCAGGACGCGGAAGACGAGCAGGCCGGGCCCGGCGAACGGCGCGGGGTCGGCCACCACCCTGGTGCCCCGCCCGCGGCAGGCCGAGACGATCAGCAGCCCGGAGCGGTCGGCGGTCGTCTCCACGTCGCTCACGTGCCGGACCCGCCCGGCCTTCACCTCGAACAGGTCGGCCACGTCGGAGCCGACGTGCAGGGCGACCACGCACCCGGCCGGCTCGTCGGAGAGGTTGCGCAGGGTCAGGTCCTCGCGCAGGCCGCCGCCGACGTAGCGGTCCCTGATCACCAGCAGGGTGCTCTCGGCCCGCCCCGGGCGCGGTCCGGCCCGGCCGACGAACGTCGCGTGGTACGGCTCGCCCGGGACCACCCGCAGGCCCTCCACGGGCAGCTCGTCCACCCGCAGTTCCCAGCGCGACAGCAGCCGGGTGTCGGCGTGGTAGACGCCCTGGGACCCGCCCTGCAGGATGTCGCCGTTGCGGGCGCACACGCAGAAGGAACCCCCCTCGACCAGGGTGACCGTGGTGTCGCCCAGCGCGGCCGGCTGCCCCTCGGACGTCCATGCGCTCACTAGCCCGCCCCCAATAAGAGGGATATGTCCGTCATATTGGGATTCCCTAGTAAAGAGCTAAAGAACACTGCAAAAGACATTATTAGCGCTTTTTGCCCTTTAAAAGACGTTTTTCGTTTCGGGGCCCACCCTCCCCCCGAACACCCCCTCCCGACAAAGGCCGCGAAAAACCGAGCCTTCCCGTATCGGTTGGAGTCACAGCCCGGCAGACCCTGGCATACCCGTACGTGACCAGATAGTAGTCATCTCATTACTCTTCGTGACGATCAAAGGAGGGCACGTGCCAGGTATCGACCGTCGGGGGTTCGCCAGGCTGGCCGGGCTGGGTGCGGTGGGGGCCGTGGGCTCGACCGTGGGCCCGGGAACGGCGGCCCGGGCGGGGGTCCCGCTCGCGGACCCGGTCCGCGCTCCCGGCCCGGGGCCGCGCCGGGCCAGGAGCTGGGACACCTGCGTGTCCATGGCGCGCGACCTGCTGCTGGTCGGCGAGGACGGCTCCGACCTCAAGCTGAGGTATCTCAAGGTGCTGATCGACGACGGCCTGCCCAGGACCCGCTCGCCCAAGCGGGTCCTCGTCGTCGGTGCCGGGATCTCCGGGCTGGTGGCCGCCACCCTGCTCAAGCGGGCCGGGCACCGGGTCACCGTCATCGAGGCGAACGGCGACCGGATCGGCGGCCGGATCAAGACCTTCAGGTCCGGTTTCGCCGACCGCGCGCAGTACGCCGAGGCCGGGGCCATGCGCATCCCCGACTTCCACCCGCTCACGCTCGCGCTGATCGACAGGCTGGGCATCCCCCGGCGGCTGTTCTACAACGTGGACGTGCGGCCCGGCGCCGCGGCCACCGGCCCGGTCCCGCCCGTCGTCTACACCCCGCGCCAGGGTCCCGTCTGGCGTTCCGGCCCCTCGCGCGGGGAGTTCACCGCCCCCGCGCGGGCCGACCGCACCTGGATCCGGGTCAACGGCATCTCCCAGCGCCGTGACGAGTACGCCAGGGACCCGCGCAGGATCAACGCCTCGTTCGGGCTGGACGACCGCAGGACGGCCGGCAGGATCCTGGACGACGCGCTCGACCCGGTCCGCGACCACTTCTCCGTCGTCCGCGGCTCCGGGCGGGTCGACAAGCCGCTGCCCGAGCTGATCGAGGGCTGGGCCCGGGTGCTGCAGGAGTACGACGACCACTCGATGAACCGCTTCCTGCGCGAGCGGGCCGGGCTGAGCGACGCGGCGATCGACTGCATCGGCACCCTGGAGAACCTCACCTCCCGGCTCCCGCTGTCGTTCATGCACACCTTCCTCACCCGCAGCCTGGTCAACCCCTCGGCGACCTACTGGGAGATGTCCGGGGGGAGCTGGCAGCTGCCCTACCGCCTGCGGCCCGGGCTGGGCCGCGACATCCGGATGGACCGCCGGGCCACCCGGATCGAGCAGACCGCGCGCGGCGTGCGCGTCGAGACCGTCACCGAGACCGGCAGCACCGAGTCGGCCTCCCGGCCGCAGCGCAGGGGGGAGACGTTCGAGGGGGACGTCGCGATCATCACGGTCCCGTTCTCGGCGCTGCGCCACGTGGAGATCGCCCCGGCCCTGCCCTACCCCAAGCGGCGCGCGATCATCGAGCTGCACTACGACTCGGCGACCAAGGTGCTGCTGGAGTTCCGCAGGCGCTGGTGGGAGTTCGACGAGCGCGACTGGCGACGGGAGCTCGGTTCCCGCTACCGCCCGGGGACCGCGAGCCGCACCATGGGCGGCGGCTCGGTCACCGACAACGCCAACCGGTTCGTCTACTTCCCCTCCCACCCGGTGCCCGGCAGCGAGGGCGGCGTCGTGCTGGCGAGCTACGCCTGGGCCGACGACGCCTCCCGCTGGGACTCCATGGACGACGCCGAGCGCTACGGCCACGCGCTGCGCGGCCTTCAGGAGGTGTACGGGGAGCGCGTCGCCGAGTTCTACACCGGCCACGGCCGCACCCAGAGCTGGCTGCGCAACCGCTACGCCTTCGGTGAGGCGGCCGTCTTCACCCCCGGGCAGATGACCGAGATCCACCCGGCCATCGCCGCCCCGGCGGGACGGCTGCACTTCGCCGGCGAGCACACCTCGCTGAAGCACTCCTGGATCGAGGGCGCCCTGGAGTCGGCCGTCCGCACCGCCCTGGAGGTGCACGCCTGACCTCCGCGGAGGGTGAGGCCCCCGCGGAAGGCGAGGCCCCGCCCTCCCCGCGGCGTGACCGCGGGGAGGGCGGGGCCTTTTGACACCTCGCCAGGGCCTCGCCGGAACCTACGGTGAGGGTCCTCACCGGAGGCCCCGGCGGGGCGCCTTCTCAGCGCAGGGTGCCGTTGGTCATGCCGACCGGCTCCTCCGGGACGGTGACCAGGCCGAGCTCGGCCGTGGACGCCACCAGCGGGTGGTCGGGGACGACCCTGACCGTGTAGCCGAAGGGACCGGTCCGCTCCAGCGGGACGGTCCCGGCGAAGACGGCCCGGCCGTCGTCGCCCTCGGACTCGACGGTCAGGTCGGCGTAGGCGGGGTCGGCGAGGTCGTCGTGGTCCCCCACCCGGCCGTAGGCCGCCTGCACCCGGATGTCACCGGGCTCCAGCTCGCCCAGCGCGATGGTGGCCCGCAGCTCCAGCGAGGAGCCCAGCTCCGGGGTGTCCCCCAGGCCCGAGGTCTCCACGTGCTCGACCCGCACGCCCGGCCAGGCGCGGCCGACCTTGAGCTTCCAGGCGGCGAAACCCCTGGCCCGCTCGTAGCCGTCACCGGACAGGGCCCGCGCCGAGGCCGCGGCCGGGGCGTACAGCCCGACCACGTAGTCGCGGAGCATCCGCCCGGCGAGCACCTTGGGGCCGAGCGAGGCCAGCGTGTGCCTGACCATCTCCAGCCACCGCCGGGGCAGGCCGTCGGCGCGGTCGTAGAAGCGGTCGGCCACCTCGTGCTCGATCAGGTCGTACAGGGCGGTGGCCTCCAGCTCGTCACGCCGGTCGGGGTCGGTGACGCCGTCGGCGGTGGGGATGGCCCAGCCGTTGGTGCCGTCGTACCACTCGTCCCACCAGCCGTCGCGGATCGACAGGTTGAGCCCGCCGTTGAGCGCGGCCTTCATGCCGGAGGTGCCGCACGCCTCCAGCGGGCGGAGCGGGTTGTTCATCCACACGTCGCAGCCCTGCACGAGCAGCTGGCCCAGGGCCATGTCGTAGTCGGGCAGGAAGACGATGCGGTGCCGGACGTCCTCGGAGTCGGCGAACTTCACGATCTGCTGGATGAGCTTCTTGCCGCCCTCGTCGGCCGGGTGCGCCTTGCCCGCGATCACGATCTGGATCGGCTTGACCGGGTCCAGCAGCAGCGCACGCAGCCGGTCGGGGTCCGACAGCATCAGGGTGAGCCGCTTGTACGAGGGCACCCGGCGGGCGAAGCCGATGGTCAGCACCTCGGGGTCGAGGGCCTCGTCCACCCAGCCCAGTTCGGCCCGGGAGGCGCCCCGGTTCAGCCACGACTGGCGCAGCCGCTCGCGGGCCGCCCGGACCAGCCGCTCGCGCATCCTCCCCCGGATGCCCCACACGTCGCCGTCGCTGACCTTGGCGATGCTCTCCCAGCCCTGAGCGCGCTCGACCAGCGTGGGCAGCTCCTGGCCGGCCAGCTCCATGATCTCGCGGCCGACCCAGGTGGGGGCGTGCACGCCGTTGGTGATGAAGCCGATCGGCACCTCGGAGGTGTCGAAGCCCGGCCACAGGCCCTGGAACATCCCCCGGCTGACCTCGCCGTGCAGCTCGGAGACGCCGTTGACCCGCTGGGCCAGCCGCATGCCCATCGCGGCCATGTTGAACTTGCCGGCCTCCTCCTCGGCGCCGAGCGCGAGGATGCGGTCGACCGGGACCGTGGGCCAGGCGTTGTCGCCGCCGAACTGGCGGGCGATCATCTCGGCGGGGAAGCGGTCGATGCCGGCGGGAACCGGCGTGTGGGTGGTGAAGACGGTGCCGGCCCGGACCGCCTCCAGGGCCTCGTCGAAGGAGAGCCTGGCCTCGGTGAGCTCGCGGATGCGCTCCAGGCCCAGGAAGCCGGCGTGGCCCTCGTTGGTGTGGAACACCTCGGGCTCGGCGTGCCCGGTGACCCGGCAGTAGGCGCGGATGGCGCGGACGCCGCCGACGCCGAGCAGCAGCTCCTGCAGCAGCCGGTGGTCGGTGCCGCCGCCGTAGAGGCGGTCGGTGACGTCACGGGCGGCGGTGTCGTTCTCGGCCACGTCGGAGTCGAGCAGCAGCAGCGGCACCCTGCCGACCTGGAGCACCCAGACCTGGGAGTGCAGCGTGCGGCCCTCGGGAAGGCTGATCTTGATCCGGACGGGGGCGCCGTCCTGCTCGCGGAGCAGGGTCAGCGGCAGGCCGCCCGGGTCCAGCGAGGGGTAGTGCTCCAGCTGCCAGCCCTCCGGGGAGAGGGACTGGGTGAAGTAGCCGTGCCGGTAGAGCAGGCCCACGGCCAGGATCGGCACCCCGAGGTCGCTGGCCGCCTTGAGGTGGTCACCGGCCAGGATGCCCAGGCCGCCGGAGTACTGCGGCAGGGCGGCGGCGATGCCGTACTCCGGGGAGAAGTAGGCGACGGCACGGGGCGCGTCCGGGATGGTCTGGTACCACCGGGGCGCAGTCATGTACTCGCGAAGATCGTCGGCGGC
Organism: Streptosporangium longisporum; assembly: GCF_039534895.1. NCBI lineage: Bacteria > Bacillati > Actinomycetota > Actinomycetes > Streptosporangiales > Streptosporangiaceae > Streptosporangium > Streptosporangium longisporum. The sequence continues at coordinate 185,007 of NZ_BAAAWD010000007.1, read as the reverse complement.
GTCGGCCAGGCGCCGCAGGAAGCGGCGGTCGGCGGCGAGCTCACGGAGCCGGTCGGCCTCCACGGCGCCCAGCAGGGCGACGGGGTCGTGGCCGACGCGCGCCCAGATGGCCGGATCGACCTCGCCGAAGAGGTCCAGCGTCTCCGGGTGCCATGACCAGCGCAGGTTCAGGACGAGCTCGCCGAGGGAGGCCAGCTCCGGGGGCAGGACGGTGCGGACGGTAAACCTACGGATTGCTCTCACGGTGCCAGACCCTAGTTACTCAGCGCCACGAGGGCGACCTCAACACTCAACGCGTCTCCCCCTCACCGGTATCAAACCGTCCCAAACACAACAGAGACAGGTCATCAACTGTGAGGACGGCTCGCCGGAGAGTAAGAGGTCTCGCACTCTATCCAGAGCCACGCATGAAGATGGACTATTGGGGCACCGGACATACGAGCCAGCCCTACCGCCCTCGGGAACCGGCCGTCCCAGCTGGGCAGGGTTCCGCCCTGCCCGACGACGGCCGCCGGGAAAGCTTGAAAAACGAAGATCTTCCTTGCTGACTTCCCCGGCGGTACCGGGCGTGCCGCCGCTACCTTGAGACGCGATGATCGGACGAATTCCCATTCAGGACATCCACCCCACGGTCGACTGCGGGCGCCGCCCCGCGAAGGCCGCTGCGGGTGAGACCTTCGAGATCTCCGCGACCGTGTTCCGCGAGGGACACGACGCGGTCGCCGCGGGCGTGGTGCTGACCGGCCCCGGCAAGGCGCGCGGCCCGTTGCTGCCCATGGCCGAGCTCAATCCGGGCACCGACCGCTGGGGCGTGGAGGTGACGCTGCCCACCGAGGGTGAGTGGCGTTTCCGCGTGGAGGCCTGGGGCGACCCCGTGGCCACCTGGCTGCACGACGCGGGCATCAAGATCCCTCGTGATCTGGACGCCGACCTGATGTGCGAGGAGGGGGCCCGGCTCTTCGAGCGCGCGGCCAAGGCGGTCCGGCCCGCCGACTGCCGTCCGGTGACCGCCGCGGTGGCGGCCACCGTGGCGACGACCGGTCCCTCCGGGCGCAAGGGCGGGCGCAAGCGGCCCGAGGCCGCCCCGGAGCAGCACGTCTGCGGGCACCGCGCCGCGCTCCAGGCGGTGGCCGCCCGGCTGCGCGACCCGGAGATCGACCCGCGCGCCCGGTTCAGCGTGGCGCAGGCGCCGGAGACCGCGGCGCTGCTGCGCGCGCACCCGCTGCGCGACCTGGTGACCAGGTCGGCGCCGCGCACGATCCTGGTCCACCGCCGCAGGGCGCTGTTCGGGTCGTGGTACGAGTTCTTCCCGCGTTCCGAGGGTGCGATCATCGAGCACGGTGTCGCCCCCAAGTCCGGGACCTTCGCCACCGCGGCCGAGCGCCTGCCCGCCGTGGCGAGGATGGGCTTCGACGTGGTCTACCTGCCGCCGATCCACCCGATCGGGCAGAGCTTCCGCAAGGGGCGGAACAACACCCTCACGCCCGAGCCGTACGACCCGGGCTCGCCCTGGGCGATCGGCTCGGCCGAGGGCGGCCACGACGCCATCCACCCCGAGCTGGGCACGTTCGACGACTTCGACGCCTTCGTGGCCAAGACCCGCGAGCTGGGCATGGAGGTCGCCATCGACCTCGCCCTGCAGTGCGCGCCCGACCATCCCTGGGTCAAGGAGCACCCGGAGTGGTTCAACATCCGCGCCGACGGCTCGATCGCGTACGCGGAGAACCCGCCCAAGAAGTACCAGGACATCTACCCGCTGAACTTCGACAAGGACCCCAAGGGGATCTACGAGGAGATCAGAAGGGTGGTGCGGCTCTGGATGGACCACGGGGTGCGGATCTTCCGCGTGGACAACCCGCACACCAAGCCGGTCTCCTTCTGGGAGAAGCTGCTGGCCGACGTCCACACCACCGACCCGGACGTGTTGTTCCTGGCAGAGGCGTTCACCCGGCCGGCGATGATGCGGATGCTGGCCAAGGTCGGCTTCCACCAGTCGTACACGTACTACACGTGGAAGAACTCCCGCGCGGACGTGGAAGAATATCTGGGCGAGCTCTCGCACGAGACGTCGCACTACATGCGGCCGAACGTGTTCGTGAACACCCCTGATATTCTCCACGAGTACCTGCAACACGGGGGAGTCCCGGCATTTCGGATCAGAGCCGTACTCGCGGCCACGTCCATGCCGACCTGGGGCGTGTACGCCGGATACGAACTTGCGGAGAATGTCCCGGTAAGGCCAGGTAGTGAAGAATACCTAGATAGCGAGAAATACCAGTACAGACCCCGGGACTGGGAAGCGGCCGAACGAGAGGGCCGTAGCCTGGCCCCGCTCATCACGCAACTCAACTTGTTCCGAAGAGCCCACCCGGCGCTCCAGGAACTGCGTAATCTACGTTTCCACAGCGTTAACAATCCGGACGTGGTCTGCTTCTCCAAGCGGCTGCCCGGCGCCTATGACACGGCCACACGACGGCACGGCCTGGGCGACGTGGTCCTCGTTGTCGTGAACCTGGACCCGCACCACACACATGAGGCGACGGTGTCGCTGGACATGCCGGCCCTCGGTCTCGACTGGCAAGCCGAGTTCGTCGTGGACGACGAACTGTCGGGCGAGTCGTACCGCTGGCGGCAGGACAACTACGTGCGCCTCGATCCCCACATCCACCCAGCGCACGTCTTCACTCTGCGTGCCGCGGCGGCGAACCAGCGGTGAGCCGGCCGGGTACGCGTATACCGGCAGAACAGCGGGGAGTCCACTGGTGAGTCAGCTACACGAGCCCATCCCGAACACCTTCGACGAGGAAAAGCCGCGCGATCCGTACTGGTTCAAGCGTGCCGTCTTCTACGAGGTTCTCATCCGGGGCTTCGCCGATTCCAACGGCGACGGCACCGGAGACATCCGCGGTCTCATCCAGAAACTGGACTACCTCCAGTGGCTGGGCGTGGACTGCCTCTGGCTGCTGCCGCTGTACGAGTCGCCGCTGCGTGACGGCGGGTACGACATCGCCGACTTCATGAAGATCCTGCCTGACTTCGGCGACCTCGGGGATTTCGTGAAGCTGGTCGACGAGGCGCACAAGCGCGGCATGCGGGTCATCGCCGACCTGGTGATGAACCACACCAGTGACCAGCACCCGTGGTTCCAGGCCTCCCGGCACGACCCGGAGGGCCCGTTCGGCGACTTCTACGTCTGGAACGACAACGACGAGCTCTACAAGGACGCCCGGATCATCTTCGTCGACACCGAGACGTCGAACTGGACCCACGACCCGGTCCGCGGGCAGTACTACTGGCACCGCTTCTTCAGCCACCAGCCCGACCTGAACTACGAGAACCCCGACGTGCAGGACGCGATGCTGGAGGTCCTGCGCTTCTGGCTGGACCTGGGCATCGACGGTTTCCGGATGGACGCCATCCCGTACCTGTTCGAGGTCGACGGCACCAACTGCGAGAACCTGCCCCGCACCCACGAGTACCTCAAGCGGGTCAGGGCCGAGGTCGACCGGCTCTACCCCGACCGGGTGCTGCTGGCCGAGGCCAACCAGTGGCCCGCCGACGTGGTCGAGTACTTCGGCGACCCGGCCACCGGGGGCGACGAGTGCCACATGGCGTTCCACTTCCCGCTGATGCCGCGCATCTTCATGGCGGTCAGGCGGGAGTCGCGCTACCCCATCTCCGAGATCATGGCCCAGACGCCGAAGATCCCGGAGAACTGCCAGTGGGGCATCTTCCTGCGCAACCACGACGAGCTCACCCTCGAGATGGTGACCGACGACGAGCGCGACTACATGTACTCGGAGTACGCCAAGGACCCGCGGATGCGGGCCAACGTCGGCATCCGGCGGCGGCTGGCGCCGCTGCTGGAGAACGACCGCAACCAGATCGAGCTGTTCACGGCGCTGCTGCTCTCCCTTCCGGGATCTCCCGTGCTGTACTACGGCGATGAGATCGGGATGGGCGACAACATCTGGCTGGGCGACCGCGACGGCGTCCGTACCCCGATGCAGTGGAGCCCGGACCGCAACGCCGGGTTCTCCGAGTGCGACCCGGGCCGGCTCTACCTGCCGGTCATCATGGACCCGATCTACGGTTTCCAGGCGCTCAACGTCGAGGCCCAGCAGCGCAGCGCGGGCTCGCTGCTGCACTGGACCAAGCGCATGATCGACATCCGCAAGCGGCACCCGGTCTTCGGGCTGGGCGAGTTCACCGAGCTGAACTCCTCCAACCCGAGCGTGCTGGCCTTCGTCCGCGAGCTGGGCGACGACCGTATGCTCTGCGTCAACAATCTGTCACGGTTCCCCCAGCCGGTGGAGCTCGACCTCCGCCGTTTCGAAGGATCCGTTCCGGTGGAGACGATGGGCGGGGTTCCCTTCCCTTCAATTGGCGAACTTCCGTATCTTTTGACGCTCCCTGGGCATGGGTTCTACTGGTTCACCTTGCCGCCCGCGTCCCAGGAGGCGTAACGCCGTGTTGACGGAGCTCCTTACCGGTTGGATCACCCATCAGCGTTGGTTCGCCGGTAAGGGGCGCCCGATCGACGATCTCGTCGTCGATTCGGACGTCGAGTTGTCACCCCGTCTACGCCATCTGATCATCTCGGTCCACCAGGCCGGTGCCCGCGACCGCTACCAGCTCCTGCTGGGCAGCGAGGCACCGGAGTGGGCCCATTTCAAGGCCGCCCACATCGGCGAGGGCTACTACGACGCCGCCTACGACGCCGACCTCACCGTGGCCCTGCTGGAGGGCATGGCCGAGGGCCGCGACACGGGGCCGCTGCGCTTCCGTCACGTCGAGGGCGTGGAGATCGACACCTCCCTGCGCAGCCTGGTCCTGGGCGCCGAGCAGTCCAACACCTCGCTGGTCTACGGCGAGACCTACATCTGCAAGCTCTTCCGCCGCCTGAACGCCGGGGTCAACCCCGAGCTGGAGATCGTCACCGCCCTGGCCCGGCACGGCGGCCGGAACATCGCCCGCCCGTACGGCTGGATCGAGGCCGACCTGGACGGCGAGCCCACCACGCTGGCGATGACCCAGGAGTTCCTGCCGAACTCCAACGACGGCTGGGCACTGGCGCTGGCCAGCGTCCGCGACCTGTACGGGTCGCTGGAGGGGTCGGCCTCCGACGCGGGCGGCGACTTCAGCTCCGAGGCCTACCGCCTGGGGATCACCACCGCCCAGATCCACCACGAGCTCGCCGCCGCCTTCCCGACGGACACGATCGAGCCGCAGGAGGTCAAGCGGATGGTCGAGGAGTTCCGCCGCCGCCTGGGCACCGCGGTGGAGGAGGTGCCCGAGCTGGGCGAGTACGCCCACGTGGCCGAGGAGGCCTACCAGCGCGTCACCGACGTGGCCTCCGAGACGCGGGTCCAGCGGGTGCACGGTGACTACCACCTGGGCCAGGTGATGCGCACCACCACCGACTGGATCGTCCTGGACTTCGAGGGCGAGCCGGGCCAGCCCATGGCCGAGCGCCGGGCCCTGGCCTCCCCGCTGCGGGACGTGGCCGGCATGCTGCGCTCCTTCGACTACGCCGCCCGTCACCTGCTGGCCGACCACTCCGACGCCGACGAACTGCGTCCCCGCGCGGTGGAGTGGGCCGAGCTCAACCGGTCGTCGTTCCTGGCCGGCTACTCCGCCGGCGGCGGCCACCTGCGCGCCGAGGACGCCGTCCTGCTCCGTGCCCTGGAGCTGGACAAGGCCGCCTACGAGGTCCTCTACGAGGCCCGCAACCGGCCCACCTGGATGCACATCCCGATGTCGGCCTTCCAGATGGGCCGCTAGGCCCCTGCTCACGCGGCGTGCCGGGCGTCTACTCGAACGGGGACGGGTCTCCGCTGCCCCGGCGGAGGATCACGGGCTCGTCCTGGGAGAGGTCGACGACCGTCGTCGGGGTGGCGCCGCACTCACCGGAGTCGATGACGGCGTCCACCACGTGGTCGAGCCTCTCCTTGATGTCCCAGCCCTGGGTCTGCGGCTCGGTCTCGCCGGGCATCAGCAGGGTGCTCGACACCAGCGGTTCGCCGAGCTCGGCCAGCAACGCCTGGGTGACGACGTGGTCGGGGATGCGGACGCCGACCGTCTTCTTCCGGGGGTGCAGCAGCCGCCGCGGCACCTCCCTGGTCGCGGGGAGGATGAACGTGTACCCGCCGGGGGTCGCCGCCTTGACCGAGCGGAACAGCGCGTTGCTCACCTGAACGAACGTGCCGAACTGCGCGAAGTCCCGGCAGATCAGGGTGAAGTGGTGGTCGCTGTCGAGGTCGCGGATCTCCCTGATCCGGTCGATGCCCTCCTTGCTCCCCATCTGGCACCCCAGCGCGTAGCCCGAGTCCGTGGGGTACGCGATCAACCCGTCCGCGCGCAGAAGATCGACCACCTGGCCGATCAGCCGTGGTTGGGGACTGTCCGGATGTACGTCGAAGTATTTCGCCACACCCCAGAGCTTAGGTTCTGTTCCGTGGATCACTCGCGCCGGAGCGGGAGCCGGGTCCCCGCCGCAGCGGCCCGGCGGCGGTCCCGGCGCGGACGGGGGCTTGATCACACGGGCGGGGACGATCATCATGTGGTGTTCGCCCCGTCCCCGGGAGCCCCACGACCTGAGAGGTCCCGTGTCCCACACGCCGATCGGCTACAACCCCTTCGACCACGCGCTCCACGAGGACCCCTACCCCGTCTACGAGCGCCTGCGCGAGGAGGCGCCGTTGTACCTCAGCACGATCCCCGAGCTGCCGTTCTGGGCGCTGTCGCGGCACGCGGACGTCTGGGCGGCGTTCCGGGACACCGGGCTGTACTCCAGCGCCTACGGCGTCTCCCTGGAGCTGTGGTCCCCCCAGGCCAGGGAACGGTCCTCGTTCATCAGCATGGACCCGCCCGAGCACACGAACTTCCGCGCCCTGGTCTCCCGGGGCTTCTCCCCGCGGCGCGTCATGGACCTGGAGCCGCGGATCCGCGAGCTCACCCGCGCCCGCCTCGCGGTCGTCCTGGAGGCCGGGGAGTTCGACTTCGTCGGCGACCTGGCCCAGCGGGTCCCGGTGGACGTGATCTCCGAGCTCGTCGGCGTCCCCGAGGCCGACCGGGAGGAGGTGCTGCGCCTGTCGAACCTGATGATCGCCCGCGACGAGTCGTTCACCATGCCAGCCGCGGGCCGGGAGGCCACCGGCGTCCTGATGCGCTACTACGAGGAACTGATCGCCGAGCGCCGCGCCCGTCCCGGCGACGACATGGTCTCGGCCCTGCTCGCCGCCGAGATCGACGGCCGGCGCCTGTCGGTCACCGACGTCCGCGCGGTGCTGATGCTGCTGGGCGTGGCCGGGAACGAGAGCACGGCCAAGCTGCTGGGCAACGCCTGGTACCAGGCCGCGCGCAACCCCGATCAGCGGGCCGTGGCGTTCGCCCCGGGCGGGGGCGGCGTCGGCCCCTGGATCGAGGAGACCCTGCGCTACGACAGCTCCGGGCAGATGGTCGCCCGCCGCGTCACCCGCGACGTCGAGCTGTACGGGCAGGTCGTCCCGGAGGGGTCGCGGATGCTGCTGCTCGGCGCCGCGGCCAACCACGACCCGCGGGTGTTCCCCGACCCGGAGCGGTTCCTGCTGGGCCGGGACACCTCGCGCCTGCTGTCCTTCGGGACGGGCGCCCACTTCTGCCTCGGCGCCTCGCTGGCCCGTCTGGAGGCCCGCGTGGTCCTGGAGGAGCTCGTGGCCGCGGTCCGGGAGGACTACGAGGTCGGCGAGGCCGAGCGCGTCCACTCGGCGAACATGCGCGGCTTCGGTTCCCTGCGCACCGTCGTCAAGGCCCGCTAGTCCTTGCACACCGTCGTCAGGGGCCCGCCGGTCCTTGCAGACCCGTCGTCAGGGCCCGCCGGTCCCTGCGCACCGTCGTCAGGGCCTGTTGGACCCCTGCGGACCGTCGTCAGGACCCGCTAGGCCCCTGCGGACCGGACCCGGCCGACGCCGCCGTAGATCCCCACCTGGTCCGGTCCCAGCCCCTCGGCGATGCCGTCCGGGTGCCAGGTGGTGATGGGGACGACGCCGGGCTCGACCACCTCCAGGCCGTCGAGGAAGGGGACGATCCGCTCCAGGGGCCGCAGGGACGGGGACGCCGAGGCGCGCGAGTACGCCTTCTCCAGCGACTCCACGTACTCCTCGAAGCCCACGGCCGTGCCGTGGGAGATGCCCAGGTGGCTCCCGGCGGGCAGGGCGTCGCGGAACTCCCGCACCGCCCCGTACGGGTCGTCGGCGTCGGCCACGAAGTGCAGCAGGCCGATCATCAGCAGGCCGATCGGCTCGTCCCAGTCCAGGAACTCCCTGACGGTGGGGTCGGACAGGATGCCCCCGGGGGTACGGGCGTCGCCCTCGACCACCCGCACGTTCCCGCTGTCGGACATCAGCGTCTGCGCGTGGATCAGCACGACCGGGTCGTTGTCGACGTACACGACGCGCGCGTCCGGGGCGAGCTCGTGGACGTTGCCCGCCGTGGGCAGGCCCGCGCCGATGTCGAGGAACTGGCGGATCCCCTCACCGTGCATGAAACGCACGACCCGGCGCAGGAAATGCCGGTTCTCCCTGCACGCCTTCTGCACGTACGGGCTGGCCCGCATGGCGGCCTCGGCCGCGGCGATGTCGGCGGGATAGTGGGTGTTCCCGCCGATGTAGTAGTCGTACATCCGGGCCGGATTGGCCTTGGCCGGATCGATACCGGGGGCGCGTTCGCGATCCTCCATGCGGTTTCCTTCCGTCGGCGCTGAGGGGAGAAAGGTGGCACGACAGGCCATTGATCGTAGAGTGGAAATCATCCGATACGCGATGACGACGGGGATTTTCATCACGGAAATAACAATGGCTCGTTCAAAAGTGATTTCCGCCGGGTACCGCGCCTACCGGGTGCCGTCGAGGATCCTCCGCCGGAACTCCGCCAGGACCTTCGGCGTGCGGGCCGCGGGCTCGGCCGACAGGCTCAGCCGGGTGTGGGCCATCCGGTACTCCGCGACCTGCAGCGGGTCGGTGATCATGTTGTCGGTGACGAGCTGCGGCACGTACACGGCGTCCGCCCCCTGGCCGACGCCGAACAGGCTGAACGCCCCGCCCCGCGGCCGGTAGCGGCCGTCCCGGGTCAGGTTCACCTGCAGGGCGACGTGCGGCCGCTCGGCCGCCTCGGCCAGGTGGGCGAGCTGTTCCAGCAGCACGTCCGGGCCGCCGATCGGGTCCAGCAGGGCGTGCTCCTGCACCACCGCCCAGATCCGCAGCGTCCCGTCGAGCACCCGCTCCTGGCGCCTGCGCAGGATCCGCCAGGCCAGGTCGATCTGCTCCGGCGCGGGGTCGGGGTGGTGGACCGCCAGGCGGGAGGCGCGCGCGTACCGCTCGGTTTGCAGCAGCGCCGGCACGGTGTCGTTGTTGTACGAGCGCAGCAGTTCCGCGCCGTCCTCCACCGCGAGGTTGACCAGCAGCCACAGCGGCAGCCTGCTCACGTCGTCGTACCACCAGGCGTCGTCGTGCTCGCCGCGCGCCACCGCCGCCAGCAGCTCCCGCTGGTAGGGGTCGTTCACCCCGTACAGCAGCAGCAGTTCCTCCAGGTCGGTGGGCTGGAGCTCGGCGGTGCCGTCCTCGATGCCGGTGACCACGCTCTCGTCGACACCGATCGCGTCCGCGGCCTCGGCCGCCGTCAGGCCGTGCTCGTCGCGCATGCTCCGCAGCCGGGCGCCGAGCCGGTTCGGCCCGACCTGCTCGGCGGGCCGGTGCGCCAGGAAGACCGACGAGGCGGGGTAGGGGTGGGTGGGCTCGCTCGTCAGGCGGGTGTCCGGCGCGGCCGTCCGGCCGGGGTGGCGGGCCGTCGCCAGCTCCTGGACGTCGATGCCGAAGAACCACGCGATGCCCAGCGCCTTGTCAAGCGAGAGCCCGCTGCGCTGGCCGGAGGTCAGCTGCGACAGGTAGCCCACGACGATCGGCGTCGGCGGGAAGTCCGTGCCGTCCGCGGCCTTCCCTGCAGTGATCATCCGGGCGGCTTCGCGCAGCTTGTAGGGCCGGCCGGTCTCCGGGTTCGGGGTCGCCGCGAACAGCCGGTTGAGCCGCTCGGCCAGCGGCGGCGACGTCACGACCCCACCCCGATCCTCGCGGTCCCTCAAGGTTGACAGAAGGCGAAAGCAGAGGGAACGATAACACCGATCAAGTGTTCACTACAGTGGACACCTCGTTCCGGGACACGGGGGGCGTCACATGGATCATCCTCATGCCGGTGCCGGGCCTTCGCCCCGCCGGTCCCTCCCCGGCCCGTTCCCCGGGCCCTTCTCCGGGCCCTTCCCGGGAACGCGGCCTTCGGCCGGGGCCGGAACGGGTCCGTGCCGTGACGCCCGGGACGGCGGACGATGAGGGCGGGTCGCGCGGCCGCCCACTGGCGGGAGGATCCGCTCATCGACCACCGCGCGCACGGCCCGGTGATCGGGGAGCAGGACATCATCGCCTCGGCCGAGGCCGGAGAGGACGTCTTCCCCGTGGGGTGCATGTGCGGCCGGATGCCCGTCACGCTCATCCTCGACCCCTTCAAGGTGTACGACGTCTACGCCGAGCACATGCGTGCCGAGCAGGCCGCCTCCTGGACGGGGCCGGAACGCCGTTCTTAGCATGTACATGTTAAGAAGGACGAATGGAGACGCCCGTCCCCGCCGAACCCGTGCGTGAGCGCGAGACCGCACGCGAGCCCGTACACGCGCCGGAGACCGGGTGCGGGTGCGAGCCCGCGGCAGGGCCCCGGACCGGGCACGGGACCGGGCACGGGCCCGCGGGTGAGCCGGACGTCCCGCACGAGCGGGAGCCGGAGCGCGAGCACGGCAGCCACATCATCACCGTGCTGGAGGGCGCGTGGGCCACGGTCCGCGCCCGCCACCCCGACGTCCCCCGGGTGGTGATGATCACCGGTCAGGGGCGCGACGGCCGGTGGATGAACTGGGGCCACTTCGGGCCCGACACCTGGACCGCGCAGTCCGGCAGCTCCCCGGAACTGTTCGCCTCCGGGGAGCTGATCGGCCTCGGCGGGCGCCACGTGATGCAGGCCCTGCTGCACGAGGCCGCCCACGCCCTGGCCCACGTGCGCGGCGTCAAGGAGACCAGCAACGGGTACCGCTACCACAACAAGCGGTTCGTGCGCCTGGCCGCCGAGCTGGGCCTGGCCGGTCCCGACCGGCCCGCCCCGATCACCGGCTACTCCGACTGCACGATCACCGACGCCACCGCGGAGTCCTACCGGGCGCAGATCGACGCCCTGGACGCCGAGCGCCTGCCCTACCTCGACAGCCCGCAGCGGGCCCGGCTACGCCCGTCCGAGAGCGACCAGGGCACGGAGGGCACGGCCACGGCCGCCTCGCTCCCGGTGTCCGGAGACGCGCCGCAGGAGGTCCCGGGGCGGGAGGCACGTGGCCGCGACGGGACCCGGTTCGCCGTCACGTGCTGCTGCATGCCGGCCCGCCGCCTGCAGGTCACCCCCGCGGTGTGGGAACGCGGCTCCATCGTCTGCGGGACGTGCGGGGAGGAGTTCGCACCCCCGGAGTGACGAAACGCCCCGCCCGCGGACGCCCCCCGCCGGAACCGGGACCGGGGCCGCGACCGGGACCCGGGCCGCGACCGAAGCCGGGACCGTGACCGCGACCGGGAAGGCGGGCGCCGGGAGGGCGGGGATCGGGAGGGCTCACGCCTCCCCCATCACCAGGCCCTCGATCGTGTGCTTCTGCGTGATCGGCCGCAGCTCGTCCACGGCCGGACAGGGCAGGTGGTCGCGCACCTGGGCCGGCAGGCTCTCCCGGTATCCGTGGGTGACCGCCATGTCGTGGTGCGCGGCGTTGCCCGCGCCGGGGGCGTCGACGCCCAGGACGAGCACCGGCCGGGACTTCTGCGAGTGGTTGACCGTGCCCCGGTGGATCGTCAGGGCCGAGCGGGCCGAGATGTCGCCGCGCCTCGGGTGCTTGCGCACCGCGCGCTCGATGTAGCGCGACCAGGTGTCCCGGGGCGGGAACATGCCGTGGTCGAACGACGGCTCGTCGTCCCACTGGGTGCCCGGGGCGATCTCGAAGGGGCCCATGTCGGGCTCGGTGTCCACGGCGGTGAGGTTGAACGCCAGCGAGGTGAGCCTGCGGTTCGCCCGGGTCTCCTCGGGCATCGGGAAGTCGCGGTGCCAGGGCTGGTCGACCGCCCCGGCCAGCGGCACGTCGAAGCCCAGCTCGACGATCTCGTACCGGGGACCCAGCACGGCCGTGCAGACCGCGACGACCCACGGGTGCGTGACCAGGTCGACGAAACCGCGCATCTGCTCGGGGTGGATCTCGACGTAGAAGCGGTTCGGGCCGCGGCCGACCGCGCCGCCCTCGCGGGTGAGCGCCTCCTTGAAGGCGATGTCGAGGTCCTCGGCCACCTGGTCCACCCACGCGGCCTCGAAGGCGCCCTGACGGGCCGTGATCCCGTCGCGGTACAGGTCCTCGACGGCCTGGGCCGTGCCCGCCTCGTCCATGTGCGCGTTCTTCCAGCCCGCCCGTACGGGACCCGCGGGGACTTCTCCGGCGGCCACCGGGGCCGTCGCGCGATGTGTCGTGTCGGTCATGGCACTCTCCTCATCTGCCGGACACGTCTATATTGCATCGTGGCATGCAACGTTGCAAGTGCCGGTGGCAGAATAGGATCGATGATCGGTGCCCGGGTGCCGCGACGCGGTCGCCGCCGGGCCGGTCCGGGGCGGACGAGGCAGATGTGAGGGAGGGCCGGTGGCCGGTCTCAAGGAAGTGGCGGCACGGGCCGGGGTCTCCGTGCGGACGGTGTCCAACGTCGTCAACGACTTCCCGCTGGTCGCCCCGGAGACGCGGCGGCGCGTGCAGAAGGCCCTGGAGGAGCTGCGCTACCGCCCGAACGCGGCGGCGCGGCGGCTGCGCGGCGGCCGGTCCGGGCTCATCGGGCTGGTCATACCGGAGATCGACTCTCCCTACTTCGGGGAACTGGCGTCCCTGCTGGTGCAGGAGGCGCAGGAGCACTCCTGGACGCTGCTGGTCGACCAGACCGACGGCGACCCCGACCGCGAGCGCCGGCTGCTCGAGGGCATGCCGGGGCAGATGATCGACGGCCTGATCATGAGCCCCTGGGGCCTGTCCCCGGCCGACCTGCGGCGGCGTGCCGACGCCGTGCCGCTGGTCCTGCTCGGCGAGCAGGACGCCGCCGGGCTGATCGACCACGTGAGCGTGGACTCGGTGGCGGCCTCGGCCGAGGCGACCCGGCACCTGATCGAGCTGGGCCGCCGCCGGATCGCGGCGATCGGCGTGCAGCCGCACCTGGCCAACGGCACGGCACGGCAGCGGGTGACGGGGTACCGTCAGGCGTTGCGCGACGCCGGCGCGCCCCACGACCCCGCGCTGGAGGTGCCGGTGGACGCCCTGCACCGGGCCGACGGGGCACGGGCCATGCGGTGGCTGCTGGACGAGGGGCACGCCCCGGACGCGATCGTCTGCTTCAGCGACCAGCTCGCCCTGGGGGCGATGCGGGTGGCGCTGGAACGCGGCCTGACCGTACCGGGGGACCTGGCGGTGTGCGGGTTCGACGACATCGAGGACGGGCGGTACGCCACCCCGTCGCTGACCACCGTGGCCCCGGACAAGTCGGAGATCGCCAAGAGGGCCGTCGCCTGCCTGGCCGACCGGTTGCTGAAGCCGCCGGTCCCCGGCACGACCCGCCTCGGCCGGACGGCCGCCTCCCCCGCCGTGCCGGAGCTCACGGGCGCCGCGGATCCCGGCACCGGCGAGCCGGCCGCACCGGATCCCGCCGACACCCCCGCGGAGCTCGCGGAGCTCGCGGACCCCGCCGCCGACACCGTCATGGCCCCCGCCCGTCCACCCGCGCGCAGGATCGTGACCGCGTACCGGCTGGTGATCCGCGAGAGCACCGCCGGGCGCTCCGCGGGGAGCGTGCTCAGCGGATGAGCCACACCCCGGTGTCGGGCGGCAGCAGCCCGCCCTCCAGCGGGCCGCTCGCCAGCACGACGCTCTCGTACGGCGGCAGCGGCACCGCCTCGCCGGAGAGGTTGATCACGCAGGTGAAGCCCGCGTCCCGGGAGAAGGCCAGCACGTCCGGCGCGGCACCGCCTGCGTCGCCGGCGTCCAGCCACGTCAGGTCGCCGGTGACGGCGCGCCGGGCACGCAGGGCGGCGCGGTAGAGGGCGAGCGTCGAGTCCGGGTCGCCGGTCTGCGCCTCGACGGTGCGCGCGGCCCATCCGGCCGGTTGCGGCAGCCAGGGCTCACCCGTGCCGAATCCGAACGGCGGCTCCGGGCCCGACCACGGCAGCGGCACCCGGGAGCCGTCGCGGCCCTTGACCGTGTGACCGGAACGGACCCACGTCGGGTCCCGCAGCACCTCCGCGGGCAGGTCCTCGACACCGGGCAGGCCGAGCTCCTCGCCCTGGTAGACGTACACGCCACCGGGCAGGGCGGTGCTCAGCAGCGCGGCGGCCCTGGCGCGCCGGGTGCCGAGTTCGAGGTCGGCGGGCGAGCCGTGCACGTCGGAGAAGTAGTGCGGGCCGAAGGTGGTGTCCGCCCGCCCGTAGCGGGTGACGAGCCGGGGGACGTCGTGGTTGGACAGCACCCAGGTCGGCGGGGCGCCCACCTTCGCGTGCTCGGCCAGCGTCGTGTCGATCACCTCGCGCAGGTCGCCCGCGTCCCAGGCGCAGGTGAGCATGGCGAAGTTGAAGGCCGTGTGCAGCTCGTCCGGGCGCAGGTAGCGCGCGATGCGCGCCTGGTCGGGCAGCCAGATCTCTCCCACGAAGATCCGCTCGCCGGGGTAGGAGTCGGCCACAGCCCGCCAGGCGCGGTAGATCTCGTGCACCGCCTCCTGGTCCTTCCAGGGCACGTGCCCCGGGTACCCGGCCAGGTCCGGCAGCCCTTCGGCCTTGACCAGGGCGGGGGCGACGTCGATGCGGAAGCCGTCCACCCCGCGGTCGAGCCAGAAGCGCAGGGTCCGCTCGAAGTCCGCGTGCACGTCCGGGTGGTTCCAGTTGAGGTCGGGCTGCTCGGGCGCGTACAGGTGCAGGTACCACTCGCCGTCCGGCACCCGGGTCCACGCGCGCCCGCCGAACGCCGCGGGCCAGTCGTTCGGCGGCTCGTCACCGGCGTGGAACCAGAAGCGCTCGCGCGCGGGCGACCCCGGCCCGGCCGCGAGCGCCTCCTGGAACCAGGAGTGCCGGTCGGAGCAGTGGTTGGGCACGATGTCGACGATGATCCGGACGCCCAGCGCGTGGGCCTCCTCGATCAGGCTCCCGGCCTCGGCGAGCGTGCCGAAGACCGGGTCGATGTCGCGGTGGTCGGCCACGTCGTAGCCGCCGTCGACCATCGGCGACGGGTACCACGGGGTGATCCACAGGGCGTCCGCGCCGAGCTCCGCCAGGTAGGGCAGGCGGTCGCGCAGCCCCGCTAGGTCCCCCACGCCGTCACCGTCGCCGTCGGCGAAGCTGCGCAGGTAGATCTGGTAGATGGCGGCGGTCCGCCACCACGGGTCCCGCGCGGAGGGCGGCCGGTCAGCCACCGAGCTCACGGACCACGGTGTCCAGCCGGTGCGCCAGCTCGTCGAGCCGCTCGTCGCTCGGCTCGCCGCCCGCCGCGTCCTCGCCGAGCTGCTCCTGCAGCTCACGGCGGCTGACGACGCTCAGTCCCTCGACCCGGTCCGCCGGGACGACCCGGCAGGCGCCTTCGACGTAGACCAGCGTCGCGTCGGGGTCCGGCGACGTCAGCAGCTCGCGGACGTCGTCCCGATCGACCAGTGCCATGGCTGTCATCCTCTTCCGTCCGTGTGCCCGGTCCGGTGCTACCCGTGAGACCCCGCGGTACACCGGACGGGCCCCGTCCCGGACCCGTCCCCGAGCCGGGAGGTCCGGGACGGTGCCGGGGACGGGTCCCGTCCGGCGTGCGCCGGACCCCGTACCGGCTCAGTCGGCCGGGGGTGCCGCCACCGGCACCGGGTCCTTCTCGGCGGTCAGCACGTGCACCACCGAGCCCGCGATCAGCAGCCCGAGGGGGTAGAGCAGCATCCAGCCGAAGCCGATCAGGAGCACCACCACCGGGGCGCACGCGAGCACCACCAGCAGCCAGTTCCTGGGCCCCCTGAACAGGGTGCCGTAGGCCAGGGCCGACATGGCGTAGCCGATAATGAAGTTCACCGCCGACAGCCGGAAGACCTGGTCCAGCGTGAGCACCCCGGCGCCGTACAGGACCACGACCGTGCCGAACATCAGCACGGCGACCACGATGGCCGCGACGGGGGCCCCGTTGACCCTGTTGCACACGGTCAGCCGCGCGGGCAGCAGGCGCTCGCGGGCGGTGGCGAAGATGATCCGCGAGGTGGCCCAGGTGCCGCCCATCAGCGTCGCGAAGACGATCAGGGCGCCGAGCACCGCGGCCGCGATCCCGGCCGCGGCACCGAAGACCTGCCTCAGGACCGCCGCCACCGGCGCCTGCCGGACCATCGGGTCGTTCGGGTCCAGCGACACCTGCACCGCGGTGGCGATGCCCACGTACAGGACCACGATGACGACGAAGGAGGCGGCCAGCACCAGCGGCAGGTCGCGCCGGGGGTTGTGGTACTCCTCCGTGGTCGAGGCGACCAGTTCCCAGCCGGTGAAGGCGAAGAAGACCAGCCCGACCGCCGGGAGCAGGTCGAGCCAGTTCATCGGCAACGACACCGAGCCCTGCATCTCGAAGCCGGGGGTGACGAACGGCACGGCCGCGACGACCGCGATGAGCAGCACCAGCAGCGCGGTGACGACCGTCTGGACCCCGCCCGCCAGCCGCGACCCCAGGGCGTTCAGCACGGCCACCACCGCCAGGTAGGCCAGCGTCGCCGGGAAGACGGCGTCCGGCATGCCGAGCAGCACGGCCGTGTAGTTGCCCCCGGTGATCGCCATGGCCGCCCCGCCGCAGGCCGTGGCGCCGAGCAGCACGTAGGCGACGGGCGAGGCGACGCGCCTCCCGAAGGCGGCCTGCATGAAGCCGATCACCCCGCCCGCGCTGGGGTAGCGCGAGCCGAGCTTCGAGAAGACCAGCAGCAGGGGGATCACCATGATCGCCGCCGCGACCCAGGCGAAGACCGCCGCGGATCCCACGGAGGCGTAGGCGAGCCCCGGGAGCACCAGCAGCCCACTGCCGACGATCATGCTGACCGCCAGGCCGACGCCCCGGCTGATCGTCAGGGTCTTGTGCAGTTCCTTGGATGAATCAGCCGTGGTACTCATCTTCTCCTCAATATGGGCGGAAGTACGGGGACGACGGTGGACGCCCGCCCATCCTCGGGGGTTGTCGGCTACCTGTGTCCGGAAGCGGACTCGCCGCCCGGGGCGGCACCGAGGGGTCCGGGCCGCACCAGCACCCGGTCGTCGTCGTGGGACGCGAGCAGCCGCAGCGGATCGCCGGCGCGGCAGGGCAGGGGACGCTCGAAGGTCTGCACCGCCTGCCGCCAGTGCGTCCCGTGGTCCTCGGGACCGTTGGACAGGGTGATGCCCCCGGCCAGGTCGAGCTCGAACCACATGACGATCGCGTGGCAGGTGCCGTCGGCCGTCACCGGCGCCGGCACGACGCGCTCCCGCTCGCACTCCCCGGTACGGAAGTCGAAGTCGAACAGCGGGAACGGGTCGCCGAGCAGCCGGTGCCGGTAGCTGGACAGGTACGTCGAGAAGTACTCCATCGACCTGAACTGCTGGAAGAGCGTCATGTCGAAGTCGTAGACGTTGCCCACGTGGTTGCGGGCGAACAGCTCCTCGCTCTCGACGAGCCGGCCCCACAGCCGGGCGCCCTGCGGCGCGATGACGGCGTCCGGGCGCAGCAGCTCCCGGCGGGCGTGCTCGAAGCTCGGCAGCGCGCCCTCGCCGAGCAGCGCGCAGTCGAAGATCTCGGTGAGCAGCACGTCCGCCCGGCGGGGGAGGTCGACGCCCACCCGCAGGTCGGTCGACTTCGCCTCCACGACTTTCACCCGGGAGTCCACGCCGTTCACGACCATGGTCCGCCGGGCGATCGCGGCGATGACCGGTTCCATCTCGCAGGTGACCACCATCTCGGCACCGGCCTCGACGGCCAGCAGCGACAGCAGCCCGGCCCCGGTCCCGATGTCCAGCACCAGGTCGCCGGGGCGCACCACGGCGGAGATGGCCTTGCGGTAGGCCTCGTTGCGGGCCTGGTCGTTGAGCATCGCGAAGTGCCAGCGCGGCACGAGCTGGCGCACCGCGCGGTTGAACAGGAGGTTCGCCGGGCCGTACCCGGGCTGTGCCCCTCCCGCCCCCGCGAACAGGTTGGCGGCGGTGGTGTAGTCGCGCCGGTTCATCGCGTCCATGCCGTGCTTCAGCAGGGCGTCGGCACCGGCGACCTCGGACCAGAAGAGCGACTCGGCCGCGGGCTCCGAGCCGTTCGGTACGCCCTCGACGTTCTTGATGATGGGTGTCATGAATCGCCCCTAGCTCGCGAAAACCATCTGGTGTACCGGGACCGCCTCGCCGAGACCGGCCGGCAGGTAGGCGACGACGCTGGAACCGCGCTGGATCGTGGGGACGGCGCGGTCGCAGAGGCGGTCGACGCGAAAGGTGCTGCCGTGCCAGGGGCACCGCAGCCGTTCGTCCTCGATCTCACCGAGGTGGAGCGGGCCGCCGCGGTGCGGGCAGCGGCTGTGGATCAGGTGGACGGAACCGGAACGCTCCAGGAAGAAGTACGTCTCGTCACCGGCGCGCACGGCGTTGTGCCGGGGCCACTCCAGTTCCACCCGGACGCGAGCGCTCACGAGCCGGCCCGCGTGGCCGACCGGGTGAAGGCGAGCGTGGCGCCCCCCTCGGACCGCAGACCGTACAGCCGCCCCCTGGGGACGCGCACCGCCTGGCCCGCGGTGACCTCCAGCGGCTCCCCGGTGGCGCTCCAGTGCAGCGCGGCGGTACCGGACAGCACCGAGACGGTCATGTCGTGGTCGCTGACCATCGTCTCGAACGGCGTGCCGGAGTCGATCTCGCGCGGGTCGTCCCGGTCGTCGCGGGAGCCCGTGTCCGCGGTGACGGCCTCCGGCCGCCAGGTGAGCTGCCCGACCAGGTCCGCGTCGTTGAGCCTGCCCAGGGCCCGGACGTCCTCGATGCCGCGCAGCAGCTCGCGGATGGCGAAGTCGCCGTGCTTGCGGGCGAGCGGCAGCAGGAGGTCGTTCACCGCCATCCGGCCGTGGTGCTGGTCGATGTGGGCGTGCTCGTCGAAGTAGCGGGTGTCGATCCCGTCGCCGTAGACCGCGCGGAACGTCTTCGTCATGGCGGCGAAGGACGGCGCGAACGTCGCCTCCAGGAAGGCCATGCCGCCGATGTAGCGGAAGAACTCCGACCGGTTCTTGGTGACCTTGTAGAAGTAGTTGTTCCCGGCCATCCAGCTGGGCAGGTAGGAGAACCAGTAGTGGTGCGGTTCGGCGCTCATTCCCACGCTGCGGCAGAGCTCGACGAACAGGGTGCTGTGCTTCGCGTCGAAGACGCCGTACCCGAATTCGTCGATGAATATCTTGAAGACCTCGCTCTGCTCCGGCCCGTACGCGCCGCCCAGATTCTGAGACATCGCGGTCGCCTCGGTGAGGCCGTCGAGCGCCATTTGCGCGATCATCATCTCGGCCGCCCGCCGCGGGTCCGCCGCCTGCTCGATCGCGCGCAGCGCCGGGCGGTCGTCGTTCACCGCCTCGTCGATGGCGGCCAGGACGTGCGCCTCCAGGGCGTCGCAGTCCCAGCGGCCGTTTATTCGGACATCCGCCCCGAGGGAGTCGAACACATAGGACTCGGCGACCGGCCGCACGATGTCGGAATGGAGCCGTGCCTTCCGCCCGTAGAATTCCTCGAACTGCTTCTCTTTTCCTGCGAGCCCCGAGGACGGCAGGAAGAGCGCGTCACTTTCGTAAATGTTCATCAGCAGCCGGTTGACGACCAGGCTTTCATCGGAAAGCAGTCCCTCTTCCGACAGCGGCTGATCCCACTTGATCCTGGAGAGCCGTTCGGCGTCCAGCGGACGGTGATACGGGGTGTCGTTCACATAGGGATTCCCGGTCGGCCGGTAACTCGATGCGGCGGTCAGTTCCGACACCGATTCCCCGACGGAAACAGGCTCCTGGAGTGGTCCTACGAACGTCATGTCAAGAGCGCCTTCCACGAGAGAAGAACAGTTTCTGGAGCATGGTCGATCGCAGGTCGGAGGTCACCTGTGAAAAGGGTACGTCCAAGCCTGCGTCGAGATCGGACTGCGTTGTATCGGACTGAGACGACCCCGTGTTCCGCTTCCCTGTACCCTCTATCTCTTCACTTCCCCGCGCTTTGCATCGCAGATGCTAATACAGCGCCCCAATCGGGGCAAGCCGGTCATACGGAGATTCTCCTGCCATCGCTCGTCCCGCGGAGATGGTGGTTCCGGAGCGGGAGCGGACGCACAAATTTCCACGTGGCGCAGGCCGCCGGTCACGGGAAATCCACTCTCTTCCCGTCTCCGGAAAGCACGGCATCCGGATGGACGTCAACTCACCCCTCCGACCTGCGGTTGACGCGTGGAGTTTCACCGTCCGGCGCCCTTCCATCACGGCGCGACAACGTAATCGCGGGGAAGAATACGATTAGCGGGCATCCGAAGATTGAAGAAAAAGACGACCGAATCCTGTTCGGTCCTGTTTTCGGTCCTGCGCCGATCTTCGCCAAGCGCGGGTTCAGCCGGTGCCAAGACGGGCGCGGCAGGCTGGCCCGCATGTCGTTCCTACCGAGAACCCACGAGATCCCCCCGGGCGTCCGGCACCGGCGGTTCCACATCCGGCCCATCACGGTGCACGACGCCGTACGCGACTTCGACGCCGTGATGAGCAGCGCCGACCGGCTGCGGGAGCGCTTCCCCCTGGGAGGCGGCTGGCCGCTCGACGGCATGACGCTGGAGGAGAACCTGATCGACCTGGCCTGGCACCAGAAGGAGGCCCTGCTGCGCAGGTCGTTCAACTACGCGGTGACGAGCCCCGACGGGTCGCGCCTGCTCGGGTGCGTCTACGTCGAGCCGCCGGAGAAGCGCGGGGCCGACGCCGACGTGTCGTTCTGGGTGCGGGCCGACGAGGAGGGCACCGGCCTGGAGGAGGAACTGGAGGCCGCGGTCCGCGCCTGGCTCGCGGGCTCCTGGCCCTACACCTCGGTCCGCTGGCCGGGGCGGGACATCTCCTGGGAGGAGTGGGAGCTGCTCCCCGACGTGCCGTAGGACTACCTGACGTGCCGCACATCTCCTGATACGTCGCTATGGCCTTTTGGTATGCCGCGCAAGCTTCCGGCGTGCCGCGGAAGCCGGTCGAGCACGCAAACGCCAACGATGGCGACCAATGGCGCAATACCCCTTTCAAGCCGTCCCGACTTTCCTCGATCGCTACCCTTCGCAAGGGAATGTCAACGGTGAGTAAAGGGGCGCTGATGGGACGAAGGCTGATCGTCATGGCCGCCGGGGCGGGGGTGGTCGTCGCCGCCGGGGCGATGCTGCTCGTCTCCGGCGAGCAGGGGTCGCGGGCCGCCGGTTCCTCCGCGCGCCTGCCGGCGCTGGAGGATCCGCTGACCGGGCAGGAGGTGGCGCGGGCCGGTGCGATCGCGTCGGCGGGCTCCCGGTCGCACCTGGCCGCGGGCCGGACCAAGCTGCTCTACGTGGAGCGCGACGACGACAAGGACTCCGCGGGCCACCGCCGCGCCGACGCCTACCTGTACGACTACGGCGGCGACCGGCTCATCGTGCGGACGGTGGACCTCGGCCGGGGCACGGTCGTACGGGAGACCGTGGCGCGGGGGGTGCAGCCGCCGCCGTCCAAGGAGGAGGAGAACACCGCGGCCGGGCTCCTGCTGGGAGACCCGCGGTACGCCAGGGGGCTGCGCGAGGCGTACGCCAAGGCCGGGGGCGGTCCGCTGCGGTCCGCGACGGCCCTGGGGCTGCGCGGGCTGATCTTCACCCCGTCCGGTGAGAGCGGGTCCGCGCGCCAGTGCGAGACCCACCGGTGCCTGCGGCTGTTCGTCCGGCTGCCCGACGCCACCTGGCTGGACACCAGCCGGATCGTCGTCGACCTGTCCGCCAAGAAGATCCACACCCTGGAGTGGTGACCGGTGTCCCTGCGCTTCCTGCTGTCCTGCGCCCTGCTCGCCGGGGTCCTCACCGCACCGGCCGCGCCGTCGGAGGCGACCGCCGCGACCACCGGGCCGCCGGGATCGGCCACCTCGGCCACCGTGACCACCGGGCCGCCGGGATCGGCCACCGCGTCCGGCCCGCCTCCGATGGCCGCCCCCGCGGGGGCGGTGCCCAGCCCGCCCCCCGCGGCGCCGTGCAACGCGCCGTACCGGATCGACAAGACCCTGCCCAACGGGGCGCGCTGGCAGCTCTGCTGGGAGATGCGCAACGTCGAGGGGCTGACCCTGAGCAGGATCGTCTACACCCCCCGGGGCCAGCGGGCGCTCACCGTGCTGCGCAGCACCTCGCTGGCCCAGATCCACGTCCCGTACGACCGAGGCCGTCCGCGCTACCACGACATCGGGTCGCTGGGGCACACCGCCGTCCCGCTGCGGGCCGCCGACTGCCCGCTCGGCGAGCGCCGCGAGCAGTTCGTCTGCGTGACGACCCGGGCCCGCGGCCACGCGCACCTCAAGGCGGTCCCCGACCGGCTGAACGTGACGGCCCAGGGCCGTGAGCTGGTGGTGTTCGCCGCCTTCCAGGTCGGCTGGTACACCTACCTCGCCGAGTGGGCCTTCGCCGACGACGGCGCGATCACCCCCCGGGTGGGGGCCACCGGGTCCCTCGCCGGGTTCACCACCACGCCGGAGTACGGCTGGCCGATCGGGGTGGGCGAGACGAAGTTCGAGGCCAGTCACACGCACAACGTCTTCTGGCGGCTGGACTTCGACGTCGCGGGACGGGCCGACGACGTGGTGGAGCAGTACGACTTCACCGGTTCCGGCACCGCGAACCGGCGGCTCGCCCGGACGGCGTTCACCACCGAGACCGCGACGGTGAGCAAGCCGATGCGCTGGTGGCGGGTGGTGGACCGCAAGGTGCGCAACGCCGACCGGCACCCCGTCTCCTGGGAGATCAACAACTCCGACAGCGCGCAGTACCGCGGCCCGGCGGACGAGGCCTTCACCCGGGCCGACCTCTACGTCACCGACTACCACGCCTGCGAGCGGCTGGCGACGGTCAACCCCTCCCCGCGGTGCGCCCGGTCCGTCGACCGCTACGTCAACGGGGAGCGGGTCGCCGACCCCGTCCTGTGGGTCAACGTCGGCTTCCACCACGTCCCGCGCGACGAGGACGCCGACCCGATGCCGAGCCACTGGCAGGGGTTCCGCATCACCCCGCGCGACGTCACCGCCAAGAACCCGTACTGAGCCCCGCGGCCCCGCTACCCCCGCTGCCCCGGGACCGGACCCCGCCCGGCGTCACCGCCGGGACCCGTCCGTCCGGAGCGTCCTCCCCGGAGTCGATCCATGATCGGATACGGTCGGCGGAAAGTGCTGGGACAGGCCCCGCACGACCCGTCATCGTGACTTTCACCTCACTCCCCTCCGCACGTTTTCCCGACGCGCATGGTGATAGCGGACAGGGGCATGGGTGGAGCACCCGAGTAGGGCAAGGTAGGGGCCAACGATCTACGGGAGTAAGCATGAACGCGCACCTGGACCTGGACCGGCTCGCGGGCGGAGCGCACCATGACCCGCACTCGATCCTCGGGTCCCATCCGGGTCCCGAGGGTGTGACGATCCGGACGCTGCGGCCGATGGCGCGGCAGGTCCAGGTGCTCGTGGACGGCGAGGCCCACGACATGGAGCACGTCGCCCACGGCGTGTTCGCGGTGACGATCCCCGGCCTGGACAAGATCCCCGACTACCGGCTCCGGGTCTCCTACCCCGGCGCCGAGCCGTACGAGGCCCTCGACCCCTACCGGTACTGGCCCACGCTGGGCGAGGTGGACCTGCACCTCATCGGCGAGGGACGGCACGAGCGGCTCTGGGAGGTCCTCGGCGCCCGGGTCATGCGGCACGAGGACGCCGAGGGCACCGCCTTCGCCGTGTGGGCGCCCAACGCCCGCGGCGTCCGGGTCATCGGCGACTTCAACCACTGGGACGGCGTGGCGTACCCGATGCGCTCGCTCGGCAGGTCGGGCGTGTGGGAGCTGTTCGTCCCCGGGCTGGGCCCCGGCGACCGGTACAAGTTCAGCATCCTGGGCGCCGACGGGGTCTGGCGCGCCAAGGCCGACCCCATGGCCCGGCGCACCGAGCTGCCGCCCGCGACCGCCTCGATCATCGAGAGGTCGGAGTACGACTGGCACGACGAGGAGTGGATGCGGCGCCGGACCGAGAGCGGCGCGACGCACGCGCCGATGAGCGTCTACGAGGTGCACCTCGGCTCGTGGCGTCCGGGCCTGTCGTACCGGGAGCTGGCCGTCCAGCTCGTCGAGTACGTGACGGAGATGGGCTTCACCCACGTGGAGCTCATGCCGGTGGCCGAGCACCCGTTCGGCGGCTCGTGGGGCTACCAGGTGACGTCCTACTACGCGCCGACGTCCCGGTTCGGCTCCCCCGACGACTTCCGCCATCTGGTCGACAGCCTGCACGCGGCGGGCATCGGCGTGCTGGTCGACTGGGTGCCCGCGCACTTCCCGATGGACGAGTGGGCGCTGGCCCGGTTCGACGGCACCCCGCTGTACGAGCACGCCGACCCGGCGCGCGGCGAGCACCCGGAGTGGGGCACCTACATCTTCGACTTCGGCCGCCGGGAGGTGCGCAACTTCCTGGTCGCCAACGCGGTGTACTGGCTGCGCGAGTTCCACGTCGACGGGTTGCGGGTGGACGCGGTCGCCTCGATGCTCTACCTGGACTACTCGCGGCGCGAGGGCGAGTGGACGCCCAACGAGTACGGCGGCCGGGAGAACCTCGACGCCGTGGCGTTCCTCAAGGAGATGAACGCGGTCGCCTACCGCGAGGCGCCGGGCATCGTGACCATCGCCGAGGAGTCGACCGCGTGGCCGGGCGTCTCCCGCCCGGTCCACCTGGGCGGGCTCGGCTTCGGGTTCAAGTGGAACATGGGCTGGATGCACGACACCCTGGCCTACCTCAAGCACGAGCCGGTCTTCCGGCAGTACCACCACCACCAGATGACGTTCTCGCTGATGTACGCGTACTCGGAGAACTTCGTGCTGCCGTTGTCGCACGACGAGGTGGTGCACGGCAAGGGGTCGCTGCTCGGCAAGATGTCCGGTGACGAGTGGCAGCGGTTCGCGAACCTGCGCGCGCTCTACGCCTTCATGTGGGCGCACCCGGGCAAGCAGCTGCTGTTCATGGGGTGCGAGTTCGGCCAGGGCTCGGAGTGGTCGGAGGAGCGCGGCCTGGACTGGTGGGTGCTGGACTTCGACGGGCACCGGGGGGTGCAGCGGCTGGTCCGCGACCTGAACCGGGTCTACCGGGAGTCCCCGGCGCTGTGGAGCCTGGACACCTCCCCGGAGGGTTTCCGCTGGATCGACGCCGACGACGCGCTGGGCAACACGTTCTCCTTCCTGCGGTACGCCGAGGACGGCTCCGCGGTGGCCTGCGTGGCCAACTTCTCCGGCGCGACGCACCGGGACTACCGTCTCGGGCTGCCCTTCCCCGGCCGGTGGGAGGAGGTGCTCAACACCGACGCCTACGACTACGCGGGCAGCGGCGTGGGCAACCTCGGCAGCGTCGAGGCCGTCGAGGAGCCGCGCCACGGCCTGCCGTACTCGGCCTCGCTGAGCGTCCCGCCGCTGGGCGCCCTGTGGCTGCGCCACCCCGGGATGCCCAAGCCCGTCGTGGAGGACGCGGCCGAGGCCGTCGGGGCCGTCGGGGTCGCGGAGCAGGGGACGGTCCTGGAGCGGACGGAGCAGGAGATGGCCGTGGAGCGGCTGGAGGCGGCGGCCGAACCGGCCCCCGCGCTCGCGCCGGTCACCGAACCCGCTACCGAGCCTGTGACGGCGCCCGCTACCGAGCCGGTGCCCGCACCCGCCACTGAGCCGGTGGCGGCACCCGCGGCCGAGCCGGTCACCGAACCGGTCACCGCACCCGCGGCCGAGCCGGTCGTCCGGCCGGTCGCCGACGAGGGGCCGAAGGGCGGCGGGGCCGGACCCGCCTGACCCGAGATCTCCCCGTCCGCAAAGTCCCGCAAGGTTCCGCAAGGGTCCCGCGGGATTCCGCAGACTCCCGTCCTCGGGAACGGACCCGGGCCGGTCGCACCCCGGTGCGACCGGCCCGCCCGCGTTCCCCGCCCGTCCCTTCTGCGTACCGGGCGCGCCTCCCCAGGCCAAGCCGGCCCCGGCCCGTTCACGGGCCGTCATCCCCGATGGCATCGGCCCTTCGGTGCACCACCAAAAACCTTAAATCGGCCTTATATCCGCGAACAAGGCATTGACCGTCGGTGCACCGGACACTTACGCTCTGGAAACTAATAGGAAACTTTCCTATGAATACGGGGGCTAGGCACTCTCTGACCTGGAGCGACCCTTGCGACGAATCACCATCGGCTCCTTCATCGCGGCGGCTGCGCTGCTGGTTCCATTGGGAATCGGCACCGCGACGGCCGCCACACCCGCCACCGCGACCTACTCGACCTCCTCGAACTGGGGCTCCGGCTTCGAGGGCAAGGTCGTCGTGAAGGCAGGAACGAGCGCGCTGACGAGCTGGAAGGTGGAGTTCGACCTCCCCTCCGGCACGTCCATCGGCTCCTCCTGGGACGCGGACCTGACGAAGAGCGGTAACCACTACACCTTCGTCAACAAGTCCTGGAACGGCGCCCTGGCCGCCGGCGCCTCGACGAGCTTCGGCTTCAACGGCACGGGGGGCGGAATCTCCGACGTGCTGAACTGCAAGCTCAACGGCGCCCCCTGCAGCGGCGGCGGGACCACCGACCCGACCCCCACCCCGACGCCGACGGTCACCCCCACGGTGACCCCGACGCCGACGCCGACGCCGACGGTCACCCCGACCGTCCAGCCGCCCGGCGGCAAGAAGATCGTCGGCTACTTCACCCAGTGGGGCGTCTACGGCCGTAACTTCCACGTGAAGAACCTGGTCACCAACGGCTCCGCGCAGAAGCTGACGCACATCCTGTACGCCTTCGGCAACACCACCGGCGGCAGGTGCACGATCGGCGACTCCTACGCCGACTACGACAAGGCCTACACCGCCGACCAGAGCGTCGACGGCGTGGCCGACACCTGGGACCAGCCGCTGCGCGGCAACTTCAACCAGCTGCGCAAGCTGAAGAAGGCCTACCCGAACATCAAGGTCATCTGGTCCTTCGGCGGCTGGACCTGGTCCGGCGGCTTCACCCAGGCCGCGCAGAACCCGGCCGCGTTCGCCGACTCCTGCCACAACCTGGTCGAGGACCCGCGCTGGGCCGACGTGTTCGACGGCATCGACATCGACTGGGAGTACCCCAACGCCTGTGGCCTGACCTGTGACACCAGCGGTCCGGCGGCGTTCAAGAACATCATCTCCGCGCTGCGCTCCAAGTTCGGTTCCAGCGCCCTGATCACCGCGGCCACCACGGCCGACGGCTCCAACGGCGGCAAGATCGACGCCGCCGACTACGCCGGGGCCATCAACGACCTGAACTGGCTCATGCCGATGACGTACGACTACTTCGGCGCGTTCAACGCTCAGGGTCCGACGGCTCCGCACTCCCCGCTGACCTCCTACACCGGCATCCCCCAGGCCGGGTTCAACTCCGACGCGGCGATCCAGAAGTTCAAGGCCAAGGGCATCCCGGCCAGCAAGCTGCTGCTGGGCATCGGCTTCTACGGCCGCGGCTGGACCGGCGTGACCCAGGCGGCTCCGGGCGGCACCGCCACCGGCGCGGCCCAGGGCACCTACGAGGCCGGGATCGACGACTACAAGGTCCTCAAGACCAAGTGCCCGCCCACCGGCACCGTCGGCGGCACGGCGTACGCCTTCTGCAACGGCAACTGGTGGAGCTACGACACCCCCGCCACCATCGCCGGGAAGATGACCTACGCCAAGAACCAGGGTCTGGGCGGTGCGTTCTTCTGGGAGACCAGCGGCGACACCACCAACGGCGAACTCATCACCGCGATCGCCAACGGGCTCAAGTAACATTCCGACCACTCGACCCTCCGTGCGCGTCACGCCGCGGAGGGTCGAGCTTTTCTCCGAAGATCCTCTGAATTCACGGCAGGGTATTCACGCGGGACATACGTCTGCTTAGACTCCGAATCGCCTGTTTCATCCCCCCGGAGGACGCGTGCGACTTCGAGCTCTCGTGGCCATGGCGATGATCCTCAGCGTCGCTCCGGCGGTGCCCGCCCTCGCCGACGGCACCCCGGCCCCTCCGGCCGCGTCGGCGAGCGCGACCTACCCGCCACCCGTGACACCTCCGGACGGCGGGACGACGGGCGCCACCGCCCCGCCCGCCCAGACCCCTCAACCCCCCTCCTCCTCCGACGGCGGCCCTCCCGCCGCCCTGCCGAAGCTGGAGGCCGGGCTGGCCGACGACGGGCCGGCCGGTGACGACGACGGGACCCGGGTCATCGTCGAGCTGGCCGCCCCCGCCGAGGCGGCCCCGGTGGCTGGCCAGGCGCGGTCGCTGCCCGGCTCCGAGGTCGTCCTGGAACCGGCGGACACCTCGTTCATCGTGGTCGAGGCCACCGGTGAGTCCCTGGAGCGGCTGGCCGAGGACCCGCGCGTCCGCTCCATCCGGCGCGACCGCACCTACTCCGCCGTCTCCCCGGCCTCGCTCACCTCCCTCACGTCGGCCTCCGCCGCGGCCACCCTGGCCTCCAGCCTCCAGCTGATCGGCGCGGACAAAGCGCACGCCGCCGGTACCCGGGGACAGGGCCAGACGATCGCGATCATCGACACCGGGATCGACGGCGACCACCCCGACTTCGGGGGCAAGGTCGTGGAGCAGGCCTGCTTCTCCGCCACCGACGACGGCGCCCGGTCCCTGTGCCCCAACGGGCAGACCAGCGATCTCGGATCCGCCGACGCCGAGACCCCCGCCTGCGTGGACGGCCAGGTCAACCTGTGCGACCACGGCACCCACGTGGCCGGTATCGCCCACGCCGTCGCGCCGGACGCCGACATCGTGGCGCTCCAGGTCTTCAGCAGGGTCGACGACTGCGACGGCACCGGCACGGCCTGCCTGACCGCCTTCGAGTCCACGATCCTGCTCGCCCTGAAGCACGTCGCGAAGCTCAAGGAGAGCGGCAGGAACGTCGCCGCGGTGAACATGAGCCTCGGCGGCGGCCTGTACGAGGGGGCGTGCGACGCCGAGCCCGAGCTGAGCGCGATGAAGGGCCGCGTCGACGACCTCCGCGCCAAGGGCGTGGCCGTCGTGGCCGCGGCCGGGAACGAGGGCGTCGCCGGGGCCGGGGCGCCCGGCTGCTTCTCCGGGGCGGTGACCGTGGGCGCGACGGGCGACGACGACGGCGTCCCCCCGTGGTCCAACCACGGCTCCGTGCTCGACCTGTTCGCCCCCGGCCTGGAGATCGAGTCCGCGGTGCCGGGCGGCGGCCACCAAGTCTACAGCGGCACCTCGATGTCCACCCCGTTCGTCACCGGCGCGCTGGCGCTGGCGGCCCAGAAGGCCCCGGGCACCCCGGACGCGCTGGCCGAGGTGCTCACCAGATCGGGACGGCCGATCGTCCACGGCACGGTGACCACCCCGCGCCTCGACCTGAACGCCGCGCTCGCCGGAGGCACCCCCGGCTCTCCCGTCACCCCGCCCCCGCCCGCGAGCGACGACCCGGGCGGCCCCGGCGACCCCCCGTCCGACCCTCCGGCCGACGACCCCGGCACCGACCCCAGCCCGGAGCCGAGCTCGGGTCCCTCCCCGACGACCACGCCGGACGACCCGGCGCCCAGCCCGATCCCGCTGCCGACGGTGACGATCACCGTGACCGTGACCGTCCCCCCGCCCGGGGCGTCGGCGGGAGCGCCCGCGGTGTGCACCCGCGGCAGGTCCACGGGGACCACGGGGACCACGAGAACGCTGACGGCCGCGCAGTGGGCGGCCGAGATGGGCCGGGGCAAGGGCAGGATCCCGGACGCGACTCTCGGCTGCTACCTGGGCCTGGTGGGCAAGGCCAGCAAGGTCTTCCCCGAGATCACCCGCGTCTCCGGCCCGGTGGCCGCGTACCGGGTGCTCGTCCCGGCGAAGAGGACCGCGCGGGCCGTGATGGAGCGCGAGCTGCTCGCCTCCTGGCTGAACTGGGCGAACGGCGCGGTGAACCTCACCACCACGATCAAGGGGAAGGGCACCCTGAAGGCCGTGCTGACCTCGGTGGAGAGGCAGCGCCTGAAGGGCTCCGCCCCGGCCGCGTCCACCTCGCTGCTGAGGAAGCAGGTGAACGCCCGCAGGCCCGCCTGAGCCCACCGCCTCACAGGTCGCCGCCGCCGGGCCGCGTAAGCCCGGTATGTGTCGCTTAGGGTGAAGAGCATGGACGCGACCAAGGTGATCATCGATTCCGTCGAGCGGTTCCGGCAGCGGCGTACCGCTCCGCTGGTGCTTGAGCTCGACCTCACCGAGGGCCTCACCGACGGTCCTCCCTCCGATCCGCTCAGCGCGATCATGGCGATGCGCAAGACGAGCCTGACCGACGTGCTCTCCGGCCTGAAGCGGGCCAGGAAGGACGACCGGGTCAAGGCGCTGATCGTCAAGATCGGCACCCAGTCGCCGGGGCTGGCCGTCGTCCAGGAACTCCGTCAGGCGGTGAAGTACTTCCGGGACTCCGGCAAGCTGACCGTCGCCTTCGCCGAGAGCTTCGGCGAGCTCGGCGCGGGCACCGTCCCCTACTACCTGGCCAGCGGCTTCGAGCGGGTCTACCTGCAGCCCTCGGGCGACGTCGGGCTCACCGGCGTGGCGATGGAGCAGCGCTTCCTGCGGGGAGCGCTGGGCAAGCTCGGCGTCGAGTACCAGGTGGGCCAGCGGCACGAGTACAAGACGGCCGCCAACACCTTCACCCAGGACCACATGACCGAGGCCCACCGCGAGTCGATGAGCCGCATCACCGAGTCGGTCACCGAGCAGGTCGTCGCGGGCATCGCCGAGGGACGCGGCATCGACGCGGCCAGGGTGCGCGAGCTCATCGACCAGGGCCCGTTCATCGGCGCCGAGGCACTGGAGGCCGGGCTCGTCGACCGGATGGCCTACCGCGACGAGGTCTACGACGAGGTCAAGAGCGCCGTCGGCGAGGACGCGATCCTGCAGTACGTCGGCCGCTACGCCAAGGCGCTGACCGCCAGGAAGCTCCCCCACCCCGGTGAGCAGACCGTCGCGCTGGTCCACGGCAGCGGCGCGATCCGGCTCGGCCGCAGCGGCCGCAGCCCGCTCGGCGGCGGCGGCGCCATGGGGTCCGACACCATCTGCGCCGCCCTGCGCGCGGCCCGCCGCGACGACAACGTCAAGGCCGTCGTCTTCCGCGTCGACAGCCCCGGCGGCTCGTACACGGCCTCCGACGCCATCTGGCGCGAGGTCGTGCTCACCCGCAAGGCGGGCAAGCCCATCGTGATCTCCATGGGGGACCTGGCCGCCTCCGGTGGCTACATGGTCTCGATGGCGGCCGACGCGATCGTGGCCCAGCCGGGCACGCTCACCGGCTCCATCGGCGTCTTCGGCGGCAAGGCGGTCATCAGCGGGCTGCTGGAGAAGATCGGCGTCTCCTCCGAGACCGTCGGCGAGGGCGCCAACTCCGGCATGCTCTCCTCGACCAAGGGCTTCTCCGAGGCGCAGTGGGCACGGATCAACGCCTGGCTCGACCGGGTCTACGACGACTTCGTGAACAAGGTCGCCGAGGGCCGCGGCCTGTCCCGCGAACGCGCCCACGAGCTGGCCAAGGGCCGGGTCTGGACCGGGGCCGACGCCCTGGAGCGGGGCCTGGTCGACGAGCTCGGCGGCCTGGAGGACGCCCTGTCCCTGGCCCGCAAGAAGGCCGGGCTGCCCGTGGACGCGCCGGTGCGCGCCTACCCGAAGCTGAGCCCGCTGGAGCGGCTGCGTCCCGCGGAGTCCAGCGAGGACAAGGCCGCGGCCCTGGCCCAGGTCCGCCTGGAGGCGTGGGGCCCGATCGCCCACCTGGCCGGCGAGCTGGGCCTGCCGTCGTACGGCCCGCTGATGCTGCCGGGCTGGTGGACGATCCGCTGACCCCCCGGGCCCACTGACCCGCTGACCCCGGGTCACGCACCGGCGACGGCCGCGGTAGGGCCACGGGCGACCCGTGGCCCTACCGCGGCCCCTCCCAGGCGCCGGGCCGTCAGCGGTAGCGGCCCCGGTAGCGGGAGAGCGGCGTGGCCGACGCGTCGACGTAGTCGACCCCGAGCACCTTCGCGATGAAGAGCGTGTGGTCCCCGGCCGGGACGACCGTGACCGTCTCGGCCTCCAGCGCGGCGACGCCCCCGTCCACCACCAGGGCCTCGCTCAGCCTCCCCCGGTGGTGCGGGGTCCCCGCGAGCAGCAGCCGGGCCCCCGGCCGTCCCTCCGTGGAGAACCGGCTGGCGATCGCCTTCTGCCCCGCCGACAGCACGCTGGCGGCCCAGCGGTCCTGCCGCAGCAGCAGCTCGTTGGGATACCCCTCGTTGTCCAGGCTCACCATCACCAGCGGTGGATCCAGCGAGACCGAGGTGAAGGTGGCGACCGTGACCCCCACGTCGTCGCGGTCGTCCTTCACCGTGACGACCGTCACAGCGGTCACCACCTGGGCCATGGCCTCGACGAAGTGGTTCATGCCCCCATCATCCCGGAGCCGATCGGATGCTCATCCCTCGAGCGCCGCCCGGGAACGACCTCGTGGACGTCGCGGTGCCTCTGCTACCGTTTCCGGCATGAAGCGCGCTGCCATGACGACGACGCCGGAGAGTGTCCCGGCGCGCTGACCGATGTTCTGTCCGAAGCCCCGGGGCGAGTGCCCCGGGGCTTCGTCGTGGGATCACTCGCCCGATGTACGCGAGGAGACCACCATGCACGACCACCGCAGGCTCGGCCGCGAGCTGGAGCTGTTCGACACCGACCCGCTGATCGGCGCGGGACTGCCCTACTGGCTGCCCGACGGCGCGGCCGTACGGCACGCCCTGGAGGAGTACGTCCGCACCGCCGAGCGCAGGGCCGGCTACCGGCACGTGTACTCGCCCGTGCTGGGCAAACGGGAGCTGTACGAGATCTCCGGGCACTGGTCGCACTACTCCGACGACATGTTCCCGCCCATGCGGCTGGGGGCCGAGCAGGTCGTCCTGCGGCCGAGCCTGTGCCCGCACCACGCGCTGATCTACCGCTCCCGCTCGCACAGCTACCGTGAGCTGCCGCTGCGCATGGCCGAGCTGGGCGGCATGTACCGCTCGGAGCTCTCGGGCGTGCTCGGCGGGCTGACCCGGGTGCGGGCCATCCAGCTCAACGACGCGCACATCTTCTGCACCCAGGACCAGGTCGCCGACGAGGCGCGCGGGGCCCTGGAGATGATCCGCCGGGCCTACGAGGCGCTCGGGATCACCCGGGCCCGCTACCGGCTCTCCCTGCCCGGCCCAGGGGGGAAGTACGTCGCGGGGCCGGAGATGTGGCGGCGCTCCACCGCCCTGCTGACCGAGGTCCTCGACCGTTCCGGCCTGCCCTACGAGACCGCCGAGGGAGAGGCCGCGTTCTACGGGCCCAAGATCGACGTCCAGGTCGCCGACGGCGCGGGCCGGGAGTCCACCCTGTCCACCGTCCAGGTCGACTTCCACCAGCCCGAACGGTTCGACCTGCACTACATCGGCGCGGACGGCGCGAAGCACCGGCCGGTCATGGTCCACCGCAGCGTCGTCGGCAGCGTGGAACGGGCCGTCGCCCACCTCATCGAGCAGCACGGCGGCGCCTTCCCCGCCTGGCTCGCCCCCGTCCAGCTGGTGATCCTGCCGGTCTCCGAGGCCGAGCTGCCGGACGCCGAGGCGCTCGCCCGGCGATGCGCCGGCCTGGACCTGCGGGCGGAGATCGCCGGTCCGGAACGCGGCAGCCTGGGAGCCCGCGTCCGGGAGGCCAGGCTCGTGCCGTACCAGGCCGTCATCGGCGCGCGCGAGGCCGCCGGCGGCGAGGTCACCCTGCGCCTGCGCGACGGCCGCCGTCTCGGCCCGATGCCCGCCGCCGACGTCCTCGCCCGCATCGGCGCTCTCGTCGGCGCCCACGGCACCGGGCTGTGGGACGACGCCGTCCCGGTGAAGGCGTAGACGGAGCCGACCTCCGAAGGGAGGAGGGAAGGTCCCGTCTCCGTGGAGGCGGGACCGCCCGGGGGGACACCGCTCCCCGGGACAGCGGATCCCCGTGGTCGCACGCCGGGAACGACGGAAGGCGGGTGGAGGTCCACCCGCCTTCCGTTCGAGACCGTCACGCGGAGCGCGTCACCGCTACAGCAGGGCGTTCTGGGTGAGCCAGTCCTTGGCGACCGTGGCCGCGTCGTCCTTGTCCACCGCGACGCGCTTCATCAGCGCGACCAGGCCGGGGGTGTCGAGCTTGGCCGAGACCGCGTCGAGCGTGGTGCGCACCGTGTCGTTCACGCCGGCCTTGTTGACCAGCGGGGCGATGTTCTCGGCGGCGAAGGCGCTCTTGGTGTCCTGGAGGGAGACCAGGTCGTTGACGATGATCTTCGGGTCGGTGGTGAAGACGTTGCCGACCTGGACGGTGCCGTCCTTGATGGCGTCGGCGGTGGCGTCACCGGTCTTCTTCCACTCCTTGAACTCCAGGCCGTAGGTGTCCTTGAAGTTCTTCTCCTGACGGCTCTGGAACTCCGGCGGACCGCCCACCGAGAAGGTCTTGGAGACCTTCACCAGGTCCTCGATCGTGGTCAGGCCGTTCTTGGTGGCGGTCTCCTTGGTGACCGTCAGCGAGTTGTTGTCCTCGGCCGCGGCCGGGGTCAGCACCTCCAGCTCGGCCGGCAGCTTCTCCTTCAGACCGGCCACGACGTCGTCCTTGGACTTGGCCGTGGTGGTCTTGTCGACGAACGCCAGCAGCGAGCCGATGTACTCCGGCAGAACGGTCAGGCCGCCGCTCTTGACCTGGTCGTACAGGACCTCGCGGCTGCCGATGTTGAGCTTCTCCTCGACCTGGACGCCCTTGGCCTCCAGGGCCTGGGAGTAGATCTCGGCCAGCAGGACGTTCTCCGGGAAGTTCGCCGAACCGATGACGACCTTCCCCCCGGCTGCGGGCGCGGAGGCAGATCCGGATCCGGCGGGCGCCGGGGAGGCGCTGGTGAGCGGATCTCCGCCGCCGCATGCGGTAAGTGTGAGCGCCGCGGACAACAGGATCGCCGCGGTGCTGATCAGGCGCTTCATCGTGCTATTCCCTTCCAAAGCGGGGGGTATAGGAGACTATCGGATGGTCTGGCGCTCGCTCACCCCCGGGGAGACCGTTACGCGCTGAACCAGAGTGAACCCGAGCTGGACGAGAAGCGCCAGCAGCGCTACGAGGACCGCCCCGCCGATCGTGCTCGGGAAGTTCTTGGTGGCCAGGCCGTCGATGATGAACCGGCCCAGACCGCCCAGGCCCACGTACGCGGCCACGGTCGCGGTCGCCACCACCTGGATCGCGGCCAGCCGCAGCCCCAGCAGGATGAGCGGCAGCGCGACCGGCACCAGTACCCGTCCGAGCACCTGCCCGCCCTTGAGCCCCATCCCGTACGCGGCGTCGCGCAGCTCGGGGTCGACCCCGCGGATGCCCTCGTAGGTGTTGACCAGGATGGGCGGGACGGCCAGCGCCACCAGCGGGATCAGCACCGGCAGGATCGTCCCGACGCCCATGAGCAGCACGATGAGGACCAGCAGGCCGAGCGTGGGCAGAGCGCGGGCCGCGTTGGCGGCGAAGACCACCAGCACGGCGCCCCTGCCGGTGTGGCCGATCAGCAGTCCCAGCGGGAGCGCGATCAGCGTGGCCAGCAGCAGCGAGAGCCCGGCGAACTCCAGGTGCTCCAGCAGCCGGGCCGGGATCCCGTCGGGCCCCGACCAGGTGGCCGGGTCGCCGAAGAAGTCGAACAGCCAGTTCACGCGGACCTCCTTGCCCGCGACCACGGGGTGAGCAGGCGTTGCGCCAGGATCAGCAGCAGGTCCGCGATCCCGGCGAGCACGACGACCAGCACGATGCCGACGACGATCGGGGTGTAGAACTGCCGCTGCCAGCCGTCGATGAACAGGTAGCCGAGCCCGCCCCTGCCGACCAGCGCGCCGACGCTGACCAGGCTGACGCTGGCGACCGTGGCCACCCGCAGGCCGGCCAGCACGACCGGCACCGCGATCGGCAGCTCCACCTGCAGCAGCCTGCGCAGCGGGGTGAAGCCCATGGCCACCGCGGACTGGCGCACGTGGTCGGGGACCGCCCCCAGGCCGTCCACGACCGCGGGGATCAGCACCGCCATGGCGTAGAAGGTGAGCGGGACCATGACGGTCAGCCGGGTCGCCAGGCCGGTCAGCGGGATGAGCACGATGAAGACCGCCAGCGAGGGCAGCGAGTAGATCACGTTCATCAGGCCGACGGTCGGCTGGTAGAGCCACCGCCAGCGGACCCCGGCCAGCCCGAGCGGGAGCGCGATGAGCAGCCCGACGAGGACCGGCACCAGCGCCATCACGACGTGGTCGGCGAGGAGCTCCTGGATCGTGGGCCAGTTGCGCCCGATCCAGTCCCAGCGGACCAGCGGCTCCTCATCCATCGACGCCTCCCGGACCGGCGGTGCCACCGGTGCCACCGGTGGTCGCACCGGCGCCCCCCGCGCCACTCGTGTCCCCCGCGTCCTTCACGGACGGACCGGCGTCCGTGGCCGTGACATCGGGGCCCTTGGCGGACGCACCGGTCCCCGTGACACCGGAGCCCGTGACACCGGGGCTCTTGGCGGGCGAGCCCGCGCCCGCCGCGACCTCGGTCAGCGCCTCGTTCAACGACCGGCGGGTGGCGACGCCCACCGCCCTGCCCGAGCCGTCCACCGCGACCGCGTTGCCCGAGGGGGACAGCAGCGTCGCGTCCAGCGCGCCGCGCAGCGAGTCCCGTCCGCTGACGTACGTCCCGTACGGCGCGAGCTCCAGGTCGGCGAGGGTGCCGGACGCGGGCAGGTGCCCGGTCGCGACCCAGCCCAGCGGCCGTTCCCTCTCGTCCACCACGGCCAGCCACTCCTCGCCGGAGGCGCGGGCCGAGGCGACGTCGGTGGAGGCCGGGACGAGCAGGTCGGTGCGGAGGCCCACCCCCTCGTCGGAGATGAAGGAGAGCCGCCGGATGCCCCGGTCCCGGCCGAGGAACTCGCGGACGAAGTCGTCGGCGGGCCTGGCCAGCAGGGTCGCGGGGTCGTCGAGCTGGGCCAGCCGCCCGCCGACGCGGAGCACGGCCACCCGGTCGCCGAGCTTCATGGCCTCGTCGATGTCGTGCGTGACGAACACGATGGTCTTGTTCAGCTCCGCCTGGAGCCGGAGCAGTTCGTCCTGAAGGCTGGTCCGCACGATCGGGTCGACCGCGCTGAACGGCTCGTCCATCAGCAGCACGGGCGGGTCGGCGGCGAGCGCGCGGGCCACACCGACGCGCTGCTGCTGCCCGCCGGAGAGCTGGAAGGGATAGCGTCCCGCCATCTTGGGGTCGAGCCCGACCCTCTCCAGCAGCTCCATCGCCCGGGCACGGGCCTTCTTCCTGTCCCAGCCGAGCAGCAGGGGCACCGTCGCCACGTTGTCCACGATCTTGCGGTGCGGGAAGAGCCCTGCCTGCTGGATGACGTAGCCGATACCGCGCCGCAGCGTGGGCGGGTCGATCGTCGTGACGTCCACGCCGTCCAGCAGGAGCTGCCCGCCACTCGGGTCGATCATTCTGTTGATCATCCGGAGGGACGTGGTCTTGCCGCACCCCGAGGGGCCGACGAAGACGGTCATCTCTCCGGTGGGCACCTCAAGGTTCAGATCGTCCACGGCGACGGTCCCGTCGGCGTAGCGCTTGGTGACACCGTTGAATGTGATCATGCGCAACCTCTTTTTTCGACAGGATTGCGGTTCCCCTGTCACAACCGTCCCCATGATCCCGCCCGGGTCAGCCTATGCCCGACTTAACCGGCCTGTCTTCCCTGCTTTGCCGAGCTAGATCGTCATGTGTATTTCTCGGCAAAAGGGCATTCAGTAGTGCGGGAGGTGGCCAGGAGTTGACATGATGACCCACATCGCTGAAGTTGATCCCACCGGCACCGTACGTCGCAGGCGTCACGGACGTCCCCCTCTCTCCCCCCCGCTCGCCGAAACACCAGAGGATCCGGTCCCGTGACCCAACCGCTCCTCGGTCAACGCTCGCGCACCGAACTGATCGCCGAGCTGTACGACCGTCACGCAGCAGGGCTGTTCGCCTACGCCCACGACCAGCTCGGCGACGCGGGCTCGGCCTCCGACGTCCTGGTGGCCGTCCTCTCCAACGTCTCGGACACCGAGCCGCCGCGCGCGGCGCTGTACGCGCTCGCCCGCCGTGAGATCTACCAGCGTGACATCGTCTACTCGCCGCCGGTCACCGGCCTCGACCCGGTCGCGACCCTGGTCCAGCGCGTCCTCGCCGACCTGCGCACCCACCAGCGCGAGGTGCTGTACCTGTCGGGCGTGTGCGAGATGGACGCCGCCGAGCTCTCCTGGGTGCTGGACGTGGCGGCCGACACCGCCGACGAGCTGACCGTGAGCGCCTGCCGCCGCCTGTCGCAGTCGCTGGGCCTCGCCCTGGCCTCGGCCCGGATCCCCGCGCACATGGCCGAGGTGTTCGGCGCCCTCGCCGTCGCGCCGGTCCGCGACGTGCTCAACCTCGCCCCCTGGCCCACCCCGCCGGCGCGGCTGCGCTCCGCCGTGCTGGGGCCCCGGGCCTCGATCGCCCCGGCGATCAGACGGCCGATGGCCCCGCTGGTCAGGCAGCTGTGGCCGACGACGCCGCAGTGGCCCCTGCCCTCGACGGAGAACGGCACCGGGTCCGAGGCGCCGTTCGGCCCGTTCTCCGGCGCGCCGGCCCTCTCCACGCCCGGCCGGACGCCCGAGGCGCCCGAGGACCGTTTCCCCGACCCCTTCGCGCCGCCGGACCGGGACGTCCTCTCCGCGCACGAGGCCAGCACGGAGCCGATGCCCAAGCTGGGCGACTCGGTGCTCACCGCCCTGGACGCCGCGGCCCTGCGTCCCCGCCGCAGGCTCCAGCGTCCCCGTCCGCGCAGGGCGGCCCCGATGCCCGCCCCGATCCCCGGCGACGTGCTGGACGACGCCCCCGGGCGGCAGGACGGGCAGGAGGACCTGTTCCGCCCGCCCACCTCGGAGGCGCGGGCGGCGCGCGCCTACACCGACAGGCTGGTCGCCGCCGCCCCCCGGGACGGGGAACGCCTCCCGGGTGAGCACGTCACCGAGCCCTCCTCCCCGACCCTCGGAGACCGGACGGGCTCCGGGCGGGCAGGCACCCCCGGCGACTCCGGACGGGCACGGCCCCTCGTCCCCTTCGAGCCGGCAGGCGCCTCCGGGGACGTGCTCGACGACCCGTCGGCCGCGCGCCCGCTGCCCGGCTGGCCCCTGCAGACCGACCAGCTCGACGCCCTCGCCGCCGACGAGCGCGAGCGCCACGCGCGGCCGTCGTCCCCGGTGGCCCCGTCGGTCCCGGTGGGCCTGGTGACTCCGGTGCCGCCCGCGCCGACCACTCCGATTCCCCCGGCCGTCCCCGCCGTCCCCGCCGTCCTCGCCGCGCCGGTCCCCCCGGCTCCCCGGCCCTTCCCGGCCCCCGCGGTCGCACCCCCTGTCGTTCCCGCGCCCGACGGCCCCCCTGCCCCCGGCCCGTCCGATCCCGTACGGCCGCACGCCGTCGACTGGTTCGCGGACACCTCCTCCTTCGGAGGTCCGGCCGGTGAGATGCCGACCGCCCTCCCGCTCTGGACGCCCCGGCCGGACCACCTGAGCACCCCGGCGAACCAGGCACGGTTCCGCCTGCCCAGCTGGGTCATGCCTGAGGACCACCTCCCCGAGGACCCGCCCTCCGGGGTCCCGCCCCGGCCCGTCCCGCCGGACCGCACGCCGACGCCGACGCCGACGCCGTACGAGACGCGGCACGACGGATGGGTGACCGCCCCGGTGGACGTGCCAGCGGCGACGCTCCCGGCGAGCCCGGCGCCCTCCGCAGCCCCGGCGCCCCCGCCCGGTCCGGCCCTGCCCCCGGAGTTCCCGTGGACCGGCCGTACCGAGGCGCCGCGACCGGAGCCCGCGGCACGGACGACGACACGGACGGAACAGCCGGCACGGACGGCCCCCTCCGGACGGGCCACGTCCCGCAGGCGCGCGGGACGGGCGTCGCACGCCCGCAGGACCAGGGTGAAGACCTCCCACCACGACTGGGCGTGGGAGGTGGCCGGCTTCGTCATCGCGGTGGCGATCGCGATGATCGTCTTCTTCGCCGTGCCGATGATGACCGCTCCCTGACGTCCTCGGACCCGCTCCGATACCCGGGCCTCCCGGGCTTCCCCCGCGCACACGCGACGCCCACCGCGGTGTTCGTGTTCGGGTGGTTCAGGCCGGGACGGACGCGAGCCAGGCGCTCCAGGTCTGCTCGGCCTCGGCCACCTCGACGTCGGCGAAGACGTGGTGGCCGATCATGATCAGGCCGCCAGCGTCGACGAACCGCAGCAGCGCGTCGTCGGTGCGCACGCCCAGGAAGGCAGGGGCGAGCACCGTGTCGACCACGCCGTCGACGGTCCGGCCCGCGACCGTGAAGTGCACCTTGTCGCCCTCCTCGACCTGCTCGGGCAGGCCCACGGCGCGGGTGAGGCGGGCCCAGACCGTGTCCGGGCCGGACCGCTGCGGGCCGAACGCGGTGACCGGCACGGCGGTGCGGCCGGGGAAGTGCTCCAGGTACTGCGCGAGGGTCCGCAGGTAGAGCGGGTCGCCCTTGCGGAGCGCGTCGTACTCCGCCTCCCAGTCGCCGGTCAGCACGCCGCTGTGCACGAACCGCAGCGCGGTGGTGCCGCCGTCACGGCCCTCGACGAGGTACTCGAACGCCATGAACGCGCCGTCCTCGCCGGGGTCGGAGCGGTAGGCGAAGCGGTGCGGGGGCTCCCAGGCGGTGACCGTGGACCTGCCGGTGAAGCCGGGCATCGACATGGACGCCCTGCCGCCCTCGCGGGGCTCGATCTCGTTCCTGCCCATGAACCACGAGTCGACGCCGGGACCGGTCGCGATCGCCTCCCACACCTGCTCCGGGGTGGCCTTGAGCTCGACGTCGTGGGTGAGGCGGAATTCGTGTGACATCTCAGGACTCCTTGGTGTCGTCGCCGCTCGCGTCGATCGCGAGACGGCGGCCGGGCACGGGTTCGGGTGAACGGCGGTGACGGTGGTGACGACGTGATGGCGTGACGGCGGTGGTGGCGGTGGTGGCCCGGCGGTCCGGTGGCGGCCGGGTGCCGAGGGTGTTCGCCGTGGTGGCGGCTCACCGGAACGGGCGACCGGACCCGGACCGGCCGGGTTCGGTCCCGTCTGCACCGGCCCTGCCGATCACCCCCGCTCCGGCCATGCCACGACGATAGTGACCGAGCATTTAAAAAGTCAATACAAGAAAAATTGTCGGTGAGAGACGAGGGTCGCCGCCCGGTCGCTCCGTACGGCCGGGCACGGCACCCGGGCCTGTGGACCAGGGGTCCGCAGGGGGTTGTGACAACGATCTGTCAAGGCTAGGATCACGGCAACTCTTAGGAAACTTTCTTAAGAGAAAGTTAAGCGGGGCCCTCCACGACCCGCGACACGATCCACCCGATCCGACCTGGAGCTGCGCGAACCCCGGCGACGTGAGCCGTCGTCGCGGGATGGTCCGACCGTCCGGACGCACCACGCCCACCGGTTTCCCCCAACTGGGAGCGATCATGCGACGCACCCCCGCACCGCCCGTCCTGACCGGGCTGGCAAGCCTTTCGTGCGGTCCGTTCGCGCCCCCGGCCACGGGCCGTCCCGACCCGGTGGGACGCCCACCCGGGGCGGGACGGCGCAGCGGTGGGACGAGCGTGGCGCGACGGCTCCCCTACGGACCGGCCCCCCTCGCCGACCCTCCGCGGCCCCCTGCCGCACGAAGGAGTGATCAAGTGTTGAGACAGCGCATCATGGCCACCCTCGCCGCCCTGGCGGTCACGGGCGGACTGTCGGTCGCCCTGCCGATGTCCGCCTCCGCCGGAAGCACCGCCGGGAGCACCGCCGGAAGCGTCGCGGAGAGCTCCGCCCGGAGTGCCGCGGCGGACTGCGTGGCCGCGTGGAACTCCTCGACGGTCTACACGAACGGGATGACCGCCTCCCACAACGGCCGCAACTGGTTCGCGCAGTGGTGGACCCAGAACGAGGCGCCGGGCACCAACTCCGTGTGGGCCGACCGGGGCGCCTGCGGCGGCGGCACCACTCCCCCGCCCACGGGCAACTGCAACCACCCGAACTGGGCGGCGGGCACCTGGTACACCGCGGGGAGCATCGTCAGGTACACCGACGGCAAGTACTACCGGGCCGAGCACGACAACCCGGGCTACGACCCGGTGATCAGCACCTGGTACTGGGAGCCGCACACCTGTGGCGGCACGACGCCCACCGACCCGCCCCCCACCTCGGGGTTCGTGGTGAGCGAGGCCCAGTTCAACCAGATGTTCCCGAACCGGAACCCCTTCTACACCTACAGCGGCCTGACCGCGGCGCTGAGCGCCTACCCGGGCTTCGCCAAGACCGGCAGTGAGACCGTCCGGCGTCAGGAGGCCGCGGCGTTCCTGGCCAACGCCAACCACGAGACCGGCGGCCTGGTCCACGTCGTCGAGCAGAACACCGCGAACTACCCGCACTACTGCGACACGAGCCAGCCGTACGGCTGCCCGGCCGGTCAGGCCGCCTACTACGGGCGCGGCCCGATCCAGCTGAGCTGGAACTTCAACTACAAGGCGGCGGGCGACGCGCTCGGCATCAACCTGCTCGCCAACCCGTACCTGGTGCAGAACGACGCGTCGGTGGCCTGGAAGACCGCCCTGTGGTACTGGAACACCCAGAACGGCCCCGGCACGATGACCCCGCACAACGCGATGGTCAACGGCCACGGCTTCGGCCAGACGATCCGCAGCATCAACGGCAGCCTGGAGTGCGACGGCCGCAACCCCGCGCAGGTGCAGAGCCGGATCAACTCCTACCAGCGCTTCACCCAGATCCTCGGCGTCGCCCCCGGTGGCAACCTGAGCTGCTGAACCACCGCCGTGCGCCCGGCCCCGGGCGCACGGCCCCTCCCCCGCGCGGGCCGCGGGGTTCACTCCGAGGACAGCACCAGCCCGCTGGTCGGCACGCCCGTCCCCGCGGTGACCAGCACGTTCCTCACGGAGGGGACCTGGTTGGCCGAGGTGCCGCGGATCTGCCGGACCGCCTCGGCGATCCCGTTCATGCCGTGGATGTACGCCTCGCCGAGCTGGCCGCCGTGCGGGTTGACCGGCAGGCGCCCGTCGATCTCGATGCCGCCGTCGGCGATGTAGTCGCGCGCCTCACCGCGCCCGCAGAAGCCCAGCTCCTCCAGCTGGGTGAGGACGAACGGGGTGAAGTGGTCGTACAGGATGGCCGTCTGCATGTCGGCCGGTCCGAGCCCGGACTGCTCCCAGAGCCGTCGGGCGACCACCCCCATCTCCGGCAGGCCGGTCATGTCGTCGCG
This sequence comes from Streptosporangium longisporum, assembly GCF_039534895.1. Classification (NCBI taxonomy): domain Bacteria; kingdom Bacillati; phylum Actinomycetota; class Actinomycetes; order Streptosporangiales; family Streptosporangiaceae; genus Streptosporangium; species Streptosporangium longisporum. The sequence goes on along the minus strand of NZ_BAAAWD010000007.1, from coordinate 141,362 downwards.
GTAGTAGCTGGTCATCATCATCTGACCGGCGCCCGCGCCCTGGGCCGCCGCGGTGATCAGGGCCGGTGACCTGCGCAGGTCCCTGGCCCGCTCGGCGGAGGTGACCACCAGGGCCACCGCGCCGTCGCTCTCCTGGCAGCAGTCGAGCAGGTGCAGCGGCTCGGCGATCCACTTCGACGCCTGGTGCTCCTGGAGCGTGATCGGCCGCCCGTGGAACCACGCGGCCGGGTTGGTGGCGGCGTGCCTGCGCATGGCGACCGCCACCCGGCCGAAGTCCTCGGAGGTGGCGCCGTAGACGTGCATGTACCGCCGGGCGAACATCGCCACCCAGGCCGCCGGGGTCATCAGCCCGTACGGCACGTGCCAGCTCATCTCCAGGCCCTGGGAGGAGGGCTCGCCGCCGATCCGGGCGTCGGGCCTGCCGAACCGCTGGCCGGAGCGCTCGTTGAACGCCCGGTAGCAGACCACGGTCTCGGCGACCCCGGTGGCCACGGCCATCGCCGCGTGCAGCACGGTACCGCACGCCGCGCCGCCCCCGTAGTGCACGCGGGAGAAGAACGACAGGTCGCCGACGCCCACCTCGCGGGCCACGGCGATCTCCTGGTTGGCGTCCTGGGTGTAGGTGACCATGCCGTCCACGTCCGCGGGCGCCAGGCCCGCGTCGTCGAGCGCCGCGAACACCGCCTCGGCGGCGAGCCGCAGCTCGGACCGGCCTGACTGCTTGGAGAACTCGGTCGCGCCGATCCCGGCGACGGCCGCGCTCCCCGACAAGGAGACCACGGTGATGGGGCCTTTCCGCGTGGATGACGCGTGGATGAGAAGGGGCTCGGAGAAGGCTCGGCCGATGAGAAGGCTCGGGGGTGGGAAGGGCTTGGGGGTGGGAAGGGCTCGGGGGGTGGGCAGGCTCAGGGGGTGGGAAGGGCGAACCTGACGGTTCCCGAGGCGTGGTCGCCGAGGCTGACCCTGCCGCGGACCTCGGCCGTGAACTCGTCCTCCTCGCGGGTGAGCACCGTGCCGGTGAAGACCAGCCGGTCGCCCGCGTACGCCGGGACGCCGAGCTTCACGTTGATGCCGCGGATCAGCGCCTCGGGCCCGGCCCAGTCGGTGACGTAGCGCTCGACCAGGCCCATGGTGGTCAGGATGTTGAGGAAGATGTCCTTCGACCCCTGTGCCCTGGCCCGGTGCACGTCGTGGTGGACGGGGGTGAAGTCCATGGTCGCCAGCGCGGTCGAGACGACCACGGTGGGGCTCAGCTCGATCGCGAGTTCCGGAAGGAGGGTTCCGGCCCGCACCTCGTCGCGGGTGAGTGTCCGCATCACGCCTCCCGGGGGGCCCACATGGGCAGGATCAGCTCGTCGTCCATCCGGCGGTACGTCACCCGCACCGGCATACCGATACCCACCCGCGAAGGGGCGCAGTCCACCACGTTGCCCACGATCCGTACCCCTTCCGGCAGTTCCACCACGGCCACCACGAAAGGCGTCTCGCGTCCCGGGACCGGGGGGTGGTGGTGGACGACGTGGCTGTAGATCTCGCCCTCGCCGCTCGCCGTCACGTACGTGCGGGCGGTCGAGCGGCACGAGGGACAGACCGGGCCCGGCGGGTGGCGGAGCAGCCCGCAGTCGCCGCACCGCTGGATCCGCAGCTCGCCCGCGGCGACGCCCTCCCAGAAGAACGCGGTGTCGTCGTTGACCGCGGGCCTGAGCGGGTACGGCTCGCGCGACGGCGCCCTGCCGGGCGGCGGGTCCGCGGGGCTCGTGACGGGCCGGAACTTGAGCACCCGGAACATCATCTCGGCCACGGCCTCGCCCCCGGCGTACCAGACGACGTTCCAGGTCACGAAGTAGCCCTCGCCGAGCGCGGTCCGCTTCGGGCCGGTGATGCCGGTGAACCGGGTGGCCGGGACGGGCGACTCGCCGAGCCGCAGGTAGCGGTGGTAGGTCTGCTCGCAGTTGGTGGCGACCACGCCGGTGTGGCCCTCGGCGTCCAGCAGCGCCAGTACGGGGTCCACCGGCGTGCCGGCCCGTCCGGCGTCAGGGTCCAGGCCGGGCATGGTCCAGACCTGGATCATCGCCGGGGGCGCCACGATCTCCCCGTGCACCCCGGCGGCCGCCGCCCCGGCGTCGGTGTAGAGCGGGTTGGCGTCGCCCAGCGCGGCGGCCCAGTGGCGGATCATCGGCAGGTTCACCGGGTCGGCCGCCGCGACGCCGGGCACCTCGCCCAGGGCGGCCTGGCGCGCGGCCAGGGCGGTGAGACGCTCGTGCAGGGTGCCGGGGCCGTCCGCCGGATCGGTCCCGGGATCGGTCGCGGGGCCGTTCGGGCCGTTCGGGCCGGTCGAGCCGGTCGCATGACCGGTCGCGGGATCGGCCGGGCCGGTCGGGCCGGTCGTCGCGGTCATCGGGGCGGCCTCGGCAGGCTCAGGCCGAGCATGGCGATGAGTTCGCGCTGCACCTCGTTGACGCCGCCGCCGAAGGTGAGCACCAGCCCGCCCTTGGCGCCCCGGTCGACGCGCTCCATCAGGTCGGCGGTCTCCGCGTCGGAGGGGTCTCCGAAGCGGGCCAGGGTCTCGCCGACGATCCGGCCGACCTCCTGCAGCCGCTCGGAGCCGTAGACCTTGGTGGCGGAGGCGTCGGGGGCGCCCAGCCAGCCCAGGTCCATGTTGGCCGCGACCTGCCAGTTCAGCAGCTCGTTGGTGCGGAAGTAGGCGTAGACGCGGCCGAGGGCACGGCGTACCGCGGGCTCGTCGATCGCGCCGGTGCGGCGTGCCCAGTCCAGGAAGCGGTCGTAGGTGTGGGCGATGTTGCCCGCGGGGCCGAGCGTGATCCGCTCGTGGTTGAGCTGGTTGACGATCAGGTCCCAGCCCCTGTTCTCCTCCCCCACCACCATGTCCACCGGCACGCGGACGTCGGAGTAGTAGGTGGCGTTGGTGTGGTGGCGCCCGTCCATGGTCGTGATGGGCGTCCAGGAGAAGCCGGGGTCGGAGCAGTCGGCGATCATCATGGTGATCCCGCGGTGCTTCTTCGCGCCGGGGTCGGTGCGCACGGCCAGCCAGATGTACTGGGCGTAGTGGGCGCCGGAGGTGAAGATCTTCTGCCCGTTGACGACGTAGTGGTCGCCGTCGCGGACCGCGGTGGTGCGCAGGGACGCCAGGTCGGTGCCGGCCCCGGGCTCGCTGTAGCCGATCGCGAAGTGGCACTCCCCGGCCAGGATGCGCGGCAGGAAGAACTCCTTCTGCGCGGGCGTGCCGTACTGCATGAGGGTCGGCCCGACGGTCTGCACGGTGATGATCGGGTACGGCACCTCGGCGCGAGCGATCTCGTTGGCGAAGATCTGCTGCTCCAGCGGGCCGAGCCCGCCGCCGCCGTACTCCTTCGGCCAGCCCAGCCCGAGCCTGCCGTCGCGGCCCAGGGTGCGGCAGTGCTTCATGTACGCGTGGCCGAACGGGTCGTCGGCGATCCGTCCCCTGTCCTCGTCGGTGAGGCAGGACCGGAAGTACTCGCGCAGCTCGGCGCGGAGCCTCTTCTGCTCGGGGGTGAGGTCGATCAGCATCAGACGAGCGCTCCGATCGTGTCGAGCCGGGCTTCGGCCCCGCCCAGCAGGTGGGCGTGGTGCCTGCCCCAGGCGAAGTAGCGGTGCAGCGGGTAGGTCACGTCCACGCCGATCCCGCCGTGCAGGTGCTGGCAGGTGTACAGGGCGTGCAACGCCTGCTCGGTCGCGGTCAGCGCGCCCACCGCGAGGTCGGCCTCGGCCTCCTCGTCGTCGCCCTGCTCCAGCCGCCACGCCCCGGACCACACGGCCACGTCCAGCGCCCGCGCGGCGATGTAGACGTCGGCGATCTGCACGGTGACCGCCTGGAACTCGGCCAGCGCCCGGTCGAACTGCCGCCGGGTCCTGATGTACTCGGTGGTCAGCGCCAGGGCCCCGGCCAGCACGCCGGAGAAGACGGCGATGTTCCCCGCGATCACCGCCCGCCGCAGGCCGCCGGCGGCCAGGCCGTCCGCGGCGCCGACCATCTCGCCGGGGACGCCCCGCAGGGTGAACGCGGCGGCCGGCTCGCCGGTGGGGACCGGCACGGGGCGCGGTTCCACGTCGCCGGGGTCGACCAGGAACACCCCGGTCCCGGTGTCGGTCCGGGCCGTGAGCAGGATCTTCGAGGCTCCGGCCGCGTGGGGCGCGGTGCCCTTGGCGCCGTCGAGCACCCATCCGGCGCCGTCCGGCCGCGCGACGGTGACGGGCGGGGCTCCGAGGTCGCGGCCGGGCTCGGAGGGGGCGACGGCCAGCGTGATCTCGCCCTCGGCCAGCGGGGCCAGCGCCTCGCGCTGCTCGCGGGACCCGTACGAGGCGATCACCTGGGCGGCGACCAGGCTCGGCTCAGCCGGGACCGGGGCCACACGGGCGCCGATCTCCCGCAGCAGGACCGCCGTCCCCACCGCTCCCAGCCCGGCCCCGCCGGCCTCCTCGGGCAGGCAGGCGCCGAGCAGCCCGGCGCGGGCCAGGGAGCGCCACAGCGCGGCGTCGTAGGGGGCGCCGCTCCCCTCGTGCGCCTCCAGCCGCGCGGCCGTCACCTCCTTGCCGAGCAGGTCGGCCGCAAGGTCGCGCAGGTCGGTCCGGGTCTCGTCAAGGGTGAAGTCCACGCGCGCTCCTGGGATGCCGTCCGCCGTTCCAGCCCTTCCGAAAAGTAGAACAGATTCTATTCCGTGTCCATAGCGGGCCGCCCGCAATAACATGGACATAACCGCCACATCACATATGCCGTGTAAGCACGGGCATCTTTGTGACCGGCGAGTAACCCGCCGGAGTATCCGGAAATCAGATAACGTGTTCTCATGCGTACCCCGCAGGTGACGACCGAGGCACCGGCCGCCGCGCGCCCGACTGGCAGGCACGCTCCGGGCAACGTCGATCCGGCCACGACCGAAGGGGCATCCGGCGTGCAGAGCGAACCGGCGTCCACCGGCGTCCGCACCAGGAGCCAGCACCAGCGGCGCAAGCGCATCGTCCAGGCCGCCGCGGCCCTCGCCTCGCGCGGCGGCGTCGAGGCGATGCAGATGCGGACCGTCGCCGAGCGCGCCGGGGTCGCCCTCGGGACGCTCTACCGCTACTTCCCCTCCAAGATGGATCTCGTCGTCGCCGTCGTGGGCGAGGAGATCGACCTCCTGGAGAGCAGCATCGAGCGCCGCCCGCCCAGCGCCGTCGCGGCCTCGGGGCGCGCCGTCGACATCCTGATGCGCGCCACCCGCGGCCTGATGCGCGAGCCCGAGCTCGCCGACGCGCTCATCCGCTCGCTGATCATGGCCGAGGTCGAGACGCCGTTCGGCGACCGCATGACGGGGCTGCTGCTCCGGGTCGCCGGGGACGACCTCACCGTGGAGACCGCCACCGAGGAGCAGTTCGCGCTCGCCGGCTCGCTCTCCAGCGTCTGGGTGCACGAGCTGCTGGAGATGCTCAGGGGACGGCGCACCTACGAGCAGATCCAGCGGCGCATCGAGATCGCCGCCGACCGGTTGCTCGCCGATTTCCGGCCCGCTCCTTCCGCCTGAAATTAGAACGCGTTACAGTCGCAGTCGAAGGCGACTAGAGCGACGTTCTGGAGCGACGCGCGAGCGGGCGGACCGGCGGGGACGGGTGCCCGGTGGCCGCGAGTTCCGAGCCGGAAGGCGAGGAGATCGTATGGGTGCAGTCATCGTCGAGGCCGTACGGACCCCGATCGGCAGGCGCGGCGGATGGCTCGCCGGGCTCAAGCCGCAGGCGGTCCTCGCCGCGGCCCTGAGCGGCCTCGTCGGCCGCGCGGGCATCGACCCGGCCGCGGTGGAACAGGTCTTCGCCGGATGCGTCACGCAGGCCGGCGAGCAGGGCGGCCACGTCGGCCGGTACGCCTGGCTGTACGCCGGGCTGCCCTACCAGACGGGCGTCACCACCGTCGACGCGCAGTGCGGCTCCTCCCAGCAGGCCGTGCACCTGGTCGCCGCGCTCGTCCAGGCCGGGGTCATCGAGGTCGGCGTGGCCTGCGGCGTCGAGGTGATGAGCCGGGCACCGCTCGGCTCCAACGTGCTCCCCGCCCGGCCCCGTCCCGACGACTGGTCCATCGACCTGCCGGACCAGTTCGCCGCCGCGGAGCGGATCGCGCGCCGGCGCGGGCTGACCCGCGAGCGGCTCGACCGGTTCGGCGCCCGCTCCCAGCAACGGGCCGCGCGGGCGTGGGCCGAGGGCCGCTTCGACCGGGAGGTCGTCGCGGTGAGCGCGCCCGTCCTCGGCGAGGACGGCGAGCCGACCGGCGGGACGCGCCTGGTCGACCGCGACCAGGGGCTGCGCGAGACCACCGCGGAGGGGCTGGCCCGGCTCAGGCCCGTCGTCGAGGACGGCCTGCACACCGCGGGCACCTCCTCGCAGATCTCCGACGGCGCGTCCGCGGTGCTGGTGATGAGCGAGGAGGCCGCCGCCCGGCACGGCCTGCGGCCCCGGGCCCGCGTCCTCGCCCAGACGCTGGTCGGCGCCGAGCCGTACTACCACCTGGACGGGCCGGTGGACGCGACCGCGAAGGTCCTCGCCTCCACCGGGATGAGCATGGCCGACATCGACAGGTTCGAGGTGAACGAGGCCTTCGCCTCCGTGGTCCTATCCTGGGCATCGGTGCACAAGCCGGACATGGAACGGGTCAACGTCAACGGAGGGGCCATCGCACTCGGCCATCCGGTCGGCGCGACCGGTTCACGGCTGATCACCACCGCGCTGCACGAGCTGGAGCGGTCCGACTCCTCGACCGCGCTGGTCTCCATGTGCGCGGGCGGGGCGCTCGCGACCGCGACCGTCCTGGAACGCCTGTGAACGGCGCGCGTGAGCGGCGCCCGTGAACGGCACCGGCAAGGAGCGCCCCCGGAGGGGCGCCGGTAAGGAGCACCACCGTTGAAGTCCCGCCGCAGGCCGTACAGCGAGCAGCGTCCGTTCGACACCGGTGGCGGGGTGTGGAGCGTACCGGTGCCCATCCCGGGCAACCCGCTCGGCTACACCCTGGTCTACGCGATCGAGTCCCCGGCGGGCCCGGTGCTGGTGGACGCGGGCTGGAACGCACCCGAGGCGTGGCTGGCGCTGCGCGACGGGCTCGCCGCGGCCGGCATGGACGTCCGTGACGTGCGCGGGGTGGTCGTCACCCACTTCCACCCCGACCACGCCGGGCTGGCCGGTCAGGTCAGGGAGGAGTCGGGTGCCTGGATCGCCATGCACGAGGCCGACGCCGCGCTGGTCGCGATGATGCGCGAGTTCGGGGAGCGCGGGCACCGCGACTTCCAGGCCGACATGCTGCGCCGGGCCGGGGCGGGCGCCGTGGAGGTGGAGGAGGTCACCGGGAACCGGCCCGGGCCGCCCGCGACGCCCGACCGCGTGCTGACCGACGGCGACCTGATCGACGTGCCGGGACGCAGGCTGCGCACGATCTGGACCCCCGGGCACACCCCCGGCCACGTCTGCCTGCACCTGGAGGACGCCGACCGCCTCTTCACCGGTGACCACGTACTGCCGGCGATCACCCCGCACATCGGCATCTACCCCTACGACCGCTCCGACGTGGACCCGCTCACCGACTTCCTGGAGTCGCTGGAGAAGGTCAGGGGGCTGGGCGACCTCGAAGCCCTCCCCGCCCATGAATGGATATTTCCGGACACGGCGGCGCGGGCGGCCGAGATCGGCGTCCACCACGAGGAGAAGCTCCGACGGCTGGCCGACCTGCTCGCCGAGGCGGAGGAGCCGCTGACCATCTGGGAGATCGCCGGGCGGATGACCTGGAACCGTCCCTGGGAGGACTTTCCCGTCCTGCTGCGCGGGATGGCCGCGGGAGAGGCAGCGGCGCACCTGCGCACCCTGGAGGTCCGCGGCCTCGTCCGGCGGGCGGCGGGGACGGATCCGGTCAGGTTCGCCATACACTCATAGACATCGGATGTCTGGCGAACCCTGAGGACGGTGCAGCGTGGCGGTCACCGATGCCGCTATCGACAGGATCAAACAGATGATCCTGTCCGGCGAGCTCGCCCCCGGCAGCAGGCTGCCCAAGGAGGCCGACCTGGCCGACCGCCTCGGCCTCTCGCGCAACTCGCTGCGCGAGGCCGTCCGCGCGCTGGCCCTGATCAACGTGCTGGACGTGCGCCAGGGCGACGGCACGTACGTGACCAGCCTGGAGCCCAGGCTGCTGCTGGACGCGATGTCGTTCGTGGTCGACTTCCACCAGGACGACACCGTGCTGCAGTTCTTCCAGGTGCGGCGCATCCTGGAACCCGCGGCGACCGCGATGGCGGCGACCTCCATGTCCGACTCCGAGATCGCCGAGCTGCGCAGGCTCCTCGACGAGCTGCCCGCGGACCCGAGCGTCGAGCAGCTGGTCGCCAACGACCTGGAGTTCCACCAGCGCATCGCGGAGGGGTCGGGCAACGCCGTGCTCTGTTCCCTCATCGAGAGCCTCTCGGGCCCCACCACCAGGGCCAGGATCTGGCGGGGCCTGACCCAGGAGAACGCCCTGGAGAAGACCCGCGAGCAGCACGGCGCGATCTGCGACGCCATCGCCGCCCGCCAGCCCGAGGTGGCGCGGGCCTGGGCCACGGTCCACATCGCCGGCGTCGAGGAGTGGCTCCGCAGCACCCTCGCCTGACCGTCCCCTGGGGACGAAAGGGGGCCGGACGTCACCCTCCGGGAGGGGACGTCATCGAACGCGCGAGGCGGAGCACGCCCGCGCGTATCCGCTTCTCGCCCAGCTCCGGCAGGAGCGCGGACACGTGCTCGGCCGAGAGCGCGGCCAGCAGGGCGTGCGCGGCGTGCTCAGGGTCGGGCGTGCCGCCGAGCAGGATCGCCACGTGGCGGTGCCAGAACCGGTAGGCCCCGATCCGGTACCGGGCACCGGGGGCCGCGGTCTCCGACATCCGGACCAGGTCCAGGTGCTCCAGCAGGTAGTCCAGGTAGGCGCCGGCGAACGCGGCGAGCCGCTCACCGGCCGCCGCCCCGAGGCCGAGCGGCGGCGGCCCGTGCAGGATCGCCTCCTGCAGCACGCGCTCCCTGGCGTCCAGCAGGGCGGCGGCCAGGCCGGACTTGTCGCCGAACCGGCGGAACAGGGTGCCCTTGCCGACGCCCGCGGCCGCGGCCACCTGGTCCATGGACACCGCCTCCACGCCCTGTTCGGCGAACAGCCGGGCCGCGGCCTCCAGTACCGCGGCGCGGTTGCGTGCCGCGTCCGCCCGTTCCCTCCGGGGCGGGGTGCGCAGCAGTTCCAGCGGTGTTGCGGAAACGGACTGCGGTCCGCTACTGTCATGAGCCACAACCGGACTATAGTCCACTTCTATGGAGGCAGCGACATGACCGCACTCATCACCCGGGACGAGCTGAAGGCCGCGATCGACGAGGGCCGCGTGACCGTCGTCGACGCGCTGGGCGGGCAGTACCACGCGCAGCAGCACCTGCCCGGGGCCGTTCCCCTGGTCCGGGCCGACGTCGACAGGCTGGCCCCCTCCCTGCTCCCCGACCTCGACGCCGCGATCGTCACCTACTGCTCCAACCCGGCGTGCCCCAACAGCGGGCAGGTCGCCGACAGGCTCACCGCCCTCGGCTACACCGACGTCCGCACGTACCGCGAGGGCATCGAGGACTGGGCCGAGGCCGGCCTGCCCCTCGAATCCGCCTGAACCCGCCCCGGGGCGGGGGCGGCACGGGAGATCCCCACATGGCGTGCCGCGCGGGCACGGCCCCGCCCGCGCGGCACGCCGGCCGCCCCCTTCCCGCGTTCTCCGAATTCGAGCCACAGGCATGACGGACATTTGCCCGTACGGAGCCGCTTGCCCCCCCTGAGCTGCCTAAACTCGCTCGGGGAATGGAACGATCATGAGGGGAACGATATGCGTAGAGTGTATTTTTCCGTGGGTTTGAGCATTTTCGCCATGAGCCTGGGGGCCCTCATCGTCGATACCGGCTCGGAGCACGCTCCGCTGAACCCGGTCAGCGGCAACAACGGCTTCACCGTCGTCGTGGAGGGCGACGCCCGCCTGAGCAGCAACGAGAACGAGGGCACCCTGGCGGTGGGCGGGGACCTCATCCTGACCGGCGACTACCGGGTCGCCAGCCAGAATCCGGGCACCTTCGTCGTCGCCGGCGACGCCCGGCCCACGGCACTGGTGGTGGGCGGCCGGGTCGACTTCGCCCAGAGCAGCCCCACCGGACGGCTCTCGGTGCTCTCCGGCGGCTACGTCAAGATCGGTGACCTCACCGACTCGTTCGTCCTGAACGTCGACAACAACGGCGCGCTGGTCAACACCCGGATCAACGCCACGGGCGACTACGAATCACCGGCGCGGGTGGAGCTGACCGTACGCCAGCCCGTCGGCTCCGTGGGGCCCGCCTCGGTGATCGACTTCGCCGCGCTCTTCGCCACCTACCGCCAGCGGGCCGCGGACCTCGCCCTGTGCGTCAACACCGTGATCCTGCGGGACGGCAACGGGGTGCCGCTGCCCGGCAACGTCGTCCCGCCCGGTTCCAACGTCCGCATCAACCTGACCGACGGCGTCACCAACGTCCTGCAGATCGACGCCGAGAACCTGAACAACATCGCCAACCTGATCTTCGACGACCAGCCCACGGCCACCGCCCCGCTCCTGGTCGTCGTGGACACCACCGCCGTGGGCGGTGACTTCACCTGGATTCCCCCGAACTTCGCCGGCGTCTCCGGGCGTGAGGGGCGGTACATCCTGTTCGACTTCCCGGACGCCACCACCATCAGGCTTCCCGCGGGGCAGGGGGGCACCATCGAGGGGACGATCTTCGCCCCGGACGCCGAGCTGATCGACGAGAACTCCTCCAACCTCGAGGGCAACGTCATCGTCCGCGAGCTGACCTCGGGAACGGCCACCGCCAACGGCGGGGAGATCCACGACTTCCCGTTCAGCACGGAACTCGACTGCGCGGCCCTGCCTCCGACGCCCACCCCCACCCCCACCCCCACCCCGACCCCGACCCCGACCATCACGCCGACACCCACCCCCACGCCGACCATCACACCCACTCCCACTCCCACGCCGACCACCACCCCCACCCCGACCGTCACCGTGACCGTGACCGTCACCCCGGCCCCCACGCCGATCGCGTGTCCGAGTTCGGGAACGCAGACGTCCACGCATCAGTCGAGCTCGGCGGTGCTGAAGTGCGTCTCCAGGTGCGAGGCCGGAAGAGGCCGGTGCCGGGACGCGCACCGCTGCCACGCCAGGCGAGGGTGCTCCGGCCCGGTCTGGCGGGAGGAGAAGACGCTGATCCCGCGGCATCCGTGACCGGGGCCGGTCACCGTCCCCGCCACGGCGGACCTCCCGGCCCGGGGACGCTCAGGACGCCGGGGGCTGCGGTTCGGCCCTGGCCGCGGTGAGCACCTGGCCCGCGGACGGGTTCACCATCGCCCTCCCGGCCACGGTCACGGTCGGCACGGTCTCGTTCCCGTCCGCGACCGAGCGGACGAACGCCGCCGCGTCGGGGTCCTTCCAGATGTCGACCTCGCTGTAGCGCAGGCCCGTGAGGCGCAGGCGGGTGCGCAGCCTCATGCAGTACGGGCAACCGGGCCGCCAGTAGACGACCACGCCCTCCCGGTCCGCCTCCCGGTGCGATGTCGCCCGGTCGCGCCGGGGCAGGTTCGTGACGACGAGCACCAGGCCCGCGATGACGAGCAAAACGACCGAGACCGTGGAGGACATGGGAGGAGTATGGCAAACCCCTCCTCCTTCGGCCCAGGACGGGCCTTCACGCCGGCCGGGTGAGCCCACCGGGACGATCCCGGCCGGACGCGTTCAGGAGATCAGGCCCTCGGCGGTGAGGTCGGCCCACAGGTCCTCGGGCACCGGGCGGGCGGTCAGGGCGGCGTTGCGGGCGACCTCGTCGGCGGAGCGGGCCCCGACCACGACGGAGGCGACCGCCGGGTGGCGCAGCGGGAAGGCCAGGGCGGCCTGCGGCAGGGTGACGCCGTGGCGTTCGCAGACCGAGGCGATGCGGCGGGCCCGCTCCAGCAGCGGGCCCGGGGCCGGGGCGTAGTCGTAGGTGCCCGACGGGTCGTGGGTGGCCAGCAGGCCGCTGTTGAACACCCCCGCGGCCAGCACCGACACACCGCGCTCCCGGCAGAGCGGCAGCAGCTCCTCCTGCCCGGACTGGTCCAGCAGGGTGTAGCGCCCGGCGAGCATGACCAGGTCGACGCCGGTCTCGCGGACGAAACGGGTGAGCATCGCCGTCTGGTTCATCCCGACCCCCACGGCCTTGACGACGCCCGCGTCGCGCAGCTCCGCCAGCGCGGGGTACGCCTCGGAGACGGCCTGCTCCCAATGGTCGTCCGGGTCGTGGATCAGGACGAGGTCGGCCGCGTCGAGACCGAGCCGCTCCAGGCTCTCCTCCAGCGACCGCCGCACCCCGTCGCGGGAGAAGTCCCAGACCCGGCGCGAGGAGGCCGGGACGTCGAAGCCCTCCTCGTCCCGGCCGAAGGGGCCGTCGCCGTCCGCGGGGACGATCAGGCGGCCGACCTTGGTCGACAGGACGTAGGAGTCGCGGGGACGGCCGGCGAGGGCGGCGCCGAGCCGCCGTTCCGACAGGCCGAGCCCGTAGTGGGGCGCGGTGTCGAACAGGCGGATCCCCGCCTCGTAGGCCGCGTCCACCGCCGCCCGCGCCTCGTCCTCGCCGACGGGGGAGAACAGGTTCCCGATCGGGGCCGCGCCGAAGCCGTACCTGCTGACCTGCACCGGCCACTCCGTTCCTGACAGGACGATCCCTCCGGTACGAGGGCGATCCCCGGTACCGTCTCATGCTCCCGTGATCGGGAAACAGGCGCCCTCCCCGTACCCGGACGCGGCCCGGGAGCCCGCAGGACCGACGGGCGCGTCAGTCCTGGGCCTTGCCTCCGGCCAGGCGGCTGATCATCAGGGCGACCAGGATGATCGAGCCGTAGACGAGCTGCTTCCACTCGCCGGGGACGCCCTTGAGAGTGAGGATGTTCTCCACCAGGCCGATCACCAGCACACCGGTGAGCGCGCCGAGGATCGTGCCCTTGCCGCCGTCCATGCTGACGCCGCCGATGACCGCCGCGGCGAAGGCCATGAAGATCCAGCCGACGCCCTGGTTGGCGCTGATGCCGCCCAGGCGGCCGGTCTCCAGCACCCCGGCGAGCGCGGCGACGACGCCGCCGATGACGAAGACGACCCACACGACCCGCTCGACCCTGATGCCGGCCGCGCGGGCCGCGTCGGCGTTGCCGCCGATGGCGTACAGCGAGCGGCCGGCCCGGAAGTAGCCGAGCGCGACGACGGCCACCGCGAACAGCACGCCGGTGATCCAGATCGCCGCGGGCAGGCCGAACCAGACGGCACTGCCCAGGTAGAGGAACGACGCGGGCAGCTCGAACAGGCTCCGGCCCTGGGTGAGGCCCAGGTGCAGGCCGTGCACGACGATCATCATGGCCAGCGTGACGATGAAGGCCGACAGCTGGAAACGCAGGATCAGGAAGCCGTTGAAGGCTCCGACCAGGCCACCGGCCAGCAGGCAGAGCGGGATCGCCAGGATGGCGGGCAGGTCCAGGCCGAACCCGCCGGCCGCCACCGGGATGACCAGCATCACCCCGACCGCGGGCGCCATGCCGACCGTGGACTCCAGCGACAGGTCGAACTTCCCGCTGATCAGGATCAGCGCCTCGGCGAGCACCACCAGCGCCAGGGCCGACTGCTGCTGGAGCACGTTGGTCAGGTTGCCGGTGGTCAGGAAGATCGGGTCCACGAAGGACCCGGCGATCAGCAGGACGACGATCACCGGGACCAGGGTGAGGTCGCGGAACCGCCCGAGCCTGAGGCCGGGTCCGCGCGAGGCGGCCTGCGCGGCCGGCGCGGGCGGAGGGGTCTGTGTCGTGGTCATGGGTCGATACCTTCCATCGCCGCCACCAGCTCGTTGTCGGTCCAGCCGCGCGGCACGTCCCTGACGATCCTGCCGTGGAACATGACCAGGACGCGGTCGCAGATCCGCAGGTCGTCGAGTTCGTCGGAGACCAGCACGGCCCCGGCGCCCCGGCCGGCCGCGTCCTCCACGGCGCCGAGGAGGGAGTGCTTGGCCTTGACGTCCACCCCGGCCGTCGGGTCGATGACCACGAGCGCCCGGGGGTCGTCGGCGAGCGCCCTGGCCAGCACCACCTTCTGGGCGTTGCCTCCGGACAGGTCGGCCACCGGCTGGTCGGGGCCCGTCGTCTTGATGTCCAGCCGCTCGATCATCCGGGCGCCGCGCTCGCGGCGGCGGGCCGGGGAGACCGTGCCGTAGCGGCCGAGCCGGTGGGCGATCGGGATGGTCGCGTTCTCCGCGATCGACAGCAGCGGGACGAAGCCCTGCCGGTGCCGGTCCTGGGGGACGAACCCGAGGCCCGCGCGGAGCGCGGAGGGCACGTCGCCCGGCCGGACGTCGACGCCGTTGACGGTCACCGTCCCGGTGTCGGCCCGGTGCAGGCCGACCAGGGTCTCGGCGAGGCCGACCTTGCCGCTGCTGCCGGACCCGGCCAGGCCGACGATCTCGCCCGCGCGGACGGTGAGGTCCACGTTCTCGTAGCGGCCGGCCAGGCCGAGCCCGCGGGCGGACAGCACCACCGGGGCCGAGGGGTCGGCCGTGCGGGTGCGGTACGCGTAGGCGGCGGTCGCCTCACCGGTCATCGCGTCCACCAGCCGGTCGTGCGGCAGGTCGCCGACCGCGGAGGTGACGATGTGCCGGGCGTCGCGGAAGACCGAGACGCTCTGGCAGATCTCGTACACCTCCTCCAGGTGGTGGGAGATGAACATCATCGTGACGCCCTGCTCGCGCAGCGCGCGCATCCGGTCGAAGAGCCGCTGGATGGCGGGCCCGTCGAGCTGGGCGGTGGGCTCGTCCAGGATGACGAAGCGGGCGCCGAACGACAGCGCCCTGGCGATCTCCAGGAGCTGGCGCTGCTCGACGCCGAGGTCCGAGGCCATGGTGCCGGCGTCGACGTCCACCCCGTACTGGTCCAGCAGGTCGCGGGCGCGGCCGCGCAGGCTCCGCCAGCTGATCGCGCCGCGGTCGGTCTGGCGGTTCAGGAAGAGGTTCTCCGCCACCGTCAGGGTGGGGATGATCGTCGACTTCTGGTAGACGCACGCGACGCGCCGCCGCCAGGCGTCCCGGTCGGCCATCGGCGGCGCGGGCTCGCCGGCGAAGCGGACCTCTCCCTCGTCGGGGCGCTGCAGGCCGGTCAGGATCGACACCAGGGTGGACTTGCCCGCGCCGTTCCTGCCGACGAGCGCGTGCGTCTCCCCCTCGGTGATGGCGATCCCGGCCCCGTTGAGCGCGATGGTCGGCCCGAAGCGCTTGGTGATCCCGAGCGCCTCGACCGCCGTGACGGATGGTGTCATCACTTGACCTGGTTACCCCAGAGAGCCTTGTCGTCCACGTTCTCCTTGGTGACCAGCGGCGCGGGGAGCTGGTCCTCCAGGCCGTTCGGCAGCTGGATGATCGTGCTGTCGTGGTCGGTGGGGCCGGGTGTGAAGGTCTTGCCCTCGATCGCGGCCTTGGCGTAGAAGAGCGCGTACTTCGCGTACAGGTCGGCGGGCTGGGAGACCGTGGCGTCGATCTCGCCCTTGCGGATGGCGTCGAACTCCTGCGGGATGCCGTCGTTGGAGACCACGAAGACGTGCCCGGGGTCCTCCGGCGGCACGATCAGGTTCTTGGCCTTGAGCACCTGAAGGGTGGGGGCCAGGTGGACGCCTCCGGCGTGCATGTAGACGCCCTTGATGTCCGGGTGCTGCTGGAGGCGGGTCTGCAGCATCGAGGCGGCCTTGGTGCCCTCCCACTCGGTGGGCTCGTCGAAGACCGTGATGCCGGGGAACTTCTCCTTCATGCAGCCGCGGAACGCCTCGGCCCGGTCGCGGCCGTTGATCGACCCGAGCGCGCCCATGAGCTGGACGACCTTGCCCTTGCCACCGAGCTTCTCGCCGAGGAACTCGCACGCCTGGGTGCCGTACGCCTTGTTGTCGGCGCGCACCACCATGTAGACCTTGCCCTTGTCGGGGCGGGTGTCCACGGTGACGACCGGGATGTTCCTGGTCTCCAGCGTCTGCAGGGTGGAGGCGATGGCGCCGGTGTCCTGCGGAGCCATGACGATCGCCTTGGCGCCCTGCCCGGTGAGGGCCTGGGTGTTGGCGACCAGCTTGGCCACGTCGTTCTGCGAGTTGGTCGGCGGCATCAGGTCGATGCCCAGCTCGGCCGCCATCTGGGGGACGTACTTGTTGTACGAGTTCCAGAAGTCGGAGTCGGCACGGGGGAAGTCGATCCCGACCTTGCCGCCCTTGGCGCCGGCGTCACCGGTGGGCCGGGCGCCGGTGGTGGCCGCGGTGCCGGCGGGCTCGGAGGAGCCGCAGGCCGAGAGCGTGAGGGCGAGGGCGAGCAGTGCCGCCCCTGTCGCCGCGGGTCGAATGTTCATGCCGTTGCCTTTGTTCGAGCCGTACGAAGGGTGAATGGGTCGGTGGGAACCGGGAGGGGTCATGTCCTGGGCCGGAGTCTGAGGCCGTGCATGCCGCCGTCGACGGCCAGGACGGTCCCGGTGGTGGACGCCGCGAGCGGGCTCGCCAGGTAGGCGACGGCCGCGGCGACCTCGGGGGCGCTCACCAGACGCCCCATCGGCTGGCGGTTCTCCAGCGCCGCCCGTTCGGCGGCCGGGTCGCCGGCCGCCGCCAGCAGGCGCTGCACCCAGGGGGTGTCGGCGGTGCCGGGGTTGACGCAGTTGACGCGGATCCCCTCGTGGACGTGGTCGGCCGCCATCGCCAGGGTCAGCGACTGGATGGCCCCCTTGGACGCGCTGTAGAGCGCCCGCTGGGGCAGGCCGGCCGTCGCCGCGATCGAGCAGGTGTTGACGATCGCGGCGTGCTCGGAGCGGCGCAGGTGCGGCAGGGCGGCCCGGGTGACCCGGACGATGCCCAGGAGGTTGACGTCCAGGACCCGCAGCCACTCCTCGTCCGGGTTGTCCTCGATCGTTCCGGCGGCGCCGATCCCGGCGTTGTTGACCAGGATGTCCAGCCCGCCGAGCCGTCCGGCGGCCTCGGTGACGGCGGCGCGGACCGCGTCGTCGTCGGTGACGTCCGCCGTGACCTCGGCGAACGGGCCGCCGGAGGCGTTGACGTCCAGCGAGGCCACGCTCGCTCCCCGCTCGGCCAGCAGGGTGGCGGTGGCCAGGCCGATGCCGGAGCCTCCGCCGGTGACCAGTGCGCGCAGGCCGTCGAACTCACCCATCGAGGGGCCTCCACACCGGGCCGTCGGGATAGCTGTGGTCGGCGATCGACGAGGGGTGCATGGCCGCGCCGAAGCCGGGCACGCTCGGTGCGACGTAGGCGCCGTTCTCGATCACCACGGGGTCGGCGAAGTGCTCGTGCAGGTGGTCGACGTACTCGATCACCCGGTTCTCCATCGAGCCGCTCACCGCGACGTAGTCGAACATCGACAGGTGCTGCACCAGCTCGCACAGGCCGACCCCGCCCGCGTGCGGGCAGACCGGGACGCCGAACTTGGCGGCGAGCAGCAGGATCGCGACGTTCTCGTTGACGCCCGCGACGCGGGCCGCGTCGATCTGCAGGTACGAGATGGCCTCGGCCTGCAGGAGCTGCTTGAAGACCATGCGGTTCTGCACGTGCTCGCCGGTGGCGACCGGGATGGGCGCGATGCCCCGGGCGATGGCGGCGTGGCCGAGCACGTCGTCGGGGCTGGTGGGCTCCTCCACCCAGTGCGGGCGGAACTCGGCCAGGGCGTTCACCCATTCGATGGCCGTGCCGACGTCCCAGCGCTGGTTGGCGTCGATCGCGATGGGGAAGTCCTCGCCGCAGGTGTCGCGGGCGATGCGCATCCGCCGCCGGTCGTCCTCCAGGTCGGCGCCGACCTTCAGCTTGATCTGGGTGAAGCCGTCCTCGATGGCCTCCTCGCACAGGCGGCGCAGCTTGTCGTCGTCGTAGCCGAGCCAGCCGGGCGAGGTGGTGTAGGCCGGGTAGCCGTGCTCGCGCAGGTGGGCGATCCGCTCGCGCTTCCCGGGTTCGGCGGCGCGCAGGATGTCCAGCGCCTCGTCCGGGGTGAGGGCGTCGGTGAGGTAGCGGAAGTCGACCAGGGCGACGAGCTCCTCGGGCGGCATCTCGGCCAGCAGCAGCCAGAGCGGCTTTCCGGCCCGCTTGGCCTTGAGGTCCCACAGCGCGTTGACCACCGCGGAGATCGCCATGTGCATGACGCCCTTCTCCGGGCCGAGCCAGCGCAGCTGGGAGTCGTGGACCATGTCCTTCCAGAGCGTGCCCATGTCCTCGGCGTCCCTGCCGAGCACGTACGGCTCCAGGGCCCTGATCGCGGCGGTCTGCACCTCGTTGCCGCGTCCGATGGTGAACGCGAAGCCGTGGCCCTCGAAGCCGTCGTCGGTGCCCAGCACGACGTAGGCGGCCGAGTAGTCGGGGTCGGGGTTCATCGCGTCGGAGCCGTCGAGCTCCAGCGAGGTGGGAAAACGGATGTCGTGGGTGCGCATCGAGACGATGCGGTACGCGCCGAGGGCCGCACCGGAGGCGGTGACCTCGGGAGCGAACGCGTCGAGGGCCGGGGACGGGCCGGGGGCGGTCAGCTCGCTCATGCCTGTCCCAGGGTCTGCCGCTGGCGGCCGAGACCGTCGATCTCCAGCTCCATGACCTGGCCCGCCCGCAGGTACGGGGTGCCGGGCAGGCCGAGCGCGACGCCCGCCGGGGTGCCCGTGTTGATCAGGTCACCGGGTTCGAGGACCATGAACCGGCTCAGGTAGCGGACGATCTCCGCCACGGTGAAGATCATGTTCTTGGTGCCGCCGTCCTGGAACCGCGTGCCGTCCACCCACAGGCGCAGGCCCAGGGCCTGCGGATCGGCGATCTCGTCGGCGGTGACCAGCCAGGGGCCGAGCGGGTTGAAGGTCTCGCACGACTTGCCCTTGTCCCACTGGCCGCCGCGCTCCAGCTGGAACTCCCGTTCGGAGACGTCGTTGGAGATCGCGTACCCGGCGACCTTGGACAGCGCCTCCTCGTGCGTCTCGACGTAGCGCGCCGTCTCGCCGATCACGACGGCCAGCTCGACCTCCCAGTCGGTCTTGACGCTGTCCCTGGGGATGAGCACCTCGTCGTACGGGCCGATCACCGTGCCGGGGGCCTTCATGAAGACGATCGGCTCGGCCGGGATCGCGGCGTTCGTCTCGGCCGCGTGGTCGCGGTAGTTGAGGCCGATGCACACGATCTTCCCGGGCCGGGCGATCGGGGCACCGATCCGCAGCCCCTCGGCCTCCAGCACGGGAAGCTCGTCCCGCTCCAGCGCCTCCCGGACACGAGCCACTCCCCCGGAGGCGAGGAAAGCCCCGTCGATCTCGGCCTCCGGGATTTCGCGGAGGTTACCGGCTCCGTCCAGGACGGCCGGTCGCTCCTGGCCGACGGGTCCCACGCGCAGCAGCTTCACACCGCACCCTTCATTGATACATCGGATGTCTTGTCTCGTGATGCTGAACGACACTGAACCTCGATGTCAACCCCTCGCGGGCCGATACATCCGATCCGTTACCGAGGATAAACCGCAGCTGACAGGGCTAATGCCGGATCGTGTCCCAATTTCGACCTTCAGTCATCGGAGTTCCTCGTGCGGAAGCAGATAGAGATCATCGAGAATGTTCCCGGTGACGACGGGCGCAAAAGTGATCACCTACCAAGAAACATCGGAGGACGAAGCTTGTTACGACGGAATTTCGGTGCTATCTCCTTGAAACAGTCTCGCCCTGTGATCGGAGGAATCCGTTGCCCCGCCCCCCACGACGCCGTCTCGGTGTCGCACTCCTCGCCGTTCTCACCCTCGCCACCGGCTTGTACGGCCAGAGCCCGGCCGACGCGGAACCATCGACGAACACGATGAAGCCGAATACACCCGATGACTTGACGCTCTGGTACGACGAACCGGCCACCGACTGGGAGACCCAGGCGCTGCCGATCGGCAACGGCGCGCTGGGCGCCATGGTGTTCGGCGGTGTCGGCAGCGAGCGGATCCAGTTCAACGAGAAGTCCCTGTGGACCGGCGGCCCCGGGGCGAACGGCTACGACTTCGGCAACTGGACCTCCCCCAGGCCGAACGCGATCGCCGAGGTCAGGGCACAGATCGACCGCGACGGCAGGATGTCGCCCGAGGCGGTGGCGGCCGAGCTCGGCCAGCCCAAGAGCGGCTTCGGCGCCTACCAGACCTTCGGGGACCTCTGGCTGGACATGCCGGAGAACCCCGAGAACCCCGGGAACCCCGGGAACCCCGAGAACACCGAGAACACGGTCACCGGTTACCGCCGGGAGCTGGACCTGCGCGACGCGGTCGCCAGGGTCGGCTACACCGCGAACGGGGTGACCCACTCCCGCGAGTACTTCGCCAGCCATCCCGGCAACGTCGTCGTCGGCAGGGTCTCCGCCGACAGGCGCGGCCAGGTCTCCTTCACGTTGCGCACCTCCTCGCCCCGCGACGACAAGCAGGTCGCGGTCTCCAAGGGCCGCCTCACCGTCAAGGGCGTGCTCGCCGACAACGGCATGAGGTTCGAGTCGCAGGTCCAGGTGATCGTCCAGGGCGGCACCCGTACCGACGGCACCGACAGGATCACCGTCACGGGCGCCGACAGCGCGGTGTTCGTGCTGTCCGCGGGCACCGACTACTCCGACGCCTACCCGGCCTACCGGACCGTGGACCCGCACGCCAAGGTGACCAGGGCGGTCGACAGGGCCTCCCGCAGGTCGTACGAGGAGCTCAGGTCCGAGCACCGCGCCGACCACCGGAGGCTGTTCGACCGGGTCGAGCTGGACCTCGGGCAGAAGACGCCGTCCATCCCGACGGACAGGCTGCGCGCGGCGTACACCGGCGGCGCCTCGGCCGACGACCGGGCGTTGGAGGCGATGTTCTTCGCCTACGGCCGCTACCTGCTGATCGCCTCCTCCAGGGAGGGGTCGCTCCCGGCCAACCTGCAGGGCGTGTGGAACAACTCCACCAATCCTCCCTGGTCGGCCGACTACCACGTCAACATCAACCTGCAGATGAACTACTGGCTCGCCGAGCAGACCAACCTCGCCGAGACGACCGAGCCGTACGACCGCTACGTCCGGTCGATGGTCGCCCCCGGGCGGAGGACCGCGAAGGAGATGTTCGGGGCGCGCGGCTGGGTGGTGCACAACGAGACCAACCCGTTCGGCTTCACCGGCGTGCACGACTGGGCCACCTCGTTCTGGTTCCCCGACGCGGCGGCGTGGGTGACCCAGCAGATGTACGACCACTACCGCTTCGGCGGTGACACCACGTACCTGCGCAAGACCGCGTACCCGGTGATGAAGGGGGCCGCCGAGTTCTGGCTGGACACCCTCCACACCGACCCGCGTGACGGCAGGCTGGTGGTCTCCCCCAGCTACTCCCCCGAGCAGGGCGACTTCACCGCGGGCGCCTCGATGTCCCAGCAGATCGTCTTCGACCTGCTGACCAACACCCTGGAGGCGGCGCGGGAGCTGAGGACCGACAGGGCCTTCCAGGCCGAGATGAAGGCCGCGCTGGCCAAGCTCGACCCGGGGATCCGGATCGGCTCCTGGGGGCAGCTCCAGGAGTGGAAGGAGGACCTGGACGACCGGGCCAACACCCACCGGCACGTCTCCCACCTGTTCGCCCTGCACCCCGGACGGCAGATCGCGGCCGGCACCCCGGAGGCCGAGGCGGCCAAGGTGTCGCTCACCGCGCGGGGCGACGGCGGCACCGGCTGGAGCAAAGCGTGGAAGGTCAACTTCTGGGCCCGCCTGCTGGACGGCGACCACGCGCACAAGATGCTCAGCGAGCAGCTCAAGGGCTCCACGCTGGACAACCTGTGGGACACCCACCCGCCGTTCCAGATCGACGGCAACTTCGGCGCCACCGCCGGCATGGCCGAGATGCTGCTGCAGAGCCAGCACGACACGGTGCACGTACTGCCCGCACTCCCGGCGGCCTGGCCCACCGGGTCGGTCACCGGCCTGCGCGCTCGGGGCGACGTGACCGTGGACGCCTCGTGGAAGGACGGCAACGCCGACAGGGTCACCGTGCACGCCGGGACGTCCGGCCCCCTCAAGGTCCGCGCCGCCATGATCGGCGGCCGTTACCACGTCGAGGACCAGCAGGGCAGGACGATCACCCCGCGCCGCGACGGCGACGTCATCACCGTGGACGCCAAGGCGGGCAGGTCCTACACGATCGTCAACGAGGTGACCGTCAAGATCACGGCTCCCGTCGTCGCGGGTGCCGGCGAGTCGATCCCGGTCACCGTCACCGTCACCGCGCCCGGCGGGAGGGACGTGCCCGCCGGCACGCTGACCCTCGCCCTGCCGCAGGGCTGGACCGCCGTCCCCGCCTCGATCCGGGTGCCCGCCGTCTCGCCGGGCGGTCCCAGGACCTTCTCGTTCTCGGTGACCGCCGGTCCCGCGAACGGGACCAGGTCCGCGCGGATCGCGGCGGAGCTCTCGGGAGACGACTGGAAGGCGGGCGGCTCGGCGGTCGTCGGCCTCAACCCGTGCGTCTCTCCCCCGGCGGACAGGGCCGTCGTCGCCTGGGACCCGACGTCGGGCACGACCGTCACCGACGCCTCCGGCAGCGGCAGGGACGCCACCGTCGTCGGCGCGGCGGCCTACGACACCGAGGCGCCGAGCGGCAGCGGACTGGTCCTGGACGGCTCGACCTACCTCACCACGGAGAGCACCCTGCTGGGCCACCTGCCCGAGGCGACGTTCGCGGCCGAGGTCAAGATCGAGGGGACCGGTTACCGGCGGCTCTTCGACTCCCAGCCCGGCGGCGACCCGGGCACCGACGGGATCATCGTCGACCTCACTCCCTCCAACACCCTGCGCTTCATCGGCGCCGGACAGAACGTGGGGCTGAGCGGGACGATCCCGACCGGCCGCTACGTCGACCTCGTCGTCACCATGGACCGCAGCGGCGTGATCGACGTCTACGTCGACGGCACCCGGGTCGGCGGCGGCACGGCCACCGGCGACGGCATCACCGGCTGCACCTCCCGGCCGCTGCGCTTCGGCGCCGACCAGGACGGCGGCCAGCGCCTGAGCGGCGCGGTCGACCGCATGGCCGTCCTGCCGAAGGCCCTGACCGCCGCGGAGGTGGGCACCTGGCGCGACATCGCGTTCTGATCCCGTACGCGGTCCGCCCCCGGCTCCTGCGCCGGAACCGATCCTGAATCCCGTTTCGCGGGCCCGGGACGCGCACGCGTCCCGGGCCCGCGCCGTGCGCGGCGCCGAGGACGTCGCGGGGTGCCGAGGGCGTCGCGGGGGGCCGGTGACCGGGGCCCCGGCTTGACGGGGTCTCCCAGCCGTAATAGAACACGTTTCAGAAAGAAGAATCCGCCAGGAAACTGATCGAGCGCTTGGTGGCTCGACGTGCCCCGGGCGGGGGCGGAACACCGGAAAACCCGGCCATCGTCACGTTCCCGGTGGATTCTCCGTGAACGGGTAGGGTACGCCGCTAACCGCACCCAGGCCGCACCGACAATGAACCGTGTCACGGGAACGCCGACCCGGCTCGCAGGAGGACCGATGGACATCGATCTGGTCGACCAGGACTTCTACTGGCGGAACGGCGCCCCGTACGACCAGATGGCCTGGCTGAGGGCCAACGCGCCGGTCTACGCGCATCCGGGGGACGCCGAGCGGGGCTGGCCCGGCTTCTGGGCGGTCACCAAGCACGCCGACGTGGTGCACATCTCCCGCCACTCCGACCTGTTCTCCTCCAGCAGGAAGCTCGCGCTCTTCAACGAGGTCCCCGAGGACCAGCGGGCCCTGCAGCGGCTGATGATGCTCAACCAGGACCCGCCGGAGCACACCCGGCGCCGCTCCCTGGTCAACCGGGGCTTCACCCCGCGCATGATGGGCGCCCTGGAGGGGCACATCCGCGAGATCTGCCACCAGCTGGTGGACGAGGCCAAGGGACGCGACTCGGTCGACTTCGTCCGGGACATCTCGGCCCCGCTGCCGCTGTACGTGATCTGCGAGCTGCTCGGTGCCCCGCCCGAGGACCGGGACAAGCTCTTCAACTGGTCCAACCAGATGATCGGGGCCGAGGACCCGGACTACGCGGCCGACCCCGGCGAGGGTGCGAACGCGGCCGGTGAGGTCTACGCCTACGCCAACGCGCTGGCCGCCGAGCGTCGCCGGCAGCCCCGCGAGGACATCGTCACCAAGCTGATCATGCCCGACGCCGCGGGGGACACGCTCACCGAGGAGGAGTTCGACCTGTTCGTGCTGCTGCTCGTGGTGGCGGGCAACGAGACGACCCGCAACGCCGCCTCCGGTGGCATGCTGGCCTTCTTCGAGCACCCCGAGCAGTGGCGGCGCCTGGTCGCCGACCCCTCGCTCGCCGGCACCGCGGCCGACGAGATCGTCCGCTGGGTCTCCCCGGTGAACCTCTTCCGCCGTACGGCCACCACCGACACGGTGATCGGCGGGCAGGAGGTCAAGGAGAACGACAAGATCGTGGTCTTCTACAGCTCCGCCAACCGCGACGAGGACGTGTTCGCCGACCCGGACACCTTCGACATCGGCCGCGACCCCAACCCGCAGATCGGCTTCGGTGGCGGCGGGGCCCACTTCTGCCTCGGCAACCACCTGGCCAAGCTGGAGCTGCGGGTGCTCTTCGAGGTGCTGGCCGAGCGGCTGCCGAAGCTGGAGCAGGCGGGCCCGGCCCGCCGCCTGCGCTCCAACTTCATCAACGGCATCAAGGACCTGCCGGTCACCGTGGGCTGAAGTCCGGGCCGGGGTCAGGGACGGCCTGGACCCTGGAGGGCCGGGGTCCGGGACGGCCTGGGTCCGGGCAGCCGGGGTCCGGGACCCGGGAGGGCCGGGGTCCGGGACGGCCTGGGTCCGGACCCGGGCAGCCGGGGTCCGGGACCCGGGCGGCCGGGGTGCGTCTAGCGGGACGGGACGCCGGCCAGCATCTCCTCGATCAGGGCGACCGCCCGGGGGGTGCCGCCCTCCGCGCGGGTCTCGGCCTGGATCGCGGCCAGCCGCTCGGCGACCTCCGGATCGCCCGTGAGGTCGAGCAGGGCCGTGCGCAGCGCCTCGGGGGTGGCCTCCCCGGTGTCGACACGGCGGCCGACGCCGAGCTCCACCAGCCTGTCGGCGTTGCCGAACTGGTCGGCGGCCTGGGGAACGGCGATCATCGGGACACCGCAGTACAGGCCCTCCTGGGTGCCGCCCATGCCCGCGTGGGTGACGAACGCGTCGGCCTGTTCCAGGATCGACAGCTGCGACACCCAGCGGTGCACCTCGACGTTGGACGGGATCTCCCCCAGGCCGTCGAGGTCGATGTGCCTGCCGATCTGCAGCACCACGTGCCAGCCGGGCAGGTCGCCGAAGGCGGTCAGGCAGGCGCGGTAGAAGTCGGGCACGTCGGTGAAGGTCGACCCGAGCGAGACGAGCAGGACCTTCTCCACCCCCTCGGGGCGCTTCCAGGGCTCCTGGCGGGGCCGTACCGAGAAGCACGGACCGGTGAAGGTGATCCTGGCCGGGTCGACCCGGTCCGCGTTGGGCTGCATGACCTTCGGGATGAGCGCCAGCGCCCGGGGCGGGCGTCCGGAGAACTCGTGGGAGTCGAGGTGACCGAGGCCGTTGGCCGAGAGCCACTCGTCGAACCGCCGGTAGTGCTCGGCGCCGCCCGGGGCCTTTTCGAACTCCTCGATCATCGGCGCCATGTCCTCGCGGTAGCCCTCCCAGGCGACGTACGTCGGTGAGAGCTGCATCAGCGGGATCCCCCAGTTCTCCGCGAGCACCCGCACGGCGTACCCGCCGATGTCGTAGAGGAACAGGTCGGGACGGTCGTTCTCGTACGCGGCGCGCAGCGTCGGCAGCATCGCCATCGCGTCACGCAGGAAGAGGTCGATCTGGCCGACCGGGTCCTCGGGCCACGTACCGGAGTCCACCTTGGGCAGGAGCGAGTCGTAGAGCACCGGTTCGGCCCCGGCCTCCGCGACGATCTCGGCGTAGGAGGGGTCGTTGGCGTAGGTCACCCGGTGCCCCCGGGCGGCCAGTTCCCTGATCACCTCGATGCTCGGGTTCACGTGACCCGGGGCCGGGATGCTGACCATGGCGATGTGGGCGCGGCGGGTCATGGGGTCCTCCGAAGGCTGGGAAGCTTTCTCGCGAGACGTCTCGTCTCGCGATGAGCCCAAGCATGCACCCGGGGATCGATGTTCGTCAAGACGATACGTCTCGTCTCTTTTCAGGACCATCAATGATCCGTACGGAACGGGAAGCGGACCGAGCCTTCAACGAACCTTGGGCGACCCGGCGCCCCGCAGCGGGCATCAGTCCTTGCGGGGAACGAGAGGTCGCGAGCCCGGCCGGGCCGTCCCGGGCGACACGCTTCGGAACGACGTGATCCGAGGCGACGTGATCCGGCGTGACGTGACGTCGCGTGACGTGACGTGATCTGAGGCGACGGGGGGTGCGTCCACGATGGTGAAACGGCCCACGGCCCCGGCGGCCCTGCTCGCACCGGCGATCCCCCTCACTGCGCGACCGTCCCGCTCGCGGCTCCTCCGCCTGCTGGTCCCGCTCGGCGCGGTGCCGCTCTGCGCGCTCTCGCTCTCCTCCTGCACGCAGGGGACGCCCGCCCCGCCCACCGGGCCGTCCGCCGCGCCGACGCCCCTCCTCAGCGCCGCCCCGTACGAGCCCGCCCGGCGGCGGGAGCGGATCGCCCCGCTACCGGTCTCGGCGGCGCGGCTGGCCCGGCTGCCGGCCGCCACGACGTACGCGACGCTGCGGCAGGCCCCCCGCGACCCCGACCCGTTCCGGCCCGCCGACGGGCTCGTCGTCCATCCCCGGCGGGAGCAGGTGATCTACGCCCGTCCCGGCGGACCGCCCGTGGGGGTGCTGCCGCCCACCCAGCTCGCGGGCCCGACCTGGGTACCGGTGGTGGAGCGGCTCCCCGGCTGGGACCGGGTGCTGCTGCCGAGCCGGCCGAACCGGTCCACCGGCTGGCTGTACACCGGGGACGGGGGGCTGCGCGTCGTCCGGAGCACGTACCGGGTGGAGGTCGGGCTGGCCGCGCGCAGGCTCACCGTGTTCGACGGCGACCGCGAGGTGGGCTCGTGGCCGGTGGCGGTGGGGGCACCCGGCACACCCACGCCCCGGGGGCGGACGTTCCTGCTCGCCTCGCTGGCACCGACCCCCGCGACCTACAGCCCGCTCTTCCTCGCGCTGGGCGCCCACTCGGGGACCCTGCGGACCTTCGAGGGCGGGCCGGGGACGATCGCCCTGCACGGCTGGCCGGACAGGACCGCGTTCGGCCGCGCGGTGAGCCACGGCTGCGTCCGGGTCCCTGCGGCCGCGTTGCGGCTGCTGTCCACGGTCCCGCTGGGCAGCCCCGTCCTGATCACCGACTGAGCGCGACCCCGGGCACACCGAAGGACACCGGCCGGGTCCGAGCTCCGAGCAGGGCCGGATCGGATCAAGGCCGGGTCGGTCGGGGCACGTCAGAGCGGGTCAGGGTGCGTCGGAGCAGGGCGAGGCCGGGCGGGTCAGGGCCAGGAGGAGTCCTGGTCGGGGTCGCCGCCGTCGGAGAGCAGCTTGACGTCCGCCTCGACCATCATGGCGACGAGTTCCTCGAAGGCGACCGTGGGCTCCCAGCCCAGCTGCATGCGGGCCTTCTTCGGGTCGGCGCAGAGCAGGTCGACCTCGGCCGGGCGGTGCAGGGCCTGGTCGGTGACGACGTACCGCTCCCAGTCCAGGCCGGCGGCCGTGAAGGCGGCCCGCACGAGGTCGCGGACGGTGTGGGTACGGCCGGTGCCGATCACGTAGTCCTCGGGGGCGTCCGCCTGGAGCATCAGGTGCATGGCGCGGACGTAGTCCCCGGCGAAGCCCCAGTCCCGGCGGGCCTCCATGTTGCCCAGGCGCAGCTCCGAGGCGAGGCCGAGCTTGATCCTGGCCACGCCGAGGGTGACCTTGCGGGTGACGAACTCGGCGCCCCTGCGCGGCGACTCGTGGTTGAACAGGATCCCCGACACCGCGTACATGCCGTACGACTCGCGGTAGTTCTGCGTCAGGAAGTGCCCGTACGCCTTGGCCACCCCGTACGGGGAGCGGGGGTGGAACGGGGTGATCTCGGTCTGCGGGGTCTCCCGGACCTGGCCGAACATCTCCGACGAGGACGCCTGGTAGAAGCGGATCTGGTCCGACCCGGCGACCGTGCGCGAGGAGGAGATTCCCGAGCAGACCCGGATGGCCTCCAGCATGCGCAGCACGCCCATCCCGGTCACCTCGGCGGTGAGCTCGGCCTGCTCCCACGACATGGGGACGAACGAGATGGCGCCCAGGTTGTAGACCTCGTCGGGCTGGATCTTCTCCACGGCGGAGATCAGCGACCCCTGGTCGAGGAGGTCGCCCCGGACGAGCTGGACGTCCTGGAGGAGCTTGCGGAGCCGCGAGACGCGCGGGTTGGCCTGTCCCCGGGCGAGCCCGGCGACCTCGTACCCCTGGTTCAGCAGGCACTCGGCCAGGTAGGAACCGTCCTGCCCGGTGATACCGGTGATCAGTGCGCGCCTGGCCAACGCGTCCTCCTCGCTTGCGGGGGCGGGACCTTGTGCGGTCTCATGCCGTTTGATTGGCGAATGTACCCTCAGACCCTCACGCGGGCACCATGAGCCTGCCCGTACACCTAGAACACGTTACACAGAACTACGTTCGGTAAGCTCAACCTCCCAGCTCGCACGCCATGGGGCGGCCACTGGGAACAATTACACATCGGGTATAACAGAGCCACCGAATGGTAGGGTCCGAGGACTAAGGTCATCTTTCACGGTACCTGTCCCCTTTCGGACAGGATGATAAGGGGGTTGCCGTGCCGGGTGCTGAATCACTGCGGGTCGCACTGCTGTCGTATCGCAGTAAGCCGACCTGTGGTGGGCAGGGCGTCTACCTGCGCCATCTCAGCCGTGAGCTGGTCGCCCTCGGGCACAGCGTGGAGGTCTTCTCCGGCCAGCCCTACCCGGAACTGGACGAGGGCGTCGTCCTCACCAAGATCCCCAGCCTCGACCTGTACCGCGACGAGGACCCGTTCCGCACCCCCGGCCTGAGCGAGTACCGCGACTGGATCGACCTGCTGGAGGTCGGGACCATGTGGACCGCGGGCTTCCCCGAGCCGCTGACCTTCACCCTGCGGGCGTACCGGGAGCTGAAGAAGCGCGTCGGCGACTTCGACGTCGTCCAGGACAACCAGACCCTCGGCTACGGCCTGCTGGGCATCCAGAAGCTGTTCCCGGTGGTCGGGACCATCCACCACCCGATCAGCGTGGACCGGCGCATCGAGCTGAAGGCCGCCCCGCTGCGCAAGAAGATCCCGATGCGCCGCTGGTACGGCTTCGTGCGCATGCAGGCCAAGGTCGCGCCGCGCCTCGACCCGATCCTGACCGTCAGCGAGTCCTCCCTCGCCGACATCCACCGCGACTTCAACGTGCCGCAGAAGAACATGCGGCTCATCCCGCTGGGCGTCGACACCCGCTACTTCCACCCGCGCCCGGAGATGCCCAAGCGGCCCGGGTCCATCGTGGCGGTGGCCAGCGCCGACTCCCCGATGAAGGGCGTCGCCACGCTGCTGCGGGCGGTGGCCAAACTCGCCACCGAGCGCGACGTCAACCTGACCGTGGTCAGCAAGCCCACCCCGGGCGGCCCGACCGAGAAGCTCGTCGCCGAGCTGGCGCTGCAGGACCGGGTGACGTTCGTGCACGGCATCTCCGACACCGAGCTGGGCGAGCTGATCGCCACCTCGGAGATCTCCGTCGTCCCCTCCCTGTACGAGGGCTTCTCGCTGCCCGCCGTCGAGCACATGGCCTGCGGCACCCCGCTGGTCGCCAGCCGGACCGGGGCGCTGCCCGAGGTCGTCGGCGACGCCGCCGTACAGGTGACCCCGGGAGACCCTGAAGAGCTGGCCGCGGTCCTGCGGCGGCTGCACGACTCCCCTGAGGAGCGCGCCGCGGTGGGCCGCAAGGGGTACGACCGCGTCATGGAGCGCTTCACCTGGAACGTCGTGGCCCAGCGGACCGTGGAGGCCTACCACGAGGCCATCCGCGCCCGCCGGGCGAAGTGACGACCTCCCGTAACGAATTCCCCTTCACAAGGAGCGGCCAGTGCTGACCGTCGACTTCGACCGCTTGCCCGTGGGCCCCGGGAACCGGGTGCTCGACCTGGGGTGCGGCGCCGGGCGCCACGCCTTCGAGGTGCTGCGGCGCGGCGCCGACGTGGTGGCCTTCGACATGGACGCGGGCGAGCTGGAGGGCGTGGCGACCATGTTCTCCGCGATGGACAAGGCCGGGGAGGTACCGCCCGAGGCGACCGGGGAGACCGTGACGGGCGACGCGCTGGACATGCCGTTCGAGGACGGCAGCTTCGACCGGGTGATCGCCGCGGAGGTGCTGGAGCACATCCCCGACGACATGGCCGCGATGCGGGAGATCTTCCGGGTGCTCAAGCCGGGCGGCCGGGCGGCCGTCACCGTGCCCAGCTTCCTGCCGGAGCGGATCTGCTGGGCCCTGGACGAGGCGTACCACACCGCCCC
The DNA here is from genome assembly GCF_039534895.1 of Streptosporangium longisporum. Taxonomy (NCBI): domain Bacteria; kingdom Bacillati; phylum Actinomycetota; class Actinomycetes; order Streptosporangiales; family Streptosporangiaceae; genus Streptosporangium; species Streptosporangium longisporum. The sequence goes on along the minus strand of NZ_BAAAWD010000007.1, from coordinate 110,762 downwards.
CGGCGGGCACGTCCGCATCTACACGCTGGCCGAGCTGAGCGCGAAGCTCAAGTCGACGGGCTTCATCGTCGGGCCGCACCACCACGCCCACGGCCTGCACGCGCCGTACTGGTGGATCAAGTGCGCGGTCGGGGTGAACAACGACGAGCACCCGCTGGCCAAGGCGTACCACGAGCTGCTGGTCTGGGACATCATGAAGCGCCCCGCCGCCACCCGAATCGCCGAGGCGGTGCTCAACCCGCTCATCGGCAAGAGCGTCGTGCTCTACGTCCGGAAGCCGGCATGACCTTCCCGTACGGCAAACGGTCCGGCGGGCGTTGCGGCCCGCCGGGGAACGAGGCGGTCCGCGCGGCGGAGGAGCGGTGAGCGACCCGATGGAGTGGGAGCAGGTCGTCCGGACCGCCCGGAGCATCGCGGCCGTTCAGGAGGCCGACGGCGGCGTCCCGTGGCCCGAGGGGCACGTGGACGCCTGGAACCACGTCGAGTGCCTGATGGCGATGAGCGTGGCGGGGCTGACCGGCCCGGTGCGCCGGGGGTACGACTGGCTGGCCCGCACCCAGCGGGACGACGGCTCCTGGCCGATGAAGCTGGTCGGGGGCCAGGCCGTCGAGCAGGGCGGGGAGTCCAACCACGCCGCGTACATCGCGGTCGGGGTCTGGCACGAGCTGCTGGTGACCGGGGACGAGGACTTCACCCGCGGGATGTGGCCGTCGGTCCGGGCCGCGCTGGACTTCGTGGTCGGCCTGCAGACCACCCGGGGCGAGATCGTCTGGGAACGCGCCGCGGACGGCCGTCCCGCCGGGTACGCCCTGCTGACCGGGTGCGCCTCCATCCACCAGGGCCTGCGCTGCGGCGTGCTGCTGGGCGAGCACCTGGGCGATCCGCAGCCGGACTGGGAGCTGGCCGCCGACCAGCTCGGCCACGTGCTGAGCGCGCACCCCGAGGCGTTCGCCGACAAGAGCCGCTTCTCGATGGACTGGTACTACCCGATCCTGGGCGGCGCGGTACGCGGCCCGGCCGCCGAGGCGCGGCTGGCCGAGGAGTGGGACACGTTCGTCGAGCCGGGACTCGGCATCCGCTGCGTCTCCGACCAGCCGTGGGTGACCGGCGCCGAGACGTGCGAGCTGGTGCTCGCGCTGGACGCGCTCGGCGACCGGGAACGGGCGGCCGGGCTGTTCGCGGACATGCAGCACCTGCGGCACGAGGACGGTTCGTACTGGACCGGCTGGCAGTTCGTGAACGAGAAGTGGTTCCCGCACGAGCGCTCCGCCTACACCGCCGCCGCGGTCGTGCTCGCCGCCGACGCGCTGGCCGGGTACACCCCGGCCTCCGGGATCTTCCGCGACGCGGGCGCGTACGTGACCGACCGCCCCACCGCCGCCTGCGGGTGCAGCCACGCCCGCTCCCGGGGCTGACGCCGCGCCTCCGGCACGGACGGGTGTTTTCTTTGCCCGCAACCGGAAACGCGGTGCTTGAAGGGCCGATCGCCGCTCACTACCTTCGGGTCCGTGAGTAATGCGGAGGGCACTCGTACGGTAACCCAGAGCGATGACGGCACGGACACCGGAGCGGAGACCCGGCCCGGGGCGGTCCCGGACAGGGCCGCGCCGAGCGCCCTGGAGAGGGTCACGGAGAGGGCCTTGGACGGGGCCGCCGGGAGGGCCGCCGAGACCGCGGGGAGGGGCTCGGGGAGCGTTCCGGAGAAAGGCGCGGAGGCCGTCCCGGAGAAGGCCCCGGGGAAGACGCCGGAGCAGATCCTGGAGCGGACCTCTCGCGGGACACCGGGACCCGGGAGGACCTCCCCGACCTCCCTGATTTCCCCGCGGCCCCCGGTCCCTTCGGCCCCCGCGCCTCGCGGCAGCTCGGACACGGCGGTCCCGCGACCGGACACGACGACCCCACCGGCGACGGCGTCACCCGCCTCGCCTGCGTCGCCTGCGTCACCGGATCGCCCGGCGGCCCCGGCCCCCCGGAACCCTACGGGCCGATCGGTCTCCTCGATCTTTCCGGGGGGCACGGGCTCCCTGGGTTCTGCGGGTCCTGCCGGTTCTACGGGTTCTGTCGGTTCTGCGGGTGCCCTGAACTCCATGGGCTATTCCGGTCCCACGAGCTCTGCGAGCCCTGTCGGTTCCACGGGCTCTGCGCGATCCACGGGCTGCACGAACGTCACGGGCTCTTCCGATTCCCCGGCCTCTGTGACCTCCGCGGGTTCTGCGGGCTCCACGAGCCCTGTCGGTTCCACGAGCTCCGCGAGCTCCGCAGGTTCCACGGATTCCACGGGCCCTGTCGGTTCTGTGGGTGCCCCGGACTCCACGGGCTCTTCGGGTTCCACAGGCTCCGCGCGATCCACGGGCGCCACGGACTTCATGGCCTCTGCCGGTTCCACAGGCTCTGCGACCTCCTCGGGTTCTGCGGGCTCTGCGAACCCTGCGAACCCTGTCGGCCTCGTGGGTTCCGCGCGTGCCTCGGACGTGCCGTCCGAGCGCGACCTCCTGGATCTCGTGAACACCCTGTCGCCCTCACCCGTGGTCCCGCCCCCGTCCCCGTCATCCCCGTCGTCCTCGTCGTTCTCGGCGCCGCCCCTCCCCCTGCCCCGGACGCCTGCTCCCCGGGAACCCGTGCAGGGCCCGGTGCCGTCGCCGGGGCCGGGAACAGGAACGGGAACGGGAACGGGACCGGTGTCACGGCTGGGCGTACCGGCGCCGGTACCGGCACGCTCCAGGGGCGTGTCCCGGCTGCTGTGGCAGGACCCCGGCCAGGTGAGGCTCGGCATGCGGAGGTTCCGGCTGGGACCGGCACGCGACCTGCTGGAGGAGGCGGGACGGTCGTTCACGACCGGCTTCAACGCGATGGTCGCCGGAGAGCCCGGACGGATCGACGACCTCCGCGACGACCTGCGCGGTTTCGCGTACGAGGGTGCCGGCATGGCCTGCGCGACCCTCGACCTGCTCACCCTCACCGGCGGGCGCCGGCTGAGGGAGCTGCTGAGCGGGCAGGGACTGCTCCATCCGCACCTGATCCACCTGGGCACCGGCTGGGCGTACGCCCGCATGCGGCTGCGGCCGATGTGGGGCATCCGCTCGGTCCACCCGCTCCTGCGCTGGATGGCCCACGACGGGTTCGGCTTCCACCAGGGCTTCTTCTGCGCCGACCGTACGGTGGGCCGCCAGCGCACGGCCGGGCTCATGGACCGTACCCGGCGGGCGATCTTCGACCAGGGGCTGGGGCGGATGCTCTGGTTCCACGAGTGCGCGAGGGCGGACGACGTCGCGCTGCGCATCGCCGAGTTCCCCGCCGGTCGCCGCGCCGACCTGTGGAGCGGAGCGGGCCTGGCCGCGACCTACGTGGGAGGCGCGAGCACCAGGGACCTGGAGAGGCTGGCATCGGCCGCGTCCGGGGACGGCTTCCGCGCCCACCTCGCCCAGGGCTCCGCCTTCGCCTGCGCCTTCCGGCTGATCTCGGGCGTCGTCCCCGACCACACCGTCGCCGCCGCCCCCGTGCTCTGCGGGGCCGAGGTGGACGAGGCCGCGGCCTGGACGGACACCGCCCTCGTCGCGCTGGGCCACAACGCCTGCAGCGGTGAGGACTACCAGGCCTGGCGGGCGGGGATCCGGAAGGCCTGGGCACGCCGCGACCGCGACACATGACGACGTGCCACGACGGCGGCCCGTGACAGCGACTCGCGACGGCGACTCGCGACGGCGTACCGCGGCGACGGCCCGCGGCGACGGCCCGCGACGGTGACTCGGACGGTGACTCGGACGGTGAGACGGTGACTCGAAGGGGCGATGACCGCGATGTCGGGAGTTCGCAGGTACGCGGCCGGGGCTCTGGCCGTGGTGTCCATCGTCACCGGCTGGCGGCTCGCCCTCCCGCCGGAGCCTCCCGTCGCGGGAACGACCGCCTTCTCCTTCCACGCCAGGCCGCTGAGCCCACCCACCGCACCCGGTGACCGGGTCCTGCGGACGGTCGCGCCCGGGTACGCGAACGTCCGGGGCTGGGTGTCGGCGCCGGGGGCGGCGGTCGCGCTGTTCGACGTGGACGGCGAGGTCGTCGCCGACGACGTCTGCCTGGTCGACCCCCGTCGTGACACCGTGACCGTCAGGCCCGCGCCGGGCACCTCCCGGTCCTACCGGCCGTTCACGCTGGTCCCCCCGGACCGCAGGCCGTACGAGGCCCCGACGGGGTGCCTGCCCGCCGATCTCGACCAGGACGGCTGGGAGGACCTGGTCGTCTACTACTGGGGGCGCTCCCCCTCGCTGTTCCTGCGGGTGCCCTGGGCGGTGCCGTCCGGGACGGCCTTCCGGCACCGTCCGCTGACCACCGAACGGGAGATCTGGAACACCGGCGCCGCCACGGCCGGTGACTTCGACGGGGACGGCCGCCTGGACCTGGTGTTCGGCAACTACCTCCCCGACGGCGTCCTGGCGCTGGGCGGGGCCCGTACCGGCACCGGTACCGGCAGCGACGAGGCCGTGATGCCCGACTCGCTGTCGGCCGCCTCCAACGGCGGCACCGACCGGCTCTACCGCGCCACCGGACCGGCGACCTTCGCCGAGGCCGAGGGGGTGTTCGACGAGCTCGGCGGCGGAGGCTGGACGCTCGCGCTGGGCACCCAGGACCTCGACGGCGACGGGCGTCCCGAGCTGTACGTGGCCAACGACTTCGGCCCGGACCGGCTGCTGGTCAACGAGTCGGCGCCCGGCAGGATCAGGTTCACCGAGGCCCTGGGGCCGACGGACCCGGCGACCCCCCGTTCCCGCGTCCTGGGCCGGGACTCGTTCAAGGGCATGGGGGTCGGCTTCACCGACCTCAACACCGACGGCAGGCCGGACATCCTGGTGAGCAACGCCACGGGGGAAGGCGGGCCGCACGAGAGCAACCTCGCCTTCGTGTCCGGGCCCGGCGGGCTGCACGCGGGGCTCGCTCCCTACCGCGACCGCGCCGGGGAGCTGGGACTGAGCCGGGGCGGCTGGTCCTGGGACGTGAAGGCGGCCGACTTCGACAACGACGGCACCGACGAGATCATGCACGCGACCGGGTTCCTCAGGGGCGAGGTGGACCGGTGGGCACAGCTGCACGAGGCGGCCTCCACCGGTGACCTCTTCCTCTCCCGTCCGGCGTTCTGGCCCGTCCTGGACGCCGGGGACGACGTGTCCGGGCGTGAGGCCGACACGTTCTACACCGCGGGCCCGGACGGCCGGTACGCGGACGTGGCCGCCTCGGCCGGGGTCGGCGGCGACGCGGTGAGCCGGGCCTTCGCCGTGGGGGACGTGGACGACGACGGGCGGCTGGACTTCGCGGTCGCCAACCAGTGGGCGCGGTCGGTGCTCTACGGCAACCACGGTCCCACGGCGCCGTTCGTGGGCCTGCGGCTCCGCCTGCCCGCCGGTTCCTGCGGCACGCCCGCCCCGGCGGGTCCCGGGCCGACGCGGGCCGCCATCGGGGCCGTCGCCACGGTGCGCCTGCCCGGTGGCGGCACGCGGACCCGTCAGCTCTACCCCGCCGTGGGGCACAACGGCTTCTCCGCGCCCGAACTGCTCTTCGGTCTCGGCGCGGACCTGCCGGTCTCCCCCCTCGCCGTCGAGGTCTCCTGGAGGGACGCCTGCGGTAAGGCCCGTACCGCGTCGATCTCCCTCGAACCGGGCTGGCACCGGGTCCTGCTGGCGGACGGACGCGCCGTCGAGGTCCGGCCATGAGAACCGGCCGCGACGGCCCCGGCGGGCGTGGCGGGCGTGGCGGGCGGCGACGGGGCCGGGCGTCGCGGTGGGCGGCGGCGTCCCTCACCCTGCTCACCGTGCTCGGGCACACCGTGCTCGGCTTCGAGCAGCCCTGGTCGGCACCGGTCGCCGGGGCGCTCACCGGGGTCGTCGCCGCGCTCGTGCTGGAGACCGTGGAGGCGCGGGCGTGGCGGCGTCCGGTGCGCTACCTCGGGGTCCCCGGGGCCCGCGTCCTCGACCTCCTCCTGCCCTCCTACGTCTGCGGCCTGCTCTGCGCCATGCTGCTGTACGGCGGCGGGAGCCCCATGCCGGTCGTGCTGGCCGTCCTGGTCGGCGTCGGCAGCGGGTACGTGCCGCGCGTACGCGCGCGTCGTCCCGCGCGCGGCACGAATCCGCGGGCCACGGCGGGGCGGGCCGCGACGGGGCGGGCCGGGGGCGGGGACGTGCCGGGCCGGCCGTTCCTGAACCCGGTGGCCACCGGGGTCGCCGCCGCGCTCCTGCTGCTGCCCCATGCCTCCCTGGCCCCGTCCCACCAGTTCACCGCCTGGGTGTCGGGACCGTTCGACCTGATCGTGCCGTCGGCCGTGCTGGCCGCGGGCGCGGTGCACGCCTGGCTCGCCCGCAGGTTGCCGCTGCTCCTGGGATGGGTGGCCGGGTTCGCCGCCCAGGCGCTCGTCAGGGGGTGGCTCACCGACGTCTCGACGGTCGCCGCGCTGCTTCCGATGACCGGGACGGCCTTCGCGCTCTACGCCGGTTACGTGATCACCGACCCGGTCACGTCCCCGGCGCGGCCCCGCGAACAGGCCGGGTTCGGCCTGGCCGCCGCGGCGGTCTACGGGCTGCTGGTCCAGGGGCACGTCGTCTTCGCGCCGTTCCTCGCCCTGGTGGTCGTCTGCGCGGGGCGGGAGCTGGGACCGGCCCTGCCGGCCCGTCTCCTTCCCTCCCCACGCTTCGTCCCGTCCCTCCCCCGGCCGTCCGGCGGGACACCGGACGCGGGCGTCCCCGGCCGGGAGGTCAGCCGATCCCCGGGCCGACCCGCTCCAGCACCCGCAGCGACCCCTCCTGGCGGACCTCCCTGAACGCGCCCGAGTCGAGCACCCGCCGGTACACCCGGTACGGCGCCTGGCCGCCCGTGGCCGGGTCGGGGTAGATGTCGTGGAAGACCAGGGCTCCGCCCTGCATGACGTGCGGGGCCCATCCCTCGTAGTCCTCGGTCACCGGCTCCTCGGAGTGACCCCCGTCGATGAAGAGCATCGCCAGCGGGGTGTTCCAGAACCGGGCGACGAGCCCGGACCTGCCGACGATCGCGATCACCTCCTCCTCCAGGCCGGCGGCGGCGATGGTGGCGCGGAAGGTGGGCAGCGAGTCCATCTTGCCGAAGCGGGGGTCCATCAGCGTGGGGTCGTGGTGGGCCCAGCCGGGCTGGATCTCCTCGGAACCACGGTGGTGGTCCACGGTGAAGACCACGGAACCGGCCTGCCGCGCGCCCGCGCCGAGGTAGACGGCGGACTTCCCGCAGTAGCTGCCGATCTCGCACACCGGGCCGCGTGATCCGTACTCGGCGGCGGTCTCGAACAGCGCGAGCCCCTCGGCGTGGGGCATGAAACCCTTGGCGCGCTGGGCGGCGTACAGCAGGTCGGCGGGCATGGTGGCGATGCTCATCACAGCAGACTATTGGACACCGAATAATATTCCATACGGCCCTTGCCCGACCCTATGGAACGTGTTCTACTTTGCACCGTGAACCAGCGCGCCCGCATCACGATGTCCGACGACGAGGTGGCCACCCTCATCGGCGAGTCACGGAAACTGCAGCTCGGAACCATCAACCCGGACGGCACACCGCACCTGGTGACCATGTTCTACGGGCTGACCGAGGGCAGGATCTCGTTCTGGACCTACGGCAAGGCCCAGAAGACGCGCAACATCGAACGCGACGCGCGGGTGAGCTGCCTGATCGAGGCCGGGGAGGAGTACTCCGACCTTCGCGGCGTCCTGGTCTACGGGGTGGCGCGCAGGATCGACGACGGCGAGGGGGTCCTCGGCGTCGGCATGACGGTGGCCAGGCGCATGGCCGGGATGCCCGACGCGGAGGAACTGCTCACCGAGTACGTGGCCTACACCGGCCGCAAAAGGGTCGCCTTCACGGTGGAGCCCACTCGAGTGATCTCATGGGATCACCGTAAGCTCGCCGACGCCGACTGAGGAGGCCCATATGAAGATCAAAGTCGACTATCTGGTGTGCGAGGCCAATGCGATCTGCACGGGACTCGCTCCGGAGGTCTTCGAACTCGACGACGACGATCAGCTGCACCTGCTGCTGCCTGAGCCACCGCCGGAGATGATGGACCGCGTCCGGCACGCCGTGCGGTCCTGTCCCAAAGCCGCCCTCTCCCTCGAGGAGAACTAGGAGGACCCCATGCGTGGTGCGCTTCTGCATGCCGTCGGCGACGACATGCTCGACATCCGCGACGACTTCACCCTCGCCCCGGTGGGCCCGACGGACGTTCGCGTCAGGATCAGGGCCACCGGGGTCTGTCACTCCGACCTTTCGGTGATCAACGGTGTGCTGCCGATGCCGCTGCCGGTGATCCCCGGCCACGAGGGAGCGGGCGAGGTGGTCGAGGTCGGCGACTACGTGACCTCGGTACAGCCCGGTGACCACGTCATCATCAACTGGGTCCCGACGTGCGGAAGCTGCGCGAACTGCCTGGTCAACCAGCCGTTCCTGTGCACGACGTACGTCATGGACAGCTTCATCAACGCCCGCTTCCGCTACGACGGCGACACCCCGGCGTTCGGCATGGCCGGATGCGGCACCTGGTCGGAGGAGGTCATCGTGCCCTGGCAGGGCGCGATCCGGGTCGACCCCGAGGTGCCCTTCGAGGTGGCGGCCCTGATCGGCTGCGGCGTGACCACCGGTGTCGGCGCGGCGCTCAACACGGCCAAGGTACGGCCCGGCTCGACCGTCGTCGTGATCGGCGCCGGCGGCATCGGCCTGTCGGTGATCCAGGGGGCCCGCATCTCCGGCGCGAGCACGATCCTGGCGATCGACCCGCTGGAGTCCAAGCACGCCCTGGCCAAGAAGGTCGGCGCCACCCACGCCATCACCCCCGGCGAGCTGAACGACGCGATCGGCACGCTCACCGGCGGCACCGGGTTCGACTACGCCTTCGAGGCCGTCGGCAAGTCCGCCACCATCATGACGGCCTGGCAGGCGGCACGGCGCGGCGGCGAGGTGATCGTGGTGGGCGCGGGCGCGATGGACGACATGGTCTCGCTGAGCGCCTTCAGCCTGCTCTTCGAGGGCAAGACGCTGCACAGCTCGATGTACGGCGGCTCGGACGTCCGGCGTGACTTCCCGTTCTTCGCCGGCCTCTACAAGGCGGGCAAGCTCGACCTGGAGAGCATGATCAGTTCCCGGATCGCGCTGGCCGACCTCAACGACGCGGTGGCGGCGCTGCGCGGCGGCGAGGTGCTGCGCCAGGTCGTCGTCCTGGACTGAGGTTCCCGACGGCCCCGGGAGACGCCCGGGGCCGGTCCGTCCCGCGACGGGACGGACCGGCCCCGGACCTGTGAGAGATCACCCGGCGGAGATCACCCCGTACGGCTCACTCGGTGGAGAAGGCCGCGTCGAAGGCGGTGGCAGGCGGGGTGATCGCGTTGAGGCGGCGGATGGTGGCCAGCGCGTCGGGCGCGCCGTCCAGGCGGTCCATGCCCGCGTCCTCCCACTCGATCGAGATCGGCCCGCTGTAGCCGATCGCGTTCAGCGCGCGGAAGCAGTCCTCCCAGGGCACGTCCCCGCGGCCGGTGGAGACGAAGTCCCAGCCCCGGCGCAGGTCGGCCCAGGCCAGGTGGGAGGAGAGCCGTCCGCGCCGGCCGTCGCCGGTGCGGACCTTGGCGTCCTTGCAGTCGACGTGGTAGATCCGGTCGGCGAAGTCCAGGATGAAACCGACCGGGTCGATCTCCTGCCAGACCATGTGCGAGGGGTCCCAGTTCAGCCCGAACGCGGGCCGGTGGCCGATGGCCTCCAGGGTTCGCACGGTGGTGTGGTAGTCGTAGGCGATCTCGCTGGGGTGCACCTCGTGGGCGAAGCGCACCCCGACCTCGTCGAAGACGTCCAGGATCGGGTTCCACCGGTCGGCGAAGTCGGCGTAGCCCGCCTCGATCATCGACGCCGGGACCGGCGGGAACATCGCCACGGTGTGCCAGATGGACGAGCCGGTGAAGCCGACCACCGTGTCGACGCCCAGCTTCGCCGCGGCGCGGGCGGTGTCCTTCATCTCCTCGGCGGCACGCCGCCGTACGCCTTCGGGCTCGCCGTCGCCCCAGATGCGGGCGGGCAGGATGCCCCTGTGCCGCTCGTCGATGGGGCTGTCGCAGACGGCCTGGCCGAGCAGGTGGTTGGAGATGGTCCAGACCTTGAGGTTGTGCTTGGCCAGGATCTCCAGCCTGCGCTCGACGTAGCCGTCCTCGGAGACCGCCTTGTCGACCTCGAAGTGGTCGCCCCAGCAGGCGATCTCCAGGCCGTCGTAGCCCCATCCGGAGGCCAGCCTGCAGACCTCCTCGAACGGCAGGTCGGCCCACTGGCCGGTGAACAACGTGATCGGCCTGCTCATGTCTCCTCCACGGGGGTGAGTCGGGACTGCTCCGCGGCGCTGCGTTCGACCGCGGCCAGCACGCGCTGGACGCGCAGCCCGTCGTCGAACGACGGGGCGGGGGCGGTACCGGCGCCGAGGGCTTCGACGAAGTCCTTCACCTCGTGGGTGAAGGTGTGCTCGTACCCGAGACCGTGTCCCGGTGGCCACCACGCCCCCGCATAGGGGTGGCCGGCCTCGGTGACCAGGATCCGGCGGAACCCCCCCTCCTCGGCGGGCAGGGCGTGGTCGTGGAACCACAGCTCGTTCATCGCCTCGAAGTCGAAGGCCAGGCTGCCGGCCGAGCCGTTGATCTCGATGCGCAGCGCGTTCTTGCGCCCGGTGGCGAAGCGGGTGGCCTCGAAGGAGGCCAGGCCGCCACCGCTGAGCCGGCCGATGAACAGTGCCGCGTCGTCCACGTCCACGGTACCCGTCGGCCTGACAGCGTCCTCGCCGTCCTCGCCGTCCCGGTCCGCCGCGGCCGACAGCCCGGCCGAGCTCTCGGCCAGGGGGCGCTCCTTGACGAACGTCTCGGTCAGCGCGGAGACCTCGGTGAGGTGCTGGCCGGTGATGAACTGGGCGGTGTCGATGATGTGCGCGCCGATGTCGCCCAGCGCCCCGGAGCCGGCCAGCTCCTTGCGCAGCCGCCACACCAGCGGGAACTCCGGGTCGACGATCCAGTCCTGCAGGTACTGGGCCCGCACGTGGCGGATGTCTCCCAGCCGGCCCTCGGCGACCCAGCGGGCCGCCTGCGCGATCGCCGGCACCCGCCGGTAGTTGAAGGCCACCATGGCGTACACCCCGCGCGACGCCGCCTCCCTCGCGGCCTCGGCCATGGCCTCGGCCTCGGCGACCGTGTTGGCCAGCGGCTTCTCGCAGAGCACGTGCTTGCCGGCCCGCAGGGCGGCGATCGCGATCTCCGCGTGGGAGTCGCCGGGGGTGCAGATGTCGACCACGTCGACGTCGTCGCGGGCGATCAGCGCCCGCCAGTCGGTCTCCACGGCCGCCCAGCCCATCTGCTCGGCCGCTCGCGCGGCCCCCTCGGGCGAGCGGCCGCACAGCGCGGCCATCACCGGCCGGACCGGCAGGTCGAAGAAGGCCGAGACGCTGCGCCAGGCCTGGGAGTGCACCCGGCCCATGAACGCGTACCCGACCATGCCGATCCCCAGTGTCGGCCTCTCCTCGTCCGGACGGCTCATCAGGACTCGAATCCCAGCGGCAGGTAGGCGTCCACGTTCTCCTTGGTGATCGTCTCCGAGGCCAGGGTGATCGACTGCGGCACCTGCTTCTCCATCAGGTCGCTCATGCCCTTGCCCTGCGCGACCAGGCGGGCCAGCTTGATCGCCGAGGCCGCCATCGTCGGGCTGTAGGTGACCGTGGCCTTCAGCACGCCGTTGTCGGCCTTGATGTCGCGCATCGCGTTGGCCGAGCCGGCGCCGCCGACCATGAAGAACTCGCTCCGGCCGGCCTCCTTGATGGCCGCCAGCACGCCGATGCCCTGGTCGTCGTCGTGGTTCCAGATCGCGTCGATCTTCTTGTGCGCCTGCATCAGGTTGGCCGCGACCTTGGTGCCCGACTCCACGGTGAACTGCGCGTCCTGCTTGGCGGTCACGCTGAACCCGTAGGTCTTGAGCGCGTCCTCGAAGCCCTTGCTGCGGTCCTGGGTCAGCGGCAGCGTGGCGATGCCCTGGATCTCCAGGATCACCGGGTTGGCCACGCCCTTGTCCTTGAGCGTCTTGCCGATGTAGTGCCCGGCCGCGACGCCCATGCCGTAGTTGTCGCCGCCGATCCAGGTGCGGTACGACAGCTTGTCGGGGAAGACCCGGTCCAGGTTGATCACGGGGATGCCCGCGTCCGAGGCCTGGCGGGCGATCTGGTTGAGCTGCTGCCCGTCGTTGGGCAGGATCACCAGCGCGCCGACCTTGGCCTGGATCAGCGACTCCACCGCCGAGATCTGCGCGTTGATGTCGTTGGTCGGCTCGACCGGCTTGAACTCCACGTCCGAGTACTCCTTGGCCGCGGCCTCGGCGTTCTTGGCGATCGCGGCGATCCATCCGTGGTCGGCCGCGGGGGCCGAGAACCCGATGACGACCTTCTCGCCGGGCGCCTCGTTGCCGCCGGTCGGAGCCGGTGCCGGGGCGGCCGCCGAGCTCGCCGCGGCCGGTGCCGCGGGCTCGTTGCTCGTGCATCCGGTGACCAGCGCACCCGCGCCGATGACCGCCCCGCCGAGCAGGAAACCCCTGCGCGCGACGTTCTCTGCCATGACCGTGCTCCTTTTTCGGAATTGAGTCCCGGGAACGGACCCGGGGGGAAGATCGTGAAAGGTCGAGGGGGACGTGACCTGGCGAGAGGGGCTAGGTCGCGGTTCGGAGGCTGCGCCGCTGGAGCAGCACGGCCACCACGATGATCAGGCCCTTGGCCACCAGCTGGTCGCTGGTGTTGAGGCCGTTGAGGATGAACAGGTTCGTGATCACGGTGAAGATCAGCAGGCCCAGGATCGACCCGATGATCGATCCACGGCCGCCGGTGAGCAGCGTGCCGCCGATGATGACCGCGGCGATCGCGTCCAGCTCGTACAGGTCACCGTGGGTGGAGGAGCCGGTGGTGGTCCTGGCCATGATCAGCACGGCCGCGATGCCGCAGCACAGGCCCGACAGCGCGTACAGCGCCACGGTGTGCCGGCGCACGTCGATGCCGGCCAGCCGGGCCGCCTCGGGGTTGCCGCCGACGGCGTAGGTACGGCGCCCGAACGTGGTGCGGTTGAGCAGCACCCAGCCCAGCACCACGACGACGGCGAAGATGTAGACCAGCAGCGGGATGCCCAGCACCCGGGTGGTCGACAGCCCCACGATCGCCTCGTTGCCCTGCTGCACGAGCTGGGTGCGGCGGTTCGACATCCGCTGGGCCAGCCCTCGGGCGGCGACCAGCATCGCCAGCGTCGCGATGAACGGCACCATCCGCCCGTAGGCGATCAGCAGGCCGTTGACCAGGCCCGCGCCCGTGCCGACCAGCACCGCACACACGATCATGACGAACGGCCCGTACGCCTGGGTTGCCAGCGTGGTGGCCCAGACCGAGGCCAGCGCCATCAGCGCGCCCACCGACAGGTCGATGCCCCCGCCGATGATGACGAAGGTCATGCCGACCGTGATCACCCCGATGGTGCCCGCCAGCGACAGGATGCTCACCATGTTGGAGGTGGTGGCGAAGGTGTCGGGCACCGTCACCAGGCCCACCACCGCCAGCAGCACCAGCGCGACCACCAGTCCCAGGTGGGGGACGTCTCCCAGGCGGGTGAGCAGGCTGTCCGGGGCCGCGGGCGCGCGGCCCTGCCCCGTCGCCCGTACCTTCTCGTCCACCGACGGCGGCCGGGACTCGCTCATACCGGACTTCCTTCCATGATCATGTCGAGGACGGCGTGCTCGTCCAGCTCTCCGGCGGCGGCCTCGCGGACGATGCGGCCCTCCCTGATCACCAGCACCCGGTCGGCCAGGCCCAGCACCTCGGGAACCTCGCTGGAGACCAGCAGGACGCCGATCCCGTCGTCGGCCAGCCGCCGTACCAGCGCGTACAACTCCGCCCGTGCTCCCACGTCCACCCCGCGCGTGGGCTCGTCCAGCAGCAGCAGCCGGCGCTCGTTGAGCAGCCAGCGCGCCAGCACCGCCTTCTGCTGGTTGCCGCCCGAGAGCGTCTTGACCGGCCGTTCGGGGTCGGACGGCCGGATGTCCAGCGCCTCCACCATGGCCCGCGCGTCGGCCGCCTCGCGGCGCCGGTCCATCCAGCCCAGCCGCGAGTAGCGGCCCAGGCTCGCCAGGCTGATGTTGCGCGAGACGCTCTGGTCCAGCAGCAGCGCCTGGGCCTTGCGCTCCTCCGGCGCCAGCCCCATGCCCATCCGGACCGCGTTCCCGGTGCCGCCGCGGCCCACCGGACGGCCCTCCAGCGTCACCCGGCCGGAGAACTTCCGGGCCCCGTAGACGGCCTCGATGATCTCCGAGCGGCCCGAGCCGACCAGCCCGGCCAGACCCACGATCTCCCCGGCCCGCACCGAGAACGACACGTCCTCGACCCGGCCGGGGACGCTCAGGTTCTCCACGCGCAGCACCTCGGCCCGGTCCTGCCGCGCACCGGCCTCGAGCCGGTCGGGGAAGAGGTACTCCACGGTGCGGCCGGTCATCAGCGAGATGATCTGGGAGGTCGGGGTGTCCTTGGCCGGCAGGCCCACCGCGACCGTGCGGCCGTCCTTGAGGACGGTGACCCGGTCGCCGATCTCGCGGATCTCCTCCAGCCGGTGCGAGATGTAGACCACCGCCACGCCCTGCGCGGTCAGCTCCCGGATGATCCGGAACAGGTTGCCCACCTCGTCGTGGGCCAGGGCCGCCGACGGCTCGTCCATGACGATCAGGCGGGTGTCGTGCGAGAGCGCCCGCGCCATGCTCACCACCTGCTTGGCGGCCGGTGAGAGCCGCCCCACCTCGGTCGACGTGCGGATCTCGCCGTGCCCGAGCCGGGCCAGCACCTCCCGGGTCGCCCGGGCCGCGGCCCCGCGCCCCACGAAGCCCAGCCGGGCCGGCTCGTGACCGAGGAAGACGTTCTCGGCCACGCTCAGCCCGTCGACCAGGTCGAGCTCCTGGTAGATCGTGGAGATTCCCAGCCGGATCGCCGCGATCGGGCTGGACAGCCGCACCTCCTCGCCACCGAAGGTGATCGTGCCCTCGTCGGGCTGGTGCGCCCCGGCCAGTGTCTTGATCAGCGTGGACTTGCCCGCGCCGTTCTGGCCGAGCAGGCAGTGCACCTCGCCGGGCAGCACCTCCAGGTCGACGCCGTCCAGGGCGCGCACACCGGGGAACTGCTTGACGATCCCTCGCATGACGAGCAGGGGTGTGGCTTCGGACATGGGGCCTCGCTGCTTCATCGTGGGGCCGGAGAAGACGTGGTCGCCGGGGAGTTCGGGCCCGTGCGGGCCACACCGCCGACGCCGACGCCGACGCCCTCCCCTCCACCATGGGATGTGCAGAAGCTAACCCTGTACGTCCTGGTTTGTGAAGGGCTTTCATCTAACGGTTCGTAGACTTTTGCAGAAATCAGCAAAAGTCTGGCGCGCGGCGTCCGATTCCGGAGATCAGGAGGGGTGCCCTCACGTCGAGGGAGCACGGGGCGCGCGATGACGCGGGCCGTCTCACCGGGCCGCGGGGCCCGTCACCACCGCACCCGGCGGGGAGGTCACCCTCGTCCCCCGCCCGTGACGGGCGCGACCGGGTGCTCGCGGCGATCGAACGCGCCGCGGGGGCGGCAGCGAACGGGTCCCGGACGGCGTGCAGACCCGTCCGGGACCCGTTCAGAACACACTCAGGGCACCCTCAGAGCATCGCCCTCATGGAGGCGGTCGCCTGCTCGCCGAGGGTGGTCGGGGTGAGGTACGGCTGCTCGGCAAGGATCGCATCCCAGTTGTCCCGGATGTCCTCGACCGTGTGGTCCTCCTTGCGCCAGCCCGGCCCCTCGGCCACGAACACCCGGGCGACCCGGCCGCCGCCGACGCTGAAGACCTCACCACTGGTCTCGCAGGCCTCGTGGGCCAGGAAGGTCACCAGGGCGCTGACCCGTTCCGCGGTGAACGTCGCCTCGAACTCGGCCGGCAGGATCTCCTCGGTCATCCGCGTCCAGGCGATCGGCGCGATCGCGTTGGCCTTGATCCCGGCCCTGGCGCCCTCGATGCCGAGCGTCTTGGTCAGACCGACCAGCCCCATCTTGGCGGTGGAGTAGTTGGCCTGGCCGAAGTTGCCGAACAGGCCCGCGGGCGAGGAGGTGTTGACGATCCGGCCGTACCCCTGCTCCTTGAGGTGGGGGAACGCCGCCCGGCTCACCAGGAACGAGCCGCGGACGTGGACGGCGATGACCTGGTCGAACTCCTCGACGCTCATCTTCCCGAAGGACCTGTCCCGCAGGATGCCGGCGTTGTTGACGACGATGTCCAGCCGCCCGAAGGCGTCGATCGCGGTCTGGACGATCGCCGCGGCCCCTTCGGGGGTCGCCACGTCGTCGGTGCTGACGGCGGCCTCCCCGCCGTTCTTCCTGATCAGCTCGACCACGTCGGCGGCCGGCCCCGCGGAGGCCCCGGTACCGTCCAGCGCCCCGCCCAGGTCGTTGACGACCACCTTGGCGCCGCGCCCGGCGAGCGACAGCGCGTGCGAGCGGCCGAGACCGTGACCGGCCCCGGTGATGATCGCGACCTTGCCGTCGAATCGCAGCTCTGACATCCGCATCCCTCCCACGAGAACATAATTCTAGTCACCCGAACAATAACCCTCCGGCCCCCGCGATGCCATCGGACGCGTCGCCCGCCCGCCACCACCAGGAACGATCATGTCCGCACCCCCGGGACACCGCGGCCGGGGCGCCGTCCGGGCGGGCCCGGGGCGCCCGCGCGACTGTGCCCGCACCCAAATCGGACGGCCGCACCCCGGCCGTACCGGTAACCGAAAACGAATGGGATAATTGCTCTTAGTGAGCAAGCGTGTTAATTTCTGCTAAAGTTTTTGCCCCACACGGGCGAGGGTCAACGACGACACCCCTCAACTCCTTCCAGTAGGGCCCCGCCCACTCATTTGGGCTGGAGGCCCCATATGTCCTTATCGCCGCCCCTGCGCGTGGTCCAGTGGGCCACGGGCGCCGTCGGCAGATACTCCCTGCGCAGCCTGATCACCCGGCCCGAGTTCGAACTGGCCGGGGTGCTGGTCTACGACCCGGACAAGGTGGGACAGGACGCGGGGACCCTGGTCGGGCTCCCCGAGGCCGGTGTCATCTGCACCGACGACGTCGAGGAGATCCTGGCGACGGAGGCCGACTGCGTGCTGCACATGCCGCTGCCGGCCTTCTACTTCGGCGGGGATCATCCCAGCGACGTCGAGACCATCTGCGCGCTGCTCGCCGCCGGCAAGAACGTCATCACCACCACCGGCTTCGTCTACCCCAAGTGCTACGGCCCCGGGGTGGTGGAACGCCTGGAGGCCGCCTGCCGGGCGGGAGGGTCGTCGCTGCACGGCACCGGGGTCAACCCCGGTTTCATGAGCGACGTGCTGCCGCTCACGCTGACCGGCCTGTCCAGCCGGGTCGACCACATCTACGTCCGGGAGTCCTCGGACTTCCGGGGGCACCCCTCACGGCAGATCGTGGTGGACCTGTTCGGCTTCACCCGCTCGGCCAAGGACTACGCCGCCGCCGTGCGTCCGTTCCGCGCCTTCCAGCGCTCGCTGTTCGCCGAGAGCGTCCAGTTCGTGGCCGACAACCTCGGGGTGGAGCTCGACGAGGTCGAGGAGAGCGACGAGTTCGAGCTCGCCACCGAGGAGTTCGAGATCGACGCGGGCCTGGTCCGGCGGGGCACGGTGTGCGCGTCCCGCTGGATGTTCAGCGGGCTGGTCCGCGGCCGTCCCTTCATGACCGTCGAGTGCGTCTACAAGGCCGACGCCACCCGGGTGGACCGCTGGGCCGGTCCCGGCTTCAACGTCCACATCGAGGGCGTGCCCCAGCTGATGCTGAGCGTCGACGAGATCTCCCACGGCCTGGCCGGGGCCGCGGCCCACGCGGTGAACTCCGTGGCGGCCCTGTGCGCGGCCCCGCCGGGCATCCGCACCGCGCTGGACCTTCCCCTGGCCACCGGCCGGGGTACCGTACGCCTCGCCTGAGGACCCTCTCGGCCCCCTCCGAGGCGTCCTTCGGCGCAGGTCTCCCCCGGTGTTCCGCGCGACCCGGCGCGGATCGGTCGCGGATCGGTCGCGGATCGGTCGCGGATCGCAGAGAACCTCCGGGCATCCGGCCGCCTTCCCCCCGGCGGCGGGGTCAGGGGTGCGGGATGAAGCGCCCGAAACGGCCCTGGTGATACAGCAGCGGGCGCCCGCCGGGCTCGACCCCCGTCTCGGTGACCAGGCCGACGACCAGCACGTGGTCGCCGATGTCCACCGTGGAGTGCGGGGAGCAGACCAGGTGGGCCGAGACCCCGCCGAGCAGCGGGACGCCGTGCGAGCCGGGGGTCCAGGAGATGGGGGCCGCGAAACGGTCCACCCCCCTCCTGGCGAAGCGCGAGGCCACCTCGGCCTGGTCGCTGGCCAGCACGTTCACCGCGAAGTGGCCGGCCTGCCGCAGCCGGGGCCACGTCGTGGACGACTGGTCCACGTAGAAGGAGACCAGCGGGGGCGCGAGGCTGACCGACGAGAACGAGGTGGCGGTCAGGCCGATCGGCACGCCGTCGACCTGCGCGGTCACCACGACGACTCCGGCGGCGTGGAGGGCGAGCGTCTGCCGGAAGCGCTCGGCGTCGACAGCCTGGCCGGACAGGGTTTCCGTCATGACGCCTCGCTCGGGGACTCGCCGGTCATCACCTGGATGCTCCACTTGGTCACTTTTCCCCCTCCGAGGAACAAAGGACACCTGTAGCAACCCATTAATGCAGTCATCTCTTCCGCGCGACACCCATGCCCTCTCTCCGTCTCTCTCCGTCTCTCTCCGTCCGCCAGGTCCCCGTCCACGCGGGCCCGCCGCGCTCCGCCCGCGTCCCGTACCGTCGGAGCATGAAGCTGGAGAAGGAGACCTCCGAGAGCGGCCGCTTCGTCAGGCAGCCGAACAGGTTCACGACGCGGATCGAGGAGGGCGGCGAGCACCCGCCCGAGCCCGGCCGCTACCAGATCTACGCCTCCTACGCCTGCCCGTGGGCGCACCGCTCGCTGATCGTCCGCGAGCTGCTGGGCCTTCAGGAGGTCATCGGGGTCACGATCGTCGACCCGATCAGGGACGAGAAGGGCTGGCGGATGCCCGGCGGGGACCCGGTGACCGGGGTGGAGTACCTCTCCGAGCTCTACCTGGCCACCGACCCCGGCTACGAGGGCAGGTACACGGTGCCGTGCGTCTGGGACGCCGTCGCCGGGCGGCTGGTCACCAACGACTACCCGCAGCTCACCCTGACCCTGGAGACCGCCTTCGCCCCCTGGCACGCCGAGGGCGCCCCCGACCTGTACCCGCCGGAGCTGCGCGAGGAGATCGACGCGCTGAACGAGGTGATCTTCCGCGGCCTCAACAACGGCGTCTACCGGGCCGGGTTCGCCCGCTCGCAGGCGGCCTACGACGAGGCGGTCACCGAGGTGTTCGCCACCCTCGCCCTGCTGGAGGAACGGCTGTCGGCCCGGCGCTTCCTGCACGGGGACGCGCTCACCGAGAGCGACGTGCGGCTCTACCCCACGCTGGCCAGGTTCGACGCCGTCTACAACACGCATTTCAAGTGCTCGCTGCGGCGGCTGACGGACCATCCGGCCCTGTGGGCCTACGCCCGCAGGCTGTACGCCCTGCCGGCCTTCGGCGGCACGACCGACTTCGACCAGATCAAGCGGCACTACTTCGTGACCCAGACGAACATCAACCCCAGCGGGATCGTCCCGCGCGGCCCGGAGATCGACTGGACCGCTCCCTGACGGCCGTCACGGGCGCCGCCTCCCGACGGTGAAAGTTTCATCGGATATATCGGGCATTCGCCCGGTCAGCGGCCGGGCCGGGAGGGGTGTCCATTGACGGTGGGTGAAACGCGCTGGAAACATCGGCACGTCTCGGTAGTGGGAGCGCTCCCACTTCGGTTCCGGATCTTCGTCCGGGACCGCGGCCCCCATCCGGCGCTCCCACGACCGGGCTCCCACGCCGGGAGAAACCCCCGTCCGAAGGACCGCCCGTGACCCGAACGCCCTCGCCCCGGACCGCCTCGCCGCGACACCGCGCCACCAGGCCGTCCGTCTGGCTCGCCCTCACCACGGCCGCCGCCATGGTGACCCTGCCCCCCCTGCCCGCCACCGCCGCCGACGGTCCCGAACAGATCGTCAACGGCACCTTCGAGAGCGGCACCGCCCCCTGGTGGGGCACCTCCAACACCACGCTGGAGGTCGAGGACGGACGGCTCTGCGCCGACGTCCCCGGCGGTACTGCCAACCCGTGGGACGTCATCATCGGCCAGGACAACATCCCGCTGGTCAAGGACGAGACCTACGCGTTCTCCTTCTCGGGCGCCGCCCCACAGGGCGGTCCCAGGACGGTCAAGGCGCTGGTCCAGCTCCCGGTCGACCCCTACACCCAGTACCTGTCGGCCACCCCCGAGCTGGGGGCGACCGCCGCCGACCACCGCTTCACCTTCACCTCGCCCGTGGACCTGCCAGGCGCGCAGGTGGCGTTCCAGCTCGGGGGCAGCGCCACCCCGTGGAGGTTCTGCGTGGACGACGTCTCCCTCAAGGGAGGGGCCGAACCGGAGGTCTACGAGCCCGACACCGGGCCCCGCGTCCGGGTGAACATGGTCGGCTACCTGCCGGCCGGGCCCAAGCGGGCCACCCTGGTCACCGAGAAGACCGAGCCGGTGAGCTGGACGCTGAAGCGCGACGGCGAGGTCGTCGCCGAGGGCGAGACCGTCCCGCGCGGCGTCGACGCCAGCTCCGGCCAGAACGTCCACTCGATCGACTTCAGCCAGGTGAAGGCGTCCCTCACCGGGTACACGCTTACGGCCGACGGCGAGACCAGCCGTCCGTTCGACATCGGCGCGGACGTCTACTCCGATCTCGGCACCGACGCGCTGAAGTTCTACTACACCCAGCGCAGCGGCATCGAGATCCTCGACACGCTGCGCCCCGGCTACGGCAGGCCCGCCGGGCACGTCGGCGTCGCCCCCAACCGCGGTGACATCGAGGTGCCCTGCAAGCCGGGCGTCTGCGACTACACGCTGAACGTCAAGGGCGGCTGGTACGACGCGGGCGACCACGGCAAGTACGTCGTCAACGGCGGCATCTCGGTCCACCAGCTGATGTCCACCTTCGAGCGCACCAAGGCCGACCGCCTGCACGGCGACGGCGACCTGAACATCCCCGAGAGCGGCAACGGGGTGCCCGACATCCTCGACGAGGCCCGCTGGGAGCAGGAGTTCCTGCTGAGCATGCAGGTCCCCGACGGCCGCCCGCACGCCGGCATGGCCCACCACAAGATCCACGACGCCAACTGGACCGGCCTGCCGCTCCTGCCCCACCTGGACCCGCAGGCGCGCGAGCTGCACGCGGTCTCCACCGCGGCCACCCTCAACCTGGCCGCCACCGCGGCCCAGGCCGCCCGGGTCTTCGCCCCGTACGACGCCGCGTTCGCCGCGCGCAACCTCGCCGCGGCCAAGAAGGCGTGGGCCGCGGCCAAGGCCGACCCGGCCCGCTACGCCGACCCGGCCGACGCGACGGGCGGCGGCGCCTACGACGACACCGACGTGACCGACGAGTTCTACTGGGCCGCGGCCGAGCTCTACCTGGCCACCGCGGGCAAGGAGTTCGCCGACCACGTGCTCGCCTCGCCGCACCACACCGGTGACATCTGGCGCGAGCGCGGTTTCGACTGGGGCCACACCGCCCAGCTCGGCCGCCTGCAGCTGGCGACCGTGCCCAATGCGCTGCCGGACCGGGCCCGGGTGCGCCAGTCGGTGCTGGAAGGCGCCGACCGCTACCTCGCCGTCCAGAAGGCCCACCCCTACGGCGTCCCGTACAACCCGGGCGACTACGACTGGGGCTCCAGCCACCTGGTGCTGAACAACATGGTGGTCATGGCCGTCGCCCACGACATCAGCGGCGAGGCCAAGTACCACGAGGGCGTGCTGGAGGGCCTGGACTACATCTTCGGCCGCAACGCCCTCAACCAGTCGTACGTGACCGGCTACGGCGAGGTCGC
Organism: Streptosporangium longisporum; assembly: GCF_039534895.1. Lineage (NCBI taxonomy): Bacteria > Bacillati > Actinomycetota > Actinomycetes > Streptosporangiales > Streptosporangiaceae > Streptosporangium > Streptosporangium longisporum. The sequence continues at coordinate 88,687 of NZ_BAAAWD010000007.1, read as the reverse complement.
CTCCAAGAACCAGCACAGCCGCTGGTACGCCCACCAGCTCGACCCGTCCCTGCCCAACCCGCCGCGCGGCACCCTGGCCGGCGGCCCCAACTCCGCCATCCAGGACCCGGTCGCCCAGGCCAAGCTCAAGGGCTGCAAGCCCCAGTTCTGCTACATCGACGACATCGAGTCCTGGGCCACCAACGAGCTGACGATCAACTGGAACGCCCCGCTCGCCTGGATCGGCTCCTACCTGGCCACCCCGGCCCTGGCCGTCCCGCCGGGGACGTGCAAGGTCACCTACACCGGGCACGGCCAGTGGCCCGAGGGGTTCAACACCCAGGTCACCGTCACCAACACCGGCCCCAAGGCCATCGACGGCTGGAGCCTGAGCTGGTCCTTCCTGGGCGGCCAGACCGTGCGGCGGCACTGGAACGCCGACCTCGACCAGGAGGGCGCCACCGTGACCGCCCGCAACCTCGCCTGGAACAAGGTGATCAAGCCGGGCGCATCGGTCTCCTTCGGCTTCATCGGCGCCGAGGCCCCCGGCCCCAACCCCAGGCCCGAACGCCTGCTGCTCAACGGCGTGCTCTGCAAGTGATCCCCGCCGCCCTACGCGGGTGATCGGTCCGGCCCGGCTCGGTACGTCCACGAGCCGGGCCGGGTCGTCTCCGGACGTCCCGCCGGGCGTCCTAAACTGGGCCCGTGATCGAGGACATCGTGGTGGACCCCGCCGTCGGCGCGCTCAGGCCGGACTTCGCGGTGCTGACGTTCGAGGTGCGGGGCCTGCGCAACGGGCCCAGCGACGACGCCTCCCGGGCCTGGCTGGCCGAGGCCGCCGAGAAGGCCACGGAGAGCGGCGACCCCCGGATCGAGGCGTGGCGGGAGGCCTACCGGGCGTTCGGCGCGAAGCCCCAGCGGACCAGGCCCTCGGTGGACGCCCTGATCAGGCGGATGCCCCTGCCGGAGATCAACCGGGCGGTCGACGCCTACAACGCGGTCAGCGTCCGCCACGGCCTGCCGATCGGCGGGGAGGACCTGGCCCGTTACCAGGGCCCGGCCCGCCTGGTGCGCGCGAGCGGCGACGAGCCGTTCGAGGTGATCGAGAAGGGCGAGCCCGCGATCGACCACCCGGAGCCCGGCGAGGTCGTCTGGCGCGACGACCTGGGCGTCACCTGCCGCCGGTGGAACTGGCGCCAGTGCGTGCGCACCCGGATCACCGAGGAGACCGTCGACGCCTTCTTCCTGCTGGAGAGGCTGGAGCCGATGTCCCTGCGGGAGCTGCGGGACGCCGGGGACGAGCTGGTCGCGCTGCTCGAAGATGTTACCCCGGGGATACGGGTGACCTCCCGCCTGGTCGGCCCCGCCTGATCAGGCCCCCCGGACCGTCCTGACCAGGGGACGAGCCCGATCACGGGCCTGCGGCCGGTGGCCGTTCCGGGCGCCGGGGACAGGATCGGCGAGGAAGGCCGGACCGGACTGGCGCAGGTCCGGGCCGAGGCGAGTAACCTTGGACAGGTTCTCCATCATCAACGCCGATCTGCGGAAGAGGGCGATTTCCGCCGTGTCGTCTGAGTCGTCGCGGACAAACCCGCTGGCAGCCTTTGGCCAGAACGAATGGCTGGTCGACGAGCTGTACCAGAAGTATCTCCAGGATCCCGAGTCCGTCGATCGTGCCTGGTGGAACTTCTTCGCTGACTACAACCCTGATTCGGGGGCCGGCAGAGCCGCGCCCCAGGGGGCGGCGACCGCCGCGTCCACTCCTCCGACACCCGCCGCGCCCTCCGCCTCCCCGGACGGCTCCTCGGCCGAGCCCTCGAACGGGTCCCCGGGCGAGACGGCCACCCCGGCCCCGGCTCCCCAGGCGGCCCCCGCCACCACGGCGGCCACCACGGACACCCCGGCTCCGGCTCCCGAGGCCACCGCGGTGAAGACCCCAGCGCCGGCGGCCAAGGCCGCCCCGGCGGACCGATCCAAGCAGGAGACGCAGTTGCCCGCCGGTGCCGAGGAAGTCCGACTACGTGGCGCGGCCGCCAGAACGGCCGCCAACATGGAGGCCAGCCTCGTCGTCCCGACGGCGACCAGCGTGCGGGCGGTCCCGGCGAAACTGCTCATCGACAACCGGATCGTGATCAACAACCACCTGTCGCGCGGTCGCGGCGGCAAGGTGTCGTTCACGCACATCATCGGCTTCGCGGTGGTCAAGGCCCTGGCGGTCCTGCCGGAGATGAACCACTCCTACACCGAGGTCGACGGCAAGCCGGTGCTGGTCAAGCCCGAGCACGTCAACCTGGGCCTGGCCATCGACGTCGCCAAGAGCGACGGCACCCGCCAGCTGCTGGTCCCGTCGATCAAGGCCACCGAGGCGATGGACTTCCGCCAGTTCTGGGTCGCCTACGAGGACGTGGTCCGCAAGGCCAGGGCCGGCAAGCTCGGCGTCGACGACTTCGGCGGCACCACGATCTCGCTGACCAACCCGGGCACCATCGGCACCGTGCACTCGGTGCCGCGCCTGATGCCGGGGCAGGGCACGATCATCGGCGTCGGCGCGATGGAGTACCCGGCCGAGTACCAGGGCGCCTCCCCCGACACGCTCTCCCGCCTCGCGGTGAGCAAGGTCATGACGCTCACCAGCACCTACGACCACCGGATCATCCAGGGCGCCCAGTCGGGCGACTTCCTGCGGCAGATCCACCGGCTGCTGCTGGGCGAGGACGGCTTCTACGACGAGATCTTCGAGTCCCTCCGGATCCCGTACGAGCCGATCCGCTGGGTCCAGGACATCTCGACCACCCACGACGACGACGTGGCCAAGTCGGCCCGCGTCATCGAGCTGATCCACGCCTTCCGGGTCCGCGGCCACCTGATGGCCGACACCGACCCGCTGGAGTACAAGCAGCGCAAGCACCCCGACCTCGACATCAAGTCGCACGGCCTGACGCTGTGGGACCTGGAGCGCGAGTTCGCCACCGGCGGCTTCGGCGGCCGGCCCCTGATGAAGCTGCGCGAGATCCTCGGCGTGCTGCGTGACTCCTACTGCCGCACCATCGGCGTGGAGTACATGCACATGCAGAACCCCGAGGAGCGCGCCTGGATCCAGGCGCGCATCGAGCGGCCGCACGCCAAGCCCGACCGCACCGAGCAGCTGCGCGTGCTGGAGCGGCTGAACACCGCCGAGGCGTTCGAGACGTTCCTGCAGACGAAGTTCGTCGGGCAGAAGCGCTTCTCGCTGGAGGGCGGCGAGTCGCTGATCCCGCTGCTGGACTCGGTGCTCAGCTCGGCGGCCGAGGAGCGGCTCGACGAGGCCGTGATCGGCATGGCCCACCGTGGCCGCCTCAACGTGCTGGCCAACATCGTCGGCAAGTCGTACGGGCAGATCTTCGGCGAGTTCGAGGGCAACATCGACCCGCGCAGCGCCCACGGCTCCGGCGACGTGAAGTACCACCTCGGCGCCAGCGGCGACTTCGTCTCGCCGGACGGCTCCAAGCTCAAGACCTCGGTGGTGGCCAACCCCTCCCACCTGGAGACGGTCGACCCGGTCCTGGAGGGCGTGGTCCGCGCCAAGCAGGACCTGCTGGAGCGCGGCGAGGAGGGCTTCACCGTCCTGCCGGTGCTCGTCCACGGCGACGCGGCCTTCGCGGGCCAGGGCGTGGTGGCCGAGACGCTCAACCTGTCGCAGCTGCGCGGCTACCGCACCGGCGGCACCGTGCACATCGTGGTCAACAACCAGGTCGGCTTCACCACCAGCCCGGCCAGCTCGCGCTCCAGCGTCTACGCCACCGACGTGGCCCGGATGATCCAGGCGCCGATCTTCCACGTCAACGGCGACGACCCCGAGGCCGTGGTCCGGGTGGGCCGGCTGGCCTTCGAGTACCGCCAGGCGTTCCGCAAGGACGTCGTGATCGACCTGATCTGCTACCGGCGCCGCGGTCACAACGAGGCCGACAACCCCGGTTTCACCCAGCCGCTGATGTACGACCTGATCGACGCCAAGCGCTCGACCCGCAAGCTCTACACCGAGGCGCTGATCGGCCGTGGCGACATCACGGTCGAGGAGGCCGAGAGCGCGCTGCGCGACTACCAGGCCAAGCTGGAGAACGCCTTCGCCGAGACCCGCGCGGCCAAGGACCAGACCGGCGAGTTCTCCCGGCCGGTCGACCTGGAGACGGTCCCCTGGTCGCACGAGGACGTCACGACGGCCATCTCCGAGGAGACCGTCAAGCGGATCGTGGAGACCCAGCTCAACATGCCCGAGGGCTTCACCGTCCACCCGCGCCTGCTGCCGGTGCTGCAGCGCCGCGGGCAGATGGTGGCCGAGGACCACATCGACTGGGGCATGGGCGAGACGCTGGCCTTCGGGTCGCTGCTGATCGACGGCCACCCGGTCCGTCTCGTCGGCCAGGACTCGCGGCGCGGCACGTTCACCCAGCGCCACGCCGTGCTGGTCGACCGGGTCACCGGCGAGGAGCACACCCCGCTCAAGACCTTCAACCAGGGCACCACGAAGTTCTACGTCTACGACTCGCTGCTCAGCGAGTACGCCGCGCTCGGCTTCGAGTACGGCTACAGCGTGGAGCGGCCCGAGGCGCTGGTCGCCTGGGAGGCGCAGTTCGGCGACTTCGTCAACGGCGCCCAGTCGATCATCGACGAGTACCTCACCGCAGGCGAGCAGAAGTGGGGCCAGCGCTCCGGCGTGACCCTGCTGCTGCCGCACGGCTACGAGGGCCAGGGCCCCGACCACTCCTCGGCCCGCATCGAGCGCTTCCTGCAGATGTGCGCCCAGGACAACATGACGGTGGCGCAGCCCACGCTGCCCGCCAACTACTTCCACCTGCTGCGCTGGCAGACGCTGTCGAACCGGCACCGCCCGCTGGTGGTGTTCACGCCCAAGTCGCTGCTGCGGCACAAGGCGGCGGTCTCGGCGGTCGCCGACTTCACCTCGGGGTCGTTCCAGGCGGTGCTGGGCGACCACACGGCCGACCAGGGAGCCGTGCGCAAGGTCGTGCTGGTCTCCGGCAAGCTCTACTACGAGCTGGCCGCGGCCCGGGACAAGCAGGGCCGGAGCGACGTGGCGATCGTCCGTCTGGAGCGGCTCTACCCCTTCCCTGGCGACTCGCTGGAGTCGGAACTGAGCCGCTACTCCCCCGACATCGAGCTGATCTGGGCCCAGGACGAACCGGTCAACATGGGGCCGTGGCCGTTCGTGGCGCTCAAGCTGGCCGAGAACCCGCGCGTCTTCGGCGGGCGCGCGATCAGGCGCGTCTCCCGCAAGGCCAACTCCTCCCCGGCGACCGGCTCGCACGCGGCGCACGAGGCGGAGCTGCAGCAGATGCTGAGCGAGATCTTCGGCTAGGAGGGCGGCCCGTACGGCGGGCACGATCTCACCCGGAAGTCCCCCGCAGGAACCTCTGCGGGGGACTTCCCCGTTATGGCAGGTGCCGTCACCACGAGGAGAACGATGTATTTCACCGATCGGGGCATCGAGGAGCTCGTCGAGCGCCGCGGCGAGGAGGAGGTCACCGTCGCGTGGCTGGCCGAGCGGCTGCGCGAGTTCGTCGACCTCAACCCGGACTTCGAGACGCCGGTGGAGCGGCTGGCCACCTGGCTGGCCCGGCTGGACGACGAGGACGACTGAGGACGACCGGGGACGACCGGGGACAGTTGGGGACGACCGGGGCGACCCCGAGGGCCGAGACGCGACATATCTTGACCTTCTCGGAAACGAGACATATCGTGTCGTGGACAAGGAGGTCGTACCATGCGGCAATGGAGCGTCGAGAAACCGGAGCGGCTCACCTTCGACGAGGTGAGCAGGCTCAACGTGCGCGTCGTGGCGGGCAGGCTGGCCGTGCTGGCCGGTGACGGCCCCGCCACGCTGGAGGTGACCGAGGTCGGTGACGCGCCGCTGCTCATCACGCACGACGACGACGGCGTCCTCACCGTCACCTACCGGGACCTGACCCGCGACGGCATCCTGGACGGCCTGATGAGCCGGGTACGGGACGGGCTGGCGGGCGACCCGCAGGCACTGCGCGCGAGCGACCGGCGGGTGACGCTGACGCTGACCGTGCCCGCCGACCGGCCCGTCAACGTGGGCACGGTGTCCGCCTCCGCGGTGATCTCCGGGTTCCGGGACCGCACCTCGATCAAGAGCGTCTCGGGCGACATCGTGCTCGACGGGGTGAGCGGCGAGATCAGCGCCGACACCGTCTCCGGCGACACGGAGAGCCGCGGCCTGGTCGGGGACCTCTCCTTCAAGAGCCTCTCCGGAGACCTGACCGTGGCGCAGGGAAAGCCCCGGCGGCTGAGCGCCACCACCGTCTCCGGCCGGATCACCGCCGACCTGGAGCTCCCGCCGACCGGTCACGTGACGATGAACAGCGTCTCCGGCGACATCGTGGTCCGGCTCCCGCACGCCGTCGAGACCGACGTCAAGATCCGCTCCACCACGGGCAGGATCGAGACCACCTTCACCGGGCTCGACCACTCCGCCCAGGCCGGCATGAGCGCGCTGACCGGCCGGATCGGCGGCGGCATGGCCTCCCTTAGCGCGCACACCGTCTCCGCCGACGTCACCCTGCTGAAAGGAGGCCGAGCATGAGCCCCGTCTTCGGCCACGGAAGACTCCGGCTCTACCTCCTGAAGCTGCTGGAGGAGAGCCCGCGCCACGGCTACGAGGTCATCCGCCTGCTCCAGGACCGTTTCCTGGGCGTCTACTCCCCCTCTCCCGGCACGATCTACCCGCGCCTGGCCCGGCTGGAGGAGGAGGGCCTGGTCACCCACGAGGTGGTGGACGGCAAGAAGGTCTTCACCATCAGCGACCGGGGCCGCGCCGAGCTGAACGCCCGCCTCGACGAGCTGGCCGAACTGGAGGAGGAGATCTCCGACTCGGTCCGCGACATCGCCCGCGAGGTCAAGGAGGACGTGCGCGAGACGGTCAAGTCCCTGCGCGAGGAGCTCACCCAGATGGCGCGCGACGTCCGCCAGGGCACCAGGCACGAGGAGCGGCAGGCCAGGAACGACCACCGCGAGGCCTGGCGCGAGCAGAAGGACGAGTGGAAGCGCCAGAAGAGCGAGTGGAAGCGCCAGTCCGGCGAGTGGAAGGACGACTGGAAGCGCATCTGGGCCTCCGGGTTCACCGGTGAGGGCTCGTCCGCCGGGGACGACCGGCTCGGGCAGATGCTGGCCGAGTTCGTCGAGGAGGTCCGCAGGGACGCCGCGGGCTCACGGGTCGGCGAGGAGACCCTGGCCACCGCGCAGGACGCCCTGTACGACGCCGCCCGCCGGATCCGCGACACGCTCCGCTGAACCGACCCGGGCCGGATCGGTGAGCCTGACAGCCGAGCCGGAACAGCGGGACAGATCGTCTGGCCTGGCCTGGTCGGCGTGTCCGAGCGTCGAGCCGGATCTGATCATCGGATCGAGGCACCGGGTCGCGTCAGGCGACGCGCATGGCCCGGGTGAGCCGGTCCCGGGCCCGTGCCGCCCGCCTCGCCCGGTAGGCGATGGGCAGGTACCTGGCCCGCTCGGGCAGGTGCGGCATCGTCGCGGCGACCGCCCTGCCCAGACGGCGCAGCCGCGCCTCGTCCCGGGCCGTCCACGACAGTCCCAGCTTCGCGCGGACGGCGTCCGGCAGCGTACCGACCGTGACGAAGTGGTTGACCTGGCCCGAGGTCAGGCCGAGCGGTCGCCACAGCGCCCGCAGCGGCCCCGGGAGCATGGGCGGCGGGCCCACGGTGAGGGTGGTCTCCAGCACGTCGCGCGCGGTGGGGTGATCCTCCAGCGTGCCGGCGACCATGTCGTGGAAGTAGTCCCAGTAGTCCTCGACCGTGGCGGGGAACATCCGCTCCGGCACCCTCAGGATCCGGCCCAGGCGGAGGACCTCCTCGTACAGGCGCCGTTCCTCCGACGGGGTGTAGGGCCGCTCGCCGAAGTACCTCAGCGTGGTGACGGCCCGCTCGAAGGCGGTCAGGTGCACCCAGGCGTACGGCTCTGCGCTGAGCGCGTGGTATCTCCTGCCCCGGTCGTCGACACCCCGGATGTCGCGGTGCAGCTCGCGCAGGCGCCTGCCCTCCTCGAGGGCCTGCGGCCCGCCGTACACCCAGGTCTGCAGCGAGGTGAGCGAGCGGGTGAGCCGGCCCCACGGGTCGGTCCGATAGACCGAGTGCTCGCCGACCGCGGCGCCGATGGCCGGGTGCATGACCTGCATGACGAGACCCCCGCCGAGCAGGAACATCAGCCGCCGGTCGCCCATGCCTTCCCAGAGCAGGTCCCCGGGGCCGAACGGTTCGGGATCGCCGGGGGCTTCGGACGGATGCCGTTCCCGGTGTGCGTGCCCCGGGGCGTCGGGGTGGTGAGGCGCTTCGGCGCGGTGGGGTGTTCCGGGATCACGGGGCGCTTCGAAAGCGCGGCGCTCGGTCGAGTCGGTCATTCCGGGCCTCCCGGGTGAGACATCGCTCACCTGCTTTTCTATCACCCGGTACGTCAGGGAGTAACTCATTACTTACATCAGTGGGCCGGAGCACACCGGCCCGGGACCGGCACGCGCTGCCGTCCTCCTCGTTCACCGTGCCCGTGCCGGGGAGTTCGCCGTGCCCGTACCGGGGACCGGCACGGGCACGTCACCCCCGGCTCAGCCCGGCAGGGTGAAGACGACCTTCCCGAACAGGTCGCCCTCGTGCATGGCCGCGAAGCCCTCGCGGGCCTCGGCCAGCGGCAGGACCCGGTCGATCACCGGCCGGGTCCCGGTCTGCTCCATGAAGCGGGCGAGCCTGCCGAGCTGGTCGCGGGTGCCCATGGTGGAACCGATCACCGACAGCTGCAGGAAGAACACCCGGTTCAGGTCGGCCGGTGGCACCGCGCCGCTGGTCGCACCGGAGACCACGATGCGTCCGCCGGGGCGCAGCGCCCTGAGCGAGTGGGCCCAGGTGGCCTGACCGACGGTCTCCATCACCGCGTCGACCCGCTCGGGCAGCCGGGCACCGTCCTCGAAGACCTGGTCGGCACCGAGTTCCAGCGCCCGTACCCGCTTGCTCTCCGAGCGGCTGGTCGCCCAGACCCGGTACCCCCCGGCACGGGCCAGCATGATCAGCGCGGTGGCCACGCCGCCGCCCGCACCCTGGACCAGCACGGTCGAGCCCGGCTCCAGACCGGCCTTGTCGAAGAGCATCCGGTAGGCGGTCAGCCAGGCCGTCGGCAGGCAGGCGGCCTCCTCGAACCCCAGGCCCGCGGGCTTGGGCACGAGGTTGCGCCGGGGTACGGCCACCCGCTCGGCGAGGGTTCCGTCGTGTTTCTCCGAGAGCAGGGAGCGCTTGGGATCGAGCGTCTCGTCGGCACCGGTGCCGATCACCGCGTGGACGATGACCTCGTTGCCGTCCTCGTCGATCCCGGCGGCGTCCGTGCCGAGCACCATGGGGAGCTGCTCGGCGCGGATGCCCACCCCCTTGAGGGTGAACAGGTCGTGGTGATTGAGCGAGGCCGCCCTCACCGTGACGGTGGTCCACCCGTCGGGCACCTCGGGTTCGGGGCGGTCGCCGAGCGTGAGACCGGCGAGCGGATTGTCGGGATCTAGCCGCGTGGCGGTTACAGCGAACATGGCCGCACCCTATGCCGTCCGCCTCACGGTCAGTCCGGCGATGGTCCGTTCGACGTGTCCCCGCTCTCCCGAGGCCGCGACGTACACCCCGTCCCGGCAGGCCTCCGCCGAGAAGCGCTGGCGCTGCTCGATGACGGACAGCTCGATCGCCGCGACGTCACAGCCAGGCACCGGCGCCAGCACCAGCAGCGTCTCCCGGGCCCCGCCGAACCACAGCTGCGGCCCCGCCTGCTCACCGCCGACGATCTGCCCGGGGACGGCCAGCCGCAGGGGCGGCCTGGCGGTGAGCACCAGGTGGCCGTCCCCGGTCACCTTGCCGCGCAGGTTGCGCGCCCAGAGCAGGCGCTGCTCGAAGGTCGTGCCGCTCTTGAGGTCGCGCAGCGCCACGTACCAGGGGTCGAACGCGAACAGCAGCGTCTCTCCCTCGGCGGGACTCATGGGCTGCCAGAGCGTGACCTTCCCGGTCAGCTTCCTGATCATCGGCTGTCCCCGGGACACCCCGGCCGGGCCGCCCTGCGGGGTGGTCAGCCGCCGGTAGGAGTCGGGAACGCCGTCCAGCCATCCCGTCGTCGCGGGCCGGACCCCCAGCCGGGCCAGGCCGAGCTCCGCCGGGTAGCCGATCTCCGCCGACGAGCCGTCGGGGAAGACCACGTCGAGGATCTCCCGGCCGTTCCGGTGGCGGGGCCGCGGGTGGAGCAGGTTGGGGACCTCCCGCTCGGTGGCCACCGTCCGGGCGGGCTCGGGCGCCTGGACGTGGGGGACCGCGCCGGGCTCCCGTCCGGCCAGCAGGAACCCCACCGGGACCACCACGAGCGCCGCCAGCGCCGCGAGACCGATCCAGCGCCGCGGTCCCCGCGGCGCCTTCGCCTCGATGATGTCGTACGGATCGCCGCCCACGTCCCAGGCCGCCTCTCACGAAAAGGTACGTCGCCGTCCCGCGTCCCCGGTGAGGTCGCCGTCTCGCGTCCCCCGGCGAAGCGACCCGGGAGCGCTGGTGGACAGGCCCCTGAGCCATCCTGGGGTCGCCGGGGTCTCGGTCCCCGGCCCGGTAGCGTCACGAATCGGAATCGTTGTCCGCCCGGTCCCGCCGCGAGCCCGGTCTCACCAGGTCGCGACGTTCACCTGGCCGTCGGGGGTCAGGTGAACGTCGACGCCGACCAGTTCCCGCGCCTCGGCCTCGGCGATCAGGTCGGGGTGGCGGACGTGGGCGTACGCCCGCCCGCCGCCGGGCAGGTCGGCGACGAGGACGCCGCGCTCGGCCGCGCCGTCCCTGCCGTGCGCGACCGTGTACCCGGCGACCGTGGCGATTCCCTCGTAGGAGGCCGCGATCGGCACCGGTTCCGCGGTGTGCACCGGCGCGGCGTCGCCCCCCACGCCGCCCGGTTCGGTGGACCAGACCGCGTAGGTGTGCTTGGTCAGGTGCATGCCCACCCCGGTGACCAGCCCGTGGCCCGGCGCGGCGCGCAGGCGGGCCGCCATCGCCGCGGTCGAGTGCAGGACGTAGTCGCTGGCCGGCCCGCCCGCGTACGGCAGGCCGCCGGTGACGGTCAGCCCGCGCGCGTCGAGCGGGTCGAGGCCGGTCGCGGCGCAGGCGGCACGGAGCGCGACGGCGAAGCAGCTGTAGACGTCCAGGGCGGACATCTCGTCGAGGCCGGTCCCGGCCCGTTCGAAGGCGGCCCGCGCCGCCGCGGCCATGGCGGGCGAGGAGCCGGGCTCGGGACGGGCGGCCACCTCCCAGGTGTCCTCGGCATAGGCCCATCCCCGCAGGTAGAGGCGCCTGTCCCGGGGGATGCCGAGGCGGTCGGCGAAGCCGTCGCTGACCAGGATCGCGGCGGCGGCCTGGTCGACCTCCATGACCGCGACGGTGTTCCTGGTGTAGGGCCAGCCGACGAACCGGTTGGACGCCGACGGGGTGACCAGTTCCGCGGGCGTCCGGGCCCGCCGGTGCCAGGCGTAGGGGTTGGCCGCGGCGACCTCGGTCATCGGGGCCATCATCAGTCCCCGGCCGGTCCGCTCCTGCCCGTCGGACTCCCCTGCCGCCGCCCGCCGGGCCGTCTCCATGATCGCGTAGGTGTGCACCGGCAGGAAGAGCTCGTGGGCCAGCTCGACCGGGTGCGGGGGCCGCTCCCAGCCGTACGGCGGCTTGGGGTCGGCCGGGTGGCTCCACGCGACACGCTCCCCCGCCCTGCGCAGGGCCCTGCGGGTGGCCAGCGCCTCCGCGCCGGCGACCAGGGCGGCGTCCAGCTCACCCTTGGCGATCATCGAGGCCGCCGCGCCGAGGAGCGTCTGCGGGGCCGTGCCGCTCACCTTCGAGTACACCCGGTGGCGAGGGCTCGCCCCGATCCGCTCGGCGAGCCTGGCCGCGGGGTCGTCGTACTGCCAGGACTCGGTGTAGACGACCTGGACCGAGCCGAGGGCGGCCAGCAGCCCCGGGGCCCCGCCGCCGGCGCCGGCCGGGAGCCCCGCGACGGCGTCGGCGGCGGCCTCGCGGGCGACGAGCTCCCACAGATCCAGCGGCTCGGGGCCCGGCTGCTCGCGGACCGTGTGCTGGGCGACGCCGACGAGACATGGGGTGCGAGGGTCTCCGCTCATGCCGACATCCAACCAGAACATCATTCGGTTTAATAGTCGGGCGGGGCCGGAGGTGACCGAGAAACCTTCGACAATCGCCGTTACCGGTGATGTTCGAGGTGTCCGTGGTGTTCCTCGAAACCCGCACTGAGCTGCGGAAATACTTATTCGTTAAATGATAACAAATTGCTATTTCAATAACGAGATCGCATCGGATGGAACCGTCTCAGACTTTTTCCCGTCAATTCCTACCCGCCGCCTCGTCGCGTCAGTAACGTTCCGATCGTTTTCCCGGCCAGGAGAAGTCCCGTCTCCGGGCCGAGAGCGAAAGGAGTCCCATGTACCCCCGAGCACGGCGCCTCGCGATCCCCCTCACCGGCGTTCTCACGATCGCCGGAGTGATCGGCGCCACCACCACCGGCGCCGACGCCGGTACGGCCCCCAAGGACGTGGTCAGTTCCCAGGCCTCGGAGACGGCCACGCAGGCCACCTCCTTCTGGTCGCCCGAACGGATGCGCAAGGCCACCGACGCCACCGACGACCTCGACCTGAGCATCAAGGGCGGCAAGGCCTCCGGCGCGGTGGCCCCCGACGGCCCCCGCGGGTCGGTCCCGCCGATCGGCGCCGAGGGCACGAAGTCCGCCAAGAGCAAGCAGGTCAACCTGCCCAACACCGTCGGACGCGTCTTCTTCACCCTGCCCGGTTCCAACCCGTCGGACCCGAAGAGCTGGAAGTACTGCTCCGGCAGCTCCGTGCAGGGCAAGTACCGCAACATGGTGGCCACCTCGGCCCATTGCGTCTACGACGTGAAGACCAACCAGTTCTACGACAACTGGGTCTTCATCCCGTCCTACTGGGACGGCAACCAGGCGTGGGACGGCAAGAACCCCTACGGCATCTACGCGGCCAAGTGGTTCAACGCGCACGACGACTTCGTCGTGAAGGAGGACTACGACTACGACTACGCCTTCGTCAACGTCCACTCCGGGTTCAAGGTGAACTGGGAGAAGGACTCGAGCGGCACGTGGAAGCCGGTCACCAAGAACGTCGGACGGCTCGGCGACAACGTCGGCGGGCAGGGCTTCGCCTGGAACCAGAAGGTGAAGAAGCCGGTCTTCTCCTTCGGCTACCCGGCCGGTCTGCACCCCGACGGCGACAAGCCCTACTCCGGCCGCACGATGAAGTGGTGCTACGGCACGACCACCGCCATGCCGGCCGCGCCCAAGTACAACGTCCAGGAGCACGTCGGCTTCAAGTGCGCCTTCACCGCGGGCGCGAGCGGCGGCCCGATGATCTACAAGTACAAGAGCTCCAGCCGCACCGGCTACCTGGTCGGCGTCAACAGCATCGCCTGGGACACCGACAAGAACGACCGGTACGACAAGATCTCGTCGCCGTACTTCAACGGCGACACCTACAAGGTCTACAAGGCCGCGTCGAACCGCTGGACCAAGTGACCGGCACGACCCGCGTGACCGCCATGACCGGCTGACCGCAGGCCATTCGGCCGGCCGGGAATGACGACGCAGGGCCCGGTCCCTCCCGGGACCGGGCCCTGCGCTCGGGACCGGGAGCCCGCCGTCGTCCGGCGGACACTCCGGCCACCGGAACGTTCCGCACGATCGGCGGACGTCAGTGACCGCCCCGCCGGTTCCTGTACGTCAGCGACCGCCCCGCTGGTTCCTGAGCGAGAAGACCGTGCCGGTGGCGGCCCGCAGCGAGCAGGAACTGCCGAAGGTCTGCTCGAACCGGACGAAGCGGCCGTTCCAGATCCCCATGGCGGACACCGTGACCGGGTCGTACTGCATCGTGCAGGCCACCCCGGACAGCGGCTTGAGCCTGGAGGGATCGCCCCGCACCTCGGACAGCGCCTCGCACGCGCCGACCGCGTCGGGGTGGGTGCTGCCGGGCCGGTCGCACAGGAGCAGCGCGTGTCCCGCCGCGGGCAGGGGCTTCTCCCCCTGGGCGACGCTCAGCACGAGCGCCTTGGCGCTGCGCGAGGGCCGGTCACCGGGCGAGGACCGCAGCGGTCCGGGCCCGGCCTGGACGGGCTCGCCGGGATGCACCGGCAGCGGGACCACCCGCGGACCACGACGGTCCGGTACGGGCGGCAGCGGGCTCGTCACACGCGGGCCGTGACCGCTCGACCCGTGCGACAGCGGATCCACCGCGCGGGGACCACGACCACCGGGCTTGGGCGACAGCGGACTCGTCACCGACGGACCGGCGGAACCCGGGTGGCGCGCGAGCACGCCCGCCGTCTCCGGCCCGGGGTTCGAGGACGGTGGGGCGGCGGCCGACGCCGCACCCGGAAGCTGGAAGAGCCCGGCCACGGCCAGGCAGAGAAGACGCCGCATGAGATCCCCCGATGACGTGTGACGCGGATGCGGCCTCAGCCTCTCCCGCCCCTCCGGCCGGGGCAATCACCGGTCCCGACGTTTTTGCAGCTCATGCGCTTACGTGACCGGCCGCAGGCTTTTCGATCACGTGAAGGCAGATCAGACGGCCCCCGACGACTTCCGGTTCCCTCGCATTGGTAACGAAATGGTATCGGTCCCAACCGATGTCTGCTTTATAGCTTTTTAACCCATCTTTGCCGAGTACGGTCACGTCTTGTCTCTTTACGCATGCGTGGGTTGCGTCCCGAGTGACCCATGACAAAGAAGGAGCTCCATTGAACTCCCGAGCCAAGCGCCTCGCCCTCCCCCTCGGCGGCGCCCTCGCGGCCGCCTCTCTGATCGGCACCTCCCTCACCACCACCGCCCAGGCGAGCGTCGATCCCGACGTCAAGTCGACGGCGCTCACCCCCTCCGGTAACGCGAAGGCCATCGCGGGCTACTGGACGGCCTCGAAGCTGAAGTCGGCGAAGACGTACCTGTCCGACTCCACCGTCTCGGCGAAGCTGAACAAGACCGGCGCGGCCAGGGCCGCCGCCGACGGCAAGCCCGGCGTCGTCGCCCCCACCGGTGAGGGCGGCAAGACCGCCGGCCGGTCCCGGAACGTGAACCTTCCGATCACCGTGGGCAAGGTCTTCTTCGTCGACCACAAGGGCCAGGAGCGCTGGTGCTCCGGCACCTCGGTCCAGTCGAAGTTCCGCAACCTGGTCGCCACCGCGGGCCACTGCGTCTACGACACCGACACGAACAAGCCCTTCGGCAACTTCGTGTTCATCCCCGGCTACTACCAGGGCAAGGCCCCCTGGGGCGTGTACGTCGGCGCCAAGGTCAACACCCACGACGACTTCACGGTCTACGAGGACTACGACTACGACTACGCCTTCGTCAACGTCTACAACGGCATCAGGCAGCAGCCCGAGCGCGAGGTCGACTACAAGACCTTCAAGGCGCACATGGACAAGGGCGGGGTGGGCCGTGAGTCCGCTACCAACGTCGACTTCGCGACCTACGACAAGTGGACCCAGAAGGGCGGCCTGGGCAAGGTCGAGAACGTCTCCACCGAGGACGAGGTCGGCCCCCAGTACAAGGGCGCCCTCGCCGTCGCGGCCGAGACCGACAGGGGAACCTGGGAGAAGGTCGCCGGTGAGGTCTACGGCCTGAAGAACGACAAGGTCACGCTCAAGGACAAGGAACTGCCGCAGTCCGAGTGGCCCAAGGCCGGTTCCAAGCTCGGCACCCGCGTCGAGCACGTCACGAAGAGCGAGTACGACGCCTACAAGGGCCCGGGCTACCGTCGCATCGACGACAAGGGCAACTACACCATCACGTACTACTTCGTGGTGAAGTACATCAAGAAGACCGCCTCGGTGAAGTACGTGATCTACCGGCACTACATCTCGACGGTGGCCGACGCCGGGCGCCTCGGCGACAACGTCGGTGGCCAGGGCTTCAGCTGGAACCAGAAGCTGGGCAAGAAGGTCTTCACCTTCGGCTACCCGACCTCCGCGCACCTGGACGGCGACAAGCCCTACTCCGGTCACACCCAGAAGTGGTGCTACGGCAAGACCGCCGCCGCGCCCGTGGTGCCGGGATACAAGGCCGAGGAGCACCAGGCGATCAAGTGCGCCTTCACCCCCGGCGCCAGCGGTGGCCCCTTCCTGCTGCAGTACAAGAACAGCAAGAGGACCGGCTACCTCAACGGCGTCGTCAGCCTGACGATCGACAGCGACAAGAACGGCCGCTACGACCGCGTCACCACCCCGTACTTCAACGGTGACACGTACGGCATCTACCGGCACGCCGCCAACCTCTGGACCGGGAAGCTTCCCTCCTAGGGAGACGACCGCGCGCGAGGAAGGGCCCGGCACATGCCGGGCCCTTTGCGCACCTTGACGGGGGTCTTATACACCCTCGGACAGACTCGACCGATACGCAGTACGACAGGATCGCTCCAACCGCCTGCCCATAATCGAGTTGATCTGGAAAAATCAATCTCTGCACCTCCCGCCGGCACCTCGCGCCGCCCCTGAAAGGAATCCCCTCATGCCCTCCCGCGTACGGCGGCTCACGGCCACACTGGGCGCGCTGGTCGCCGCCTGTGTGACCATGACGTCGGCCTTCGCCGGGAGCGCCGCGGCCGGTCCGGTCTACGGGGTGCCCAACGGCATCACCTCCATCACCCTGACCAAGACCGCCGCCGACATGAAGCGGATCGCGGAGTACTGGAGCCCGGCCAGGCTCAAGCAGACCGCGGACAACACCCCGGCAGGCCCGGACACGATGAAGTCCAACGCCAGTCCCTCCCCCACCTCCGCGTCCCCCTCCTCCCGCGGCACCGCCACGAGCGGTACGGCCACCGCGGCCACGGCCACCGGGGGCGCCTCGACGACGGCCACGAGCCGGCAGAGCCCTCTCGGCGGGAGGACCGTCACCCGCACGGGTTTCTCCGTGCCGGTCGTCAAGCCGGCCCTGCCGAAGAAGCGGTCCCCGGCCTCCAACGGCTCCCCGCTGACCGTCGGCAAGGTGTTCTTCCAGATCGGCGGCAGGGACTACTGGTGCTCGGCCTCCTCGGTGACGGCGGCCAACCGCAACCTGGTCGCGACCGCCGGACACTGCGCCTACGACCCCAAGACGGGCAGCCAGGCCGAGTACTGGATCTTCATCCCCGGCTACGACAAGGGAGAGACCCCGTACGGCATCTACGTCGGCCATTCGCTCAACCTGCACGAGGACTTCGTCGGCAAGGGCGACTTCGACTACGACTACGCGTTCATCACCGTGCACGACGGCTTCCGCTGGAAGGCGGGCAAGACGGCCGGCAGCTACGCGATGGAGGACGTCGGAAGCCTGCAGGACAACGTCGGCGGGCAGGGGCTGACGACCAACCGGGGTGTGGGCCTGCTCACGCTGGCCTTCGGCTATCCCGCGGCCCCGCACCCCGACGGGAGCAGGCCCTACAACGGCCAGGTGCTCAAGTCGTGCGACGGACGCACGATCAAGGTGCGGGCCCCCGGCCGCCTGGTCGAACACGGCACGGCTCTGACGTGCGGTTTCACCAACGGTGCGAGCGGTGGCCCCTGGCTGATCGCCTTCGATTCCAAGCACGCCGTCGGGTATCTCAACGGTGTCAACAGCTTCGCCTGGGACGTCGACGTCAACGGCAGGTTCGACCGGATCTCCTCCCCGTACTTCATCGCGTCGACCTACGTCGTCTACAAGTGGGCGACCGCCCAGCACGCACCCCGAGCATAAAGGAACCTTAAGAGAGGCTTAAGAGGGACTTATCGGGGGTTTGCCCGGACGCTCCGTGCATAGGTTCGTTGCTTGTCGTCCCGCAGTTCCCGGACTCTCCCGGGAGCGTTGCAGCGCAAGGAGCCAGTCTTTTGAAGCACTCTCTTCTCCCCCTCGGTGGTGCCGCAGCCGTCACCACCCTGCTGGCCACCACCCTGGCCGGCACCGCACAGGCCGCCCCGGACTGGGCGACCGACCCGATGGCCAAGAACAACTCCTCGGCCGTGTCGGTCATCGACTTCTGGGCCGCCTCGAACTTCGCCGCCCTCAAGAAGGCCACGGTGTACAACCCCGACCCGGGCGGCCCGAAGATGAAGGTGGGCGGCGGCTTCTCCCCTGACGGCCGTCCCGGCACCGTCGGCCCGACCGGCTCGGAGAAGCCCAGGCCCTCGCTCGCCAAGAACGTCAACCTGCCCAGGACCCTGGGCAAGGTGTTCTTCGTGGTCGACGGCCAGTACCGCTGGTGCTCGGCCACCTCGATCCAGGGCAAGTACCGCAACCTGGTCGCCACGGCCGGGCACTGCGTCTACGACCCGGGCAGCAACGGCGACACCATGGACAAGTGGGTCTTCGTCCCCGGCTACTACCAGGGCAAGACCCCGTACGGCATCTACGTCGGCAAGAGCGCGTGGACGCACTACGACTTCGCCAACTACGAGGACTACGACAAGGACTACGCCTTCGTCACGGTCTACAACGGTGTCGCCTTCAACGGTGTCAAGCAGGTCACCAAGAAGGAGTACGACGGCTTCACCGGGCCCAAGTGGTCGCGCGGCTCGCACTACTACATCCTGCTCTCCAAGGACGTCGGCCGCCTGGGCGACAACGTCGGCGGCCAGGGCTTCACCTGGAACCAGAAGACCGGCAAGACCGTCTACGTCTTCGGCTATCCCCAGGCCCCGCACCCCGACGGCGACAAGCCCTACAGCGGCGTGACGCCCAAGTACGTGTACGGCAAGACCTCGGGCAAGGAGTACGTCTCGGCGGCGGAGAAGGTCGAGGAGCACGTCGGCCTCAAGGGCGCCTTCACCCCCGGTGCCGACGGTGGCCCCTGGCTGACGCAGTACAGCAGCGCCAAGCGTCTGGGCTACGTCAACGGTGTCACCAGCCTCTTCGGTGACCAGGACCAGAACGACCGCTACGACCTGATCACCTCGCCGTACTTCGACGGCGAGACCGCCGACATCTACCGCAAGGCCGCCAACGTGTGGTCCGGCAAGATCGTCGGCCCGAACGGCGAGCTCTACAGGTAGCTCGCGCAGCTCCACCCGGGCCCCTTGGGCCTGTGAACCATCCGCGGGACCCGGCCTCTCAGGCCGGGTCCCGCACCCGTTTCACCGGTGCTCCAGGCCTTCTTCCCGAGGCCTCGGAGAGCCGGGAGGCGAGCACGAGAGGCGCGGATCGTCGCTTTAGACGTGCGTTCGCGGAAATCGGTGCCATCAATTTGATGTGATCTGCGTCACAGCAGGACGATTACACGGAGCGATTCATCGCTCACGCCCCATCCGTCACTTTTATCCCATACTTACATCCAGCTGGGCAAACACGATCGATACACATCAGTCACTACATCGATACCATGCCCACTTAAACATCACGGATCGGTCACGGGGACGGCGGGGGGATCTTTACTCCTCGGAGCGGCTTCCGATGCCCAAGATCCACACTGTATGTTTCAGGCATTCCCTTTACTGACGCATGGGACGCAAGAAGCGTTCCACATCAGACCAAGGAGCTCCCCTTGAAGCGCATCCTCCTCCCCGCCGGTGGCGCCATCCTGGCCACCGGTCTGCTGGCCGCCGGCCTGGCCGGCACCGCCAACGCCGTTCCGGACTGGGCCTACGACACCATGGCCAAGGACGCTCCGGCCGCGGTCGACGTCGCCAAGTTCTGGCTGGCCGCCAACGACCACACCAACAACCTGGCCAAGGCCACTCCCTACACCTGGGAGACCAAGGCCACGCCGAAGCTGAACGCCGGTGGCGGCTACGTCGCCGACGGCAAGCCCGGCGCCGTCAAGCCGATCGGCGAAGAGGGCAAGCCGGCCGCGAAGGTCAAGAACATCAACCTGCCGAAGACCATCGGCAAGGTGTTCTTCGTGGACGAGAAGGGCGAGCTCAAGTGGTGCTCGGCCACCTCGATCCAGGGCAAGTACCGCAACCTGGTCGCCACCGCCGGTCACTGCGTCTACGACGACAAGGCCGACGCCAGCGTCATGGACAACTGGGTCTTCG
The DNA here is from genome assembly GCF_039534895.1 of Streptosporangium longisporum. Lineage (NCBI taxonomy): Bacteria > Bacillati > Actinomycetota > Actinomycetes > Streptosporangiales > Streptosporangiaceae > Streptosporangium > Streptosporangium longisporum. Next base: position 68,621 of record NZ_BAAAWD010000007.1, on the reverse strand, counting down.
TGCCCGGCTACTACCAGGGCAAGACCCCGTGGGGCATCTACGTCGGTAAGACGGCCTACACCCACTACGACTTCGCCAACTACGAGGACTACGACCGCGACTACGCGTTCGTGACCGTCTACAACGGTGTCCAGGTCGGTGGCGGCACCGCCAAGGAAGTCAGCGAGAGCGAGTACAAGGCGTTCAACGGCGCCAAGGCCGCCAAGGACGTCTCCATCTCCGAGGCGGAGTACAAGAAGACCGTCGACCTGCACGGTGGCGAGACCTCCGCCGCGTGGGCCAAGGCCGAGACCATCTCCGACCCGGTCGGCCCGAACTTCCCCGGCGCCGTCCTCACCCTGCAGGAAGTCTCCAAGGAGGCCTACGACAAGGCCCCCGTGGGCAAGGGTGTCAACGGTGCCAAGGCTCACTGGGCGACCACCACGGAGCACGTCACCAAGGCGCAGTACGACGCCTACACCGGTGTCGGCTACCGCAAGATCGACGCCAAGGGCAACTACACCATCACCCACTACTACGTGAAGTACTGGGTGAAGAAGAGCAACGTCAAGTCGTACTACAAGACGGTGTTCTTCATCGTCGAGGGCTTCATCAAGGACACCGGCAAGCTCGGTGACAACGTCGGTGGCCAGGGCTTCACCTGGAACCAGAAGCCGCAGCAGACGGTGTTCGTGTTCGGCTACCCGGCCGACGCCCACCCCGACGGCAACAAGGCCTACACCGGTGTCACGCCGAAGTGGACCTACGGCAAGACCAACGCCCAGAAGTACGTGCAGGCCGCGACCAAGACCGAAGAGCACGTCGGTCTGAAGAGCTCCTTCACCCCCGGCGCTGACGGTGGCCCCTGGCTCGCCAAGTACAGCAACGCCAAGCGTCTGGGCTACGTCAACGGTGTGACCAGCCTCTTCGGCGACCAGGACGCCAACGGCCGCTACGACCTGATCACCTCCCCGTACTTCGACGGCGAGACCGCCGCGATCTACACCAAGGCCGCCAACGTCTGGTCCGGCTCGATCGTCAAGTAGTAGTAGCTTCCTGACGATCACCCGAGCCTGAGCGTCCAAACCTCAGACTCGAACAGCACCACAGCACCACCAGCACCACCTGAAGGGGTCCGGCACCAGCCGGACCCCTTCACCCGTTTCGCAGGAACGACACGCGTACGGAATGATGACGGCCAAATCGATGAGGGCCCGGTGCGGCGCACCGGGCCCTCATCGATTTGGGTCTGTCGGGGCGGAAGTGCGACTTCCGGCCACGGCTCTCATACGGGAGCACCGAACCCGCTCACCTTCGAACGCCGGCCCCAGAGCCCCTCGATCCCCACATCCGAACAGGGAGACCTGAAGGTGTGGACCGGCTAGCGAGTAGGGCTTACGGCCTCGACAACGGCCTTCCGAGGGCGGGCCGTGCCACGCACTCGAGCGAAGCTCTCAGTAAAGACGGGTTTTTAGACGCGGCTGGAGACGAAACGGTGCCATCAATCTAGTGTGATCTACGTCACATGGGCCATGCGACCAATCATGATCGAATCTTTACGCCTCATCCGTCACTTTCACCTCATGGCCACGCTCATCTGCGAAAACACCACAAGTGCTGACTAATCCCGACGGTATCACCATGCTTGCCCAAACATCACGGATCGGTCACGGAGATGGCGAGCGGATCTTTACCCCTGAAGTGGCTTCCGATGCCCAAGATCCACACTGTATGTTTCAGGCATTCCCTTTACTGACGCATGGGACGCAAGAAGCGTTCCACATCAGACCAAGGAGCTCCCCTTGAAGCGCATCCTCCTCCCCGCCGGTGGCGCCATCCTGGCCACCGGTCTGCTGGCCGCCGGCCTGGCCGGCACCGCCAACGCCGTTCCGGACTGGGCCTACGACACCATGGCCAAGGACGCCCCGGCCGCGGTCGACGTCGCCGAGTTCTGGCTGGCCGCCAACGGCCACACCAACAACCTGGCCAAGGCCACTCCCTACACCTGGGAGACCAAGGCCACGCCGAAGCTGAACGCCGGTGGCGGCTACGTCGCCGACGGCAAGCCCGGCGCCGTCAAGCCGATCGGCGAAGAGGGCAAGCCGGCCGCGAAGGTCAAGAACATCAACCTGCCGAAGACCATCGGCAAGGTGTTCTTCGTGGACGAGAAGGGCGAGCTCAAGTGGTGCTCGGCCACCTCGATCCAGGGCAAGTACCGCAACCTGGTCGCCACCGCCGGTCACTGCGTCTACGACGACAAGGCCGACGCCAGCGTCATGGACAACTGGGTCTTCGTGCCCGGCTACTACCAGGGCAAGACCCCGTGGGGCATCTACGTCGGTAAGACGGCCTACACCCACTACGACTTCGCCAACTACGAGGACTACGACCGCGACTACGCGTTCGTGACCGTCTACAACGGTGTCCAGGTCGGTGGCGGCACCGCCAAGGAAGTCAGCGAGAGCGAGTACAAGGCGTTCAACGGCGCCAAGGCCGCCAAGGACGTCTCCATCTCCGAGGCGGAGTACAAGAAGACCGTCGACCTGCACGGTGGCGAGACCTCCGCCGCGTGGGCCAAGGCCGAGACCATCTCCGACCCGGTCGGCCCGAACTTCCCCGGCGCCGTCCTCACCCTGCAGGAAGTCTCCAAGGAGGCCTACGACAAGGCCCCCGTGGGCAAGGGTGTCAACGGTGCCAAGGCTCACTGGGCGACCACCACGGAGCACGTCACCAAGGCGCAGTACGACGCCTACACCGGTGTCGGCTACCGCAAGATCGACGCCAAGGGCAACTACACCATCACCCACTACTACGTGAAGTACTGGGTGAAGAAGAGCAACGTCAAGTCGTACTACAAGACGGTGTTCTTCATCGTCGAGGGCTTCATCAAGGACACCGGCAAGCTCGGTGACAACGTCGGTGGCCAGGGCTTCACCTGGAACCAGAAGCCGCAGCAGACGGTGTTCGTGTTCGGCTACCCGGCCGACGCCCACCCCGACGGCAACAAGGCCTACACCGGTGTCACGCCGAAGTGGACCTACGGCAAGACCAACGCCCAGAAGTACGTGCAGGCCGCGACCAAGACCGAAGAGCACGTCGGTCTGAAGAGCTCCTTCACCCCCGGCGCTGACGGTGGCCCCTGGCTCGCCAAGTACAGCAACGCCAAGCGTCTGGGCTACGTCAACGGTGTGACCAGCCTCTTCGGCGACCAGGACGCCAACGGCCGCTACGACCTGATCACCTCCCCGTACTTCGACGGCGAGACCGCCGCGATCTACACCAAGGCCGCCAACGTCTGGTCCGGCTCGATCGTCAAGTAGTAGTAGCTTCCTGACGATCACCCGAGCCTGAGCGTCCAAACCTCAGACTCGAACAGCACCACAGCACCACCAGCACCACCTGAAGGGGTCCGGCACCAGCCGGACCCCTTCACCCGTTTCGCAGGAACGACACGCGTACGGAATGATGACGGCCAAATCGATGAGGGCCCGGTGCGGCGCACCGGGCCCTCATCGATTTGGGTCTGTCGGGGCGGAAGTGCGACTTCCGGCCACGGCTCTCATACGGGAGCACCGAACCCGCTCACCTTCGAACGCCGGCCCCAGAGCCCCTCGATCCCCACATCCGAACAGGGAGACCTGAAGGTGTGGACCGGCTAGCGAGTAGGGCTTACGGCCTCGACAACGGCCTTCCGAGGGCGGGCCGTGCCACGCACTCGAGCGAAGCTCTCAGTAAAGACGGGTTTTTAGACGCGGCTGGAGACGAAACGGTGCCATCAATCTAGTGTGATCTACGTCACATGGGCCATGCGACCAATCATGATCGAATCTTTACGCCTCATCCGTCACTTTCACCTCATGGCCACGCTCATCTGCGAAAACACCACAAGTGCTGACTAATCCCGACGGTATCACCATGCTTGCCCAAACATCACGGATCGGTCACGGAGATGGCGAGCGGATCTTTACCCCTGAAGTGGCTTCCGATGCCCAAGATCCACACTGTATGTTTCAGGCATTCCCTTTACTGACGCATGGGACGCAAGAAGCGTTCCACATCAGACCAAGGAGCTCCCCTTGAAGCGCATCCTCCTCCCCGCCGGTGGCGCCATCCTGGCCACCGGTCTGCTGGCCGCCGGCCTGGCCGGCACCGCCAACGCCGTTCCGGACTGGGCCTACGACACCATGGCCAAGGACGCCCCGGCCGCGGTCGACGTCGCCGAGTTCTGGCTGGCCGCCAACGGCCACACCAACAACCTGGCCAAGGCCACTCCCTACACCTGGGAGACCAAGGCCACGCCGAAGCTGAACGCCGGTGGCGGCTACGTCGCCGACGGCAAGCCCGGCGCCGTCAAGCCGACCGGCGAAGAGACCAAGCCCTCCGCGAAGGTCAAGAACATCAACCTGCCGAAGACCATCGGCAAGGTGTTCTTCGTGGACGAGAAGGGCGAGCTCAAGTGGTGCTCGGCCACCTCGATCCAGGGCAAGTACCGCAACCTGGTCGCCACCGCCGGTCACTGCGTCTACGACGACAAGGCCAACGCCAGCGTCATGGACAACTGGGTCTTCGTGCCCGGCTACTACCAGGGCAAGACCCCGTGGGGCATCTACGTCGGTAAGACGGCCTACACCCACTACGACTTCGCCAACTACGAGGACTACGACCGCGACTACGCGTTCGTGACCGTCTACAACGGTGTCCAGATCGGTGGCGGCACCGGCAAGGCCGTGAGCAAGGCGGAGTACGACAAGTTCGTCGGCCCCAAGACCATCAAGACCACCGAGATCAGCGCCGCCCAGTACCAGGAGTGCAAGGACTTCAACGGGAAGGAGACCTCCGACTGCTACGCCAAGGAGGAGAGCTCCCAGGAACTTGTTGGTCCTGACTGGGTCGAGCTCGGTGCGGACGGCAAGCCCAAGCCTGGTGGCCTGAAGGCCGTCAAGGTCCAGGACGAGGTCTCCAAGGCTCAGTACGAGGCCGCCCCCAGCGGCAACGGCCAGGGCTACCGTGACTACGTCGCCGAGGAGTTCGTCACCAAGGCGCAGTACGACGCCTACACCGGCCCGGGTTACCGCCGGATCGACGCCAAGGGCAACTACATCATCACCCACTACTACCTCGAGAAGTGGGTGAAGCAGACCAAGACGACGAAGTTCCTCAAGGACACCTTCATCATCGTCGAGGGCTTCATCAAGGACACCGGCAAGCTCGGTGACAACGTCGGTGGCCAGGGCTTCACCTGGAACCAGAAGCCGCAGCAGACGGTGTTCGTGTTCGGCTACCCGGCCGACGCCCACCCCGACGGCAACAAGGCCTACACCGGTGTCACGCCGAAGTGGACCTACGGCAAGACCAACGCCCAGAAGTACGTGCAGGCCGCGACCAAGACCGAAGAGCACGTCGGTCTGAAGAGCTCCTTCACCCCCGGCGCTGACGGTGGCCCCTGGCTCGCCAAGTACAGCAACGCCAAGCGTCTGGGCTACGTCAACGGTGTGACCAGCCTCTTCGGCGACCAGGACGCCAACGGCCGCTACGACCTGATCACCTCCCCGTACTTCGACGGCGAGACCGCCGCGATCTACACCAAGGCCGCCAACGTCTGGTCCGGCTCGATCGTCAAGTAGTAGTAGCTTCCTGACGATCACCCGAGCCTGAGCGTCCAAACCTCAGACTCGAACAGCACCACAGCACCACCAGCACCACCTGAAGGGGTCCGGCACCAGCCGGACCCCTTCAGTCGTCTCCGCCCATGACGGGAGACCTGATGGTCTTCGGCATCGAAGCCCTGAAAAGCAGGGAGCCGTTCAGACCGGACTGAGCTCCCCCACCCGCTCGTTCAGCTCGGCCACCGGAGGTTCCGCCGCGTGCGGATCCAGTCGGCGTCGCAGGTCGGCGACGTAGGACCGGGTCCTGGCCGACCGCAGGCCCTCGGCGAGCTCCAGCGCCGACGAGGCGACCGAGCACGCCTCCTCCAGCTCCCCCGAGGCCAGCAGCCCGGCCGCCAGCAGCGACAGGTTGAACATCCGCCCGCGCACGTAGCGCCCGTCCATCCGCAGCGAGCGCCGGGCGTGCCGTACGGTGCCCGGTCCGTCCCCCAGGTCGCGGAAGCAGTGGGCGAACTTCGCCGACAGGTAGGCCTCGTCGAAGTAGGCGATCCAGTCCGGCGTCTCCCCGGTGCCGCGGCGGTCGAAGGAGAGCTCGGCCTCGTGCAGGGACCGCGCGCACGCCGCGCGGTCGGTCAGCACGGCGTGGGCGTGCGCCTCCAGCACGTGCGCCTCGGCCAGCAGGGCGAAGACGCCCGCGCGGCGGGCCGAGAGCTGGGCGGCCCTGGCCAGGTCGAGCGCGTGGGCCGGCTGCCCGATGTAGACGGCCTGGTGGCTCATCCCGGCGAGGATCTCGCCGCCGAGCCCGTGGTCACCCGCGCCGCGTGCCAGGCGCAGCGCCTGGATCAGGTACCGCTGGGCCAGGCCGTGCTGCTCCAGGTCGTAGGCCATCCAGCCGGCCAGCCTGGTCAGCTCGGCCGCGGCCGACGCCAGTGCCCTGCCCGTCCGCTCGGTGTACGAGCCGTCGGCGAGCAGCGGCGCGACGGCCGTGTCCAGGTACCTCACCACCGCCGAGCGGACCCTGCCCCCGCCGAACCTGTTGTCCAGCTCGCCGAAGGACCGGGTGACCTCCCGGATCGCCGCGATGTCGTCCATGCCGACGCGCCTGGTGCCCCCACCCTCGGGGCGGCCCTCCGTCGGAAGGGTCAGCCAGCGCAGGGCTCCCGCGGAGCCCGCTCCGATCGCGAAGGTGGAGTCGAGCAGGAACCTGCGTCTCTCCACGTCCGCTCGCCACAGTGCTGTCACGGTCGAGATTCCCTCCTGCCACGTACGGGTGAACTCCTGCCCGAGGTCGAGAGGCGCCAGGACGGCCGGCAGGCCGAGATCCTCGGGGTCGACGGCCCTGCCGAGCCGGAGTGCGAAGATCTCGGCGAGCAGTCCCGGGACCGGGTCCCTGGGTCGCTGGCCCGCGAGCCAGCGGAGCACGGAGCTGTGGTCGTACCGCAGGCCGGGCAGGCCGCGGGCGGTACCGAGATCGTTGAGCCTGCGGGCCAGTCCCTTGTGGGTGAAGCCCGCCTCGGCGATGAACCGCTGGAGCAGTCGGTTGGGCTCGCGTTCCATAGCCCTCCTGGTCGTGAGAACCCACGGTGCGCCGACGGCACGCATGACCGTCCATGCGCGCATACGCTGCCCGATGCACGTCTTACGCACATAGGTAACAGAGAGCTCTTTTTATAGCACGATCCGTGACGAGACTCGGCTTTTCCGGAAAGCGCGAACGCCCCCCGCCGGTGGGGCGGAGGGCGTTCGGCGTCGGATGCCTGGTGGGCGGGTCGTACCGTGGACGCGTGCGGAATCCGTCGGGGACCGCGACCGGCCGGTCAGAGACGGGCGACCCCGTCGGCGCGGGCCTGCGCGGAGACCGCGGCGATGACCGCGGGGGCGACGCGCTCGTCGAACGGGCTGGGGATCACGCAGTCGGCCGAGAGGTCGTCGCCGACCACCGCGGCCAGCGCCTCGGCCGCGGCCACCTTCATGTTCTCGGTGATCGTGGTGGCGCGGACGTCCATGGCGCCCCGGAAGACGCCCGGGAAGGCCAGCACGTTGTTGATCTGGTTGGGGAAGTCGGAGCGGCCGGTGGCGACCACCCTGGCGTACTTCCGCGCGATCTCCGGCCGCACCTCGGGGGTCGGGTTGGACAGCGCGAACACGATCGATTCGGGTGCCATCGACGCGATGGCCTCCTCCGACACCGTCGAGCCCGACAGCCCGACGAACACGTCCGCCCCGGCCAGTGCCCGCTCGATGGACCCGCTCAGGCCCGCCCTGTTGCTGTCGCGCGCCAGGGCCTGCTTCACCGGGTTGAGCCCGTCGCGGCCCTCGTGGATGAGCCCCTTGGAGTCGGCCACCGCGATGTCGCCGACACCGGCGTCGAGCAGGAACCTGCTGACCGCGATCCCGGAGGCCCCGGCACCGGCGACCACGACCCGCAGCTCGCCCAGCGACCGGCCGGTCAGCCGCGCCGCGTTCCTCAGCGCGGCCAGGGTGACGATCGCGGTGCCGTGCTGGTCGTCGTGGAAGACCGGGATGTCGAGGATCTCCCGCAGGCGTGCCTCGACCTCGAAGCAGCGAGGCGCGCTGATGTCCTCGAGGTTGATCCCCCCGAAGGAGGGGGCGAGCCGGACGACGGTCTCGACCAGCTCGTCCACGCCGGTGCAGTCGAGGCAGATGGGCACCGCGTCGACGCCCGCGAACTGCTTGAACAGCAGGGCCTTGCCCTCCATGACCGGCATGGCGGCGGCGGGCCCGATGTCCCCGAGGCCGAGCACCGCGGTGCCGTCGGAGACGACGGCGACCACGTTGGAGATCCAGGTGTAGTCCTTGGCCAGCTCGGGCGCGTCGGCGATCGCGCTGCAGACCCTGGCGACGCCCGGCGTGTAGGCCAGTGCCAGGTCGGCCGCGTCGCGGACCGGGACAGTGGAACGGATCTCCAGCTTGCCCCCGCGGTGCAGGGCGAAGGCCGGGTCCAGATCGAGGGATTGGAGGGCTTCGAGAGAAGCGGAGGATGGCGTGACGGCCACAGCGACCCCTGTAGTTCAGTCAGACAGACGGATGTTTCCTTCGGAGACGGCCGGAGGGAGCCTGGTCCCGGGCTTCGGTAGCCGCTCGGGACCTGCTCGCTGAGCACGGTCGTCTGGAGGGGTACGGGGGTCACCCGTTGCTCGATTGTGCCACATGTTGAGACCGCGGCCGTTGAGGAAATCCCGCACTTTCGCGGTCCCGGTGTTAACCTCGCCACACCGTGTAATACTCGAAGTCCACCACACCTCTTACATCGACGGATCCCCAGATGGACCTCACCTCCTATGCCGAGCTGGCCGTGCTACTGATCAACAGCCCCGAGCGGCTGAACGGTCTGGAAGGGCTGCGCCTGCTGCTGGAAGAGGGCGGACGCTACCGCCCCGGCTGCCGCATCACCAGGAGCGACCTGGAGGCCCTGCGCGACCTGCGCGAGGAGCTTCTGATCGTGTTCGAGACCGCCGAGCTGGGTGACGAGGAGGCGGTGGTCGACCGGCTCAACTCGCTGCTGATCCACCACCCGGTCCAGCCGCAGATCTCGGGCCACGACGGCGAGCGCTGGCACCTGCACCTGACCGAGGGCGGCCGGATGGCCGACCAGTACGCGGTGGGCGCGGTGATGGGACTCGCCACCATGATCACCGACCTCGGTGTCGACCGGCTCGGCCTCTGCCAGGCGTCCCCCTGCCGCCGGGCCTACCTGGACACCTCCTCCAACCGGTCGCGCCGCTACTGCTCGGAGCGGTGCGCCAGCCGCGCCAACGTCGCCGCCTACCGGGCCCGCCAGAAGGTCGGCCAGTAGCGCAGCACCACCCGGCCGACGATCGCGGACGGCGCCAGGGCCCCGAAGTCCCAGCTGTCGCGCCGGCCGGGAGCCCGCTGGTTCTCGCTCTCCAGCCACCAGCCGTCGTCGTCCCGCCAGACGGCCCGTTTGACGATGAGCACCGAGGCGTCGGACGGCAGGCGGGCGACGACCAGGTCACCGGGGCGCACGGGTGCGCCGCGGCGCACCCAGAGCCAGTCCCCCGGCCGCAGTACCGGGAGCATCGACTCTCCCTCGACGCGCACTCTCATCGGACGCAACCCCCTCCCACGCGGGCATTCGGAGACGAGTAAGGTCGTTGAACGGACCATTCAGTACCTGGCATCAAGGAAGGATTCCGATGCTCGCACGACTTCTGCGTCCCAAGCACACCGCGTCGGCCCATTGCGACCTGCCCTGCGGCGTTTACGACCCGGCCCAGGCCCGTATCGAGGCCGAGTCGGTCAAGGCAATCATGGAGAAGTACGCCGCCAACGAGGACCCGGCGTTCCGTACCCGTGCGCTGATCATCAAGGAGCAGCGGGCCGAGCTGGTCAAGCACCACCTGTGGGTGCTGTGGACCGACTACTTCAAGCCCCCGCACCTGGAGACCTACCCGCAGCTGCACCAGCTGTTCTGGGAGGCCACCAAGCTCGCCGGTGCGGGCGGCGGCAAGGGCACGACCGACGTCGCCAAGGCCGACGAACTGCTCGCCAAGATCGACGAAATCTCCAAGATCTTCTGGGAGACCAAGGCCGCCTGACCCTCGGGAGGCGTCCTCATATTGATCACCCTGTCCGGGTCGGGGAAGCGCCCCGGCGCTCCCTTGATCCGGGCAGGAGCCCTCCCAGGGCCCCGTCAGGGCTCTCCGGCAGGCCTCATGCCCCGGCGGACCCTCATGGGGACTCCCGTGAGGCCGCGCCGGCGACTGGACCGAGGAGAGGAGGATCGTGAGGAACGAACGATCCCCCTCGACGAGGGAAGGAGCCGGGTAAGAGCGGCCTCACCGTGACGCGCAGCGTCGCCATGAGCACCCCTCACCGCGACGCGAAGCGTCGCCATGAAACACCGTCGCGATAGACACCATCAACATCACCAATAAACGCCCTCAAATCGCCCTGATCGCGAGTCCAAGCGGGCCAACTGGCGCCTCAGGGCTGTAGGTTGCAGTCAGCGACTCTGCGAGGAGGAACGTGACCGAACACACCGAGGCGCCCGCGGTCGGCATGGGCGAGATCCGTGACGTGGTGAGCGTCCGGCTGCCGGCGGCGAGTGCCTATCTGTCCGTCCTGCGCACGGCCACGGCCGCGCTCGCGGTACGGCTGGACTTCACGCTGGACGAGATCGAGGATCTTCGGATCGCGGTCGACGAGGCGTGTGCGATGTTGCTCACCCAGGCCGTTCCCGGCACCGATCTGACCGCCGAGTTCGAGCTCACCGGCCAGCTGATGAAGGTACGCGTCGAGGTCGGCACGGTGGGGAACACCCCGCCGAAGCGTGACGACTTCGCGTGGATGGTGCTCACCGCCCTGGCCGACGATGTGGATGCCGTAACCGACTCCCCCGACCGTATGGCGATCGTCCTCCGCAAGCGCCGAGGCGCGGCGAGGCCGGCGTGACGGAAAGGACTCGTGCCATGGCCGCCAGCGACCACGCGGTGCCCGACCGGGTGCGTGCGCGCCTGCTCTTCGCCGAGCTGGTGGAGTTGACCTCTGATGATCCGCGGCGCCAGCGCATCCGTGACGAGCTCGTCGAGCTCCACCTTCCCCTCGTCGAATACCTCGCCCGCCGGTTCCGCAACCGGGGCGAGTGGCTGGACGACCTCACCCAGGTCGCGACCATCGGGCTGATCAAGTCGATCGACCGGTTCGACCTCGGGCGGGGCGTGGAGTTCTCCACGTACGCCACCCCGACGATCGTGGGTGAGATCAAGCGTCACTTCCGCGACAAGGGCTGGGCGGTCCGCGTGCCGCGCCGTCTGCAGGAGCTCAAGCTCTCGCTCACCAAGGCGATCAGCGAGCTCTCCCAGCGGGAGGGGCGGGCGCCCACCGTGGCCGAGCTGGCCGCGTTCCTCAAGATGAGCGAGGAGGAGGTGCTCGAAGGGCTGGAGTCGGCCAACGCCTACTCCACGGTCTCCCTCGACGCGCCGGACTCCGGCGACGACGACGCGCCCGCGGTCGCCGACTCCCTCGGGATCGTGGACGACTCGCTGGAGGGCGTGGAGTACCGCGAGTCGCTCAAGCCGCTGCTGGAGCGGCTTCCGCCCCGGGAGAAGCGCATCCTGCTGCTGAGGTTCTTCGGCAACATGACACAGTCCCAGATCGCCACCGAGCTCGGCATCTCACAGATGCACGTGTCCCGGTTGCTGGCCAGGACCCTCGCCCAGCTCCGCGAGGGCCTGACCGTGGACGACTGACCCGGACGACCGCCGACCCGGACGACCGACCGTGGACGGCCGGCCATGAACGACGGCCGGCCGGGACACCGGCCTTCCGTGCCCCGGCCGAAACGCGCCGTACCGCGTCCCGTGCCGTGCCGATCGGGGCCGGATCACGACCGTCCGCGGCCGGTCACGCCGTGGACGCTCAGGAGGCGGACGAGGTGTCCTCGTCCCCGTAGAGCGCGCGCGTCGTCGGCGGGGAGAGCAGGGCGACCAGTCCGATCAGGGCGAGGGCGATCAGCGGGAAGCCGGTAGCCCCCTGGCCGGACTGGATCAGCGTGACCGCGACCGGGATGGCGAAGATCTGCGTCAGCACGCCGGGGCTCCGTGCCCACCGCTCGGCCTGCAGCATCCCCCGGGCGACCCAGAGCAGGGCCACGCCCACGATCACGCCGAACGCGGCGACGCCGACGGAGCTCATCACGTCGGCCGGTCGGCCGGCCACCGTCTCCACACCGGCGTAGCCGCCGAGGATCACGGCGGTCACGCCTTCCAGCCCCGTCACGGCTGCGGCGACGGTGAGGGTCATCGGACGGTTCGGCACGGGCCAACCCTATCGCCGGGTACCGGCGCCCCCTTCTCCGCCGCCTCGCCCGACCACCGGCGGATACGCTGGGTGTTATGCGCGCGATGCTCCTGGTGAATCCGAAAGCGACGACGACCAATCAACGGACTCGGGACGTGCTGATCAACGCACTGAGCGCGACGATGAAACTGACGATCGAGGAGACCGGTTACCGGGGGCACGCGACCCAGCTCTCCCGCGAGGCGCACGCCTCCGGTTACGACGTGGTCGCCGTTCTGGGCGGGGACGGCACGATCAACGAGGTGGTGAACGGGCTGCTCGACCCGGTGGACGGCAAGGGCGGTGACCAGGGCACCGCGGCCGACCGGCCGGCGTTGCTGACGATCCCCGGTGGCAGCGCGAACGTCTTCGCCAGGGCCCTGGGGCTGCCGAACAGCTCGGTCGAGGCCGTCGGGGAGATCCTGGAGGCCATCCGCGACGGCAGGCGGCGTACCGTCGGCCTCGGTCAGGCGGTCTGGGGCGACCAGAGCAGGTATTTCACCTTCTGCAGCGGGCTGGGGTACGACGCCGAGGTGATCCGGGCGGTCGAGGGGATGCGCGGCACCGGGCGCAAGGCGACGCCCGCGCGCTATGTGAACACCGCCCTGCATCACTATCTGTCGACCGACAAGCGCCGTCCGGCCATGACCGTCGAGGGGCCCGACGTGCCCCGGACCGGCGGTATCTTCATGGCCGTCGTCTCCAACACCTCCCCCTGGACGTACGTCGGCCCGCGGCCGGTCTCCCCGACCCCGTGGGCGAGCTTCGAGACCGGGCTGGACCTGCTGGGTCTGCAGCGGCTGGGCCTGCCCGCCATGCTCCATCTGATGCCCCAGATCATCGGCGACCGCGAGACCCTGCCCACCGGTCGTCACCTGGTACAGCTCCACGACGAGAAGGAGTTCACCCTCAGCGCGGAGCGGCCGGTGGCGTTCCAGCTGGACGGTGACTACCTCGGTGAGGTCGAGCAGATCACCTATCGCTCCATCCCGGCCGCGTTACAAGTCCTGGTCTAGCTGGTTACGTGCCGTCAGGGTGTGACGCATCCGACATATATTTCCGGCAAAACGTTCTCCCAAAACTCTTGCGTGTACTGAGCGTGGCTGACAATCTCAACATTGACGTCGGAACGTAGGACCTTTGAGTGCCACCTCGCTCTCGGGTCACCGGCGATCAAGTGGACAGACCCCGGATCGGACAACGACCGGGGCGTCGTTCGCGCAGGTTAGTGAAACTCTTCACAAAGTGAGCCGCCGGAGCCGACGCAAGGGCTCCTCTTACGAAGGAGTGGACGCATGGACTGGCGCCACCGAGCCGCCTGCCGTGACGTGGATCCCGAGCTGTTCTTCCCGATCGGCAACACCGGCCCCGCCCTGATGCAGATCGAAGAAGCCAAGCAGGTCTGCCGTACGTGCAGCATCAGTGAAGCATGCCTGAAGTGGGCCCTCGAGTCGGGTCAGGACGCCGGCGTCTGGGGCGGCCTGAGCGAGGACGAGCGACGCGCTTTGAAGCGCCGCAACGCCCGGGCGCGCGCTCGGGTTTGATTGCGACGCTGGCGCGTCGCGGTGAGACCGCTTGCACCCAACTCCTTCCCTCGTCGAGGGGGATCGCTCGTTCCTCACGATCCCCCTCTCCTCAGTCCAGTCGTCGGCGCGGCCTCACGACGATCTCTTCCTCCTCGGTCCAGTCGTCGGCGCGGGCTCACGGGGTCCCCGGGAGAGGCTGCCAGGGCAGGAGCGCTGTGACGAGGCAGGACGCTGAGGCAACGGCCGTCCGAGCGGACGCTCAGGCGATCATGGCCTGACCTTCGCCGTCCGGTCGAGGAACGGTCCCGGCCGGAGAGCGGGCGGGGGTCACAGAGCGGGCAGGGGGATGCTCAGGCTGACCTCGGTGCCGCCGCCCTGGCGGGGTTCGACGGCCAGTCTCCCGGACAGCTCGCTCACCACCAGGGTCCGTACGATCTGCAGGCCCAGGCTGGTGCTCCGGTCGAGGTCGAAGTCCTCGGGAAGCCCGCTGCCGTCGTCGGAGACGATCACGTCCAGCCGTTCGGCCCCGCGCGACACGATCACCTGGAGCCGGCCCTGCCGCTGTGCCAGCCCGTGCTGGACCGCGTTCTGCAGCAGCTCGGTGAGGACCATCGCCAGCGGCGTGGCGATCTCCGAGCGCAGCACCCCGAAGGTCCCGATGCGGCGCGGTACGACCTGGGTCTCCGGCGCCGCCACCTCCCCGGTCATCGCGATCACCCGGTCGGCGATGTCGTCGAAGTCGACCTGCTCCTCGGGCGTGTGCGAGAGCGTCTCGTGCACGATCGCGATCGACCCCACCCTGCGCACCGCCTCCTCCAGCGCCTCCCTGCCCTCGGGCTGCTGCAGCCGCCTGGCCTGGAGCCGCAGCAGCGCGGCCACGGTCTGCAGGTTGTTCTTCACCCGGTGGTGGATCTCCCGGATGGTGGCGTCCTTGGTCATCAGCTCCCGCTCGCGGCGCCGCAGCTCGGTCACGTCCCTGATGAGGATGAGCGCGCCGATCCTGCCGCCCCCGACGACCAGCGGGATGGCCCGCAGCTGCACCACCGTGCCGCCCGACTCCACCTCGGTCTCCCGGGGCTCCCTGCCGCTGGCGACGATCATCAGGTTCTCGTTGATGGGCTCGTCGGAGTAGCACAGGGTCGCGGTCGTACGGCCGAGTTCGGCGCCGACCAGGTCGGCGTTGAGACCCAGCCTCCGGTAGGCCGACAGCGCGTTCGGCGAGGCGTACGTGACGCGGCCCGCGCGGTCGAGCCGGAGCAGCCCGTCGCCCACCCTCGGTGAGCGGACCAGGATCGGTTCGGCCCCGGAGAACGGGAAACGGCCCTCGGCCACCATCTGGGCCAGGTCGGACGCGCTCTGCAGGTAGGTCAGCTCCAGCCGGGACGGGGTACGCGCGGACGAGAGGTTCGTCGAACGCTGGATGACGCCCAGGAAGTGGTCGGCCCGCCGTACCGGGATGGTCTCCTCGCGGACCGGCACCCCGCTCGACCAGTCGGGATCGCCCTCGCGGCAGATCCGCCGCTCGTTCCAGGCGGTCTCCAGCAGGGGGCGTTCCCCCTTCGCGGCCGTCATGCCCACGATGTCGTCGTGGTAGACGGTCGGTCCCGTGGTGGGCCGCATCTGCGCGATGGCGATCCAGCCGGAACCGTCCTTGAGCGGGATCCACAGGATGAGGTCGGCGAAGGACAGGTCCGCGAGGAGCTGCCAGTCGGAGACCAGCGAGTGCATCCACTCAAGGTCCGCATCGTCGAGCGCGGTGTGACGAACCGCCAGGTCGCTTAGAGTCGGCACCCGTGCATCATGCGTTCTTTGCAGGCCCGAACGCGAATCGGGTGAGCCCGGCTGCAAGGATGCCGCCTATGGAGCAGACTGCCGATCCCCTGGCCAGGCGCTGCGCGGCGGCGGCCACCAGGCGCGCGGCGGGCCTGCGGAGAACCCTGCGCGCCCGTACGCCGGACGACGACGGGCTGCTCGATCCGGCCTCCGGCGATCACCTCGGCATGGCCGGGGACGAGCGCCTGACCGGGGACGAGCACCTGAACGAGCACTTGGACGGGCGCCTGGACGAGGCGGCCGTGGCCGTCACCCGCACCTGGGGCACCGGTTCCACCCACTCCCGCCTGGTCACGGGCTCCACGACCCTGCACGCGCGCCTGGAGGCGCGTCTGAGCGCCTTCACCGGCGCGGCCGGTGTCCCGAGGTTCTCCTGCGGCCACCTGGCCGACCTGGCCGCCGTGGTGGCCGTGGGCCACGGCGCGCCGGTAGTCTCCGGCGCGGGCGGCCACGCCTCGATCGTGGACGCCCGCCGGCTGTCACCGCGGGCCGCGGTCACCCCGCGCGGCGACGTGGCGGCCGTGGAATGTGTCCCGCGCCCGCCCTCGGTTCCGAACGGCGGCTCTTGCCTGCGGTTGACCGCACGGGCCACTCTGAGTTCCGATGATCTAGCGGTGATCAGGGGTGCCCTCACCGCCGTGGCCGAGATGAAGGTGACCATGTGAGCGAGGACTCCCCGAGGATCCCGAAGTACTACGACGTCAAGCGCAGCCTGCTCACCCTCACCAAGAGCCTGCCCGCGGGCAGCGCCCTGCCGCCCGAGCGGGCGCTGGCGGTCCGCTTCGAGACCTCGCGCACCACCGTGCGCCAGGCCCTGTCCGAGCTCGTGGTCGAGGGCCGCCTGGTACGCATCCAGGGCAAGGGGACCTTCGTCGCGCAGCCCAAGGTGGCCCAGGTCCTCCAGCTGACCTCCTACACCGGGGACCTGCGGACCGTCGGCCTGGAACCGGACACCAAGATCCTGGACATCAGCTACGTCACCGCCGACGAACCGCTGGCCCGCCGCCTGGCCATCAACGCGGGCGGACGGGTGCTGCGCATCCACCGGCTGCGCCTGGCCAACGGCGAGCCGATGTCGATCGACACCACCCACCTGTCGGCCCGGCGCTTCCCCCGCCTGCGGCGCGAGCTGGAGGTGCACTCCTCGCTGTACGAAACGCTCTACAACGCCTACAACGTGCGGCTGACCGACGCCGAGGAGATCATCGAGACCGTGCTGGCCACCCCGTACGACGCGCAGGTGCTCAGCGTGGACGCGGGCCTGCCGCTGCTGCTGCTCACCCGGCACGCCTTCGACGCGGACGGCAACCCGGTGGAGTGGGCCCAGTCCCTGTACCGGGGGGACCGCTACAAGTTCGTCACCCGCCTGCGCCGTCCCTGACCGGCACCCGTCCATGCTCCGGCCCGCCTAAGGTGTGGCGGGTGAGCATTCTCGTGGTCACCGGGACCGACACCGGCGTGGGGAAGACCGTCGTCACCGCGGCGGTGGCCGCGCTCGCCAGGGAGCGGGACTCCTCCGTGGCGGTGGTGAAGCCCGCGCAGACCGGCGTGCCGGGCACCGGGCCTGGCGACGTGGACGACGTCATCCGGCTGTCGGGGGTGCGGACCACCTTCGAGCTGGCCCGCTACCCCGCCGCGCTGTCGCCCGCGGCCGCGGCGCGCCTGTCCGGTCTGCCGCCGCTCTCCATGGAGCGGGTGGCGACCCGGATCCGGGAGCTGGCCGGTTCGCACCGGCTGGTGATCGTCGAGGGGGCGGGCGGGCTGCTCGTCCGTTTCGACGAGGAGGGGGCGACCCTGGCCGACCTGGCGCGGGCGCTCTCGGCGCCGGTGCTGCTGGTCGCCCGGGCCGGCCTGGGCACGCTCAACCACACCGCGCTGACCCTGGAGGCGATGGCCCACCGCGGGCTGGAACCGGCCGGGGTGGTGATCGGCTCCTGGCCGGCCGAACCGGGTCCGGCCGAGCGCAGCAACGTGACGGACCTGGAGATGCTGGCCGCCCGCCCGCTGGCCGGGGCCCTGCCCGAGGGGGCCGGGTCGCTGGAGCGCGACGCCTTCGCCCGGGTGGCCCGGGCGGGGCTGGGCCCGGCGCTGGGCGGCGGCTTCGACCCGGCCGCCTTCCGCGCCACCCTCAGGCTCTCCCCCTGACCGCCTTCCGCGCCACCCTCAGGCTCTCCCCTTGACCGCCCGCCGCGATCTGCCGGCGCGGGCCTGAGAATGCCGATCAAGGCGCTGTCCGAGACCCTCCGGACGTCCTCCGGGCGGGTTTTCGGAAGGCCCCCGCGCGATGGCCCGGAACGGCGCGGAACGGCGCCTCCGGGGACGCCCTCGCGGACCTCCACGCCCAGGTACCGGCCGGATATTTCCGGATGGACGGGATAGATGCCGTCCGCATTAGGCGGGGGGTTCTGGGCAGGGGGAACAATCCCTGTCCGGCTAAGTGACTGACTGGTAGGTTGCGCGATATGGAGTCTCCCAAGCACGCAGGTGACATCGCGGTCGCCGTCTCCAAGGCATACGGCATCGAGACCATGTTCACCCTGTCCGGCGGGCACGTCTTCCCGCTCTACGACGGGGCGGTCCACGAGGGCATGCCCATCCTGGACGTCCGCCATGAGCAGAGCGCCGTCTTCGCGGCCGAGGCGACCGCGCGGCTGACCCGCAAACCCGGGCTGGCCGTGCTCACCGCGGGCCCGGGCATCACCAACGGTGTCAGCGGGGTGGCCACCGCGCACTTCAACGGCTCCCCCGTGGTGGTGCTGGGAGGCCGCGCCCCGCAGTCGCGGTGGGGTTCGGGCGCGCTGCAGGAGATCGACCACCCGCCGCTGTTCGCGCCGATCACCAAGCTGGCCTTCACCGGCTCGGGGGCCGACTCCATCGCCCAGGACGTGGAGATGGCCTTCCGCACGGCCCTGGCCCCGCACCGCGGCCCGGTCTTCCTCGACTTCCACATGGACCACCTGTTCTCGGCCGCTCCCCCGCTGGAGGAGGAGCCCGAGACGCTGACCCCGTCGCCGCTGGAGCCCGACCCGGACTCGCTGGCCACGGTCGCCCGCCTGCTCGCCGAGGCCCAGCGCCCGGTGCTGGTGCTCGGCTCCGACGTGTGGATGGACCGCGCCGACGAGGTCGCCAGGGCCTTCGCCGAGGAGTACCGCCTGCCGGTCATCCCCAACGGCCAGGGGCGCGGCATCCTGCCCGCCGGTCACGAACTGCTGGTCACCCGGGCCAGGGGGCTGGCCTTCTCCCAGGCCGACCTGGTGATCGTGGCGGGCGCCCCGATGGACTTCCGGCTCGGCTACGGCTGGTTCGGCGGCAAGGACGGGGCACCGCTGGCCAAGGTCGTCCACCTGGCCGACG
This sequence comes from Streptosporangium longisporum, assembly GCF_039534895.1. Lineage (NCBI taxonomy): Bacteria > Bacillati > Actinomycetota > Actinomycetes > Streptosporangiales > Streptosporangiaceae > Streptosporangium > Streptosporangium longisporum. The sequence continues at coordinate 49,501 of NZ_BAAAWD010000007.1, read as the reverse complement.
CGCCGTCCCAGCTGACCACGCACATGGACCCGGCGGCCACCGCGGCCGGCGACCTGTCCCTGCTCTTCTGGAGCCTGGGCGCGGCCTGCGCCAACGCGGGCGTCTCCCCCAACACCTACGCCCCCTGGGTGGCGCAGCTGTCCGAGGCCGCCTCGGCCGCCATCGCCGCCGACGCCGGCCTGCTGGAGTCGGCCTCCGACCCGATCCACCCGATGCGCATCTACGGCGAGCTGAGCAAGATCCTCGCCGACGACGCCGTGGTGATCGGCGACGGCGGTGACTTCGTCTCGTACGCGGGCAAGTACGTCGAGCCGAAGCAGCCGGGCAACTGGCTCGACCCGGGCCCGTACGGCTGCCTGGGCACCGGCCTGGGGTACGCGATCGCCGCGCGGGTGGCCCGGCCCTCCTCGCAGGTCGTGCTGCTGCTCGGCGACGGCGCGGCGGGCTTCTCGCTGATGGACGTCGACACGCTCGTGCGGCACCGCCTGCCGGTCGTGATGATCTGCGGCAACAACGGCATGTGGGGCCTGGAAAAGCACCCCATGCAGATGCTCTACGGCTACGACGTGGCCGCCGAGCTGCAGCCGCAGTGCCGCTACGACCAGGTCGTGACCGCGCTGGGCGGCGGCGGCGAGCTGGTGACCGACCCGTCGCAGATCGGCCCGGCCCTGCGCCGCGCGTTCGACTCCGGCATCCCCTACATGGTCAACATCGCCACCGACCCGTCGGTGGCCTACCCCCGCCACACCACGGGCGTCTGAGGCGGTCCCGGGGCCCGCACCCCTCCGGCGGGGTGGGGCCCGGGACCCGCACGGGAGCGAGGACCCCGGCCGGCACGGGTCGTGACCGGCTCGGCGCGTCCTCAGGGTTCCCGGGGACCGGGTTCAGTACTTGGCGTTGGACGTCGTCGTCGGCGTGGGCGACGGCGGGCACTCGAAGCCGGCCGCGGTGATCTCCACCTTCTTGGACGGGTCCCACATCGCGCCGGCTCCCGGACGAGACTCCACGATCTTCGGGCACTGGTCGGGCTTGATGTCGGCGCTCGTGAAGACCGTCGCCTTGAAGCCCGCCTGCGCGAGCACCGCGCTCGCCGCCTGCGGCGTCATGCCCAGCGTGTCAGGTACCCGCTTCTTCGGCTGCGGCTTCGGGGACGGGGACTTGCTGACGGACGGGGAGGGGGTGCCGGGCTTCGGCGTCGGCTTCCGCGTCGTGGGGGTGGGGGTCGGCGACTCCCCGGACGCCTCGGGCGTCGGCTCGGGCCGCGCCTCCCTGGTCGGCTCGCCGGTGCGCGACGGCTTCGGCGACGGCCTCCTGGTGGTGCGGGTCCTCGTCGGTGACGGCTCCACGGTGACGGGGATCACCGGCTTCGTCATGGAGTCGATCCCGGAGGCGCGGGAGGCGGTGATCCCGTTCACCGTGACCACCACCAGGCCCGCGCACATCGCGGCCGCGACCGCCGAGGCCACGACCAGCCCGGCCCGGCCCCGCGGTTTGCGGGCGGAGCGCCGGCCCTGGCCCTGCGTGTCCGCACCGGCGACCCGGCCCGCTCCCGGCGTGCCGGGCCACGGCCCGGCCGTCCGGTCGTCCGCCGTCCGTCCGCCGGTCTGGGCGTGGGTCGCCCGGGTCTCCTCCCAGGCTTCCGCCGGGGAGTCCCAGCCACCCGGCCGGGCGTCCTGCCGGCCCGTCTGCGGCCCGGTGTGACCCTGGCCCTGCCAGTCGGTCCGGCCCGTCGCGAACCCCTGCGGGAGGTGACCCTGCCGGCCGGTCTCCGGGGCACCGTCGGCCCACTGCCCGGCCTGCCCGGCCTGCCCGGCCTGCCCGCTCTGCCCGGCCTGCGCGGCCATGCCGCCGGTCTCCGCCTCGAAGGCGGCCTGCCCGGCCGCGGAGCTCATGGCCGCGGCGCTGGGGAAGCGCCGGGCCGGGTCCTTGGCCAGGGACCGCTCCACAAGCGCGCGTACCGCGGGCGGGACGAACGGCGGAAGCGGCGGCGGTGTCTCGCGGATGTGCTTGAGCGCGATCGTGACCGGTGTGTCGCCGTCGAACGGGCGCTGCCCGGCGAGGCACTCGTACGCCACCACGCCCAGCGCGTAGATGTCCACGGCCGGGGTGACGGGCGCGCCCTCGGCCTGCTCGGGCGCGCAGTAGGCGGCCGTGCCCAGCACCATGCCCGCGTCCGTCAGCCGGCTGGCCGTGTCGGACCTGGCGATGCCGAAGTCGGTCAGGACCAGCGTGCCGTCCGAGCGCACCAGCAGGTTGCCGGGCTTGATGTCGCGGTGCACGATGCCCTGGTCGTGCACGGCCTGCAGGGCCGAGGCCGCCTGGGCGATGAGGTCCATCGCGGCCCCCGGGGCGATGCGCCCGAGCCTGCCGAGCAGGCGGTCGAGCGGTTCGCCGTCGACGAACTTCATCACCAGGTACGCGGTCGCCCCCGCGCCGGGCACCTCGTGCACGCCGTAGTCGTAGACGTCGACGACCCCGGGATGGTTGATCGTCGCCATCGCGCGGGCCTCGCCCTGGAAGCGCACCAGGAAGCCGGGGTCGTCCGTACGGCCCGGGAGCAGCACTTTGACGGCGACGGTGCGGGCCAGGACCATGTCCTCGCCCCGCCACACCTCGCCCATACCGCCGGCGCCGATGCGGGTGCTCAGGCGATACCGCCCCGCCAGCGTCGTGCCTTGGGCCACCATTACTCCCCCGTAACCCCGTCCACTCCTACCCCAGAGCTCTCCAACAAAGCGGATCCGCATCGCGGCACCGTCTCGGCGCTGTAACGAAACCCTGCTCGCCGTACGGCTCACATACATGACGCGTGCCGTAGCATCGCACAAAATCAAGAGCGTATGGGGGCACTTGTACACCTTGCAGGCCGTTGCGCCTGAAGTGAACCAGTGGTCACACCGGGAACAATGAACCCCGATGTCACGGAGACACCCTGCGACGCAGGACTTGCCTCAATAAAACTCTACAAGAGTACGCAAAGAGCACCTAAGCACGAATTAAGGGATCACTGCGCCGGACTCTATGCTGGCTCGCATGACGCTCGCTCCGGGTCTGCAGGCACGGCTCCTCATCATGGTCGAGCGCGAGGACACCGCCGCCAGGGTCGGCAGCGGGGACGTCCCCGTGCTGGCCACCCCCCGCCTGCTGGCGCTCGCCGAGCAGGCTACCGTCCAGGCGATCGCCGGTGCCCTGGACGCGGGCCGGACCTCCGTGGGGACCCGGGTGCGGCTGGAGCACCTGGAGGCCAGCCCGGTCGGCGCGCACGTCGAGATCACCGCCGAACTGACCGAGGTCGACGGCCGCCGCCTGACCTTCGACTTCACCGCCCGCGGGCGGGAGAACGTCGTCGCGACCGGGACGATCGAGCGGGTGGTCGTCGACCGCGAGCGCTTCCTGGCCCGGCTCGCCCGCTGACCCTCCCGCGGGGACGATCCCCGGGACCACCCCGCGGGCCGGGGCACGGCTAGTCGATGACGGCGATCAGGTCACCCTCCTGGATGACGTCGCCCTCGGACACCTGCAGCGTGGTGATCACACCGGCGTCCTCGGTGAGGACGGGGATCTCCATCTTCATCGACTCCAGGATGACCAGGGCGTCACCGTCCTGCACGGTGTCCCCCTCTGCCACGAGAATCTTCCAGACGTTCGCCACCATCTCGGCACGGACCTCGGCCACCGGAAACTCCCATCGTTCGGCGTTCTCCCACTCTCCCAGACAGAGTGGATCACGCACGCATACCGGACGAACCGATGTCGCGTTCCCCGACGGCGGGCGGACGTCTCCGGGCTCCCGGAGCCGGTGGATCGGGGCTTCTGGAGCCGGTGGATCGGGGCTTCTGGAGCCGGTGGATCAGAGGCGGTGGATCGGGGCCAGCCTGTCGATCACCTTGGCCATCGCCTCGACGACCGTCGGGTCGTACTCCCGGCCCACGCCGAGCCTGAGCCGCTCCAGCGCGGCACCGGCCCGGTCGCGGTCGGTGGAACCGCCGACCAGGTCGTCGTAGGCGTTGGCCGCCTTGATGATGCGGCTGGCCGTCGGCGGCGCCTCGGCGCAACCGTCGCACTGGCGGCGGACGATCTCCGCCACCCGGTCCAGCACCCCGGTCTGCCTGATCACCTCCGCACCCAGCTCGGCGATGCGCCGCGCCTGTGCGGGATCGGTCAGCACCGTGGCACCGCCGGGGATGGGGTCGCGCAGCGACAGCTGGCCGATGTCGTGCATCAGCGCGGCGTACTCCAGCTCCAGCAGCTCGGGTTCGGCCGTGCCGAGCTCGCGCCCGACCGCCACCGCCAGGCGGCTGACCCGCCGGGAGTGCCCGGGCTCGACGTACCCGGCGACCTCGGTGACCCGGGCCAGCGCGCGTACCGTCTGCAGGTAGGTGGCCCTGATCCCGGCGTACTTGCGGAAGGCGACCTGGGTGACCAGCAGCGGGGCGGCGAAGACCAGCAGCGCGGCCATGTCCATGCTGTGCGAGGCGAGCGCGAGCAGGATGCCCGAGGCCGCGACCGCGGCCCACAGCGGCGCCGCCATCCGCAGCTCGTCGCGGACGGCGACCCGGAAGGCGGCGCGCACCTGCTCAGCCCTGAGCATGGCCGCCAGCAGCACGTCGGCCATCACCATGAGCAGGATGAGCAGCGCCATCACGCCGAGCGCGGGCCACCAACCGCCCTGCCCGGTCACGGCCACATCGAAGAGCGGCCCGGCCAGCGGCCGGTAGGCCAGCGCGAGCAGGGCCCCGGCGAGCAGCCTGCGCGCCATCGCGTCCAGCCGGGGCGGGCGGCCCACCGCCAGGTGCGGCAGGGCCCCGGCGACCATGCCGACCGAGAGCACCGCGACGACCTGGAGCGCCGGGTGCCGGGCCGGGACACCGCCCATGTCCAGCAGGAGCGTGTACCCGAGCGCCGCGGCCGCGCCGATCGGCGCCACCTCCCGGTTGCCGGGCATGGTGAGCCTGGCCAGCTCCCCGATCGCGATCAGCACGCCGAAGGCGATGGCGATCTTGGGGTCGAGCAGCCCGGTCGCGGCGGTGTGCGCCACCCCGGCCACCGCCAGCAGCCCGGCCGCGCAGATCAGCAGGAGCTGGCCCGAGTCGAGGGACTGGAAGGCGCGGGCGCTCCCGGTGCCGTTCATCGCTCGGACACCACCTGGATGGGAACGGTCGGGTCGTCGTGGTCCTTGGCGGTGGTCTCCGCGACGTCGGCCGGGGGCGCGACGACCGTGCGCGGCGGCTCCCAGCCGTCACGGTCGACGGCCTTGATGAACGCGACGACCATCACCGGGTCGAACTGGGTCCCGGCCCCCTTGCGCAGCTCGGCCATGGCCACCTCGCGCGGGCGGGCGTTGCGGTAGGAGCGGTCGGAGGTCATCGAGTCGAAGGCGTCGGCCACCGCGATGATCCTGGCGAACTCCGGGATCTCGTCCCCGGCCAGCCCCATCGGGTAGCCCTTGCCGTCCTGCCGCTCGTGGTGGTGCATGATCCCGGCGAACGCCTCGTCAAGGAAGTCGATGCCGCGCACGATCTCCAGGCCGCGCATCGGATGGAGCTGGATGGCCGCGTACTCCTCCTCGCTGAGCGGGCCGTCCTTCTGCAGCACCTTGGTCGGCACGCCCAGCTTGCCCACGTCGTGGAGCATCCCGGCGTAGCGGATCGCGCGCAGCCGCTCCGACCCCATCCCGATCTCCTCGGCGATCATGCCGGCCGCCTGGGAGACACGGGTGCAGTGGCCGCGCGTGTAGTAGTCCTTGGTCTCCACCGCCTGGCAGAGCGCGGCGATGGTGGCGTCGTAGGAGCGCTGCTGGGCGAGGTACTGGCCGAAGGCCCAGCGCGCCACGAAGAGCGGGAGCAGCACGAGCACCGCGGAGATCGAGTTGACCGTGGCCCAGAGCCCGGCGATCAGCAGGCCGAAGGTGGCGTAGCCGAAGTAGGACACCATGAACTGGACGATGCCCCGCAGCGGCACCTGGTCGGCCTGGCCGGTGAGCACCAGCACGAGCGCGATCAGCATGAAGTTCAGCGGCACGAAGACGGCCGCCGCGCCCGCGAACGGCACGATGATGTCGTCGAACCCGGCGATGGTCGGCACCCCGGGCGTGCCGCCGAGCCCCACGTAGACCCGGCCCGCGACGTAGCCGCAGATGGCGAACTGGGCGCTGTTGAACAGCCGTTTCACCAGCGGGAGGCCGGGACGCACGCTGAACATGGCCGTCACGCCGACCAGCGCCGCCCCCTCGGGGCCGAGCAGCACCACCGCGGCGAGCACGGCGGAGAAGCTGACCGAGACGGCCGCCTGCCGGACGTTCAGCAGCGTGGGCACCGACTCGCACACCAGGAACAGCAGCGTCAGCACCATGAGGTTGGACCAGTCGAGCCGGTCCAGACGGCCGCCCGACAGGACGCTGTATCCGAGCAGCACGAACGCCGCTCCGATGACAAGGACCAGGTAGACCTTGGCAAACCACGGCAGTCCCCGCACAGCGGCCACCCTACGATTCCAAAGGGCGCGTCGCTCAGGTCCAGGAAATCCCGAGAAAGCTCGGGCTGACCGTTTCCTTCACCATGCGCTCCTCCACGTCGATTTCGCACTCAGGCTACAGAAACGAGCCCGGGCACGAGGGCGAGACGACCAATCGCAAGCAAAGCGTAACCAAGCAATCACGCGACGCCACGCGCGCCGGGAGACACGGCCACCGGGGCCTGTCCAAGGCGCGGCCGGACGGGCCTCGATCGCCCGGGGACGCCCGTCAGGCGCCCGGGGAGCGGGTCCTGGCCCAGTCGACGGTGGCCTTCAGACCGGCCGCCAGATCCGTCTGGGGACGCCAGCCCAGCCCTTCCAGCGCGGGGGCCGGGTCGACGGCCATGGCCGGCAGGTCGCCCAGCCGGACCGGGGCCGTGCCGGGCTCGTCGGCCGCGCCCGCCGCCTCGGCAATCAGGGAGTGCAGCCGCCGGTCGGTGGTCTGGACACCGGTGCCCAGGTTGAAACGGCCGCCGCCGCCCTCGGTGCCGCAGGCGCGGGCGAAACCGTCCACCACGTCGTCGACGAAGATGTAGTCGCGGGTCTGGGAGCCGTCACCGTAGACCACGGTGGGGGAGCCGTTGAGCAGCGCGTCGGTGAAGATGGCGACCACCCCGGCCTCGCCGTCGGGCGACTGGCGCGGGCCGTAGACGTTGGAGAGCACCAGCGTGGTGTAGTCGATGCCGTGCAGGGCCTTGAACGTGGCCAGGTAGATCTCCGCGCTCAGCTTGGAGGCCGCGTACGGGGAGCGTGGGTCGGTCGCCGCTCCCGCGGGCACCGGGATGACCTGCGGCCTGCCGTACACCGCGACCGAGGAGGCGAAGACGACCTTGCGGGTGCCGCCCCGGTGGGCGGCGGCCAGCACGGACGCGGTCCCCTCGACGTTGAGCCGGGCGTCGTGGACCGGGTCGGCCACGCTCTTGCGGACGCTGATCTGCGCGGCGAGGTGGCAGACGACCTCCGGCCTCCAGTCACCGGCCAGGTCGGCCAGGGCGGGGTCGCGGACGTCCATCACGTGCAGGGCGAAGCCGGGATGCCGCTCGGCACCGGCCAGGTTGGCGCGGCCACCGCCGGACAGGTCGTCCACCACCGCGATCTCGTGCCCGTCGGCCAGCAGCCGGTCGACGAGGGTGGATCCGATGAATCCCGCCCCGCCGGTCACGAGTACCCGCATGATGAACCCCCGTTGTCGTATGGCCACGGCCGTACGGAAGATCCTAGGAGGTCAGCGGGCGAGCTCGGAGCGCACCTTGTCGATCCGGTCGAGCACCTTGGCCCGCAGGTCGGCCGAGGCCTGGTCGCAGCCGCAGTGCTTGGCGACCAGCTGCTTGACGACCTGCTCCAGCCCGTACTCCTCCAGGCAGGGATGACACTCGTCCAGGTGCTGGCGGATGTCGGCGCAGTTGCCCTCGTCGAGCTCACCGTCCAGGTAGCTGTAGACCTTGTCCAGAACCTCGGCACAGTCGGTGTCGTGGTGCTTGCCGCAGCTCATGCGATCACCTCGCCCGGACACCCGGAGCCCGTACGGGCGGCCTCGCCGGTCCTGTCTCGCTCGCTCACTTGGCACCCTCCGCTGGAACCAGGCCACGCTCGCGGGCGTAGTCCTCGAGCTGGGTCCGCAGCTGACGGCGGCCACGGTGCAGCCGTGACATCACGGTCCCGATCGGGGTGCCCATGATCTCGGCGATCTCCTTGTACGGGAATCCCTCGACGTCGGCGAGGTAGACCGCGATGCGGAACTCCTCGGGGAGCGCGGCCAGCGCCCGCTTCACGTCGGTGTCGGGGAGGTGCTCCAGCGCCTCGATCTCCGCCGACTTGAGCCCGGCCGAGGTGTGCGACTCGGCCCTGGCCAGCTGCCAGTCCTCGATCTCCTCGGCACCCGACTGCTTGGGTTCCCGCTGCTTCTTGCGGTAACTGTTGATGAAGGTGTTGGTCAGGATCCGGTACAGCCAGGCCTTGAGGTTCGTGCCTTGCTGGAACTGGTGGAAGGACGCGAAGGCCTTGGCGAAGGTCTCCTGAAGAAGGTCCTCGGCGTCCGCGGGGTTTCGGGTCATCCGAAGCGCGGCAGAGTAGAGCTGGTCGAGATAGGGCATGACATCCCGCTCGAACCGTGTGCTCCGCTGCTCCAGAGTCTCCTCGTCTGTCGCAGGGACCGGACCCACCCCCTTAAGATCGCCGGAGTCCTGCTGACGCGGGACACCGTACTGAGCGGAGAATACCCGTTCAGCACGGACAGGCCGATCACCGGGGCGGGTGACTGGTTCGATGAGGGCGAGCATCTGCTTGCCAACCTCCGAAAGGATCGTGCGTTGTCCGCTTGCAACACGCTCGTCCGGTCATCTGTTCCCGCAAGATAGAAGGTGACGAACGGCCCGGTACGGGGAAAAAGAACATACGTACCGGTAGGAGTTAAGACCACCGGATCCTCCCGACGCCAGGAGCTGCTTGTGCTGCCCATCCCGGCCGAAGAGCTGAACGGCTCAGGTGCGCTCGGGCCGTACTGGACCTTTTACCACGCGGTCGTGGCCGAGCAACTCGGCCGATGGCTCCCACAGAGCCCCTCCACCGTCCTCGACATGTCCGGCGGCAACGGCCGCTGGGCCGCCCAGGCCGCCAAGGCCGGGCACCGGGTGGTCGAGGTGGTCGACTTCCGCCGCCCCGCGGACGTCCAGCCGCTGCACGACATCTCCAAGGTCAGCCAGGTACGCGCCGACGACCTGCACTTCCTGCCCGACGGCAGCGTGGACGCCGTGATGGCCGAGGAACGCGCCCTGTCGGTGGACCTCATGGCCGAGTCCGCGATCGGCGACGTCGCCCGGGTCCTGCGCCCCGGCGGCCGGGCCCTGGTCTGCGTCGACTCGCTCGTGCTGGGCATGGCCATCCTCGCCGAGCAGAACTACTGGGCCCACCTGCGCCAGACCGGCGAGGTCATGCTCGTGCCCTGGCCCGACGGGAGCATCACCCGCTGCTTCAGCAGCGTCCAGCTCCGCGAGCTGCTCACCGACGCCGGCCTGGAGGTCGAGTGGATACGGCCCCGCACGGTGCTGTCCCCCTCGACCGTCGACCACGTGCTGGCCTCCGACTCTCGGGCGCTCACCTGGCTGGTCAACACCGAGCTGGACACCCACCCGGAGGACGACGACACGGTGGGGATCCACCTGGTGGCGAGCGCAAAGAAGCCTGTTCATGGCGACGCTGGCGCGTCGCGGTGAGCCCGCTCTGATCCGGCTCCTTCCCTCGTCGAGGGGGATCGCTCGTTCCTCGCGATCCTCCTCTCCTCGGTCCAGTCGCCGGCGCGGGCTCACGGGGTCCCCGGGGAGGTCGTCGGGGCATTGGCGCGCCTCGGCAGAGCTCATGAGGCGAGCACCTGTGAGGTGAGCTGGGCTCGTGGGGGCGATGAGGGAAACGTGGCCCGAGGTCAGCGTCTGCGTTCACGCCTGGACTGGCACTGCATGCAGCGGGCCGCCTCGGGGCGGGCCTCCAGCCTGCTCTCCGGGACGGTCCCGCCGCAGTCGGCGCAGAGGCCGTAGCGGCCCTCGTCCATCCGGATGAGCGCCTCCTGCACCGAGCGCCGGTGCCGGGTGGCCACCTCCAGCAGGGCCTGGTTACGGCCGGACTCGGTCAGGTGCAGGCCTCCGTCGGCCGGTGAACGCTCCCGCAGGGCGGGAGAGTCCCCGCGGAGCACCTCGATGGACCGGTCGAGTTCGGCGAGCATGCTCTGCAAGCGCTCGCGCATGGTCATGACATCCACGACTCCGCACCTCCGGGCGACGGGGGCGGCCTGTGAAGGGATCCCCCGACTCTCCCGTCAGGCGCAAAGGGGGTGAGCTCTGCGACGGTGACCTCTTTGTCGCGCCCGAGGCACCGCTTTCCTCACCGGATGCCCGCTCGGCGGAAGCTTTACACCGCGTGGCCGATGTTTTACCGGTTCGCGGACCGGCCCGCCGGAACCGGCGGGCCGGACGGCGTCAGGAGCGCTTCGCGCTCTCCCCCTCGCCGATCTTCATCGGCTCCAGCAGCTCCGGGCCGTTGTTGCGCACCGAGTTGACCGCGGTGGAGACCGGGTAGATCTCCAGGCCGGTGGAGCCCGCGGGGATCAGGAACTCCTTCGCGTCGGCCACGCCCGGGTCGAGCCAGTCCCCCCAGCGGTCGCGCTCGATCAGCATCGGCATCCGGTCGTGGACCACACCCGCCGCGTCCACCGCGTCGGTCGTGATGATCGTGCAGGTCACCAGCCAGGAGAGCGGGTCGTCCTCGGCGCGGCCCTTGTCCCGCCAGAACTCGTACAGCCCGGCCATGGCCATCACGCCGCCGTCGGCGGGATGGACGAAGTAGGGCTGCTTCTTCGGCTTGCCCTTGGCGTCCTTCTCGTCGAGCACGGCCCACTCGAAGTAGCCGTCGGCCGGGATCAGGCACCTGCGCTCGGCGAACGCCTTGCGGTAGGACGGCTTCTCCGCAACCGTCTCCACCCGCGCGTTGATCATCTTCGAGCCGATGGACGGGTCCTTGGCCCAGGCGGGGACGAGTCCCCAGCGGACCACGCGGAGCTGCCGCACCGCACGACCCTCCGGAGCGCTCTTGGGCACCCGGCTCATCACCGCGTACACCGGTTTCGTGGGCGCGACGTTGTAGTCCGGCCTGAGCTCGTCGTCGGCGGCTCCGTCGAGCTCGACCTCGAACTCCTCCAGCAACTCCTGCTTTTTCCGCGCAGAGGCGTATCTCCCGCACATACCTCCACCTTGCCACGTCTCGCCCGGCGAGGACCCCCGGCCTCGGCCTTCGATCTTGCCCCATCCGGTACGACGGGCGACGGCACCCCGCCGCGGTGCCGTCCGGCGGGAGGTCACGACCGTCCCCCGCGCGCCGGACACCGGGGATCCGGGTCCCGCGCCACCTCACACCTGTCCCCACCGGGTCCCGGTAGGCTTTTGACCATGTCCGCTCCGCTGTGGCCCGCCCCGACCGCGACCGAACCCGTCCGCGCGACCGTCGCCCTGCCCGGGTCGAAGTCCGTGACCAACCGCGCGCTGCTGCTCGCCGCGCTGGCCGAGGGTCCCGGCACGGTACGGCGCGCGCTGCGCAGCCGTGACGCCGACCTGATGGTGGACGCGCTGCGCGCGCTGGGGGCGACCATGATCCCCTCCGACGAGAGCGCCTCCGCCGTCGACTGGGCGATCACGCCGGGCCCGGTCACCGGCGGCGCCCGTATCGACGTGGGCCTGGCCGGTACGGTCATGCGCTTCGTGCCGTCCATGGCGGCGCTGGCGGCGGACGAGGTGTTCTTCGACGGCGACCCGCACGCCCGCAAGCGCCCGATGGGGCCGATCCTGCACGCGCTGCGTGCCCTGGGCGCCGAGGTGAGCGGCGACGCGCTGCCGTTCACGATCAAGGGGCCGCTGACCGGTGGCGAGGTCCGGCTGGACGCGTCGGGCTCCTCGCAGTTCCTCTCCGGCCTGCTGCTGACCGCCGCGCGCTTCGCCAAGGGCGTGACGGTACGCCACGACGGCCCGCCGATCCCCTCGCAGCCGCACATCCGGATGACGGTCCAGATGCTGCGCGAGTTCGGCGTCGTGGTGGACGACTCCGAGCCCGACGTCTGGCGCGTCGAGCCCGGTCCCATCGGTGCCAGGGACTTCACGGTGGAGCCGGACCTGTCCAACGCGGCCCCGTTCCTGTGCGCCGCCATGGTGACGGGCGGCACGGTCACCGTCCCGGGGTGGCCCGCTCACACGACCCAGCCGGGCGACCAGCTCCGCACCCTGCTGGCGGACATGGGAGCCTCCGTGGAGCACACGCCCGACGGGCTGGCGGTCACCGGCACCGGACGGATCGCCGGCATCGAGGCGGACCTGCGGGACGTCGCGGAGCTGACCCCGACGATCGCCGCGCTGGCCACGCTGGCCGACTCCCCCAGCAGGATCGGCGGCGTCGCCCACATCCGCGGGCACGAGACCGACCGGCTGGCCGCCCTGGTGGCCGAGATCAACGGCCTGGGGGGCGACGCGAACGAGACCGAGGACGGCCTGGAGATCCGGCCCCGTCCCCTGTCCGGCGGGGTGTTCCACTCCTACGCCGACCACCGGATGGCCACCGCCGGAGCGGTGATCGGCCTGGCCGTGCCCGGCGTCGAGGTGGAGGACATCGCCACCACGGGTAAGACCCTGCCCGAGTTCGCCTCCATGTGGGCGGACATGCTGCGCGGCGCGCGGTGAAGGGCGAGCGACGGCCTGCAGGCCCTGGAGGCGCCCGGTAACACCGCCCCCGCGGGGGCGGCACCGGGCCGGACGAGGCGGAGAAGCTGAGAAAGCGCGAGTACGACGAGGACGACGTCAGGGTCAGGCCGGGCAAGGGATCCCGGCCCAGGACCCGGATCCGCCCTGCCCACGAGGACGCGGTCCCCGCCTTCGTGGTCGCCGTGGACCGCGGGCGCTACACGTGCCTGGTCGAGTCGGCGGGCGAGAAGGGACGCCGCCGCAAGAAGGACCACGTCGAGGGCGCCGCGATGAGCGGCCGGGTCGTGGTCGCCATGAAGGCACGCGAGCTGGGCCGCAAGGGGATCGTGGTCGGCGACCGGGTCGCCCTGGTGGGCGACGTCTCCGGCATGGAGGACACGCTGGCCCGCGTCGTCCGCGTCGAGCCCCGCGTCTCCATGCTGCGCCGCTCCGCGGACGACACCGACAACACCGACGGCATCGAGCGTCCCGTGGTCGCCAACGCCGACCAGCTGGTCATCGTGACGGCCCTGGCCGACCCGCCGCCCCGGCCCCGGATGATCGACCGGATGCTGGTCGCGGCCTTCGACGCCGACATCGAGTCGCTGCTCTGCCTCACCAAGTCCGACCTCGCCTCACCCGAGGAGCTGGTCGCGCTCTACGCCCCCCTCGGGGTGCCGTACGTGGTGGTCCAGAAGGGCGGCGGCCTCGACGAGGTACGGAGGCGTCTGGAAGGCCGCATCAGCGTGCTCGTCGGCCATTCGGGCGTGGGCAAGTCGACGCTGGTCAACGCCCTGGTCCCGGACGCCAACCGGGCCGTCTCCCACGTGAACGCGGTCACCGGCCGAGGTCGCCACACCTCCACCTCGGCCGTCGCCCTGGAGCTGCCGGAGGGCGGCTGGATCATCGACACCCCCGGCGTCCGCAGCTTCGGACTGGCCCACGTCTCGGTGGAGACGGTGCTGGCGGGCTTCCCCGACCTGATCGAGGGCACCGTCCAGTGCCCCAAGGGCTGCAACCACCTCTCCGACGAGTGCGCCCTGGACGCCTGGGTCGCGGCGGGCCACGCCGACCCGGCCCGGCTCGCCTCCCTGCGCCGCCTCCTCGCCAGCCGGGAAGGCGCCCCGGAGGAGGACCACCCCCAGGACCCCTGACCCCCGGAGGCCGCCCCGCCCCCTCATCCCCGGCGCTCGCCTCCCCACGAGCCCCCGAACCGCACCACGCCACGCCGTCCCCGACACAGCCTCACGAGCATCCCTTCGGGACCCCCGTGAGTCCGCGCCGGCGACTGGACCGAGGAGGACGTGGTCGTGAGGAACGAACGACCACGTCCGACGAGGGAAGGAACCGGATCCAAGCGGACTCACCGCGACGCGCTAGCGTCGCCATGGACACAGAGCCGGATAAGAGCGGACTCACCGCGACGCGAAGCGTCGCCATGTATCAGCGTCGCATTGAAAGAGTCCACGTGACCGTCATCTCGGACACCACCGTGCCGTCGGCTGTCCTGATCTCGATCAGCACGTCGAACTCGGGACGCTCCCCCGCGTCCAGCTTGGCCACGACCTCCTCCTTGGAGGCCCGGAGGCAGGCCTCGGCGACGATCTCGCCCTTGGCGAGCTTGAGGTAGCGGATCGTCGCGTTCGTCACCAGCGGGGTGGCCCGGGACAGCTGGTCGCCGAAGACCGAGATCATGGTGGCGCCCGAGGCGACCTCGGCGACGCTGAAGAGGACCCCGGCGTGCGGGCCGCCCACGTGGTTGTGCAGGTCGGCCCGGTCGGGCATCCGGGCGACGGCGTGGCCCGGTTCCACCGTGTCGAACGAGACGTCCAGCGTCCTGGCGAACGGGACGCTCTGCAGCATGAGGTCACCCACATCGAAGGTCATGACGAGAATGCTACTCGCTGGTAACTTAACCGTCGACGGATGATTTACGCGCTATTCCAGTGACTGATGGGGCGCGACACGATTGTTCCCCTTGCTCCGCTCTCCTCCGTACGGCCGGCGACACGGTAGCGTTTCCCCCCGTGACGGGTTACAACGACGATCTTCGCCTGGCGCACGTCATGGCCGACGCCGCCGACGATCTGACCATGCGCAGGTTCAAGGCCATGGATCTGCGGGTGGAGACGAAACCCGACCTCACCCCGGTGAGCGACGCCGACCAGGCGGCCGAGAAGGCGATCCGCAACACCCTCTCCCGGGCCCGTCCGCGCGACGCCGTCATCGGCGAGGAGTTCGGCGAGAGCGGCCGCGGCGAGCGCTCGTGGATCATCGACCCGATCGACGGCACCAAGAACTACGTGCGCGGCGTGCCCGTCTGGGCCACCCTGATCGCCCTGCTCGACCAGGGACGCGTCGTCGTCGGCCTGGTCTCGGCACCCGCCCTGGGCCGACGCTGGTGGGCCGCCCGCGACAGCGGCGCCTGGACCGGCAGGAGCCTCACCAAGGCCACCCGCTGCCAGGTCTCCTCGGTCACCTCCCTGCAGGACGCCTCGTTCTCCTACTCCAGCCTGGGCGGCTGGGAGGAGGCAGGGAAGCTCGACGCGTTCCTCGACCTGAACCGTTCCGTCTGGCGCAGCCGCGCCTACGGGGACTTCTGGTCGCACATGCTCGTCGCCGAGGGCGCGGTCGACGTCTCGGCCGAGCCCGAGCTCTCCGCCTGGGACATCGCGGCCCTGACCGTGATCGTCGAGGAGGCGGGCGGCATCTGGACCGACCTGTCGGGCGTCCCCGACATCGACGGCGGCAGCCTGCTGTGCAGCAACGGTCCCCTGCACGGCGCGGTGCTCGAACGCCTCGGCTCCGGGCCGCTGACCCTTCCCGTCTGACGCCCATTTGACGCCCTCCGGACGGTCCGTCACCGGTCTCCGTCCGCTCCCTTCAGGACGGTCCGTCCCCGGCTCTCGCCCCCCTCCTCCGCAGGAACCCGTCGCCGGTACGCGACGGCCCGGGCCGGACCCCGCTCGCTCACCCGGATGTCCGGAAGGTGAACGGATCGGTACACCGGACGTGACCGGCGGCCGAAGTCCCCGGCACCGGGACCGGCCCGTCCGGCCGCTCTCCCGCCCGTCCCCAGGGCACCCGCGTCCCGCACCCGGGGCCCCGTCCCCGCATCACGGCCCTCATCCGTCCCGACCAGGCCGGATTCACCCACCGGGTCATCCCCTGCCACCCCGCGCACCACGTCCGGGCCATGGAGCCGTCACGGCCTCTTGAACGTCCGCCGCGCTCCGGAAACCGGTGTCATGCCCCCGGCCAAGCCGCGATATTCACACCCGCGGGCTCACCTCTTCCGGCCCCGGTCATGGCTCGTTTCATCTCCGTTCACTTTGCCCCGGTTTCATCGGAGTCATCGAGAACAGATCTCACTACGGAGAAGGAACATACCGTGACCAGTGGACAGCGCCGTCTCAGCGCGGTGGCGACGGCCGCGCTCGTCGTCTCGCTCGCGGCCGCCTGCGGTGGCGACGCCAAGCCCAGCAGTGACGGCAGCACCACCGCCGCGAACCCTTCTGCCGCTGGCGGCGAGGGCGGCGCGCAGCTGAGCGGCGAGATCAAGATCGACGGCTCCAGCACCGTGGCCCCCCTCACCCAGGCGGCCTCCGAGCTCTTCAGCGAGGAGCAGCCCCAGGTCAAGGTGCCGGTCGGCACCTCGGGCACCGGCGGCGGCTTCGAGCGGTTCTGCGCCGGCGAGACCGACATCTCCAACGCCTCCCGTGCGATCAAGGACGAGGAGAAGGCGGCCTGTGACGCCAAGGGCATCAAGTTCACCGAGCTCACGGTGGCCGTCGACGCGCTGACCGTCGTGGTCTCCAAGGAGAACACCTGGGCCACCTGCCTCACCACCGACCAGCTCAAGAAGATGTGGGAGCCGGCGGCCGAGGGCAAGGTCAAGACCTGGAAGGACGTCGACGCCAAGTTCCCGGCCGAGGAGCTGAAGCTCTACGGTCCCGGCACCGACTCCGGCACCTTCGACTACTTCACCGACGAGATCAACGGTGAAGAGGGCGCCAGCCGCAAGGACTACAGCCCGAGCGAGAACGACAACGACATCGTCACCGGTGTCGCGGGCGCCAAGGGCGGCCTGGGCTACTTCGGCTTCACCTACTTCGAGGAGAACGCCGCCAAGCTCAAGGCGCTGGAGATCGACTCCGGCGAGGGCTGCGTGGCCCCGAGCGTGGAGAGCGCGCAGGGCGGCAAGTACACCCCGCTCGCCCGCTCGCTGTTCATCTACCCCTCCACCACCGCGGTGAAGCGGCCCGAGGTCGCGGCCTTCCTCGACTTCTACGCCGGCAACATCAACGCGATCGCCAAGGACGCGAAGTTCATCCCGCTCAACCCCGAGCAGGAGGCCAAGCTCAAGACCGACATCACCTCGCTGAAGAGCGCCGGCTGATGTCCGCACAGCACCGCACGACCGCTCCGGGGACCTCTGGGTCCCTGGCGCGGTCGCGCCCGCGTTACGGCGAGTCCGTCATCAAGGTCGTCCTGCTGGCCGCGGCCATGGTGTCGGTGGCGACCACGGTCGGCATCGTCATCGCCCTCCTCGAACCGACGATCGAGTTCTTCGCCGCGGTGAGCCTGGGAGAGTTCTTCGGCTCGACCAACTGGGGGCCGCTGTTCAACCCGCCGTCGTTCGGTGTGTGGCCGCTTCTGGTCGCGACGCTGGAGATCACCCTCATCGCCGTCGTGGTCGCCGTGCCGCTCGGCCTGGCCGCCGCGATCTACCTGTCGGAGTACGCCTCCGCCAGGACCCGTAAGATCTTCAAGCCGGTGCTGGAGGTCCTCGCGGGCATCCCCACCGTGGTCTTCGGCTTCTTCGCCCTCACCTTCGTCACCCCGCTGCTGAGGGACGTCTTCCCGTTCCTGAACCTGGACGGCAAGAACGCGCTCGCCGCGGGCCTCCTGGTCGGCGTGATGATCATCCCGATCGTCGCGTCCCTGTCGGAGGACGCGATGGCCGCGGTCCCGAACGGCCTGCGCGAGGGCTCGTACGCCCTCGGCGCCTCCAAGATGCTCACCTCGGTGCGCGTCGTCGTCCCCGCCGCGTTCTCCGGAATCGTCGCCGCCATCATCCTGGCGGTCTCCCGGGCCGCGGGCGAGACGATGATCGTGGCCATCGCCGGTGGGTTCAAGTCGGTCTTCACGCTCTACCCGGGTGACGAGATGGCCACCATGGCGGCCTTCATCGCCCAGGCCGGCTCCGGCGACGCCTCGGTCGGTTCGATCGCCTACAAGACCATCTTCGCGGTGGGCTCCCTGCTCTTCGTGATCACGTTCACGATGAACTACTTCAGCGCCCGCATGGTCCAGAAGTATCGCGAGGTCTACGACTGATGGCCATCCTCACCACCCCGCGCTCCGCCGTGCAGCTCGCGAGCAAGGGACGCCCGCTCAAGGAACACCTCTTCCGCATCGCGCTGATGGCCAGCCTGGCCATCGCACTGCTGTTTTTGGCCATGCTCCTCATCTACGTGGTCGAGGAGGGCTGGCCGAGGCTCAACTCGGTCCTGTGGGAGAACCAGCCCTCGATCCGCCGCCCGGCGACCGCGGGCATCCAGTCGGGCATCTTCGGCACCCTGTGGATCATCGGCCTGACCGCGGTCATGGCCCTGCCCACCGGTATCCTCGCGGCGATCTACCTCGAGGAGTACGCCGACAAGACCAAGTGGTACAACCGGCTGATCGAGCTGAACATCTCCAACCTGGCGGCCGTTCCCTCGATCGTCTACGGCATCCTCGGCCTGGGCATCATCGCCCGCTGGATGCAATTCGGCTTCACCGTGATGACCGGCGCGGTCACCATCTCGCTGCTCGTACTGCCCATCGTGATCATCTCCGCCCGTGAGGCGATCCGCGCGGTGCCGCCGTCGATCCGCGAGGGCTCGCTGGCGCTGGGCGCCACCCAGTGGCAGACCATCTACCGCCAGGTGCTGCCCGCGTCGATCCCCGGCATCGCGACGGGCTCGATCCTGGCGCTCTCCCGGGCGATCGGCGAGGCCGCCCCGTTCCTGATGCTGGGCGCCGCGACACTGGTCCGGTTCAACCCGGAGGGCGTGTGGAGCAGCTTCTCCGTCCTGCCGTTGCAGATCTACAGCTTCATCAGCCGTCCCCAGGAGGAGTTCGCCATCCTCGCCGCGGCGGCGATCGTGATCCTGCTGGCGATCCTGCTCCTGATGAACTCGGTCGCCATCTGGCTCCGTAACCGCTACCAGAAGCGCTGGTGAGGAAAGAAATGTCCGAGATTGGAATTTCCGTGCCGAATGTGAACGTGCGCGGACCCGAAGTCCCCCGTACCATCGAGGCCCTCGACCCGGTCTTCACCGTCTCCGGGCTCAGCGTCTTCTACGGCGACTACGAGGCGGTGCGAGGGGTCGACCTGACCATCGGCAACCGCGAGATCACCGCCATGATCGGCCCCTCCGGCTGCGGCAAGAGCACCGTGCTGCGCTGCTTCAACCGGATGAACGACCTCATCCCCGGCGCCCGCGCGGCCGGCAAGATCCTCTACCACGACGAGGACCTGTACGGCGACCACGTGGACCCGATCGAGGTCCGCCGCCGGATCGGCATGGTCTTCCAGAAGCCGAACCCCTTCCCCAAGTCGATCTACGACAACATCGCCTACGGCCCCCGGGTCAACGGGGTCAAGGGCAACATGGACGACATCGTCGAGGGCGCGCTGACCAAGGCCGCGCTCTGGGACGAGGTCAAGGACAAGATCAAGCAGAACGCGCTGTCCCTCTCCGGAGGCCAGCAGCAGCGTCTGTGCATCGCGCGGGCGATCGCGGTGAAGCCCGACGTGATCCTGATGGACGAGCCCTGCTCGGCCCTGGACCCGATCGCGACCACCAAGATCGAAGACCTGATGCAGGAGCTGACGCGCGACTACACGATCGTGATCGTCACGCACAACATGCAGCAGGCCGCCCGCGTCTCGGACCGCACGGCGTTCTTCACGGCCGAGGTGGACGAGGCCGGGGTACGGCACGGCCGGCTGGTGGAGTTCGACGAGACCAGCCGCATCTTCACCAACCCCACCGACAAGCGGACCGAGGACTACATCACCGGCCGCTTCGGCTAACCCATTGGAGGATCCGGGTGATCCAGCCGCAAACGGCACCCGAGGTGGACGAGGACACACGGACGGCGCCCATGCTGCTGGTGGCCGATCCGGAAGCCGCCATGGCCCATGACCTCGCAGAGACCCTGGAACGCGAAGGGGTGAAGGTCATGGCCGTCACCGACGGCGCCCAGGCACTGCTGCAGGCCGGGGCGTTCCGGCCCGACGTCGTTCTCGTCAGTGCCTCTCTACCGGTCATCGGCGCGGTCGAGTTCGTCCGCGCGGTACGGCTCACCAGGGCCGTACCCGTTCTGCTGGGCGTGGGCGAGGGCCACGCCCAGCAGGCCGTTCAGGCACTGGCGGCCGGGGCCACCGCGTGCGTCGCCCGCCCGTACCGGGTGCCCGAGCTGTTGCCGCTCATCCACGCCGCGTTCAGCGGCGACTCCGCCACCCGCGGCACCCTGGTTGTCGGCGGGGTGGAACTGGACGTGAACGCCTACCAGGTGAGCGTCGACGGCCGGATCGTCCACCTGCCGCTGCGTGAGTTCGAGCTGCTGCACTACCTGATGCGCAACGCCCACCGCACGGTGACGCGGGAGCAGATCATGCGGCACGTCTGGCACTCCACCGACACCACCTCGACCAACACCATCGCGGTGCACGTCAAGCGCCTCCGCGCCCGCCTCGGCGACAACGACGACCGGCTGATCCAGACCGTCCGGGGAGTGGGGTACCGCCTGACGGCCAGAGCCTCCTGACCGGACACCGGCGGACGCTGCGCCACGCTGTGCCATCGGGCCCCGGGTCTCACGGCTCGCGGGACGACATCGCGCCCCACGGGCCGGCTCCGGCATGGCCCCGGAGCGGTTCCGGAGCGGTGCGGGGGCACGTTCCGGAAGCGGAGCTCCCCCGGGGGGCCCGGCGTGGCCGCTCCATGGGCCACTTCACGGGCCGCTCAGGCCTCGTCGGCTGCCCAGCCCTCGGCGACTGCTCAGTCCTCGTCGGCCGTGCCGGCCCTGCGCACCTCACCGGCCTCGCCTCGTCCACCGGCTGCGCCTTCGCCGCCCTCGCCGCTTTCGCCGCCCTCGCCCGCCCGGCAGCCGAGCCCGCCCCGGAAGGCGGCCATGACGCGCTCGACCACACCCTCGATCTTGGCGATGCCGGCTCCCATGCTGAGGCCGTCCCCGGTGAGGACGGCCACCGCGTAGTCGTGCCCGTGCCCGCGGATCAGCCCGGCGCTGACCACCACCCAGCGCCCGTTCGCCACATGCCGCAGCCAGCCGTTCTTCAGCGCCACGCGGTCCCCCTCGCACGCGCCCGCGCTGATCCCCCACTTCTGGTCGGGGGTGACCCTCTCCATCAGCCCGAGCACCCTGCGGCGTGTCGCGGGCTCCAGCGGGCTCCTGTCCGTGGCCAGCGCCCTGACCAGCCGGGTCTGGTCCTCGGCGGTGGTCTGCGTGATGCCCCAGCAGTACAGGTTCACGCACCGGCCGCCGGGCGTACGGGTCCGCCTGAGACCGAGCCTGCGGTTCGCGACGTCCAGGCCGTTCTCCAGGCCGATCCGCTCGTACAGCCGGTCGGCCGCGCCGTTGTCGCTGAAGCGGATCATCTTGCGCGCGTCGGACCTGGCACGCCGGTCGAGGTCGCGCCACCGCGTCTCGAGCAGCAGCGCCGCCAGGATGCCGATCTTGGACGCACTGGCCGTCGGCAGCCGCAGGGCCCGGTGGTAGCGGTAGTGCCGACCCGTGGTCAGGTCCCGAACCGAAAGGGTGGTCCGCCCCCCGTACGCCGCCAGGAACGCGTCCAGCCTGCGACTCAGCCTCCCGGCGTGGAAGCGCGGCGGCTCGGCGTCCGGCACCCTGCCGGAGGCGGACGGCGGCGCGGTGCCGGGAAAGACGGGCAGGGGGTCCGCGGCCAGGAACGGCCCGGTCGGGGACGCCGTGGACATCGGGGGCGTCGGTGCCACCTGAGGCGTGGAGGACGGGGTCACCGAGGACAGGCCCACCGGCGACGGATCCCGGTGCACACCGCACCCGCCGACCTGCGCGGCGGCCACCAGGATCACGGCCCCGGCCATCCGGCTACCGGCTCTTGCCATCACATCCCACCGCTCTCCCATGACGTCGCGATCGGGATATGTCCAACCGAGAGTGACAGGAAGACGATGAAGGGGAACCTAGCCCCAATCAGGGCATGAGCCAGGGAATGTCGGACCGGATCGATGCCCGGCCTTGCCGAACGACGGCGATTAACCGGGGGACGATCTCACCCCGGTCGTCTCCGATCGTCCCCTTTCGTCCTCGGCCGGCCACCGGTGACCGGCGCCCGGCCGGGCGAGCGTCGGCGTCACCTCCCGGGATCGGCCGGGCGGCCGAGGTGGTGTCGCCCTGCCGGTGGCGGGCGGCCGGTGTGGTGTCACCTCCGGCCGCCCGCCACCGGCAGGGCGACGATCCCGTCGTTCAGCGGGCGTCGGCGGTCAGCCGCGCGATGCTCTCGTCGTCGCAGGTCTCCCAGAACCCTCCGACGACGTCCTCGAGGTGCTCCAGCGACTCCGCCCTGAACAGCACATCCTGATATTTCGTGATGTCGTAGTGAGTGGTGCCCATGGCGGCGATGTCCAGCGGACGAATGTCCATCCCCCGGAACTCCTCGATCTCCCCGTAGGAGGACAGGATGCCCGCGCCGTACGCCCGCAGCTCGCCCTGGTCCGTCATCACGCCGAACTCCAGCGTGAACCAGAAGATCTTCGAGATGAACTCCAGGGCCTCCTTGCCCTCCACCCGGCGGGCGGCCTGCCCGGCCAGGCGGTAGAGCCGGGAGTACCGGTCGGAGGCGAGCGCGTTGGCGTGCCCGATCACCTCGTGGATCACGTCCGGCTCCGGCGTGTACAGCGGCGTGGAGTGGTGCCGGATGTACTGCGTGGAGTGGAAGAGGCCGTCGGCCAGCACCCCGTAGAAGTCCCTGAGCGGCACCAGACCGGCGGCCGGCACGTACCGGAACCCGGTCAGCGGCTCCAGCAGGTCCCCGACCTCCTGCAGCTGCGGGATGCGCTCGGTCGGCAGCCTGAGCCGCTCCGTCGCGTTCACGTACTCGGTGGTGGCGTACTTCTGGTGCTTGAGGGCGAGTTCACGACTGACCAGGGCCCACACCTCGTGCTCCTGGTCGGTGTACTCGGCCGTCGGGATCGGCGTACCCGGTACGTAGCCCACCGCGAGCGCGGCGATCGCGTTACGGCGAGCGCGGTAGACCGGGTCCGCGAAACCGGGATGACCCGCGCCGAGCTCGACCTCGATCGTGCCGTCGTCACGGGTCGCCACCGGTGCGAAATACTGCGCTTCCTCGAACATGTAGGAAATGACAGCAATTTCTCGAATCGTTGACAAGAGCGACCGGTTCTACTGGGCGATCCGCTCAAGAACGTACGGCGACCACCCGGAAGGACTGGTCGAATCGACCAATCCGGTGCGATCCTCGGAATCATGTCGATAGACGAACTGGACGGCCGCCTCCTGATCACCATGCGAGCCCACCCGCGCATCGGCCTGACCGAGCTGGCCCGCCTGCTCGGCGTGGCCCGCGGCACCGTGCAGGCCCGCGTCGAGAAGCTCACGGCCCGCGGGGTCATCGCCGACTTCGGCCCCACGGTCACCCCCGAGGGCGCCGGATACCCGATCCTGGCGTTCGTCTCGCTGCAGATCGCCCAGGGCCGGCTGAACGAGGCCGTACGCGCCCTTGAGTCCGTACCGGAGATCCTGGAGGTGTACGGCACCAGCGGCCAGGCCGACCTGCTCTGCCGGGTGGTCGCGCGCGGCACGCCCGAGCTTCAGGAGATCATCGCCCGCATCCTGGCCTCCCCCGCCGTCCAGCGGACCGACACCACGATCGCCCTCTCGATCCAGGTCCCCTACCGGATCGAACCCCTGCTGCGCGCCGCGTCCGGCTGACCCCGCAACCCCCCGAACACGATGGCCAGCGTACGGCGCTGGAGGTCGGTGTCCCAGCCCGCGTGAAGCGCCCCGTGGCAGAGGCCGGTGAGCAGGGCGAGCACCTCGTCGAGCCGGACGTCCTCCCGGACGGTCCCGGCCTTCTGCGCACGGACCAGGAGCGTCTCGATCCCGTCGCGCAGCAGCTGGAGCGGACCCGCGACCTGGAGGTCGACGCCGGTCTCGGCCAGCAGGGTGACGACGGTCCTCTTCTGCGCCGCCTGCTCGACCACGCCCGCGACGAAGTCGAACAACTCCTCACCGGGGCGGGATCCCGCGGCGAGAGCGGACAGCTCCTCGGTCAGCCGTTCCAGCAGACCCTTCATGATGGCCTGCAGCAGGGCCTGCTTGGTCGGGAAGTGCTTGAAGACCGTGCCGATGGCGACCCCCGCGCGGGCGGCGACCTCCTCGGTCGACGCCGAGGGCCCCTTCTCCGCGAAGACGGCCTCGGCCACCGCGATGATGCGTTCCCGGTTACGCCGGGCGTCCGCACGCAGCGGCCTCGCGCCGCCGGGATCGTCCGTACGGTCCGATGACGACTTCGCCGGGGTCATGGGCTCCACCCTCTCCACGATGCTTCAGAACGCGACACCGGGCCGGCATCCGGGTGACGCCGCACGGCCGATGACATGAGGCCGGCGCGACGCCGACGCGGGAAGACGCCGGCTTCGGGTGAGGCCGACGTTGGTGCCTGGTGCGACGACGCGACGTTGACAAAGTGAGTGTCGACTCACGATCATAGAAGTGAGCTTCCACTCACCTTAGTAGCCGTCCCCGAAGGGATCATCCACCATGCCCGAATCCATTCTCGTCCCCGGCCCTGTCGACCTCTTCGACCGCATGCGACGTCACTGGATGGAGAACACCGGCGGCATCGCGGACGAACTGGCCGACGACGCCGTCATCGAGATCCCCTTCGCCACCGAAGGCACACCCCGACGGCTGGAGGGACCGGAGGCGATCCGTCGCTTCACCGGCCCGGAGCAGGCCGCCTTCGCCCGGCAGTACCGGCTGGAGGAGATCCGCAACGTGGTGATCCACGAGACCGCCGACCCCGGAGTGATCGTCGTCGAGTACGAGCTCACGGGTACCGTCGTCGCCACGGGGCACCGGGCCTCCTCATCGTTCATCGGCGTCCTCAGGGCGCGAGACGGCAAGGTCGTCCTGTGGAGGGAGTACCAGAACCCCCTGGTGATGGCCGAGGTCGCCGAACGACTGAGGAACGGCTGACCAACGGCCGCGGTGAACGATCCAGGGTCGACGTCGAACCAATAGCAGGGAAGAACCACCCCGGAAAGAATCCTCGGGGGAAAGGAACCAATCCCTGGCAGGAGGGGGTGGGAGACTCCCGGAAACACGAAGGCCCCCACCAATGGTGGGGGCCTTCAAAAAGATTGTCCGGCGGTGACCTACTCTCCCACACCGTCCCCGGTGCAGTACCATCGGCGCTGAAGAGCTTAACTTCCGGGTTCGGAATGTAACCGGGTGTTTCCCCTTCGCCATAACCGCCGTAACCCTATGAAACACACAAACACTGTTTGTTGTCTCAGAATTGCCTAGTGGACGCGAGCATATGCTTTGTGGTCAAGTCCTCGGCCTATTAGTACTGGTCAGCTCCACACATTACTGCGCTTCCACTTCCAGCCTATCAACCCGGTCGTCTCCCGGGAGCCTTACCCACTCTCGTGGTGGGAGACCTCATCTCAAGGCGAGCTTCCCGCTTAGATGCTTTCAGCGGTTATCCCTTCCGAACGTAGCCAACCAGCCGTGCTCCTGGCGGAACAACTGGCACACCAGAGGTTCGTCCGTCCCGGTCCTCTCGTACTAGGGACAGCTCCTTTCAAGTCTCCTGCGCGCGCAGCGGATAGGGACCGAACTGTCTCGCGACGTTCTAAACCCAGCTCGCGTACCGCTTTAATGGGCGAACAGCCCAACCCTTGGGACCTACTCCAGCCCCAGGATGCGACGAGCCGACATCGAGGTGCCAAACCATCCCGTCGATATGGACTCTTGGGGAAGATCAGCCTGTTATCCCCGGGGTACCTTTTAGCCGTTGAGCGACGGCGCTTCCACATGCCACCGCCGGATCACTAGTCCCAGCTTTCGCTCCTGCTCGACCCGTCGGTCTCACAGTCAAGCTCCCTTGTGCACTTACACTCGACACCTGATTGCCAACCAGGCTGAGGGAACCTTTGGGCGCCTCCGTTACTCTTTAGGAGGCAACCGCCCCAGTTAAACTACCCACCAGACACTGTCCCTGATCCGGATCACGGACCGAAGTTAGACGTTCAAAACGACCAGAGTGGTATTTCACCAATGACTCCACCACCACTAGCGTGACAGCTTCACAGTCTCCCACCTATCCTACACAAGACGTTCCAAACGCCAATGTCAAGCTATAGTGAAGGTCCCGGGGTCTTTCCGTCCTGCTGCGCGTAACGAGCATCTTTACTCGTAGTGCAATTTCGCCGGGTCTGCGGTTGAGACAGCGGGGAAGTCGTTACGCCATTCGTGCAGGTCGGAACTTACCCGACAAGGAATTTCGCTACCTTAGGATGGTTATAGTTACCACCGCCGTTTACTGGCGCTTAAGTTCTCAGCTTCGCGGAGTAAACCCCACTAACCGGTCCCCTTAACGTTCCAGCACCGGGCAGGCGTCAGTCCGTATACATCGTCTTACGACTTCGCACGGACCTGTGTTTTTAGTAAACAGTCGCTTCCCCCTGGCCTCTGCGACCCCCACCAGCTCACACAGCAAGTGTGATCACCAGCGAAGGCCCCCCTTCTCCCGAAGTTACGGGGGCAATTTGCCGAGTTCCTTAACCACAGTTCACCCGATCGCCTTAGTATTCTCTACCTGACCACCTGAGTCGGTTTAGGGTACGGGCCGCCACGACACTCACTAGAGGCTTTTCTCGGCAGCATAGGATCACCCACTTCGCCACAATCGGCTCGGCATCACATCTCAGACTTAATGCGTTGCGGATTTGCCTACAACACGTCCTACATGCTTACCCCAGGACAACCATCGCCTGGGCTGGGCTACCTTCCTGCGTCACCCCATCGCTTACCTACTACCAGTTCAGGCCAGGCGTTCAGCCTCACCCCAAGCCCGAAGGCCAACAGGGGACTTAAGGACCCTTAGTATCACTGGATTCAGTATTGGCGCATCGTAGCGGGTACGGGAATATCAACCCGTTGTCCATCGACTACGCCTGTCGGCCTCGCCTTAGGTCCCGACTTACCCTGGGCGGATTAGCCTGCCCCAGGAACCCTTGGTCATCCGGCGCAGAAGTTTCTCACTTCTGATTCGCTACTCATGCCTGCATTCTCACTCGCACGGCCTCCACAGCTGGATCACTCCGCTGCTTCCCCGGCCGCACGACGCTCCCCTACCCATCCACACACCTAGACAGACAAGCTGCCAGACTAAAAGTGTGAATGCCACGACTTCGGCGGTGTACTTGAGCCCCGCTACATTGTCGGCGCGGAATCACTTGACCAGTGAGCTATTACGCACTCTTTCAAGGGTGGCTGCTTCTAAGCCAACCTCCTGGTTGTCACTGCGACTCCACATCCTTTCCCACTTAGCACACGCTTAGGGGCCTTAGTCGGTGGTCTGGGCTGTTTCCCTCTCGACTACGGAGCTTATCCCCCGCAGTCTCACTGCCACGCTCTCACTTACCGGCATTCGGAGTTTGGCTGACGTCAGTAACCTTGTCGGGCCCATTAGCCATCCAGTGCTCTACCTCCGGCAAGAAACACGCGACGCTGCACCTAAATGCATTTCGGGGAGAACCAGCTATCACGGAGTTTGATTGGCCTTTCACCCCTAAACACAGGTCATCCCCCAGGTTTTCAACCCTGGTGGGTTCGGTCCTCCACGCGGTCTTACCCGCGCTTCAACCTGCCCATGCCTAGATCACTCCGCTTCGGGTCTACAGCATGCGACTCAAACGCCCTCTTCAGACTCGCTTTCGCTACGGCTCCCCCACACGGGTTAACCTCGCCACACACCATAACTCGCAGGCTCATTCTTCAAAAGGCACGCAGTCACATCACAAACACTCCGAAAAGTGTTTACGCTCCTACGGCTTGTAGGCACACGGTTTCAGGTACTATTTCACGACCCCTCACCGGGGCGCTTTTCACCTTTCCCTCACGGTACTTGTTCACTATCGGTCATCAGGGAGTATTTAGGCTTACCAGGTGGTCCTGGCAGATTCACACAGGATTTCTCGGGCCCCGTGCTACTTGGGATCCCCTCCAACAGTCCAACCAATTTCGCCTACCCGACTCTCACGGTCTACGGCGCCACTTCCCAGAAGCTTCAGCTATCGGAAGGATTTCTTACTGTTCACGGTCTCGGCAGAAACCGTAAGAGGGTCCCACAACCCCGTAAACGCAACGCCTGCCGGCTATCACACGCCTACGGTTTAGCCTGATCCGCTTTCGCTCACCACTACTCACGGAATCACTATTTGTTTTCTCTTCCTACGGGTACTGAGATGTTTCACTTCCCCGCGTTACCACCAACCGCCCTATACATTCAGGCGGAGGCAACACCACATGACTGGTGCTAGGTTTCCCCATTCGGACATCCCCGGATCAAAGTCTGGTTGGCGACTCCCCGGGGCTTAACGCAGCCTCCCACGTCCTTCATCGGCTCCTGATGCCAAGGCATCCACCGTGTGCCCTAAAAAACTTGGCCACAAAGATGCTCGCGTCCACTATGCAAATCTCAAACAACAAACAGCAACCCACCACCCCTGCCACCAACACCCACCCCACCGCCTCGAAAGGCAGCAACAGGCAAGCTGGTCTGGCAGATGATCGGTCCTGCATGAGGGTCAAACAGACAGCAAGCCCGCCTCAGCGGGCTCACCTGGTGTCCGTTTCCTCAGGACCCAACAGTGTGTTCAACCAGGACGACCCCCGACTCTCACGCTCCCACTCCCTCGGCGAACCAAGGGCGGTACTAGCAAGATCCGGCCGATCAGGCCCGGTTGAGTAGCCAGTGCTCCACTAATGAGCGTGTCACGCAGGAAACAGGCGTCCCTGATCGTGACGTTGGACCCCCACCATCCCGAAGGGATCGGTGGAAGGGCCGGTGCTCCTTAGAAAGGAGGTGATCCAGCCGCACCTTCCGGTACGGCTACCTTGTTACGACTTCGTCCCAATCGCCAGCCCCACCTTCGACCGCTCCCCCCAGACAAGCTGGTTGGGCCACGGGCTTCGGGTGTTGCCGACTTTCGTGACGTGACGGGCGGTGTGTACAAGGCCCGGGAACGTATTCACCGCAGCGTTGCTGATCTGCGATTACTAGCGACTCCGACTTCATGGGGTCGAGTTGCAGACCCCAATCCGAACTGAGACCGGCTTTTAGGGATTCGCTCCACCTTGCGGTATCGCAACCCTCTGTACCGGCCATTGTAGCATGTTTGCAGCCCAAGACATAAGGGGCATGATGACTTGACGTCGTCCCCACCTTCCTCCGAGTTGACCCCGGCAGTCTCCAATGAGTCCCCAACCACCCCGAAGGATGTTGCTGGCAACATTGAACAAGGGTTGCGCTCGTTGCGGGACTTAACCCAACATCTCACGACACGAGCTGACGACAGCCATGCACCACCTGTCACCCAGTCCGAAGAGGGCTCCATCTCTGAAGCTTTCCGGGCGATGTCAAGCCTTGGTAAGGTTCTTCGCGTTGCGTCGAATTAAGCAACATGCTCCGCCGCTTGTGCGGGCCCCCGTCAATTCCTTTGAGTTTTAGCCTTGCGGCCGTACTCCCCAGGCGGGGCGCTTAATGCGTTAGCTACGGCGCGGAAACCGTGGAAGGTCCCCACACCTAGCGCCCAACGTTTACAGCGTGGACTACCAGGGTATCTAATCCTGTTCGCTCCCCACGCTTTCGCTCCTCAGCGTCAGGTAAGGCCCAGAGAACCGCCTTCGCCACCGGTGTTCCTCCTGATATCTGCGCATTTCACCGCTACACCAGGAATTCCGTTCTCCCCTACCTACCTCTAGCCAGCCCGTATCGAATGCAGACCTGGAGTTAAGCCCCAAGCTTTCACACCCGACGTGACAAGCCACCTACGAGCTCTTTACGCCCAATAATTCCGGACAACGCTTGCGCCCTACGTATTACCGCGGCTGCTGGCACGTAGTTAGCCGGCGCTTCTTCTGCAGGTACACGTCAACTTCGTCCCTGCTGAAAGAGGTTTACAACCCGAAGGCCGTCATCCCCCACGCGGCGTCGCTGCGTCAGGCTTTCGCCCATTGCGCAATATTCCCCACTGCTGCCTCCCGTAGGAGTCTGGGCCGTGTCTCAGTCCCAGTGTGGCCGGTCGCCCTCTCAGGCCGGCTACCCGTCGTCGCCTTGGTAGGCCATTACCCCACCAACAAGCTGATAGGCCGCGAGTCCATCCCCAACCGAAAAAACTTTCCACACACCATCGATGCCGACATGTGTCATATCCGGTATTAGACCCAGTTTCCCGGGCTTATCCCAGAGTCAGGGGCAGGTTACTCACGTGTTACTCACCCGTTCGCCGCTCGAGTACCCCGAAGGGCCTTTCCGCTCGACTTGCATGTGTTAAGCACGCCGCCAGCGTTCGTCCTGAGCCAGGATCAAACTCTCCAAACAATGTCTGAACAGTCCTACCCGGCTGAAAGCCCACCACCATCCCCGGAACACAAGGCCCGGGAACGCGATGGATGTTCAACCAAAGGAATCCGTCCCCCACCCGCAAGGGTGGTTAGGACAGGGTTGTGCTTCATGCACTGGCTTTTAACACACTGTTGAGTTCTCAAGAAACGGACGCGTACACCCGGCCAACCGGACCCATTCGGGCCGACCGCCAGGGGCGTTCCATTTCGTACTACCATTCTAGTGAATCCGCGTGATTCGTGTCAAACTGTCGGTTTTCCCGGCCCTCGACCCGAACCTGTCGCAACCGCTAGGATGTCGACCGCCCTGCTTCCAGGGCAACCCCTCTAACTTACTCCAACATCCGGTCGATGTCCAACCGGTCTCCGTCGTGACGCGAACGCCCCGACGAAGGGAGGTGATCAGAGGAGGGGATCGCCGGACAGTTCGCCTTCCCGGGAGTGATGACCCGGGGGCTCGTCGTCCTGCGTGGTGAACACTATCAGGACTCTCATGTCACAGAGACAACTTGCCAACCTTCCCCGGACCTCGCGCGTCTCAGAGAGACGTAGAAAGCCCAGGCGCGCAACCAGACGTCAAGCCGTTCGCAATCGACTCTGGATACGAAGTAGGCACAAGGGTCAGGATCCTGACTCCGCCGTGGAGGTGAGCACCATGACCCGCTCGGAGTTCGACGACATCCGCGCGCACATCAACGCGGAGGCCGATCACCCGGGCGACCTTCTCAGGGTCGCCAGGTCTCTGCTGAACGATCTCGAAGACGCACACATGCGGGAGGCGACCCTCCGCGCCTACTATCTGCGTCTCCTCACCGCGGCCCGGGCGACCGTCGCCGCGCAGGAGGCCGGTTACCCGGAGCCCCTGACCTTCCTGACCGACGAGCTCGCCAAGCGTGGCCAGCTGCCCCGGTCCGAGGACGAGGTGAACCGGATTCTCGCCGACGCCCGTA
This sequence comes from Streptosporangium longisporum, assembly GCF_039534895.1. Classification (NCBI taxonomy): domain Bacteria; kingdom Bacillati; phylum Actinomycetota; class Actinomycetes; order Streptosporangiales; family Streptosporangiaceae; genus Streptosporangium; species Streptosporangium longisporum. The sequence goes on along the minus strand of NZ_BAAAWD010000007.1, from coordinate 18,108 downwards.
CCGCCGCGGCCCTTCTGGCCTCCCTTGAGGAGAACCCTCTCGGGGTGACCCCGATGACCACCGGTGGAGCTCGCGCGCGCCGGTGCGCGGGAGCAAGTCGCAGCCTTCCGCGATGAGGCGTTCCGCGTCATTGACCTGGGCTTGAACCAAGATCTGTAAGACTTCGGGCATGTTGCAGCGAGGGCTGAATTGGGCTGCGGCGACCCTCGTGGGCGTCTTCGGCTTTGTCTGGACCGGTGTAGTGATGTTCGCGGCCGTCGAGACCGCCACCTGGGCGTGGATCGGGCAGGTCTCCTTCGGGCTCTTCCTCACCTGCTGGGCGCTCTACAAGGTGAGCCTGCTGGTCCGCCGGCCCAAGCCCAGTTTCGTTCCCAGACATCGCCGGGTACGCGCCAGAGCCTGAGGTCAGGGCCTGATGTTCAAAGCCTGGCCTCAGGGCCTGAGGCCGGGGCTTGCCGAATGCCACCCGACGGAGTTCGCACAAGAGGCTCCCGGGGACGCGAGCGAGAACCGCCCTCCCGGTCGCGCCTTCCGGCTCCCGTCCCGCGGGCTCCTTCGAAGGTCCCGCCCCCTCCGCCATGCCCGCGTATCACCGAGTACGGGATGGTCTACGTCCCCGTACGGAACGAGCGGAGTTTTTCGGCCACCTCCTGGCACGGAACCCCCAGGTCGAACCGGCTGAGCAGGTGGATGCCCTCCCCCGTGTCGATCTCCAGGAGTTCCGTACGCGAGGTGAAGCGTGTCCGATTGTCGACGCGGATGCGCTCGACGGCTCTCCAGGGCACCCGTTCGGATCCGGCGAACCCCTTCACCACGACGAGGCCCTCCCCGTCCGCCGTCAGCCGTACCGGGACCAGGACGTCACGTGCCGCCAGGACTGCCATGGCCAGGGACGCGGTACCCGCCAGGAGCATGCCGCGCAGGTCGCCGAGGCTCAGCACGGTCAGCACCGCCAGGGCGAGCGCGGCGACGGCCTTCACGATGAGGAGATCGCGGCGTACGCGCCAGCGCAGGACCGGTCCGGACGTTTCACTCACAGCGGCACGCTACCTCTCGACCGCCCGTCGTGTGCCGCGTGCCGTCCTGAAGCGTCCGTCGCCGGGACGGTCAGGGGTGGGACTCCCGTCGGCACGCGGGCGACGCCTGCGTGCCTGAAGCGGGGCCGGGCGCCCGTACGTGCCGCCAGGGCAGGTAGGGGCAGAAAAACCGAGAGGCCCGGATCTCTGTGAGATCCGGGCCTCTCTCTGGTAGCGGGGACAGGATTTGAACCTGCGACCTCTGGGTTATGAGCCCAGCGAGCTACCGAACTGCTCCACCCCGCGTCGGTGTGTTCAAAGACTATCCGCAATTCGGTCGCGACGGCAAATCGGGGCGGGAACGAGCGCGCCGGAAGAGGCGCCGGGGAGAAATCGCGAGCCCCGGGCCGGCGGGAACGTGAGGCCCGGCACACACGGGGACGGCCGGTCGCGGAGTGCGAACCTGTCGCGATTGACCGGGAGTGCGGGAAATGCCGGGAAATGCAGAAACCCCGGCCGCCGTTTCCGGCGACCGGGGTCTCGTTCGTAGCGGGGACAGGATTTGAACCTGCGACCTCTGGGTTATGAGCCCAGCGAGCTACCGAACTGCTCCACCCCGCGTCGGTGTATGCCTGAAGCTTACCCGGCTTTGGGGGTGGACGCGAATCAGATGACGCCCGGCCCGATGACCTCCGCTAACTCGGTGACGGTGACGGTGTCACCGAGGGAGCGGGGGTCGCGGACGGTGACACCGACGGGGACGCCGAGGGCACGGGTGTCCCGGACGTCGGTGACGGCGTGGGGGTCGCCCCCGCCGCCGCGGCGCGGCCCTTGAGCCTCTCCAGGGCGGCTTGGAGCTCCTTCTGGGCGGTGCCGTACTCGACCCAGTTCGGCGGGTCCTCCCGGAGAGCGTTCTGCGCCTTGTCGTAGGCCTTCTGCACCTCGTCGATGGCGACGGCGAGCTCGCCCGTGGGCTTGGTCTCCGCCGGCTGGTTCTCGTCGGGCTTGGTCTCCTGCGGCGCGGTCTGCGTGCCGCCCCCGAAGACCTGTTCGAGCGCACCCTTGAGCGTGTCGGCCGAGCCGACCTTGCTGCCGTAGGCCACCAGGACCCGGCGCAGGATCGGGTACGGCTCCTGGCCGGAGGCGGCCGCGATCTCCACGTAGACCGGTTCGACGTAGACCAGGCCGTCGGCGAAGGGCAGGGTCAGCAGGTTGCCGTAGCGGACCTTCGCCTGGCCCAGTCCGAGCAGGTTGAGCTCGCCGGAGAACTTGTTCTGGAAGTTGTTCTGCACCTGGCCGGGACCCGGGATCGTGGTGTTGGAGGGCATGCGCAGGATGCGCAGCTTTCCGTAGTCGGGCCCGGGGGTGGCGTCCACGGCCATGAACGCCGCCAGGTTGGGTCCCTGGCGCGGCACGAACGTGGTCGTCAGGGAGAACGACGGTGCCGAGGTCTTCGGCATCTTGACCGACAGGTAGTACGGCGGCTGCTTGACGTTCTGCTCGCCCGAGGAGGGGTCGTTCGGGACGTTCCAGAAGTCCTGGCCGCTGTAGAAGGCGTTCGGGTCGGCGATGTGGTACTGGGAAAGCACGTCACGCTGGACCTTGAACAGCGCCTCCGGGTAGCGCAGGTGCTGCTTGAGCTCGGCGGCCATCTGCGTCTGCGGCTTGATGACGCCCGGGAAGGCCTTGCGCCAGGTCTGCAGGATGGGGTCCTTCTCGTCCCAGGCGTACAGGTTGACGGTGCCGTCGTAGGCGTCGACCACGGCCTTCACCGAGTTGCGCATGTAGTTGATCTGGTCGCGCGGCTGCGGCACCACCAGGCGCGGGTCGGTGATGGTGTCCCTCGTCATCGCCTCCAGGCTCTTGCTCTGGGAGTACGGGTAGGCGTTGGACGTGGTGTACGCGTCGGCGATCCAGACGACCCTGCCGCCGACGATGGCCGGGTAGGGGTTGTCGTCCAGGCTCAGGAACGGCGCCACCTTGGCGATCCGCTCCTGCGGGTTGCGCTCGTAAAGGATCTTGGAGTTCGCGTTGACGTCGCCCGAGAGCAGCAGGTTGATCTCGCTGTACTTGGCGGCGTAGAGCATCCGGTTGAGGAACGAGCCGACCGGGACGCCACCCTTGCCGTCGTAGGTGGTGTTCTTCTGGCCGGTGCCGCCGCTCTCGGGGTAGTCGAGCTCCTGCTTCTGCTGGCCGGTGCCGCCGACGATGACGTACTCGGTGGAGCCGGGCGCCTCGCCGAAGTAGATCCGCGACTCGGTGAGCTTGGTCCGCTCCACCAGAGCGCCGGTGACCGGCATGTCCTTGGCGTCGAAGTTGGGCAGGCCCTCGCTGTCGACCTCGTTGCCGGGCGCGGCCACGAAGCCGTTGCCGTGGGTGTAGACGAGGTGGCGGTTGATCCAGTTGTTCTGCTCGGCCGGGGGGCCGGTGAGCTCTCGCACGGCCACGACGGTGTCGCGCACGGTGCCGTCCGCGTCGGGGTAGCGGTCGACGTCGAGCGGCTCGTGGAAGTCGTAGTAACCGCGGATCCGCTGCTTCTGCTGGTAGGTCTTGGCGACCAGGCTGGGGTCGAGCAGGCGCACGCCGGAGATGGAGCTGTCGGCGGTGACGTTGACCTTGCTCGGGTCGCCCTGAGCCGTGTAGTCGATCACCTCGGCGCCGTTGACGCCGTAGGCTTTTCGTGTCGCGTCGATGTTGCGCTTGATGTACTCCTGCTCCTTGCCCTGCTGGTTCGGCTTGACCTGGAACTGCTCGACCAGGGCCGGGTAGACCCCGCCGATCAGGACGGCCGAGAGCACCAGCAGGCCGAAGCCGACCCCGGGCAGCATGCCACCGGGCCGCACGACCCCCGCGAAGAACAGGACGGCACAGATCAGGGCAATGATCGCCAGGATGGTCTTGGCGGGCAGGACCGCGTTCACGTCGGTGTACGACGCGCCGTGCCTGAAGCCCCGGTCGGAGAAGACCAGCCCGTACCGGTCGACCCAGTAGGCGACCGCCTTCAGCAGCACGAAGACGCCCAGCAGCACCGACAGGTGGGCTCGGGCGCCGCGCGAGGCGTGCACCCCGGGCGACTGGAGCCGGAACCCGCCGTACAGGTAGTGGACGACCGCCGCCAGCAGGGCCGACAGCACCACCGCGACGAACAGGAAGTTCAGCACCATCCGGATGAACGGATAGGTGAACATGAAGAAGGAGATGTCCCACTTGAACAGCGCGTCGGTCTCGCCGAACGGCGTCGCGTTGACGAACTCCAGCCAGGTCTTCCACTGACTCGAGAACGTGGATCCCGAGAACAGGCCGAGCATCGCCACGCCGATCAGGAAGATCAGCTTGCGGTGCGGGTCGAGGGCCATCCGGTACCGGTCGGCGCCGCTGGCACCGCCGAACATCCCGGGCCCGAACATCGGCCGCATCCGGTACGCCAGCAGCATGTTGCCGCCGACGATGCCGACCATCAGCAGGGCACCGACCACGAACAGCAGGATCTGCGTGACGATCACACCGGAGAAGACGGCCGTGTAGTCGACCGAGTCGTACCAGAGGTAATCAGTGAAGATACCGGCGAAAAGGAAGAACAACGCCACTATCGCGACCAGCGCGATCGCGACGGGAAGCAGCAGTCGCGGCCGGCGGGGCAAGCGCATTGCCCTGCCGGCTCCGGGGGTCCGGAAGCTCAAGGCCAACCCCTTGTCGTAAGAGCACGGTCCGTGTCTGGCAACCTACACCGGCGGGAGTTGGGGCGGGCTCAGCCTCTCGGGCACGGTCCGGCCACAACCCCCGCACGGTCTCGGGTCCACCGGTCCCAACGTACGAGGGGCCCGATGAGTGCCCCGTGGCGCGCTTCGGAATGAAGCCGTGCCCTGCCGGGGGCCGAAGGGCGTGCCGCGCGGGCCGCCGGACCGGTCGCCGCAGGCGGGGCGGACGCGAGACCGGAGGGCGCCGACGACCGGAGGGGATCAACGGGAGGGGGCCGGCCGGGCGTGGGACGAGAGGGGGTCAGCCGGCCGGGCAGCTCGGCACGGGTCCCGTGCGGGTACGGATCGCCTCGACCGCCCGTACGGCCTCGTGGAGGGTGTCGACCTTGACCAGCCTGAGCCCGTCCGGGATCGCCCTGACGGCCTCGGCGCAGTTGTCGGCGGGGGTGAGGAAGACCGTCGCGCCGGCCTTCCTGGCGCCGACCATCTTCTGCTGGATGCCGCCGATCGCCCCGACGTCGCCCTCGGAGGTGATCGTTCCGGTCCCGGCGATGGACGTGCCGCCGGTCATCGACCCGGGGGTGAGCTTGTCCACGATGCCCAGGGAGAACATCATCCCCGCGCTGGGCCCGCCGACGTCACCGACGTTGATCTTGACGGTGAAGGGGAAGCGGTACCCGACGCGCATGGTGATGCCCACGATGGGCGTGCCGTCCTTGCCGGCCGTGGTCGGGACGTCGACGGTCACGTTCCGCCCGCCGCGCCTGACGACGAAGGAGACCCGCTCGCCGGCCTTGTGGCGGCGGACCGTGGTGGAGACGGTCTCCCGTTCGGCCACCTGCGTGCCGTCCACCGAGACGATCTCGTCGCCGTTCTTGAAGCGGCCGTCGGCCGGCAGCCCCTTCTCGATCGAGTTCACCGTCACCACCGAGGTGTAGGGGATCTTCAGCTCGGTCAGCGCCGCCGCGGTGGCGTCGTCCTGGGAGCCGGTCATCTCCTGGGTGTTCTGCTCCTCGACCTCCTTCGCGGTGGTCGCCGGAGGGAAGATCGTCTCCTCCGGCACGACCGCGATGGTGGGGTCGATCCACCCGCGCAGCGCGCTGAACAGGTCGATCCGGGTGCCCGGCCCGCCCTGGTAGGCGACGGTGACGAGGCTGAGCTTGCCGTCGGTCGGGTACGTCGGGCGCCCCTCGATGCTGATCACCGGCTTGCCGCCGAACTCGCCGATGGTGTTCTCCGTCGGACCCGGGCTCAGCACCACGTACGGCACCGGCAACAAGGCGCCGACCAGCGCGAGCGTGAGTGTGAGGAAGCCCGCCACCATCAGGGTCAGCGCTCGTCGGGACATGGACAAAGCCTATGCCGTACGACAGGTCCGGACACCGCACCCGCGCACCGCCGCGCCGAAGGCCGCGAACCCGGCGGATCCGGTGGACGATCTCACTCGCAGGCCCCCACCCACTCCGAGGATCCGTCGGTGAAGAGCTGGTTCTTCCAGATGGGGACCTGGGCCTTGAGGTCGTCGATCAGCCTGCGGGAGGCCTCGAACGCCTCGCCCCGGTGGGGGGCGGCCACGGCGACCACCACCGCGATGTCACCGAGCCTGAGGTCGCCGACCCGGTGCACGGCGGCCAGGGCGGTCACCGGGAAGTCCGCGGCGATCTTCTCGGCCACCCGGCGCAGCTCGTCGGTGGCGCTCGGGTGGGCCGAGTAGGACAGGGCCGTGACGGGCCTGCCGTGGTCCTGGTCCCGTACCGTGCCGATGAAGACGGCCGTGCCGCCCGCGGCGTGGTCGCCGACGGCGGCGAGCACCTCGTCCACGGAGAGCGCGTCGTCGCGAATGCCGAGCAGCCGGATGACGTCCACGTCCCAAAGCGTACCGCCCCGCAGAAACGGCCCCCGGTGGCGCATCCTGCCGTGATCCCCTCGCGGGGCGGCCTTCCGGGCACCGTCGCTTCCCTCGCCGGGCGCGTCCCTGCGCTCCCCGGTGCTCCCCGTCGCCCCTTCCGCCTCGTTCGTCCCGATCGTTCGTGCCGCCCTTCCCGCGGCCGTCAGGTGCGGCGCTTCTTGCGGGCGGCGCGGACGATCGCCGCGGTGCCCAGGACGGCGACGGTTGCGCCGGCCGCGGTGAGCGTGGCCTCCTTGCCCGACAGCCTGCGGCCCACCACCGTGTGCCTGCCGCCGCGCAGCTCCAGGAGCTGCTTGAACGTGGCCTCGTTGGTCCACAGCGGTCTCCAGCCGGCCTCGCGCAGCGCCGCGCAGTCGACCACCCAGGGATAGACCACGTAGTGCAGGTCGGTGGCAGGGGCCGGGGTGACGCCGATGCGGTGCAGGCGCTGGGCGGTGCCGAAGGTCAGCCCGGCGGGCAGCTCCAGCCGGCGCAGCCCGGAGATCTCCTCGACCTGCTCCTGCTCCAGCCAGCCGTCGCCGCCGACGGCCACCACGCCGGAGACCGTGCCGAGCGCGGCCAGCTCCAGTGCCGAGACCAGGTCGTCCACGTGGCAGAACTGCCAGCGGGGGGTGCATCCCTTGACCGTCAGCAGCCGGGGGGACTCGAAATGGCGGGTCAGCACGTTGTCGATGCCGGGGCCGACGACGGTCGCGGGCCGGACCACGGTCACGTCGAGACCCGGGTGGCTGCGCAGGGAGCGCCGGACCAGCGCCTCGATCTCCAGGTGATCGCCGACCACGCCGGTGTCGGACTCGGCGGCGACCGCCGAGTCCTCCGGCAGCGGGACGGGGTTGTCGGGAGCGGCCCCGTACACCATGGCGCTGGTGACGAGGACGACCCGCCGCACCCGGGCGGCGGCGCTGGCGGTGAGCACCGTCTGGGCGGCCCGCAGGTTGTAGGCGCGCCGTTCGGCCGGGTCGGCGCCGAGCGTGTAGTCGACCGAGAGATGGACGAGGACGTCGATGTCAGATATGCGGTTCGCCAAGAGCGGATCTCGGACGTCGATCACCCGCCACGTGACGTCGGGCACGTCGCCGCGCTGCTCGTCGATGGCCACGACCCTGCGGAAATCCGCAGACGAGGCGACCTTCGTGAGGAATGCGCGGCCTAGGCCCGAGGCCGCGCCGGTGACGGCGACGACGGGGGGCCGGGAGCGTTTCGAGGTAGGCACCGGGTCCTCACTTTGCACTGACCCGCCATGCGACGGATAACGTGGCGGATGTGGACTCCTCCATCCTGCACGAGGTAGAGCGGTGACTGACTTGCCAGGTCGGGAAAACGACCCCAACGAGAACCCGTTCGCCATGTTCGGCGACCCGGAGCAGATCGCGGCGGCGATGCGCCAGTTCGCCGACATGCTCTCCGCCCCGCCGAGCTCAGGTCCCGTCAACTGGGACATGGCGAAGAACGTCGCACGGCACGTCGTGGTCGCCGAGGGCGATCCCAGTGTCATGGAGGGCGAGCGACGGCAGATCGTCGACGCCCTCAACCTGGCCGATCTATGGCTGAACGAGGCCACGGCCCTGCCGAGCGGGGTGAACAACCCGCAGGCGTGGAGCCGTTCGGAGTGGATCGAGAAGACCGTCCCGGTCTGGCAGAAGCTCTGCGACCCGATCGCCGCCCGCATGGTCGAGACCATGAGCGGCACGCTCGGCGCCGCGGGCCTGCCCGCCGAGGCCCAGGCCATGGCGGGGCCGCTGATGGGCATGATGAAGCAGATGGGCGGCATGATGGTCGGCCAGCAGATCGGCCAGGCCGTCGGCTCGCTCGCGCTCGAGGTGATCGGCTCCACCGACATCGGCCTGCCGCTCTCCGACAGCGCCGCCCTGCTTCCCGGGGGTGTCGCGGCCTTCAGCCAGGGGCTGGAGACGCCCGCGGAGGAGATCCGGCTCTACCTCGCCCTGCGCGAGGCGGCCCACCACCGGCTGTTCCAGCACGTGCCGTGGCTGCGCGCGCACCTGCTCGGCGCCGTGGAGGAGTACGCCAGGGGCATCACGGTCGACGCCTCCGCGCTGGAGGAGCAGCTCCGCGGCCTGGACATCAACAACCCCGAGCAGCTCCAGCAGGCGCTGAGCGGCGGGAACCTGCTCAAGCCGGAGGAGACCGAGCGGCAGAAGGCCGCCCTGTCCCGGCTGGAGACCATGCTGGCCCTGGTCGAGGGCTGGGTCGGTACGGTCGTGGACGGGGCCGCCGACGGCAAGCTCCCCTCGGCGACGGCCCTGGCCGAGACCGTACGGCGCCGCAGGGCGACCGGCGGGCCCGCGGAGCAGACCTTCGCCACGCTCGTCGGCCTGGAGCTGCGGCCCCGGAGGCTGCGCGAGGCCGCCGTCCTGTGGCAGGCCCTGGAGGCCGACCGGGGCGTGGACGGCCGGGACGCGGTCTGGGACCACCCCGACCTGATGCCCACCGCCGACGACCTCGAGGCCCCCGAGCGGTTCGTCCGGGGCGAGCCCGAGCTGGACCTGTCGTCCCTGGAGGCGTCCCTGCGGGACGGTGAGGACGCCACCGGGGAGCGGACCGGCAAGGCCGACGACGGCGACGCGGACGGCAAGGACGGCGACGGGGACGGCAGGAGGGACGGCGGCGCGTGAGCCTGCGCACCGGAGCGCGCGACCTGCTCACCGGCTGGACGGCTCCCACCGCGGAGGAGGAGATCCTCCGCAAGGAGTTCCTCGACCACCTGGACGCCGAGGAGGACGCGATGTGGCGCGAGTGCGTCAGCGGCCACCTGACGGCCACGACCGCGGTGCTCTCCCACGACGGTGAGCGGGTCCTGCTGACACTGCACCCCAAGGCCGGGATGTGGCTGCCCATGGGAGGCCACTGCGAGCGCGGCGACACCTCCCTGGAGGCGGTGGCGCTGCGGGAGGCGGTCGAGGAGTCCGGTATCGCGGGGGCTGCGGCTGCTGCCCGGCCCGCTGGCGCTCGACCGCCACGTGGTCTGGTGCCACCCCCCGCACACCTACCACCTGGACGTGGAGTACGGGGCGGTCGCGCCGGCGGGCGTGGAGGCGGTGATCAGCGCGGAGTCGCTCGACCTGCGCTGGTTCCCGGTGGAGGAGATCCCCGAGCTCTCGGACGAGGCGACCCGGCGTCTGGTCCGCCGTACCCGCGAGGTCCTGCGCTCCGGCTGAGCCCCGGCCGGGCCCGGGGACCGGAGCAGGTGCGGGCCGGTTCCGGGTGGATGCCGGGCTTCCGCCGGTGTTGGACCGTTTTACGCTTGCCTCACCTTGTGCTGGATATCTTCGTTCCGTCAGCCGGGCGTAGTGGATCGGGGCACCGTGAGCGTGGACATCGTGACCGACAGGGGTGTCGGGAAGACCAAGGGCCCCGTCCCGGGAACCCGCCGGCGGCGCTGGCGGATTCCCAGTGCCCTGGCGTGGGCCGCGGTGACGCCGTTCGCCGCCTGGGCGGTGGCCCGGGTCGCCGGGCTCGAACGCGACTCGCTGACCACCCAGCTCATGACGGGCACCCCGTACGTGGCGGCGGGTTCGCTGCTGCCGCTGCTGCTGGCCGCGCTGTCCCGCAACCGGACGGCGACCGCGGTCGCGCTGATCACCACCACGGCGCTCGGTCTCAGCGTCCTGCCCCGGGCCTTCCGCTCCGCCGAGCCGGTGGCCGGGACGCCCCTGAGGGTCCTGACGATCAACACGCTGTTCGGGCACGCCGAGCCCGACGCGGTGATGGGCCTGGTCAGGAGGCTGCGGCCCGACGTGCTCAGCACCCAGGAGCTGACCCCGGGGATGGTCGAGAAGCTGGACGCGGCCGGGCTGGGCGAGATCATGCCGTACCGGGTGCTGGAACCGGAGTGGAGCGCCGGAGGCAGCGGCCTGTACGCCCGGTATCCGCTCACCGCCAGGAAAAACCTGTTCGAGGCGATCGGGCACAACATGCCCGCCGCCCTGATGACCGTTCCCGGTGCCCCGCCCGTCGAGATCGTCGACGTGCACCCCTTCCCGCCGCTGGGCAGGCAGGTGTACGACTGGACGGCCGCGCTGGACGCGCTGCCGTCGGCCGTGCCCGGCACGATCCGCATCCTGGCCGGTGACTTCAACGCCAGCCTCGACCACGCGGCGATGCGGCGTTTCCTGGGCCGTGGCTACCTGGACGCGGCAGACGGCGCCGGGGAGGGGCTCACCCCCACGTGGCCGGTGAACGACCGCGTGCCGCCGCTGATCACGATCGACCACGTGGTGGTGGACCGGCGGGTGGGCGTGAACGAGGTCAGCGTGCACACCGTCCCCGGCACCGATCACCGTGCCGTCTTCGCCGACCTGCGGCTTCCCCGTCCCGAGGCGCCTTGAAGGGCTCAGACGGGCTCAGACAGGCCCTGACGTCCGTGGACGGCGCGGGCCGGGGCGTTGTTCGCGGGCTTCGTGGCACCGTGCGGACCCCGGCTCGTGCCGACGACCCCGGGAGGGCTCAGGCGGACAGCAGGGCCCGGGTGTTGTCCCAGCCCTCCAGGCCCGGGTCGAGGAGGCCGATGTCGGCGGGGGGTGCGCAGCCGGTGCCAGCCGGGCCCGGTGGCGACCATGCGCCTGCCGGGCGCCGAGGCGCGGAGCGCGGTGACCGGATCGGGGTCGTCGAGACCGGCCTCGGCCCAGGCCGGGTAGGGCAGGTGGGCGGCCAGCGCCACCGCGCCGCCCCCCGCGGCCGGGCAGACCGCGATCCTTGCCCGGCCGAGCTCGCGGAAGAGCTTGCCGATGAGCAGCGGCGGCAGGTCGGGGGCGTCCGCGCTCAGCAGGACCGCCTGCTCGCCGTGGGGCAGGGCCGCGAAGGCGGCCTGGACCAGGGCGACCCCGGACAGGTCGGGGATCCGCACGACCGGGGTGCCGGGCCAGACGATCTCCTCCATGCCCGGGACGCTGCTGACGACGACCGGGGAGACGAAGTCGAGTCCGGCGACCAGCTCGTAGGCGTCCTCGGCGACCGCCGTCAGGAAGGTGGCGGCGTCGACACCGGGAGGGGCCGCGTCCGCCGCGGAGGGCGTGACCAGGACGGCCACCACCCGATCCTCCGTCACCACTCCTCCGGGGAGCCGTGGTCCTCCTGGGAGCCGTGGGTCGCGGTGGAGAATCCCTCCAGGAAGCCGCGGGCCCGCTCGGCCCTGGGGTAACGTTCCACCAGCGCCCAGAACCGGGGGCCGTGGCTCGGCACCAGCAGGTGGACGAGCTCATGCATGATCACGTAGTCGACCACCCACGCCGGCATGCCCCGCAGCCGGGTGGAGATCCTGATGGTCCCGTGGTCGGGGGTGCACGACCCCCAGCGGTGCTGCTGGTTCTCCACCCAGCGCACGCTCGACGGCGTCGCCTGCCCGTCCAGGTAGCGGGTCGAGAGGTCGGTGGCCCGTTCGAGGAGGTCGTCGTCCGAGGGACGCCTGCGCTGCTCCTTGGCCGCGAGTCGATCGAGCATGCGACGCACCCACTGTTCCTCGTCGGTGCTACTCAGACCGGCGGGGAGGAGCACGATCGTTTTCTCGCCGTCGCGGTACGCAGAAACCGTCCGCCGGCGGCGAGAACTTCGGCGGACCTCGACTGTCTCGGGGGGCACATATGAACGGTAGCCGAGAATGGCGAATTCACACCAGAGGGTAGAACACGTTCCCGCTGGTCAATCACTGTTCGCCGGTTGTTCGACATGAGTGATCGACTATGGCCGCGTCTTATCGAATTAACCTGGATATCGGCCGTCTCACGCGTTGCCGAATCGCGGGGGCCGTCGTTCTCTCTGGGCCGCCAGCCCTTCGATCATGTCGTCCGAGGCCATGGTGACCGGCTGGGCCAGGGACTCCCAGCGCAGCGCGGCCCCGAGATCCGCGTGTCCGCCGCCGGCCAGGGCGACCTTGGTGAGCCGGGTGGCGATCGGGGCGTTGGCCGCGGTGCGCGACGCGATCTCCATCACCTCGGTCATCAGGGACGCTCGGGGGAAAGCCCTGGTCACCAGCCCGGCGGACGCCGCCTCGCGGCCCGTCAGGGTCCGGCCTGTGAGCAATATCTCCCTCGCCAGGGCCACCCCGGCCACCCTGGGGAGCAGGTAGGTGGCCGCCATGCCCGGGTGCAGGCCGAGCGAGGTGAAGGGGGCGAGCAGCTTGGCCTCCTCGGCGGCGTAGACCAGGTCGCAGGCCAGGGCCAGGCAGAGCCCCGCTCCGACGGCCGCCCCGTTGACGGCGGCCAGGGTGGGCACCTCCAGGTCGGCGATCGCCAGCCAGGTCCGGTAGAAACCGAGCATGCGCTCGCGCAGGGCGGGCACGTCCTCGGCGCCCCGCTCGGCGAGCCAGGACAGGTCCCCTCCGGAGCAGAACGCGTTCCCTGCCCCGGTGACGACCACGCACCGCAGGTCTTTGTCGGCCGCGAGCCCGGCGATGGTCTCCCGCCAGCGGGCGGTCATCCCGTCGGTCATCGCGTTGCGCCGGTCGGGGTGGTTCAGGGTGAGCACCACGACACCGTCGTCGTGCCGTTCGACCAAGAGCTCGTCCATGCCGGGGAGCGTAACCCACGACGGGTCGGTACGCGGGGCGTCGTCCAGGGGCATCCACGGGGGGCCGGGTGTCGGGACATCCGGGCGTCGGGGCATCCGGGCGTCCGGGTGTTTGAGCGTCCATGGGTGTCCATGGGTGTCCACGGGCGGAAAGTTATCCACAGGTCGGGGAGAAGTCGTCCGGGATCTTCCGGGGGCGTGGCACGCTGCACGCCCGGCCCGCTTCACGGATCGTCCCGCGGGCCTTTCTCCCCCCGACCACGAAGGACCGTTCGATGAGACCACGCCTGAAGCCGGCCCTGCGACGTGTCGCCCGGGACGGACGCACCCTGCAGTTCGGCCTGCACTCACGGCACTCGGTGATGCTGACCGATCTCGATCCCGAGGTCCGCCGCTGGGTGGAGAGCCTCGACGGCGTACGGGACGTCGCGGGCGTGCTGGCCGGTGCGGCCGCGGCGGGGCTGGGTGAGGAGAACGGCCGGGTCCTGCTCGATCTGCTGGTCAGCCGGGGCGTGGTGGAGGACGCTGCCGCCGGTCCCGGTCCGCTGCGCACGCTCGAGATCGCCGAACGCGACCGGCTGCAGCCCGATCTCGACGCGCTCTCCCTCTCCCCCGGCACGATCGACGGCGGGCTCTCCACGCTGGAACGCAGGCGCCGGGCCCGGATCCGGGTCTACGGGGCTGGCCGGGTGGGTGCGCAGGTCGCCGCCCTGCTGGCCGCGTCGGGCATCGGTCATCTCTGCGTCGTCGATCCCGGTACGGCCCGTCGCCGGGACGTCGTGCCCGGCGGGCTCGGCTGGCCGGAGGTGGGGATGAGCAGGCAGGACGGCGCGGTCGCGGTGGCCAGGAGGCTGGCCCCCGGGATCACCGCGTGGACCGGCGACGGGGCGGCACGGCCGTCCGACGGAGCCCCGCCGCCCGACCTGGCGGTGCTCGCGCCGGTGGTGCCGCTGGACGGCCTCCTGGTCAGGGAGCTGCTGGAGTGGGAGATCCCGCACCTGCTGGTGACCGCCTTCGAGGGGTCGGGCTCGGTCGGCCCGCTGGTGCTGCCCGGACGGAGCACCTGCCTGAACTGCCTGGAGCTGACCCGGCGGGATCGTGACCCCGGCTGGCCGGTCGTCAGTGCCCGGCTCGGAGGCTTCCCCGCAGGAGAACACGCGTGCGGGGCGGCGCTGTCGGCGCTGGTGGCCGCGTCCGCCGCCGGTCACGCGCTCGCCCTGATCGACGGCTGCGAACCGGCTGTGACCAACAGCACAGTAGAAGTATTGCCAGATTGGAGCTGGAAGAGGCGATCCTGGAGTGTTCATCCTCAATGTCGTTGCTTTCGCAACGAGTTGGGTTCGCTAACAATGGTCGCGTCGGCCACCTGTCGCTGACGACACCACAGCGAAGGGAGGGAGCGGCGTCTCGCTGTACGGGGGACACGCCGCTAATCAAGGTGAGTGACCTTCCGCGCCGCGCCGTTGCGCGCTCCGCCAAGCTGGCGGCTCTTCCCATCGGGTTCGCCGGCCGCACCGCCATGGGCCTGGGGAAACGGATCGGGGGCAAGTCCGCCGAGATCGTCGCCCAGGAGATCCAGGAACGCACCGCCGAGCAGATCTTCAAGGTCCTCGGAGAGCTGAAGGGCGGGGCGATGAAGCTCGGCCAGGCGCTCTCCATCTTCGAGGCGGCACTGCCCGCCGAGGTCGCCGGCCCCTACCGGGCGACCCTGACCAAGCTTCAGGACGCGGCCCCGCCGTTACCCGCGGCGACCGTGCACAAGGTCCTGATCGAGCAGCTGGGCGACGACTGGCGGGAGAACTTCCTGTCGTTCGAGGACATCCCGACCGCGGCCGCGTCGATCGGGCAGGTGCACAAGGCCGTCTGGCACGACGGCCGCACGGTCGCGGTCAAGATCCAGTATCCGGGGGCGGGGAAGGCCCTGCTCTCCGACTTCAACCAGCTCGCCCGGCTGGGCAAGCTCTTCGGGGTGCTCCTTCCGGGCCTCGACATCAAGGCCGTGCTGAGCGAGCTGCGCGAGCGGGTCGCGGAGGAGCTCGACTACCTGCGCGAGGCCGAGGCGCAGCACGCCTTCGCCCTGGAGTTCAAGGACGACCCCGACTTCCTGATCCCCGACGTCATCGCCGCCAACGAGCAGGTGCTCGTCTCCGAGTGGGTCGACGGCATCCCGCTGTCGCGGATCATCACCGGCGGCACCCAGGAGGAGCGCGACCGGGCCGGCCTCCAGCTCGTCCGGTTCCTGTTCTCCTCACCGGCACGGGTGGGCATGCTCCATGCCGACCCGCATCCGGGCAACTTCCGGATCGTCGAGGACGGCCGGATGTGCGTGCTCGACTTCGGCGCGGTCAACCGGATGCCCGACGGCTACCCGCCCGTCTTCGGGAAGCTGACCAGGATCTTCAACAACGGCGACATGGAGGCCGTGCTGCGGGGCCTTCGTGACGAGGGGTTCATCCTGCCGCACATCGAGATCGACGTCGAAGCCCTGCGGGGTTTCCTCGCCCCCTACGTCGAGCCGACCCAGGTCGAGGAGTTCTCCTTCAGCAGGGAATGGCTCCAGCGGCAGGCCGCCATGGCCACCGACCTGCGTCCGGGCAACGTGGTGCGCCAGCTCAACCTGCCTCCTTCCTACGTCCTCATCCATCGGGTGCACGCGGCGGGGGTCGGTGTGCTCTGCCAGCTCGGCGCGACCGCCCGTTTCCGCGAGGAGGTCATCCGCTGGGTGCCCGGCTTCGCCGACGAGGACACCGGGGAGCCCCTCACGAACGCTTGAGAGAGATCGACGACCGGGTGACGGGGCCCCACCGGCTCTCGGCCGACTCCTGGCCGGCTCCTGGCCGGCTCTCTGTCGCCAGCCGGTCTCCCATGGCTCTCGGTCGCCGACCAGGTGCGGCCGGTCGGCTCCTGGTCGGCGCCCGGCGAGAAGGGCCGGTGGCGAGGTGGGGTCGGGCCGTCGCCCAGAGCCGTGGCAGACCGGGAAACCCTGGGGGGACGTCCCGCATGGGACGTCGGCGCGCGCGGTGGTGTGGCCCGCGCATCTTCACCGCGGGCCGCGCCCTGGTCTGCACCGGGGGCCACGGGCACGAGGGCGGCGACACCCTGGAGTGCGACGGCGCCGACGGGTTCCGCCGGGGGGTACGCGCTCAGATCAAGGCCGGCGCGGACCTCATCAGATCATGATCTCCGGGGGGATCGCCGGGGAGCACGAGAGGATCGACACCCCGCAGCTGTTCTCCGACGAGATGGCCGCCCGCGTGCGGACCGCGCACGCCTGGGGCCGTAAGGTCACCGCGCACGCCGGACCGGCGGCGGTGATCGCCGAGGCCGTCGAGCTGGGCCTGGACTGCGTGGAGCACGGCTACCAGCTCACCCCCGAGGTGGCGGAGCTGATGGCCCGGCACGGGACGGCCCTGGTGCCGACGTTGCTCGTCACCCGCTGCAAGGAGTTCTTCGACGAGCTGGGCGTGCCCGGGTGGATGCAGTGCCGCTCGCTCGGCGCCGGACCCCGGCACCTGGAGAGCTACGCCATGGCCCTCGACGCCGGGGTGGAGGTCCTGCTGGGCAGCGACATGCCGCCGTTCTGGGCGTTCGAGGGGACCAACGCCACGGTGCGGGAGCTGGAGTTCATGTCCGACGGCGGGCTCGGCCCGGCCGGGGCGCTGCACGCCGGGACGCTCGGCCCGGTGCGCTGGCTTGGCGCCGACGCCGACCTCGGCACCGTCGAGGCGGGGAAGTACGCGGACCTCATCGCCATGGACGCCGACCCCCTGGAGGCCACCTCGGCCTTCCGCGGGGTCCGCTGGGTGATGAAGGCGGGCCGGGTCGTCCGCGACGACCGGTCGGGATGGGAGAGACCGTGAGCAACCGGACGGGAGGGCCCGTGAGCAACGGCGCAATCGATTCCGCAACGGACGCCGGGGCGGACGCCACCGCGATCGCCGCGGGCATCGACGACATGTACGACGCCTTCCTGGCCGCCGACCGCGCCCGGTTCGACCGGCACCTGCACGCCGAGGTGACCACCTGGGAGACGCATCTGCCGGGGACCGCTGCGGACCCGCTCGGAGCTGGACGCCTACCGGGACGGCGGGACACCTCGGGCGCCCGTCCCGGACTCGACCGGCTGGCGGCCGAGGACAAGCGGATCGACGTGTGGGGCGACACCGGGGTGGCGCGGTACGTGCTGGTCGCCGAGCCGACGGGCGGGCCCGCCCAGCACAGCAGGGTGACCGACGTGCTCCGCCGCGTCGGCGGTGACTGGCTCATCGTCCACCACCACTCGGAACTGCTCACCGGGCACGGGTGAGGACACGGCATGGGCGGAAGGGATCCGCGGCCCGCACGGGCCGGAAAGGGGACGGGCATGGGCGACGACGCGAACACCGGCGCCGGAGGTGTCGCCGACGGCACCTCCGGAGCCGAGGGGACTGACGGCGCTGACGGCACTGACGGCGCCTCCGGTGGTGACATGGAGCTGTACGACCTGCGGTGTCGTGGTCGACCGCATCGAGGGCAGGTCCGTCTGCGGGATGGAGGTGGGCGACTGCTTCACCCTGGAACGGAGCGCGCACCTGCGGCTCCCCGACGGCAAGCACTTCTGCGTCTACGCGCTCGCCGCGGTCCTGCCCTTCCTCGCGACACCAAAGCAGCGCGACCTGGCCCACGGGGACTTTTCACCCCCCAGTAGCTTTTTTTGTCTGGCGGAGCGACTTCCCTGCGGCCCAGCACAGCCTCACCCGCCCGACCGAATGGAACGGCTGGTGATGGGGTCTTTTTCGCCCTCAGACGGACCGGCCGCCGCCGGATGAACTCCGCCGACCTTGTGTGTGTACGGGGCACCCTCATGAGCACCACAACACCGCATCACGAGAACAGAGGACCCATATTCCTACCAAGTGTCGTGCTCATCGCCCTCCTCTTCCTCCCTGCTCTACCCCTCCTTCCCCTCGGTTGATCTCTCACC